>CALYQQ010000008.1 GCA_945288535.1 uncultured Enterobacterales bacterium | reverse complement strand
TAACTACACTTATTGATATTAATGATAGTAAATAAGAGGTATAGGAGGTATAGGAATTATAGTAAACACCTTTTTTATTTAACCTCTTTTATTATTAACGAATAAATTTTTAATAAATAGTTATATCAATTTGTTAAAATCATTTAATTATTATTAAAAATAAGTTTAGATAATTAATAAGTTATTTTTAATAAAAATGATTATTGTTTTAATAAAATTCATAATATATTAATATAAATAAATCATATGATACATTTTTATTTTATTATTAAATAATGACTAGTGTTTATTTTCATCGCTTTTAATAGTTAAAATATAAACTATCAGTTAGTCATGTGTTATTTATAAATAAAAAACCGCTAAAAAAATAACTTATTAATATTATTTTATATAGTAGAAAATTATTTTAATAATATTATTAAACAAAAATAAAATATAGATAAAATAAAAATCCTAAAATAGATAACTCTATTTTAGGATTATTAAAATAAAAATAGGAAATAAAAAATTACTGTAAGTGTGCTTCAATAAACCATAAAAACTTATCTAAATCCCGAGAAGCAGCGGTAAATATATCTGCGGTATCTTCGTCCTCTACACTCGTAATTGCGTCACGCACTGCATTTGCAACAATAGCGTAGCGATCTGCTAATGCACATAAATGATCGTGTACACTAACAAGATTTTTTGGATAAACAGGCAATTGTGTAGATTCAACAACATCTTGAAGAGTACCTAAAGCTACACCGCCAAACTGCACAATACGCTCGGCGAAAACGTCTTGATGTTCTAACAGTGTATCACGGAATCCGTCGACCATTTCATGCACAGCAATAAAGTTAGTTCCTTTCATATTCCAGTGTGCATGTTTTGTGATTAATGCCAAATCAGCAAAGTTAGAAACCATTTGATTTAATAAGTGAATAGATGAAAGCTTAACATTTTCAGATACATTATTACGAGTTGAATGAAGTTTCATATTTTCTTGTTTTATTTTTTTCACATTACCCATTAATTTCTCCCCCTTTTACTAAAATTAAAAATAGTAATTATTAATTAATATCATCTTATTGTATCCTATTATAGCAGTATTCATTTTATCAGATAGTAAATAAAACCTATTACTCATATAGTTTATTCTTAAAATAACATTGTAAAAATTAATGATAATAAGTTTTATTATTATTAATTAAATATAAAAATGAAAGTAAAGTGCTATTTTGTAACAAAGTATATAATAAATATATTTAATTATAATTAATTAATAAAATTAATTAAAATAAAAATAATTTTATTTTTATTTAAAAAATGATTTTAATAATCATAAATAGTAATGGAAATAAATATACAATTAATTACATTTAGAAAATAAGATAGATAATTTTGTTACGCAATATAACATGTTGTATAGGGTATTTTGTCTAAATAAGGATAATACTTATTTCCGTATAAACAGTCTATTTATAGGAGATTTATCTATGTATGATCCTTACTATATATCATTAGTTAATGATGTAAAAATGCCTAGGTTGGGTTTAGGTGTGTATCAGGCCAGTGGACCTGATACACAACAAGCCGTAAAATGGGCTATTGAAGCGGGTTATCGTAGTATCGATACAGCTGCTATTTATGGAAATGAAACAGAAGTGGGCAATGCTTTAAAAGAGTCCCCTATTTCTCGAGAAGAATTATTTATTACCACCAAAGTTTGGAATAGCGATCAAGGTTATTCTACAACACTCGAAGCATTTGAGCGTAGTTTAAAAAAACTTCAATTAACCTATCTTGATCTCTATTTAATCCATTGGCCTGTTGCCAACAAATATTTAGATACATGGCGTGCATTAGAAAAACTTTATGATGAAGGTAAGATTAAAGCTATCGGTGTATGTAATTTCCAACCGCATCATTTAGATTCTTTAATCAACGTTGCTGATATTATCCCGATGATAAATCAGATTGAATTACATCCATTTTTATCTCAAGAAGATGTCCGTAGTTATTGTAAACAACGTAATATTGTCGTTGAGGCTTGGTCCCCATTAGGCAGAGGTAAAATGCTTGACAATCCACAACTCAAAGAGATTGCTGATCGTCATAAAAAAAGTATTGCTCAAATTATTTTACGTTGGGATATTCAAAATGATATTGTCACTATTCCTAAATCAGTTAACCAAAATAGGATCATTGAAAATATCGATATTTTTGATTTTTCATTAAGTCCTGAAGACATGGCATCAATTAATGCATTAAATAAAAATGAACGCATTGGTGATGATCCTGATAATTTTCATTTTTAATGGTAAAACGAGTAGGCATTTAGCCTACTCCATTTGTAGATGAATTTCGCTAATTTATTAAGATTTAAATTTATTACTCTTTTAAAAAATGATTTAGTGATACGAGTTACTAACTAATCAGCTAAAAATATTATTAATACTATAATAACTAAATAATATTATTATTTATCTTCTGTTTTTATTAGCCTATTTAAAGATAATAGTAAACTTTCTGGCTGATGTATTGATACTTCTATAACAAAAATGAATGAATAATAAAATATACGTTATATTGCTAATCTTTTTGCTTATAAATAAGAGTGCTTTTAGTGTGATTAAAAAGAGGGATAATTCCCCCTTTTTTATTGTCGATTTTTTATTATTTAACTATTGTCTATTTGGTCTCATTGCTGGGAACAAAATAACATCACGAATAGTATGACTATTAGTAAACAACATAACCGTTCTATCAATACCAATACCTAGACCTGCAGTTGGTGGTAATCCATGCTCTAGTGCAACAATATAGTCTTCATCATAGAACATCGCTTCAGCATCACCAGCATCTTTTTGCCTCACTTGTTCAGCAAAACGCTCAGCTTGATCTTCAGCATCATTTAATTCAGAAAAACCATTACCTATTTCCCGTCCACCTATAAAGAATTCAAAACGATCAGTAATAAATGGATTATGATCATTGCGACGAGCTAATGGCGATACTTCAGCAGGATATTCTGTAATAAATGTAGGCTGAATTAACTGGCTTTCTGCAGTTTCTTCAAAGATTTCACATTGAATTCTGCCAAGACCCCAGCTATTTTCAACCTTAATACCAAGAGAAACCGCTATGGCTTTAGCTTTTTCAAGATCATCTAATTCATTTGCTTTAATGTCAGGACAATAATGGCAAATAGCTTC
This sequence comes from uncultured Enterobacterales bacterium, assembly GCA_945288535.1. GTDB lineage: Bacteria > Pseudomonadota > Gammaproteobacteria > Enterobacterales > CALYQQ01 > CALYQQ01. The sequence continues at coordinate 130,301 of CALYQQ010000008.1, read as the reverse complement.
TTTCATTGTCATTTTGATAAACGGCTTACCAAAATCAAATGTATGTTCACCATAAGGTACGACAGTGGTTCCCAGCACATCTTGAGCTAAGGTTCTAAATAATGTTTCAGTCAATACCATAAGATCTTTATAATCGGCATAGGCCATATAAAGTTCCATCATAGTAAATTCAGGATTATGACGAGGCGATATTCCTTCATTACGGAAATTACGATTAATTTCAAAAACGCGTTCATAACCACCAACAACGAGACGCTTTAAATATAATTCTGGTGCGATGCGTAAATACATATCAATATCTAATGCATTATGATGTGTCACAAAAGGTCTTGCTGTCGCACCGCCTGGGATCACTTGCATCATAGGCGTTTCAACTTCCATAAAATTTTGCGCAAACATAAAGTTACGAATACCACTCATAATTTGTGAACGAATACGGAATGTATTACGCGCATCTTCATTCGTAATTAAATCAAGGTAACGTTGGCGATAACGCATCTCTTGATCGGCTAAACCATGAAACTTATCAGGTAACGGTCTTAATGCCTTAGTCAATAAGCGAACACTATCACAATGGATAGATAATTCGCCTGTTTTTGTTTTGAACAATTTACCATGTACAGCGATGATATCGCCGAGATCCCATTTCTTGAATTGTTCGTTATAGATACCTTCGGCAAGATCATCTCGACTCACATAAATTTGAATTTGCCCACCTACATCTTGTAAAGTAGCGAATGATGCTTTTCCCATAATACGCCGTGTCATCATACGGCCAGCAATATTTACCTCAATATCTAATGCTTTAAGCTCTTCATTTGTTTTATGATCATATTTTGCGTGGATCTCGTCTGATATTGTATCGGGACGAAAATCATTCGGAAAGGCGATACCTTGTTCACGTAATAGTGCTAATTTTTCACGGCGTGCTTTCATTTCATTATTCAATTCGACTTGAACTGAAGTTGTTTGAGGTTCTTTTGTTTGCTCAGACATTTAATTATCCTTTGTTACAATCCGGCTTTCAGACTGGCTTCTATAAATTTATCAAGATCACCGTCCAACACAGCCTGAGTATTTCTTGTTTCTACACCGGTGCGTAAATCTTTAATTCGAGAATCATCTAAAACATAGGAGCGAATCTGACTCCCCCAGCCAATGTCAGATTTATTTTCTTCCATTGCCTGTTTTTCAGCATTTTTCTTACTTATTTCCAGTTCATAAAGTTTCGCTTTCAACTGGCGCATTGCTTGATCTTTATTTTGATGTTGTGAACGACCATTTTGGCACTGTACAACGATATTCGTGGGTAAGTGCGTAATACGAACAGCCGATTCGGTTCTATTAACGTGTTGCCCACCCGCACCAGATGCTCGATATACATCAATGCGTAAGTCTGCTGGATTTATATCAATATCAATATCTTCATCAACTTCCGGATAAACGAAGGCTGAACAGAAAGAAGTATGGCGACGACCACCTGAATCAAATGGACTTTTACGAACCAAGCGATGTACGCCTGTTTCTGTCCGTAACCAACCATAAGCATATTCGCCAATTAGCTTAATTGTAGCCGATTTGATACCCGCTACATCACCATCTGAAACTTCAATAACTTCAACTTTAAAACCACGTGATTCAGCCCAACGTAAATACATGCGTAAAACCATATTGGCCCAATCTTGCGCTTCTGTGCCACCAGAACCTGATTGAATGTCCATGTAGCAATCTGCACTATCATATTCGCCAGAAAACATACGACGAAATTCCAATTGCTCAAGTTTTACTTCTAGTTTTGTTAATTCTTCAATAACATCATTTACCGTTGCTTCATCATTTTCTTCAACGGCTAAATCGAGCAATTCACCGACATCATTCAGTCCTTGCTCCATTTGCTCAATAGTATTTACAATTAATTCAAGCGAGGCGCGTTCTTTACCTAGTGCTTGTGCTTTTTCAGGCGAATTCCAGATATCGGGTTGTTCGAGTTCAGCATTGACTTCTTCAAGTCGTTCATGCTTAACATCGTAGTCAAAGATACCCCCTAAGGACGGCTGTACGTTCAGCCAAATCCTGTATTTGATTCTTTATAGGATTAATTTCAAACATATTTTTTAATGCATTCACTTCGTTAATGATGATTACAGGATAACTACAAAAATGATTATCATAGCGGAACATTACATAAGAATATAGAAGAATCTCAGCCAATTCTAACTATTTCTTTCCATATATATTGGTAAAATAGCCTATTTATAAATAGAATAAATAATTCATTATATAGCGTAATTATAACAATTCTGTTCTTTCTTTAATGCATGCTCACTATCTTAACGTTGAAGAAAAGTACCACTTACGATTAAACATTACTCTTAAACCAACCTTAAATAAGATGGTTGACAATTGAAAAAAAACGCTTAGCCTTGTTTTCTACTATCATCAGCACCAGAAACCCCGAGGTTACTGGTCAAGGAAATGCTAAAACAATGTAAGGATATAACTCCGAATAATTACATACAAGCCAAATGAAAGGAAAAATACATGTACAGTAAACAACCAAACACCTGGTTTAAACGCTTTGTACAAGGTGCATGTTCACTACTTATCCCCGCATTAATCAGTCTTATAAGTTGCGCGCTCTCACGTTATATCTTATTCCATACGCAAGGAACTCTTGAAATAAGTCAATTGTATCATGCAGATATTATTAGAATGTTTGTCTACGGTACATTTTTTGACTTAAGAGTTATATGTATTCTATTTGGTTTATGCCTTGTTGCAATGAGTTTATTAGCTATTTCAGAGAAAACAACATCCTTATGGCATCGATGCTATCCAACAATTGTTACGTTATTATCATTCATAATTATCTGGTTAAATTTTGTCAACATTAAATATTACCAAATATATCAACGATCTATTGACGTTTTCATTTTTGGTCTATTTGATGATGATACCAAAGCTATTCTTAAAACCCTTTGGCATGATTATCCTGTCATAAGTATCATATTTATCACGGTTTTAGGCTTAATTATTTTTTATTGGTTATTTGCGCGCCTTCAACGATGGTGCATAAAAAATATCAATCCAAACAATAAGTTATTCAGTTCCACAATTATTACGCTTGTTATCTTCGCGATGGTAGGTATTGGTTGTCGAGGATCTCTATCAACATTTCCTTTACGACAAGGTGATTCTCAAGTTTCAGAACTGAAATTCCTAAATATGTTGACGCCGAATGGCGTTATCGCTTTAGAGTGGGCGTATAAAGATTACAAACGAAGTAAACAATTTAGATCCGTTTCTCAGAATGAAGGTCGTCATTTATTTACCCAGTTTTTTAATCGACCTATGTCGGCAGATTTAACTAATTTACTAACAAAAACAACTGAACAACCATTTCTGGCAACACATCCTCCTCATGTAGTGCTTTCGGTAATGGAAAGTTTGGGTGAGCATATGCTAAGTTTAGACACACCTCAACGAGATTTATTAGGTGAATTACGTCCACATTTACAGACTGATTGGTTATTTAAACGATTTGTTTCTGAAGGTGACGGCACAATTGACAGTCTGGCTCGTTTAATTGTTCGTAGTCCTAATAGCAATATTAGTCAATCTATTGCTCAAGGCTACACTTTTGTCAGTAACTTATTTCAGCCTTATAAAGATAAAGGATATAAAATTATTTTTGTCTATGCAGGTAATGGAGCCTGGCGTAATTTAGGTAAATTTTTAGCTGAACAAGGTGTTGATGAGTTTGTTGAGCAAAGTACCTTACAAAAATATTTTCCCGACGCAAAACCCAATGCGTGGGGAGTACCTGATGAATATATGTTCCAATATATGGAAAAACGACTTGTTGAAGCAGATAAAAAAGGTGAACATTTATTTATTATGTCAATGTCAATGACAAATCATCCACCTTATGAAGCACCGCCTGGTTATCAAAAAACAAATATCCTTCTTACTGGCAATGAAAAAGTGCGGTTATCGCATTTAGCTGAAGGTAGTGAGTTGAAAGAAATATTTCATACTTTTCGTTATAGCAATAATGAACTAGGCAAATTTATCAGTTGGGTAAAAGCACACTCTTTTGGTAATAAAACAATCATTGCAGCGACAGGTGATCACAATGTGAGAGGGATCGGTTATCCATCTAAAGCTGAACTCGTTTTAGGTCATGCAGTACCTTTCTATCTTTATGTGCCTAAAAATTATCAAGGGCAAAGCGTCTATGACCCACAACGCGTTGGTAGCCATAAAGATATTATTGCTACGCTTTACCAGCTTAGCTTATCCAACCAGGCATATTACCAAACAAGTTGTGATATGTTAGCACCTACATTAAATAAGGATTGGTGTTTTGGTTATAATCCAGAAGTCATATTGACCACTGAAGGAGCCTACTCTCTTTTAGATAGTAAGTTTTATCCTTGGCAAGATACAGATTCAATATTATTAGCCGGCGAGAAACCAATGAGTGATCAGCAAAATTTATTCTTTAATCAGAAAAAAATAACCGGTGAATTGCTTGAATGGTTAACACTTTGGCAAATTCAACAACAACGGGCACACCACCATTAATTAGTAGTATATTTTATACTCTATCAAGACCTATTATTACTTGATAGAGTATAACCGTAAACATAACTTCACCTTACTATCCGTACTAGTAAAAATTTGATAACAAAATACTATGTTTAATTGATATACCACTAATAAAACAAGGGGAATTAATAATGAGCAAAATCACGAGTATTTATAGGTTTTAAGGCAATTTATAGCGGCCAAATATGACGGATTAATAATTGAACATTGCATTTATCTTTATATTGATTAATATCTAATTGATAAGCAAGTTGAACTTTTTGAATACTATTATCAGGCCATAATCGATTATCAACATTAAAGGCAATAGCATCTAATATAGGACCACCATTTATAGGTTCAAGTAATAATTTCAGATGTCGACCTTTAAGTAAGCGTTGTTGTAAAATTCGAAAACATCCATCAAATAATGGCTCAGGAAAACCTTGTCCCCATGGTCCACCTTCTCGTAAAAGTTGAGCAGTTTCTAACGATAGCTCATCATTAGTTAATTCACCATCAGACCAAATAATCCCTGTTAATTGTTCTTCACCTAACCATTGCTCAACTAATTCAGCAAAACGTTGTTGAAACTCGTTAAATTTGGATTCTTTGATCGATAAACCTGCTGCCATTGCATGGCCACCAAAACGTACGATGAGATCAGGGCATTGACTATGTAATCGTTCTAGTACATCTCGCATATGCAAGCCATTAACGGATCGACCTGATCCTTTAAGAATTCCCTCACCTGTAGGTGCAAATGCTATGACTGGGCGATGAAAACGTTCTTTTATGCGGGAAGCCAAAATTCCCACGATACCTTGATGCCATTGGGGATGGTATATGGCCAAACCAGCAGGTAATTGTTCACTATTATAGCTTAATGCATCACATAGCGTTAATGCTTCGGCCTGCATGCTATGTTCAATTTCACGTCTTGTTTGATTAAGAGTATCTAAATCAATTGCTAATGAACGAACTGTAGCAATATCATCGCTAAGTAATAATTCAACTCCAATCGACATATTATCCAATCTACCTGCAGCATTAAGACGTGGTCCTATTATGTAGCCAAGATCTGTGGCTGTTAATTGACTAATATTGCAATTGGCTATTTCTAGTAATGCTTTTATTCCAGGTCGGCAATAACCATTACGAATACGGTGAATTCCTTGATACACTAAAATCCGATTATTTTCGTCCAACGGTACAACATCAGCCACTGTACCCAAGGCGACTAAATCAAGAAATTCAGTCATGTTAGGTGCTTCCATGCGCTGTTGTTCAAACCAACCTTTTTGCCGAAAATAGCTACGTAAGGCGGCTATAAGATAAAAGGCGACGCCTACACCGGCTAATGACTTTGAAGGGAAAGGACAACTTTTCAAATTAGGATTAATAATAACATCGGCATCCGGTAGCTGCTCCCCAGGTAAATGATGATCGGTTATTAATACTTTGATCCCACGTTGTTTAGCCGCACTTACACCAGAAAAAGAAGAAATACCATTATCAACAGTAATGATAAGTTCAGCATTTAATGCTGCTGCCTGTTCTACTACATCGGGGCTTAATCCATAACCATCTTCAAAACGATTAGGTACTAAATAATTTACTTTATTAAATCCCATACGCCGTAATGCAAGAACCATTAGTGCTGTACTGGTTGCACCATCGGCATCAAAATCACCCACGACAATAATTTGCCACTTATTTTGCAATGCTTGTTCTAATAATATAACACCCTCATCAATACCATTAAGTTGTTGATAATTAATTAAACCTGTAAGATTACGCTCGGGTTTAATCACACCTCGAAGTGCATATATTCTATCGAGAATTGGCAGAGTATTATTTATTTCTGAAGTCGATAGCGGAGTAGCTTTACGACGATGTAGTATTGATTTATTCATTATCCAATTTACTATTGCAAAATTTACATAACTGACGAAAAGTCCTCTTTAAGAAGGACTTCTCGTTATAAAGAATAAGGATCATTACTTTTTAGAACTATAATAGTCGTCTAATGTTTTTCGCAATGTTTTTGCATCCTGATAACCTGGCAATAATATATCACCAACTAGAATAGCTGGTGTACCGCGTACACCAAACATAACACCGAGTTGATAGTGTTTGTCCAAATCAATATTACAGTTTTCAATTGAAAGTGGTTTACCTCGTGTTGCCATAGTATACGCTTGTTTTCTGTCTGCTGAACACCAAATAGATTTCATATCCCTACCAATAGAGGAATCAGTCCCTGCCCGGGGAAAAGCTAAATAACGAATGGTAATGCCCTGCGCATTATATTTATCAATTTCATTATGCAATTTAACACAATAACCACAAGATACATCTGTAAAAACAGTAACGACATATTTTTCGTTATTTGCTTTATATATAATCATTTCATCTTTTAGTGCTTCCACTTTATCTATCAAAAAATGGTTCGTAAAATTAATTGGAACACCTTGACTTATATCATATAAAGAGGACTGTAATAGATACTTACCGTCTGTCGAGATATAAAATATTCCTTCATTAGTGATCACCATTTTTAACTGACTGATTGGAGAATCTTGTATGTCAAGTGCCTTCAATCCTAAATTATGTATTGATTTAATAATTTCTGTATTGCTTGCATGCGCTATATTAAATAGCGTAGTGATTATTATTGATAACAATAAAAAAATTTTTCTCATTATATATCCTTCATTTTTTATTAGTGGTTATGTCAGGGAATTTCTATAAACCATAATCATCATTTAGCACTTTACACAATGTTTCTATTCCTTGAAAGAAAAAGAAAAAATACATTAACGCATACTACCTACCTGGTAATATAAACTAATATTTAATAATAAAATCGCATTTAATGCTTGCCAAGATAACGTATTTACGCTCGAGGATGATGGCTTTGATGTAGTTGCTTTAATCGTTCGGTTGCAACGTGAGTATATATTTGTGTTGTAGATAAATCACTATGCCCTAACAGCATCTGAACTACTCGCAAATCGGCACCATGATTAAGTAAATGTGTCGCAAAAGCGTGCCGTAATACATGTGGTGATAAACTATCACTATTAATACCTGCTAAGACCGCATAATGCTTAATTCTATGCCAAAAGGTTTGACGGGTCATTTGCTTCCCTCGATTACTTGGAAATACAATATCTATTGTTTGCTTGTTTAACAATTCATTACGACCATAGTGTAAATAGTATTCAAGCCAATATATAGCCTCTTCGCCCAGAGGTACTAACCGTTCTTTATCACCCTTGCCAATAATACGTACGACACCTTGACGTAAACTTATATCACTGAAGGTCAAGCTAATTAATTCAGTAACACGTAATCCCGTGGCATATAATACTTCAAGCATTGCCTTATCACGTAACTCAATTGGTTCTGAAATATTAGGTGCTTGTAATAAAGATTCCACCTGTTGTTCGCTGAGATCTTTTGGTAAACGTTGCGGTAATTTAGGAGAAACTAATAAAATAGATGGGTCATCCTCTCGTTGCTTTTCATTATAAAGGTATTGAAAAAAGCGTCGTACCGAACTTAACATGCGCGCAGAGCTAGTTGCTTTATAACCAGTATCAAATCGATCAGCAAGAAATAAATGTAATTCTGATGTAGACACTGATAATAGAGATATGTTCCGACTTGTTAACCAATTCTTCAGGGTAATAAGATCTAACCTATAAGCATCGATCGTATTACCGGCTAAATTTTTTTCTAACCACAAATATTCAAGAAATATTTCAATTAATTGTTGTTCGCTATGCTTGTCAGGCATAATCTTAAAAAAACCTCATCAAATCGTACAACGATTATGTTATATCACAATTAACTCATTGTAATACAATACGTGCCATTAAGAATAACGTAATAAACTTAAGATTGCCATAGCCCCTCGTTCAGGGGCATTTTTTAGCATAATAGAGCCTTTGTGTAATGACGCAACTTCACGGACAAAACTTAATCCTAAACCAGTACTTTTCCCTTTGCCACTTGGTCTAGGTAAAGAATAAAAACGATCAAAAATTTTATCTAAAGCATAATCAGGAATGCCGGAACCGCTATCTATTACAATAAGTTCATACATATTACCATTACGCTGAGTAATAACCTGCACAATACCATCTCTTGGCGTGAAATCAAATGCATTTTCAATTAAATTAGTTAATGCTTGACTTAGTAATAAATAATCACCGAGCACCATCATGGAGGAACCGATCCGATAATCAAGTTCAATCTGAAGTGTCGCTGCTTGTGCTTCTTTACTTGCTACGACGTCAAGTACTAAGTTACGCAAATCTACGGGCTGTAATTCAAGACGTAAACGGCTTTCTACATTGGCCTGCAATAACATACGTTCTACTAATAATTGTAACCGTTTACTTTGTTGTTCAATATTAAATGAAAAACGCTTAGTTGCTTCTGGTGGAGGCATTTCTTGCAATATTTCGGCGGCACCACGTATGGCTGCAAGTGGACTTTTTAATTCGTGTGTTAATGTATGAACATAACTCTCAATATAATTTTTTCCTTCTAGCTTAATACGCATTTTATGTAATGCTTCACCAAGTAACTTGAGTTCTGAATTTTCCATTTTGGGTAAACTAGTCGGTTTGCCATCCGCAACATCAGTAGCATATTGAACTAAACGAGAAATTGAATAGGTAATCCACCACACAAAAAATAACCCAATAATTAAAGAGATAGCTAAAAGAAAAAAACTTGCTATCTCCATTTTTAATTCACCGCTACGAATGAAAGGCGACCAACTTTGACTCGATTTTGATACGGTAACCACACCAATAATTTTACCTTCATACTTTATAGGGGACGCAATATAAAGTGTATAGCTATCATCATCCGCCCAATCATTATTTGTTGTACGTGTACCATAGTTACCACGTAATGTAAGTGATACGTCACTTAGTTGCGAATAATCTTTACCAACAGCTTTATGTAATGAATCATAAATAACGATACCGTTTTGATCAGTTACATATAGTTGATAACTAAAAATGGGTTTTTCGGTAGGTTTTTGAGCTGATTGAAAATGCATTAGGGTGCTATAATGTTGAATGTCTTGATTATCAATTCTATTTAATAATGATGAATTTGTTGAAATTTCCTCATAAAACTTTTCAATTAATGATGTTGAGATCACGCCATTTTTAATATCAAGTTCAATAAATTTAGCGAAAAGATTAGCTGTATCTCTTAACATATTTTCAGAGACACGACGAATACCCGGTTTTATCTCTTGGACAGAGATACTCATAATAAAATAGCCTGCTATGGCCACAATGACAAAATAGCCTAGTAATATTCGTATACCTAGTTTCATTCAGCGTGACTCAAGCTATATCCCAACCCTCTATGCGTTTGAATTGGATTAACATGCTCATTAATATTACGTAACTTGGCTCGTAATGTTTTAATATGGGTATCTACAGTTCTTTCTAAACTATCTTCTGCATATTGCCAAACTAAATCCATAAGTTGTTGGCGAGAAAACACTCGTCCAGGTGATTTTAAGAGCGTTTTTAATAATAAATATTCATAACGCGTCAACATGAGAGGCTGACCATAAAATGTAATGGTTGCGCCCTCTTCGTCAAGCGTAAATACACTCTTATTATTAGGATTAGTGTTATAATTATTTATTTGGTGTGGCTGTATACGACGTAAAATAGTTCTTATTCTGGCGCAAACTTCACGTGGTGAAAAAGGTTTAGCAATATAATCATCCGCCCCAATTTCTAAACCAACAATACGATCAATTTCTTCACTTCTTGCCGTCAAAAAAATTATCGGTAAACCATCTATCTTAGCGATCATTTTTTTGCATAGTTCAAAGCCACTGATATCAGGTAAACCAATATCCAATATGACTAATGCTGGTAGAGAAGTATTCAAACCTGTTAGTGCTGGTTCACCTCTATCAAACCAGACTACATCATGGCCATCTGTCTCTAAACTATAAATTAATGTGTCAGCAATACTGGCTTCGTCTTCTACTAACCAAATTAAGGCCATATCCTTGGTCCACCCTATATCTAATCAATTAGAGTTATTTTATTTATATAGTAACAATATAACTAAAATAGAGTTTACTGATTTTATATACCTATCTTATTATATTTAGACTATTTATAATTGAATAAAATTACTTACGTAATTTCCTTATAAATTTAATTGCCCATGCTCTATCTACTCTAGAAATAATAACATTTATCTTTATGATAAGACAATTATCAGCAAAAGTGTAATTCATCATTTTTAAATATTTCGCATAACAAATAAATAGATTAAAGAATGCCATTCTCGTTTATGAGTAACACAATCACGCATTAACCAAAGACGCTGATAAGCAGGTCTTATAGGGTCTTTGCTTTCGAGCATAAAATAAATAAAATAGTGCGTTATTAATGGATTGCCCACTATAACCCAATAACTACCTTGCCAGAAAACAGAATAATCATGTGTAATAATAAGTTGCCCTTTTGTTTTAGCAATACGCTTTTGACAACGAAAAAATTCAACGATAACTAAAATGCAGGCTAATAGCCAAATAGGCCAATAGCCATAAGGCCACGGTGCTGTCAAGAGTAAAATGATAGCAATAAGATAAACGACTGTAGCCAAAATTTGTGTATTAAAAGAAATATCAATGTTAAAATAAAATTTTGTCACGTTGTTGGTTTCGCTGTTTAATCAACAGGATCATATCCATCAAACGATCATCATGCGGTTTGCTTTGATTCATAAACCAGCTAAAAAGTTGTGGATCCTCATAAGAAAGTAAATTAATAAAGATATGCTTATTCTCATCACTTAAGCCTTCATAATCACAATTTAAAAAAGGCATTAGAAAAATATCTAATTCTCGCATACCTCGGCGACAAGCCCAGTGAATTTTAGCTATATCATGAATATTCATTATGTACGCCTTAACCTAAACCTAATGTTATTGATTGGAAAAATAATGAAGTATCAGTTGAATCCTGAACACTCAATACTACATAAAGTTATTTTAAAATAGTTAATACTATATGTTAGCGCGGATTCACATTATACTAATTTTTAAGCACCTAATTATCTGAATGACGAAACAATGAAAAAAAATTATTACGTGAAGTATACCATTATTGGAGTCAGCTATGTCTTTTATTTATCCCTTTCCTAATCAGTTGCCTAAACCTTCTCAAACATTATCCGCCACATTAATTTCATTAGACGAATGGGCATTAGTAAATGTAAATGGACAAGATTGTCGTCAATATTTACAGGGTCAATTTACATGTGATATTAACGAATTAACAGATTCAACTTCGACATTGGCCGCACACTGTGATGCAAAAGGTAAAGTGTTTAGTGTTTGTTGCCTGTTTGCAAATAAAAATGCTGGTTTATCCTATATACAGCGTGAAAATGTCCTAGATAAAGATATGGCAGAATTGAAAAAATATGCTATTTTTTCAAAAGTTGAAATAAACAAAGATGATTCTTCCATCCTATTAGGATTAGCGGGGTATAATTGCCGAGAAATTTTACAACAACACTATGCTGAGTTACCCAATTTAACAAAATCTGTTGTTCATTTACCCGAATGTAGCTTGTTGCATTTTAGTCAACCTACAGAACGTTTTATTATTATTGCGACAAAAAAGGAGGCTGAACGCCTTTACACTATGTTGTTAGGAAAAGTTGCTATAAATGATAGTAAACAGTGGCAAGCGCTGGATATTGAAGCAGGTATACCTATTATTGACACACCTTGTAGTGAAACCTTTCTTCCTCAGGCAATTAATTTACATCTATTAAATGCAATTTCATTTAAAAAAGGTTGTTATGTTGGTCAGGAAATGATTGCCCGAGCACGTTACCGGGGCATTAATAAACGAGCAATGTTTTGGTTAACGGGTAAAAGCATATATAGACCACATATTAGTGATACTTTAGAAATACAACTTGGCAATGACTGGCGGCAAACAGGTACTCTTTTAAGTTACGTGATGATGGACGATGGTTATTATTGGATACAAGCCATATTAAGTAATGACACATCCAATATGTCAAATTTACGTTTCTCTCAAGAAAAAGATGAATTATTAACAATTCGTTCATTACCATATTCATTAATTAATAACTTATAAACGGTTACAAGTAAATTCATCGCTTATTTAAATTACATTTAATCCACTTCTTGATAAAGACGTATGATGAATTTACTTGTTAATAGCTCGAATTTGCTTGTATAGTTTATGTTGTAATAAAATATAGGCACTAGTGCACTATATAAAAGCACTACCTTAATTATAGCCTTTTATAAAAGGCCTATCTTACCATAAATAAAGCTAAGATAAGTTATATATCTTCATCGTAAATGCTACCATGTAATATTTTATACATTGATCAGAGTAATAAAGGAACAAGAAGCATTAGTATAATAGGATTTAATAAAAATCTATTTATAATTAAAGAAACAATAATTTCATTATAAATATTAATAACTAATTATAGAGTTATTCGATGTCATTCTATGAACAAAATACTTTTCTATTGATCTTTTATTTATTAATAAAAACATAAGCTATATATAAAATCCCCTTATTACATTAGTATAAAATAAGATAATTTTATTTAAAATAGTTAATGTTTTATCGTCGAAATAACTATAGGTGATAAAATAAATAAGGCAACTAAATTAGGTAGTACCATGATAGCATTGAAGAAATCAGCCATATTCCAGGCAAATTTTGATTGATAAATTGTCGCTAAAAATAAATTAACTAAAAATAATAGCTGATAAGTTCTTAACACAATTTTGTGTCCGAAAAGATAACGAACATTAGTCTCAGCATAATAATACCAACTAATAATAGTGGTAAATGCAAAGAAAAATAATGATACAGAAATAAATAAGATCCCAAACTGACCAAAAATATAATAATATGCCTGTTGAGTAATAGTAATACCTTCATAATTTTTAAATACATCCAGAAAAGAGTGTGTTACCTTCCCAGCATCTTGCCAAGCTCGTAAACCAGATGTAATAATGACGAGTGCGGTAATCGTAACGATAATACAAACAACAAACACACCCATCATAGCAATAAATCCTTGCTGTTCTGGATGATCTACTTTAGCAACAGCATTAGCATGTGGTGTCGAGCCCATACCAGCCTCATTAGCAAACAATCCACGTGCAATACCAAAACGCATGGCGTGTTGAATCGCAATACCCGTTCCGCCACCAATCACGGATTCAGGATTAAATGCTGCAACAAAAATCATCTTTAATGCTGAAAGTATGTAGGCATAGTTGAATAACAAAATTGCACACGCTCCCAAAAGATAGCAAACAGCCATGATAGGTACAATTTTTTCACTGAATGCTGCAATACTTCGAATACCACCTATAATGACGGAACCAACTAATATCGCAATCAATATTCCTGTCAACCAAGTAGGTATATTTAATGCGCTATTAAACGCCAATGCGATTGAATTTGACTGTACCATGATCCCCGCGAAGCCTAATGCTAGTATACATGAGATCGCAAAGATAATCGCTAGCCAACGTTTTTTTAATCCTTGTTCAATATAATATGCGGGTCCTCCTACGATGTGGCCGTAGTTATCATGTGTTTTAAATTTTTGTGCTAATACGGATTCAACATAAATTGTTGACATTCCTAAGAAAGAAGATACCCACATCCAAAATATAGCACCAGGGCCCCCTAACATAATCGCTGTTGCAGGCCCCGCTAAATTCCCCGTACCAACTTGACCTGAAATAGCAGTAGTGACCGCTTGGAATGAACTCATTCCATGCTTATCTGCCCTATCACTTTTTGATGATACCCCCTGAAGTAAAGCATATAGTCCTGTTCTAAATTGTCTGACTTGAATAAAATTAAGTCTTATCGTGAAATAAATGCCTAATCCGCAAAGTAAAAATAGAAGTACATATCCCCATAATACGCCATTAGCATAATCAATAACTACCTCTAAGTTATCCAGATGTTTCATAGTTAAATACTCTGCTTGTATGTCTGTTGTCGGTGGATATTTATTGTTTTTTATAAACGGATAATACAGGTTTAACTATTTAGCCTATTTATAGTCATTATCCCCTATAAGATAAAAATGTCCTATGTAGCTTAAAAACAAGTTCCACTTATAAATAAACAAGATTAAATAATCAAGGAAGAGAAAATAAAAATACGTATAATATTTTAATGTTAACTAAGTTGAGTATTTATTATTTACGCTAATAACAAATACTAACTCATAAAACTTTAATTATTTCGCTTAAAGGTAAGCGACTTATTTATGATTACCTTAATCTTGAGGGTACTGCTATCTAGGCTTATAGCTACATTTTGGCTGACAATAGCCTTGCTTTTATAGTTAAATGATATACCACAAAATGGCCAGCACTAGATACTTTATAATAAATGCACTATTGAAGCAAATTAACGTAATCATTTATAAGCCACTATCGATTTTTTGGTTAAAAATTTATGTATATAAATGCGCGTAATATAATAGTTATCCAACATTACTAATCAAAATTTACGGTATCCTCCACGGAGAGATAACATAGATAATGCAATAATATTATGGCAATAAAATACGATAAAAATAATGATCGATAAACAGCATAAGGACTACTTTAAATAACGATAATATTTTTGATTATTTATATAAAATGAATAGAATGCTATATCAAAAAACGTTAATTATCATGCATGATGGTTTATCTTATTTTCACAAATAAATAACAATAAACTAAAATATAGTTATTAAAATTAAAGTGAAAATTATGCTTTCGTATATTCACAAAAAATACAAAAACGACATTCACAAATAACATTATTGTCGTTTTTGTATTACTTTGATTAGGAAGACACTATTTATTAGCAATCGTTGTTGGGTATTAACTGCCAAACAGAAAGTTAGATAATAATAAACAACCAATAATACCACCAATAATTGGCACTGACGTCCGTTTTACAATATCAATAGGATTACTATTTGTCACAGATGCAACAACAATAATAACGGCAGCGACAGGAGATACAGCACGAATTAAATTTGATGTTAACTGCATTGGTAGCGCAACAGAAATACTATTTACGTTAACACTATGAGTAATTTCCGGAATAATGTTAATAAATGAATAAAATACTGCAAGACCACTTCCACTAATAAAGCCTATTAATGCCGCTCCACCGGAAAAAATTAACATAAGAATTGAACCTACACCCTGGACATCTTTTACTGCATTAATCAATTCATCAATAACACCAATAGATTTTAATCCTTCAACTAACATACTTGCCGCAACAATTAACGAGACAACTTGCGCTAACCCTGTGCCCATTCCAGTAAAAAATATTGATAATTCTTTTGATGTTTCCTTAATATTGCCTGTTCGCAATAAATCAACGATTAACGCAATGATAAGACATATAAAAGTAATTTCAATCAGGCCAATTTTTAGTCCTTTAAAAGCCAAACCAAAAAACAATACTAAAATTAAAGGCAATACTGGAAAAATACCATAGAAACGAGGAGGTAAATCTGTTCTTATCTTTAACTGGTTATCATTAACATTCGTGATTGCTGATACATGTTGGCGTTTATCCATATATTTTTGCCAAAAATAGTGTAAGACCGCCATTAAGAGTAAAATAGGTAAAGACACTTTTGCATGATAATTCAATACATAATCCACAACTAAATTTTTATTACCTAATAGTTTTTCAGCAGCAGTTAAATTATCGGCGCCTAGTGGCGTTGGCATAATTGTTGCGGTTGTTGCAATTACTGCACCTGCAGTTAAGGCAGTCATTCCCGTAGAACGCATTACTGGATACAAAGTTGCCATTAATAATATCGCAAGCCCTGCAGCGCTTGGAACAACTAATGACAAAAGATTACCAAGTAAAAATATAACTGGAACTAAAATATACGGTGATTTAATTTTTCTTAACGGTGTTGTCATAAGATGTACAGCAACATCATTTGCGCCAATATGACTCATATACGAAGAAAAACCGAATAACACCATAATGGTTAACCCAGCATTTTTTAATTGCTCCGTAAAAATAGACGTAATTTTTTTAAAAGGATCAAGCCAGGCAATTCCCGAACTCATTGTTTCATTCAAAAGAGGATGACCCAGCCCAATGGCAAAAAACATCAGAAGAAGACCTGCTGTAAATAAGACCATCTTGGCATCATAATTTTTTGCAATCAGATAGCCTGCACCAACCAGAATAACCACGCTAAGGATAATTTCGATCATGGAAAATGTTCCTAAATCCTAGTAAGAAGAGATAAATAATGGAGTGTTTTTAGACATAATACACCCGTTTTTAGTAATAATGCGGCTATTATTACTCATTGATAATGAATTAATATCGCGATAGATTAAAGTAATAAAAAGATATCCGCTTATGATATATTTTTATTCAATCATGATTACACTACTTAAGCCAATACCTCAATACACAATATGCCCCCTTTTGATAGTGAAGCCAAAATAGAATATTCATAATCGTGATTTACATAGGTAACAATGTACATTAATAAGATATTCCTCTATCCAGGTGAGGATTAGCCAAGATAAAAAAGGAAGAAAATTTTTTAATCAAGTATATTATCTTGAATTGGAGAGAGAGGAGTGTCATATCAATTTGTCAAACATGCTATATATTGTGTTATTAGTGCTATAATAACAAAACTTGCAAAATAATACTCCAGATTATTAAGTAGAATTGTGTTCGTATCGACATATTACTTCAATACACAACAGTTATATTTACTGTGTAGTGCAAAAATTGATTCTCCAAATGGGCTATTACATCACAACTGACGTTAAATACTGGCGAATAACGTGAATAAAGAGTAATGTATTTCTAAAATAATAATAAGGATATTGCGGAAATAATTTTATAGTTACTGTATAAGTAAAAATGTCTTACACAATGTAATATTCGCTTTAAGGTCAGCGACGGCTATCATGAATTGACTCTGTTATTAGTTTTTATTTTCTGTTTACATCGAAAGCAAGCTCATTCGATAAATTAATTTTGTCTCTTTATTATGTGAACATATCGTGTTTTTTATTTGTTTCAGTCTATAATTTTGAATAAAATAGTAAAACACGATAAATTCACTATGACTATCATACTAAAATGTAAAATAAAAAATCCGGTAATATCATTAGATATAATGATAATTGTGACCATAAAAAGATTTTCTACTAAAATAACGCTATTAAATAATAAGTAGTTATCTTATTTGTTAGCCATTAATGCTTCGATTGCATCAGGATCTTTTACTATATCATCAGTTAAACACTCATTTCCTTGCTCAGTAATAACGATATTATCTTCTATACGAATACCGATATTATGGAATTGGACTGGCACATCAGGATGCGGGGCAATGTATAACCCTGGCTCAACTGTCAAGACCATACCCGGTTCAAGAATACGATCACGCTGAGCAGAACGATAGTCTCCTACATCATGTACATCAAGTCCTAACCAATGTCCTAGACCATGCATATAAAATTGAAACCAGGCTTTATCAGCAATGAGTTGTTCGCTATCCCCTTTTAAAATACCTAGGCGAATAAGTCCTTCAACCATCACACGAATAACGAGCTTATTTACTTCATATATACTTGTCCCAGCTTTAAAATTTGCTAAGGCAATTTGTTGAGACTCCAAAACAATTGAATAAACCGCCCGTTGCGCAGAGGAAAAACGACCGTTTACAGGAAATGTTCTTGTAATATCACTGGCATATCCCTGATATTCGCACCCGGCATCTATAAGTACTAACTCACCATCACGTAATTCAGATTCATTTTCAGTGTAATGAAGAATACAGCCATTTTTACCACCGCCAACAATCGTATTGTATGAAGGGTATCTGGCACCAGCCATCGCGTATTCATGCAGGATTTCCGCCTCAAGTTGATATTCAAACATGCCTGGGCGGCATTGCTGCATTGCACGCTTGTGTGCCTGACAATTGAGTTTACCTGCTTGACGCATAATTAATAATTCAGTCGGTGATTTAATTAACCGCATTTCATGCAGCATCGGCCGCCAATCAATTACTATGTCAGGCGCTTTTTTATTTTGTCGCGTTCCTTTTCTTAATTGTTCTAGTACAGAATATACAATCTCATCTGCATATTGATAGTGGCCTTGTGCATGATAAACAACACTTAGATTATTCAATAATCCGCTAAGTTGCGCACGAATATCATCAAACGGTAAGGCCTCGTTAACCGCTAATTTATCAAGAGCTGATTCCTGACCTAGTCTGCGACCATACCAAATTTCAGCGGTTATATCTCGAACACGATTAAATAAAACGGTACGATAATTTGCTCCTGTCTCTTTAAGTAAAACTAATACAGCTTCAGGTTCATTAAATTGAGTTAAATACCAAAAATCACTGTCTTGTCGATAAGGGTATTCTGTATCAGCACTACGTATTTTTTCCGGTGCAGAAAATATGATCATCGCACTATGATCATGCATTTGTTCAATCAAACGCTGACGGCGCAGCCGTAATTCATCTAATGTTATCATTATAAACAACCTTGTTATCACTAAATATTGTTCCAATAATCTTCCACAGAGATTATCAAATCGATCCACTATTCTTGCTATTTAAATTAATGTAATAGGGTAAAATAATTAACTAATATTAATGCAATACAGGATTATGTGCTGTTTCTTGTGGTAACACAACGTTTTGGGTAAACGTACTATAACAAAGCATGCCTGCTACTCGAACATATTCAATTACTTCTTCCAAATCTTGTGCTAACTCCTCAGGATTATCATCTTCGTCACATCCCAATTGCGCTATGTTTCTCAAATCATTAACCACATCACGAATATCACCACTCAGTTTATCCAGACGTGTTTGAATTACACCTAGGCCTAATAAAAAATGATTTACCCAACCGGCAAATGCGTTAGCTCGACTAAAAATATCTTCATCATCAGAGGGTAGAAAAAGTTGAAATGTGAAATTGCCTTCATCAAGCTGTTTAGCCGTTTCAGTGTAAAGTTGACGAATATATTGTGATAATGGAGCTGAAAAAGCTACTCCATCATTAGTAAGTTCATGGAGCAATGGTTGCCAGCAGACACTTTTATTACCTGCACACAACATACCACTTATTAAACCATGCATTTCTGCAGCTGTCATACCAATTTGTTGTCTGGCTAATTCTTCATCAAGTATAATATAAGATAATTGATTATTCATTTTGGTCATGTGCGATTCATTTCGTAGATACAATAAGTTCGTGATATGCTATCACTTATATACAAATGTAAGATACCAGAAAGCTACATGTTCAGAAACAAAATAGATATTTTCTGGTTTACTCTATATTTTAGTCATTTAATTCTTATATAACAGGTTGGGAATATGTCTTTTAAACCCATCGGAATAAAAGTTTTTGGCCGTTCACTAAAAGTAAATTGTCCGCAAGAACAATTAGAAGCCTTGCATCAGGCTGCCGAAGAGCTAGATAACCGATTACATGAACTAAAAAACAGAACAGGTGTAAACAATGCTGAACAACTTGTTTTTATTGTTGCACTAAATATTTGCCATGAACTCGAACAGGAACGTCAAGCGAATAAAATAAATATGCAAGCTATGGATACTCGAATCCAATATTTGTTAAAATTTATAGAACAATCACTACCTGAACAAAATAATAAAACTGAATAGATAATTATTCTATTCTAATAAAACTAGTGTATACTATAAACAGTTAGTTATAATGGTAGCTTGATATTATTACAGTTTTCTCTGGGATGTTTGTTATTGGTGAGTCCCCTGAGCCGATATTTCAAACAATAAGAATGTGATGATCTCCAACTGGTGAGCACACCTGGTTTTCCAGGAAGCCTAAAAGTTGTGGCGTTGCGTTCACCTTGAGCCTAGGGTTCAAGGGTTATAACTGATAACGGCATCCTGGAGATCTTAGTAATGGCCACAGCCCTTACCTTCGAAGAGAAAAGCAATTCAACGATAATCAGGCAAGCGATGCGTCAAAATCGACGTACGTTAACACCTTATCAACAACAAAAAGCAGCTAACTCAGCCTATTTATTAGCAAGTCAACATCCCAAAATCCGTACAGCAAAGCACATTGCTATTTTTATGTCTATTGATGGAGAATTAGACACAACCCCTTTAATTCACTGGTTATGGCAACAAAATAAATGCGTTTATCTGCCACTAATTCATCCTTTTAGTCCAGGAAATTTGTTATTTCTACGTTATCAACCTGATTCAACACTAGTATCTGGTGCTTTAGGTTTGCAACACCCTAAACTTGATATAAACAAAATATTACCTTTAACGCAATTAGATATTTTATTTGTTCCTCTTGTCGCTTTCGATAACCACGGTAATCGTTTAGGTATGGGTGGAGGGTATTATGATAGAACCTTACACCATTGGAAAAAGAAAAAGTTATGGCCAATTGGTTTGGCACATGATTGTCAGCAAGTTGAATATTTAGCGCCCCATTCGTGGGATATTCCTTTACCTGAAGTAATTACGCCATCAAAAATCTGGCGCTTTGAATAATTTCATATTACTCGTGGTTACCTCTCTTTACTGTAAATTATCTACAAAACGGTAATCACACTCATAATTACCGTTCTAAAAAGGGGTAATTTATTACAAACAATTAGAATAATAAACGCGCTCTAATCGTATCTTTAATGCTCTTCATATGTTTTAATGCCTCTTCAGCACGATCTGTTTCCACATCAATAACAACATAACCAATGTCAGCAGTCGTTTGGAGATACTGGGCAGCAATGTTAATCCCTTCTTGCGCAAATATTTGGTTAATTTGATTTAATACACCTGGACGATTATGATGAATATGTAATAACCGACTCACATTTTCTAATGGGGTTGGCAATGAAACTTCTGGGAAGTTTACTGCTGAAAGTGTTGAACCATTATCAGAGTATTTAATCAACTTACCTGTGACCTCAATACCTATGTTTTCTTGCGCTTCTAATGTTGACCCACCAATATGTGGTGTTAAAAGTACATTATCGTATTTACATAGGGGCGATTCAAAAGGATCATTATTAGTTGCTGGTTCTATTGGAAATACGTCAATTGCTGCACCGGATAAATGTTTGCTATCTAATGCTTCACTTAACGCATCAATATCAACAACTGATCCACGAGACGCATTAATTAAAATAGCTCCTGATTTCATCATATTTATTTCATGTGATCGAATCATATTTTGCGTACTTGTTGTTTCAGGCACATGTAAACTCACCACATCGCTGATACGCAATAATTCAGATAAAGTGGCTAGTTGTTGAGCATTACCTAATGGAAGTTTATTTTCAATATCATAAAAATAGACTTTCATACCAATAGCCTCAGCCAAAACACCTAGTTGAGTTCCAATATGACCATATCCGATAATACCTAATACTTTTCCTCGTGCTTCAAAACAGCCATCAGCTAATTTAAACCATTCCCCACGATGAGCCTTAGCATTGACTAATGGGATCTTTCTTAATAAAAGTAAAGTTTCACCTAATACCATTTCAGCGACAGAACGCGTATTTGAAAAGGGAGCATTAAATACAGGAATACCACGTTTCGTTGCTGCCGGTAATTCGACTTGATTCGTTCCTATACAAAAACACCCAACGGCTTTTAGATTCTTTGCACATGCAAAAATATCTTCCGTTAATTGTGTACGAGACCGGATACCAACAAAACTAGCATCACTGATTGCGTTCTTTAACTCTTCTTTCGATAAAGCACCTTTATAATACTCTATGTTCGTATAACCAGCCTGGTGTAAATTATTGAGCGCACTTTTGTGAACACCTTCCAATAAAAGAAATTTTATTGTGCTTTTATCTTGAGAATATTTATGCATTTATTTGATCCTATCATCAACTAACTTGCTATTTATACTGTAATTAGGTTGTTTGATTATTTATTTGCCTAGTAAGCTATTTTATAAATGAAAACAACCAACTTAAAGTTAATATCAAGCGAAATTAAATATTATTGTAATCAACATAACAAAAAATAAATAAATGACAATATATTCAAGAAAACTATATTACGGGATTGATTACGAGATTTTCATCTAAAACTGATACCATGAAAATAATACTTTTAAAAATCATTTAAATAGATAAATTAACACGTATCAAAATAGAGAAAAATTAATTCGAATGTATAACCATCAAAATAATAGGATCAATAATTACTAACTAAATTAGCATTAATTTGCTAACCAATAGGAGTCAATATTCTATATTACCACGCTACACACTAAGGTTTTTTATATTCACAGAAGAATATTTAAAAGCAATTAAGATTACGTTGATAAAATAGAAAAACCTGTCTTTATCTACAGGACAGACAGGTTTACATCTTGCATAGGATAGCTGATAAAAGTTATTCCAATACTTTTACACCATTAGCGGTACCAACGAGTGCAACATTAGCAGCTCTATCTGCAAACAAGCCAACGCTGACAACCCCTGCAATATTATTGATCTTATGTTCAAGCTCAATTGGATTAACAATAGATAATCCACGAACATCAATAATAATATTACCATTATCGGTGACAACACCTTGCCGATAAACAGGTTGCCCACCTAATTTTACAAGTTCGCGCCCCACATAAGATCGTGCCATAGGAATAACTTCAACTGGCAAGGGAAACCGACCTAAAACGTTAACACATTTTGATTCATCGACAATACAAATAAATTTACGTGCTATAGCTGCAATAATTTTTTCTCTTGTTAATGCTGCCCCACCACCTTTAATCATTTGCATATTGTGGTTAATTTCATCAGCTCCATCAACATAAATTTCTAGATCATCGACTTCATTACAATCAAAAACATTAATACCCAATTGCTTTAGTTTAATCGTAGACGCCTCAGAGCTGGAAACCGCACCAATAATACGATTTTTCATTGTTGCTAAAGCATCAATAAAATGTAATGCCGTTGTTCCGGTTCCAACACCAACAATCGTATCAGGCTTTACATAGTTTAGTGCAGCCCAACCTACTGATTTTTTTAGCTCATCTTGTGACATCATCTATGTTACCCTATGTTGTATTTATCGCCATTTCAACCAATTAATTTAATAATTTGATTAACTATAAAATATATTTTTCATATAAATAAGATTATTTGCGCTCCGCTAGAAAATGCTCTATAAAGATTTATGAATAAAATAATAAAGTTGCATCATTTAGGTGAAAACTTTTATATTCTTTCGTATTGGATGTAATGGCATAGTGTTATTATATGTCAAGTGCGCCATTTGCGTCGAGCAATCAACATACTATAAAAATAAAGTATCAAATAACGCAGTAATCATTATGACGATTTTCGACAAATTTCCGATAATTATAAGCCAGATGCGACGATAACAACAGGAATTAACTTAATGAAACGTCTCGACTACCGGGCTCTCCAGGCTCTTGATACCGTCATCCGTGAACGTGGTTTTGAACGAGCCGCACAAAAACTGTGTATTACTCAATCCGCAGTATCACAACGTATAAAACAACTTGAAATACAATTTGGCCAGCCCCTTTTAGTTCGAACTGTTCCACCCAAAACCACAGAACAAGGACAAAAGTTGCTCGGTTTATTACATCAGGTTGAAATGCTAGAAAAAGAGTGGCTTGGTAATAATCAAAGTGCTGGTACGCCATTATTATTATCAATTGCAGTTAATGCCGATACGTTGGCGACTTGGCTGTTACCTGCATTAAAAAACGTGTTAACGGATCTGCCAATTCGATTAAATTTACAAGTTGAAGATGAAACGCGCACTCTTGAACGTTTACGCCGTGGTGAAGCGGTTGGTGTAGTAAGTAGTCAATCGCAGCCATTACCAGGTTGTTTAGTTGACCCGCTTGGCGCCTTAGATTATTTATTTATTGCCTCACCTGCATTTGCAGCACGTTATTTTCCTAAAGGTGTTACTCGTTCTGCACTATTAAAAGCACCCGCTGTTGCCTTTGATTATATTGATGATATGCATCAGTTATTTTTGCAGCAAAACTTTGATTTACCGCCAGGCAGTGTGCCATGCCATATTGTTAATTCATCAGAAGCTTATGTTCAGTTAGCTAAGCAAGGAACTACCTGCTGTATGATACCCCATCTACAAATTGCAAAAGAACTAAGTAGTGGTGAACTCATTAATTTGACACCGGGTTTACATCAACGTCGAATGTTATATTGGCATCGCTTTGCACCAGAAAGTAATATTATGCGTAAAGTAACTGATGCATTGGTTAGTTATGCACGTCATCATCTACAACAAGAATAGTTATTGTATCTTTAGTAAGTAACCATTATTAATTTGAAGTGCCTTCGTTAAATTCAATGGATCAGAATGAGCATAAGATTACAATTAATTGATGCAAATTTGCTTAACCTGTGTTTTATTAATAGTAAGTTCTATATTGAGCGTGTGATATGGCATTTAATTATCTGATGACCTAAAAACAGTTAAATCAAGATACGATTTTTCAATTTATCTTATGGTCCGTTTAGTCTTTTTTATAATATGTCAATAGGACCTTCTCCGCTTAATAGAACAAATCCGCTAACCATTGGATCAAACAACATAAAAAAGTAACTTAGCCATATCACTAATTGTTATAGTTAATACAAAACAATGTAAAAAATAGAAAAGAGGTGTTTTTCAACATAGGTTTTAATCAACATTCCCAACCAATAATTTAATCATATAGAGGGCAATCAACAATCCTTTTTATTGTGAATAATAACTTAATTATCATAGTGTTATCCCCACAATTAAGATATGCAATAGATTTATTTATCCTATCCAATATAGAGCAACTTAACGTGAAAAACATACTATCATCCCCATTAAGTGAATATATTTATTTCATTCATTTTTTACTTCAGATAACGGAACGATAAAATATCATATACGTCATAATATCTACTTAATTGATAAGGATGAAATTATGTTATGCTTTATTTAAATTACTTATAGGTCGCGTTGTAATTATTGACCTCCTACCTAGGTTAATCTTCTTTTACTAAGGTGATGTAAATCTTATGTTAGCAAATAAGAAGGTGCTAACTTAACTAAAGGATAAATAGAATGACAAAGAAAGCATTGGTTATTTTTTCTGGTGGACAAGATTCAACAACCTGTCTACTACAAGCAATTAATGAATATGGTTCTGAACATGTTGAAGCTATCACATTTGTTTATGGACAACGTCATGACATTGAACTTCGTCAAGCTGAATGGATTGCCAAAGACTTAGCTATTAAACAGCATGTGTTAGATATTTCTTCACTTGGCCAAATTACCAACAATGCATTAATGGATAAAGATCAAACCATTAATCAAGGTGATAACAACCACTATCCAAATACATTTGTTGATGGTCGTAATGCTTTATTTATTTTAATGGCAGCGATCTATGCAAAGTCCCAACAAATCTCAGATATTATTTTAGGTGTATGTGAGACTGATTTTAGTGGTTACCCTGACTGCCGAGATATATTCATCAAATCAATGAATGTAAGTATAAATCTGGCAATGGATTATACGTTTAATCTTAAGACGCCTTTAATGTATTTGACAAAGGCAGAAACCTGGGCACTTGCCGATCAATTAGGTTATTTGGATTATATTCGTCAACATACCCATACTTGCTATTATGGTGTAAAAGGTGGTTGTGGTAAATGCCCTTCTTGCTTATTACGAGACAAAGGATTACAAGCGTATCTGTCATGTAAGTGAATTTACATTAGCATGGTAAAATACTATAGATAACTAAACCAACAAAACATCTTGTTTATTTTTTATTATTTTGTAGCTAACTTACTTAATCGTAAACAAATTTTTACGTAAATGTAGAAATTTATTCTTTACAATATATTTAGTGACACGTATATTAGCGAAGGATTATTTAAATGGAGAAACACATTGGACACAAATTTTAGGCGTCATAATGTAAAAATTAAATAGGCAAGTCAACTCCATTATCTTTTGTTGCTTGCCATCCGGCGGGCAGCACTTACCTCTTAATATGAGCTATTGCATTCCCAACAATAAAGTAAATTTGTTTACTTAGTTTACTTAATTGTGCATATATGCATTTTAACTATGAAATGCAAAGCGAGACTCGGACACTTCCCCACCAGGGCGATAATCCACTTAGGTGGTTAATTATTTTAATGTTATAGCAACTTTTTATAAGTTTGATTATCAAATTTATCTAACATATTGATAACATTAACGATAAGTTATATCTCCCTAATAGGAGGATATTTATAGTATCTCGTTAGGTGTTACGTTAGTTAATCTTAGGTCATATAGATTGTATTAAGCTAGCTATCGATGAATCAAACCATCACCTGTTGTGATTAAGGAGCGTCTATGGACGAGCACCCCGAACAGAAATATAACCGGCGTTGCCAGGGTTAATATTTCTAAAATTACCTGTCAGCAACGCAATTAATTAGTTAATTGACGCAGTAAGTTAATACCGTATTCGCCTACGGGGGAACCTGCTGTACCTAAAAAGGAATATGCGTTATGACCAAACCAACTCAATTAAAAGAAAAAAAACGATCAAAGACAAAGTATGCCAAACAACAAGCAACATTTAGAATTGCTGATGCCGGAAAAACGACACTAATTAATACATTTTCTCGTTTAAATGCCAATCTTGACGGTTTATCTGAGAGTGAAGCCGAACAACGTTATTTACAATATGGCCCAAATCAAGTTGCCCATGAAAAAGCACCGGCCGCATTGTTACAACTCTTTCAAGCATTTAATAATCCATTTATTTATGTTTTGGCTATATTAGCTATTATCAGTTTTTTTACGGATTATTGGTTTCCACAACAACATGGCGAACCAACGGATTTAACGAGTGTAATCATTATTACAACGATGGTCACATTGAGTGCTTTATTACGCTTTTGGCAAGAATTTAGAACAAATAAAGCGGCTGAAGCTTTAAAATCAATGGTTAGAACAACAGCAACGGTATTACGTCGTAGTGAATTTAATAACGAAGGTACTAAACAAGAAATACCCTTACAGCAGTTGGTACCAGGCGATATAATTTATCTTTCTGCAGGAGATATGGTACCTGCTGATGTTAGATTAATTGAATCACGCGATCTTTTTATTAGCCAAGCTATTTTAACAGGCGAATCAATCCCTATTGAAAAATATGACACACTTGGCAACGTAAGTCAGAAAATTGCGAACAATGCGGAACCTAGTGAAAGTAAACTACTTGATATGGCGAATATTTGTTTGATGGGGACAAATGTATCAAGTGGTACAGCAAAAGCAATGGTTGTTGCAACTGGATCTAATACCTATTTTGGTTCTCTGGCTAAATCAATTGTAGGTAGTCGAGCTAAAACAGCCTTTGATCAAGGTGTTAACAGCGTAAGTTGGTTACTTATTCGCTTTATGTTAATCATGGTACCAATTGTACTTTTGATTAATGGATTTACTAAAGGTGACTGGATTGAAGCGGGACTATTTGCGTTGGCAGTTGCTGTAGGCCTGACGCCAGAAATGTTACCTATGATTGTGAGTTCTAATCTGGCAAAAGGCGCTATTGCCATGTCGAAGCGGAAGGTTGTTGTTAAACGACTAAATGCAATTCAGAATTTTGGCGCAATGGATGTATTATGTACAGATAAAACTGGAACATTAACGCAAGATAAAATTATCCTTGAACATCACCTAGATACGCAAGGTAAAGAGTCGTTTAATGTCTTGCAATTAGCCTGGTTAAATAGTTTCCATCAAAGTGGTCTCAAAAACCTAATGGATAAGGCTATTCTTCGTTTCACTGAAAATAAACCAGAAATAGAATCATTAAGCCGTTTTCAAAAAGTGGATGAAATTCCCTTTGATTTTATCCGACGTCGTTTATCTATTTTGGTTAAGGATGAAAATCAACACCAGCAGTTAATTTGTAAAGGCGCTGTAGAAGAAATGCTGGAAATCAGTTCATTTATCAATATTGAGGGTAAGCAAGAACCACTTACTGAAGCGCGTCGTAGTGATCTATTATCATTAGCAAATTATTATAATGAGCAAGGTTTCAGAGTATTAATGATTGCAACGCGTGATCTTAGACATCATCAACCCGATCAATTGTTAAGTGTTAAAGATGAGCATGATCTTGTTATAAATGGATTATTAACTTTTCTTGATCCACCAAAAGATAGTGTACAAGAAGCCATTAATTCATTAGTAAAATATGGTGTAACGGTAAAAGTGCTAACGGGTGATAATCCAGTCATTACGACAAAAATTTGCCGTGATGTTGGTTTAGAGCCTGGATTACCTCTCCTTGGTGATGAAATTGAGAACATGAGTGATGCACAGCTCGCTGACCATGTTGAAGAACGGACTATTTTTGCTAAATTAACACCACTGCAAAAATCTCGCGTACTTAAACAATTACAAGCAAATGGCCATACCGTAGGCTTTTTAGGTGATGGCATTAATGATGCTCCTGCGTTAAGAGATGCCGATGTGGGTATTTCTGTTGATAGCGGTACTGATATTGCAAAAGAATCTGCCGATATTATTCTTTTAGAAAAAAATCTTATGGTTCTTGAAGAAGGGGTTATTAAAGGACGTGAAACATTCGGTAATATCATTAAATATTTGAATATAACAGCAAGCTCTAATTTCGGAAATGTTTTTTCTGTTTTAGTTGCAAGTGCTTTTATTCCATTTTTACCCATGCTGGCGATTCATTTATTGATTCAAAATTTATTATATGATGTCTCACAGCTTTCTTTACCTTGGGATAAGATGGATAAAGAGTTTTTACGTACACCTCGGAAATGGGATGCACAAAATATTAGTCGATTTATGATTTGGATTGGTCCAATTTCGTCAATCTTTGATATTGCAACTTATGCATTAATGTGGTTTGTCTTTGCTGCGAATAGTGTTGAACATCAAGCTTTATTCCAATCTGGTTGGTTTGTTGAAGGTCTTTTATCACAAACACTGGTCGTACATATGTTACGAACACAAAAAATACCGTTTATTCAGAGTGTTGCAGCATTACCCGTTATGTTAATGACAGGTATTGTAATGGCTATTGGTATTTATATTCCTTTCTCACCGTTAGGAAATATTGTTGGTCTAGTACCATTACCTTGGGAATATTTTCCATGGTTAGCAGCTATATTAATTAGCTATTGCATTGTTTCTCAATCAATGAAACGATTCTATATTCATCGTTTTGGTCAGTGGTTTTAATCTTATCAGCGGGCAGAATAATTCTGCCCGTTATCATTTAATACCCTACTTATTTATAAAAATCTGTTCGTTACTATCCAATACTATTCAATAAGAAATGGCTATGTAATCATAATGATGATGATTCGTATAAAAAAGAGCTTCTTTTCACTAAGAGAAAGTAGCCAGAATAAATTGCTTACTGGACACCCTAACCTATGTTTAAATAGGATAAATAAAGGTTTACTTACCTGACAATAAACTTCACTTACGCCTTTAACCACAGACACATCTATTGTGTTATCTTAATTAACCTTTATTCAATCCAAAATAAACACGAATCGTGCACCGTTCGTTATAAGAAAGAACGATAAGGTAACTCAGGTTCGTCAGTAAAAATGTCTCTAAAACCACGATAATGTTGGTAATGCATCTTATTTTTATCTGTAGGATAAGTATATTTACCACCTACTTGCCAAAAGAAGGGTTTAAAACCATATTGCAAACGATCTTTTTTCATTTGCCAAAGGACCTCTATTTCACGCGGATCACTTTGGAAATTAGCCCAAATATCGTGATGGAACGGAATGACAACTTGTGTATTTAATGATTCGGCTGCCCGTAAGATATCCGAAGAGGTCATTTTATCCGTCACCCCTCGAGGATTTTCTCCATAAGAAAGCAATGCAACATCGATCTTATAATCATTACCATGTTTAGCATAATAGTTTGAATAATGGGAATCCCCAGAGTGATACAGAGACCCTCCTGTGGTTTCAAATAGATAATTAACTGCCCGATCATCCATACCATCTAAAATAGCTTTATCTGTGGATGATACACCTTTAGGTAATGTGACGAGCGAAGTTCGGTCAAAAGAATCGAGTACGTTAATGGTAATATCACCAACCTGAAGACGATCGCCAACTGTTGCTACAATACAACGTTCTTCTGGCACCCCCCAACATTTCCATAATTCAACACATGCTTTAGGTCCAATAAATTTAACCGTAGGTGCGCAATTTTTCATTACCGCAGCAGCTACATTAACATCAATATGATCAGCATGATCATGCGTGGCCATTACGGCATCAATGTTTTTAATTGCAAAAGGATCAAGGACAAAGGGGCTGGTTCGTAAGTTAGGTTGTAATTCACGAACGCCCCCCATACGCATCATTTGATGTTGTTTGTTCATGAAAGGATTTGCATGAGTTTTTTTACCTGTACCACACCAAAAATCGACAGAGATATTTGTGTTACCCGAGGATTTTAACCAAATACCGGTACATGCTAACCACCACATAGTAAAGGTATTTGGTTCGACAACTGTGCTTTCTATTTCTTCATTAAGCCAAGTTCCCCATTCAGGAAACGTATTTAATATCCAGGAATCGCGTGTGATTTCATCTATTTTACTCATCATCTTATCCTTTTTAGTTATGGTCAAACCAGTATAACGTCAACACCTTGGCGCTTAATTTCATCAATAACGTATTTATTGGCCTGTTTACCGGTAATTAAAATATCAATTTTTGAAATAGGGCAAAAAAGCATGCCAGAATCCACTGAAGGATCAATTTTAGTACTATCAACAACAACCACTAATTTTTCGATTTTTTCTACTATCTGTTGTTCTGCAATAGCGGTCAAAACTTCTGTTTTATAAAGTCCTGTTGTAGTTAATCTTTTACCGCTGGTAAACATCCATTTACCTGCATATGTATTGGCGATATCAGCAATAGGATTCAAAATAAGATTTTGGGTTTTATTATATAATCCACCCATGATAATCACGTTTTCATGATCCTGTTCAATTAGATAACAAGCTAAAGGGAAATAATTAGTAATGATAGAGACATTTTTACCGCATAATTCTCTACCTAATAAAAATGCAGTGGAACCACAATTAATTACTAGATTTTCGCCTTCTTGACATAATTTAGCTGCCCTAACAGCAATTTTTGCTTTTTCATGATAATTATCTGTATTTGTAACATCCAAAGGGGACCAAATAGTCTTTTTTTGTTTAATTTTAACAATACCATTACGGACTTTTTTTATACGGCCTTGCTCAGCAAGTTTGGTGATATCACGTCGGGCAGTTGCGGGGGAAATTGAAAAAGAAGAGACGAGTTCAGCAACGCTAACCATCCCTTTATTATTCACTAAGGAAACGATTTCATTATGCCGCGTTATTTCATTCATTATTTACTCCATACTACACATTAATGAAATCAAAAATAATCATTAGTAATCACTATTTGATTCTAATTTTCATCTATTTTATTGTCAACTGAATTATAAATAATTCTTAAAAAGAAAATAAATTTAATTTCTTTTATAGGAAAGTAAACTTTTCTAGCCAAAAATATACATCATAGTGTGATGTTACGCCCACTTATTTAGGTTAATTAATAAGGAAAGTGATCCCCATCAAGATAATCAAAAATAATCATCGGATGATTTATTTTGATTTTATAATATAAATGTAAATCAGCTCACGATATTAATTAACAGGAAAAATCTATAGCAATTGTTATGAATAAAAGTCACGTAAAAAGGCAACTTCATAAATTACACCTTATATATCAATTATAAATATAAGCAAAGTAAAACAGATAACTATTGAGAGGAACATATGGAAGCCATCTATGACATCTTTTATATCTTTTACAGTCAGGTTATGACGAAAGCGCCTCTACTACTAGGGCTAGTGACTATGCTTGGTTATTGCCTATTACGTAAAGATGTAACCACCATCTTAAATGGTACGATCAAAACGATTGTCGGTTTTATGTTATTACAAGTTGGTTCGGGTGTTTTAGTTTCCACATTTAAACCTGTAATTGCTAACTTAGCAAAATATCATAACATTACCGGCTCGATCATTGATACCTATGCCTCTATGGTCGCAGTAGAAAAAGGTATGGGTGATAATTACGCATGGGTTGGCTATGCTGTTTTATTAGCGTTAGCTATCAACATAATGCTTGTTATTTTCCGCCGTATTACTGGCATTAGAACGATCATGCTTACTGGACATATTATGTTTCAGCAGGTGGGCCTCATCGTTCTATTTTATTTTCTCTTTGGCTATTCAATGTGGGAAACCATCATCTACTCCGCCATTATTATCGCCCTCTATTGGGGGATATTTTCTAATATAATGTTTAAACCTACAGAAGCCGTGACAGAAGGTGCCGGTTTTTCTATTGGTCATCAACAGCAGTTAGGCGCGTGGATAGCTGTCAAGCTCGCACCTAAATTAGGAAATAAAGATGATTCCGTCGATAACTTAAAACTACCTAAATGGTTACATATTTTTCATGATAGTATTGCCGCCACCACCATCATTATGACCTTCTTTTTCGGTATTATTTTATTATCTTTTGGGCTTAATAATCTTCAAACTATGGCAGGAAAAACTCACTGGACGATCTATATCTTAGAAACGGGATTACAATTTGCTGTAGCAATTCAAATTATCGTCAGTGGTGTAAGAATGTTTGTTGCTGAGTTATCAGAGGCATTTAAAGGTATCTCTGAAAAACTAATCCCCAATGCGGTTTTAGCTATTGACTGCGCAGCAATCTATGCCTTTTCACCTAACGCTGTCGTTTTTGGTTTTATTTGGGGGGCACTCGGCCAATTTTTTGCTATTGCACTATTATTACTATTTAAATCCCCCATTATGATTATTCCAGGTTTTATTCCAATGTTTTTTTCAAATGCTACTATTGGTGTTTTTGCTAACCACTTTGGTGGTTGGCGTGCGGTCATGAAAATCTGTTTTATGATGGGGATCATTGAGGTAATGGGATCTGCCTGGGTTATTCATATTTTTGCACACCATGGAACACCAATTGATTCATGGATGGGTATGGCTGACTGGGCAATTCTATTTCCACCCGTCTTGCAAGTGCTATCTATTTCTCACTTATTTATTTATCTCCTTATCGGGTTGGCGATGATTTATATGTACTTCGCAGCAAGGCAACTTCGTCTAGAAGAAGACTTAGACGAAAATAACACTAATAAAAATAATGATGATCAAGAAATTCACCAAATCGAAACACTCAAAATTAATCAACCGCTTAATAGTACAGGACGTTCTATTCGGATCTTAGCGGTCTGTGGTAGTGGTCAAGGCTCATCAATGATGATGAAAATGAAAATTGCTAATTACCTCGATAAACACAACATCAATAACGTTATGGATTCATGTGCAATCACTGATTATAAATCACGATTACCTAACATCGATATCATCGTCGCCTCTAAACATCTCATCCATGAAATACAAGTCAAAGATGGCCAATATGCCCTAGGTGTACAAAACATGTTAAATCCTAATACATTTGGTAATGAATTATTGGATTTGATCAAAAAAGTTTCCGCTAATTAGTTTACTTTTAAAAAGGGAAAGGAGGACAGAATGGCGTTTAAACAATCACTCATTGAAAATAATTCAATCTTATTACAAGCTAAAGTTGATACCTGGCAACAAGCGATCAAATTGGGCACTGACATGCTTATTGCGTCAAATGCAATTAAACCTTCTTATTATGACGCTATTATAAACTGTATCAAAAAAAGTGGTCCCTATATCATCATCGCACCAAATTTTGCTATGCCTCATGCCAGGCCAGAAGATGGTGTGAATCGTACAGCATTTGCACTAGTTACATTAAGATCACCTATTTATTTTGATGGTGAGGAAGAACCTGTAGATGTATTAGTAACCTTAGCCGGCAGTTCATCTGATCAACATATTGAAGGATTAGTCGAGGTCACCCAAATTATTGAAGATAACAATAGTGAAAGCGGTATTAATCTCGAACCATTAAGAAAATGTCGCAGTAAAGAAGACGTTTATGCTGTTATTGATAGTGCTCTGGCGGAGAAATAATATGTTTAATATGTTAAAAGAAAACGTACTTGATGCCAATTTGGCACTGCCTAAGTATGGCCTGGTAACTTTCACTTGGGGTAATGTCTCTGAAATTGACAGACGCAACAATGTGATTGCCATAAAACCTTCCGGCGTTGAATACAATAACATGAAGAAAGAGGATATTGTCATTATCGATCTTAATGGTAATCGAATTGAGGGTAAGTTAAACCCATCAAGCGATACAGCCACACATATTGAGTTATATAAAGCTTTTCCCGAAATTGGAGGAATTGTTCATACACATTCTCGTTATGCCACTATTTGGGCGCAAGCCGATATGGATATTCCAGCCTTAGGTACTACACATGCTGATTACTTTTATGGTGATATTCCCTGTACCCGGCAACTCACTGACAGAGAAATTAACACAGATTATGAGAAAAATACGGGATATGTCATCGTATCTGAATTCAAACAACGCAATATTGATCCTACTGCCATGCCAGGTGTAATTGTTTCTGGCCATGCTCCCTTTTGTTGGGGAAAAAGTGCAATAGATGCGGTACATAATGCTGTCGTACTAGAAGAAATTGCCATGATGGCATTAGAAACTCGTCGTTTAAATCACGATATAAAAATTCAAAAAACATTATCGGATAAACACTATTTTCGCAAGCATGGTGCTAATGCTTATTATGGACAAAAATAATAGAAGGAAGATCTTATGAGCAAACCAATGTTACAAATCGCATTAGATCAAACTGATCTCACCACAGCTATTTCAGTTGCTAAAAATGTTGAAAATTATGTCGATATTATAGAAATTGGCACCATTCTTGCCTTTGCCGAAGGAATGAATGCTGTAAAACAGTTAAAACAAAATCATCCACAACATATTATTGTTTGTGATCTTAAAACGACAGATGGTGGTGCAATACTTGCCAATATGGCGTTTGAAGCTGGAACCAATTGGCTAACCGTTTCTGCTGCAGCGCATATTGCCACTATACGAGCTTGTAAAAAAGTAGCTGATGAATTTAAGGGAGAAATTCAAATTGAACTTTATGGACATTGGACCCTTGACGATGCAAAGTTATGGCGTGATTCAGGTATCAAACAAGCTATTTACCACCGCTCTCGTGATGCGGAGCTTGCTGGCGTTAGTTGGACAAAAAATGATTTAGAAAAAATGCAACAACTTTCTGATTTAGGTTTAGCCTTATCGATTACAGGGGGCATTGTTCCTGAAGATATTCATTTATTTGCGGGGATCCAGACAAAAGCATTTATTGCTGGCCGAGCGCTTGTTGGAGAAAAAGGTAAAACGATTGCTGAATCATTACGCCAAGAAATTGATAATTATTGGTAATTCGATGTTATCAATCTAGTAATACTGATGTAATGGATTTATTAATAAGAATTGAGTTTAGGTGATGCTATGTACCAATCAAGACAAGACAATCTCATCGGTATTTATGAAAAAGCCCTACCTGCCGCCATGTCGTGGCAAGATAAATTATCTGAAGCGCGTTCATTACATTTCGATTTTGTTGAGTTATCCATTGACGAATCGGATGCGCGTCTAGAGCGTTTAGATTGGTCTGATAAAGATATTTATGCTTTACGTCATATGTGTGAAGATAAACATATTCCATTACATTCTATGTGCTTAAGTGCACATAGAAAGTACCCCTTTGGCTCAACCAATCCATTAATACGTGAACAAGCACAACAAATTATGAGTAAGGCAATTATATTAGCTTATAAATTAGGTATTAGGGTGATCCAATTAGCAGGTTATGATGTCTACTATGAAACCGGAAATCAGATAACACATGATAATTTTATTAAAGGTATGCAATGGGCAGCGAAACAAGCTGAACACGCTGGAATGATGCTTGCAGTTGAAATCATGGATACACCGTATCTTAACGCCTTAAGTAAATTTGAAATATTAAAGAGAGAGATCGTTTCCCCCTATTTTATGGCTTATCCTGATGTCGGTAATATTACTGGCTGGAATTATGATACCTGTACCGAACTAATTTTAAGCCGAGATCATATTGTACAACTCCATCTAAAAGATACTTATAAGGTTAAAACAGATTATGCAGGCCAATTTCGGGATCTTGTGATAGGTGAAGGTGATGTCAATTTCCCAGAAATTTTCCAGACACTTAGGCGAATAAATTATACAGCGCCAATGGTAATTGAAATGTGGGCTAAAGATCAGCATTGGAAACAACATATTATAACTGCCCAAAAGAAACTTCGAGAAACAAGTCAAGCAGCGGGGTTTGAGTTATTTAATTATCTTAGCTAAAAAAGAGTATAAAAAGATAAGTAATAGAGACCATTTTATTTATAGATTATTATATATTGATTGACAATAATAAAACTAAAAGGCGATAGAACAATCGCCTTTTATAATTAATCTTTAATACTAAATTATAATACTAATCAAGTTTTAGCACTAAAGTTAACTAGATCATTATGCTGTTTTGATATTATTTTTATCTAACTCTTGCTTAATTGATTCAAGTAAATCATATTTTAATGATCCAAAGTTAGCATTTGTCGCCCACGTAAATATAACAAACTCCATTGCAGAGGAAGTTACATTGTTTAATCGTACATTAATTCCTAATTCTTTAATAACTTTATTATTACTATTAACTACATCAGTTAAGATATTTTTTACTGTATCAATATCTGAAGCAACAGCAACATTAATGGATAATTGTAGACGCCGATTGGGCTCTGTGGAATAATTTACTAGATTATTAGATACAATTTTACTATTAGGAATAATAATAATTTTTCCATCAGAGGTTAATAAAGTAGTAGAAAAAATTTGTAGATCTCTTACTTTTCCTTCAGCCCCTCCTAACTCAACATAATCATTCACTTGAAACGGTCTGAAAAGGATCAGCAAAACACCTGATGCAAAATTAGATAATGAATTTTGTAATGCTAGACCAACCGCTAAACCGGCCGCACCAATGATAGCGACAAACGATGTTGTCTGGATCCCTAATTGGCTCAATGCGGCAACAACAACAAAAGCTAAAATGGCATATTTTATAATTGATGCAAAAAATTGACTCACCATAGGATCTAATTTGCGTCGTTTCATTACACCATTTAATGTTCGATTAATGAAATTAGCTATCATGATACCAATAATCAATATGATCACAGCAATGACAAAATGAATGGTATAATCAATTATCATCGATTGATATTTAGTGAACCATTGACCAGGTTGCTCCACTAACTGCCTTACACTTTCATTAATATTTCTCTCATCTGCCATATTATAATTACCTCATCAAAATAATATTTAATTCCCAAAAATGATTTTAATAATAAAACAACTTAATTATTATGCCTTCAATAAAAGCAGCTAGTATCTAAATTATAACATTTTTTTAAAATAAAACTTTAGTTCATATTAACTTTTACCTATCACTAAATAGCATTTAACAAATGAAATTAATAAGACCCTAGTAATAAATTAATAAAATATAAAATAATAAATTAAAAAACTATTATTAATAACATATTAAAATATTTACAGATAATTAATAATACTAACAAAAAATATGGAACATTAACTATTGAGGAAATAAAAAGAATAAAAATATTTGCATATTGAAAATATTTTTATTAATAGCTTGTTTGACTCTTGACATAATAGCTAAAAATGCTGTCAGGTAGACATTAGCAAATGAACCGTTGTTAGGTAAATGAAGCTATAATTTTTAGAGTATATTACCCCCTTATGTTATTGATCATATAAGGGGGTAATTAGATAGATTTAAATGTCTATCAATTAAAGTACATCAATCGCATTCAGCTCTTTAAACGCTTTTTCTAGACGATCGATCATACTCACTTGTGCAGCACGTAACCAAACACGTGGATCATAATATTTTTTATTTGGTTTATCTTCACCTTCTGGATTACCCAATTGACCTTGTAAGTAACCTTCATTCTTCTTATAGTAGTTTAAAATACCTTCCCAGGTAGCCCATTGGGTATCTGTATCAATATTCATTTTCACTACGCCGTAGCTTACAGCTTCTTTTATTTCTTCCGGTGTAGAACCTGAACCACCATGGAAAACAAAATCCAAAGGTTTAGCAGATAGTCCAAATTTTTCAGCAACATACTTTTGAGAATTATCTAAAATTTTAGGTGTTAACTGAACATTTCCTGGTTTATAAACACCATGCACATTACCGAATGATGCTGCAATAGTGAAACGAGGACTAATTGCATTTAGTTTTTCATAAGCATAAGCAACATCTTCAGGTTGAGTATAAAGTGCTGAATTATCAAGATGACTATTATCTACACCATCTTCTTCCCCACCCGTACAACCTAATTCGATTTCAAGTGTCATGCCTATTTTTGACATGCGAGTTAAATATTTACAACAAACTTCAATATTTTCTTCTAATGATTCTTCTGATAAATCAATCATATGAGAAGAGAATAGCGGTTTACCTGTTTCAGCATAATACTTTTCACCTGCATCTAACAGACCGTCTAACCATGGTAATAATTTTTTAGCACAGTGGTCTGTATGTAATAAAACAGGTACACCATAGTGTTCAGCAAGCAAGTGGACATGTTTTGCACCTGCAATCGCACCAAGAATAGCTGCTTGTTGGCCTTCTGCTTTTAATCCTTTACCTGCGATAAATTGTGCACCGCCGTTAGAAAATTGAACAATGACCGGCGCACGGAATTTTGCTGCTGATTCAATTACAGCATTAATCGAATCTGTGCCCACACAGTTAACAGCCGGCAAGGCAAAGTTATTTTCTTTAGCAACTTTAAAAATTTTTTGAACATCATCACCAGTAATAACACCTGGTTTAACAAAATCAAACACTTTGGACATAACACTCGTTCCGTTATTTAGTAAAATAAGCAATCATTTTATTAATACGTGCTTATCAATAAAAATCAAGTAACATATTAAATAAAATCAGCTTTTCGCACGTTCTTCTAACATAGCAACAGCCGGTAATTTTTTGCCTTCTACAAATTCTAAGAAAGCACCGCCCCCAGTTGAAATGTAAGAAATCTTGTCAGCAATACCGAATAAATCAATAGCAGCTAGCGTATCTCCCCCACCAGCAATAGAAAATGCTTCGCTGTCAGCTATTGCATGCGCTACAATTTCTGTACCTTTACGGAAATTAGGGAATTCAAAAACACCAACCGGACCATTCCACAGAATAGTTTTAGCATTACGTAAAATTTCCGCCAATTGCTCAGCTGATTGATCACCCAAATCAAGGATTTGTTCGTTATCCTGGATGTCTTTCACTGATTTTAAGGTTGCTTCCGCAGTTTCAGAAAACTCTGTAGCTACACGTGCATCAGTCATAACAGGAATATTAGTTAGTTCCATTAGTTTTTTAGCTTCAGAAACTAAATCGGCCTCATAAAGTGATTTACCAACATTATACCCTTCTGCGGCAACAAAAGTATTCGCAATACCACCACCAACAACAAGCTGATCTGCTATCTTAGATAATGATTCCAATACAGTTAGCTTAGTTGATACTTTGGACCCCCCTACGACTGCAACCATGGGGCGAGCAGGATTGGTTAGTGCTTTATTTAATGCTTCAAGTTCACCTGATAATAAAGGTCCTGCACATGCAATTGGTGCATAGTGACCTACACCATGAGTTGATGCCTGAGCTCGGTGAGCAGTACCAAACGCATCCATAACATAAACATCACATAATGCGGCATATTGACGAGACAATGTTTCGTCATCTTTCTTTTCACCTTTATTAAAGCGAACATTTTCTAGAACGACTAATTCTCCGGCTGCAACATCAACACCATCAAGATAATCTTTAACCAACCTAACGGGGGCTTTTATAACATTTTTTAAATATTCAACTACAGGCAATAAAGAAAATTCTTCATTATACTCACCTTCTGTTGGACGTCCCAGATGAGATGTTACCATTACTTTTGCACCTTGCTTTAAAGCAAGTTCAATGGTAGGTAAAGATGCTTTGATACGAGCATCAGATGTTACTTTACCTTCTTTCACTGGAACATTAAGATCTGCACGAATCAATACGCGTTTACCAGACAGATCCAGATCGGTCATTTTAATCACAGACATAGTAAGTCCTCTTGTTCATATTTAGTCAAATATCATTAAATCTTATGCAGTGAGTATATACATTTATATACATACAATTCATCATAATCTTTATATAGTACATAGCTCGTTTTATAATCGACTTACGTACTCTGCTAAGTAACCCTGTATGATATCTTGATTTACTCATAATAACACGAAAAAAACACAGTCTATCAGACTAATTGTATATACTTATTATATATGCAGTAACAGTATCATACATTATCTCGTTATCTTAATCTGCAAACAGCTATCTACATAAAAAACAAATATTTTATCAAGTTAGCATCTATCATTTTATTGTGTAATCATCTAAAAACATATAATTTACATGGCTTAATGCTTATTGTTGCTATCTAACCTAACGAAAAACGCTAACGATACTATTGATAAAAAGAACGACATTATAAAGGCTATGATAAAATAGATAATATTATGCGTTATCTAAAAAATCTTTTATGATGTTTTACCCCGATTTATAAGACAATCGCCATCATACTAATAAAATGATTGATGAGTTATTAGCAAAGTACTTCGAGCTTATCTGGTTTAATAGTCTTTTATAAAAAATCTCTAATGCACAAATCACCACAGTAGAATCTTCTTTTTTGTGTCTATTTTATCGTCTAATATACTTATCATTGTAATACGTTCATTAGCCAAACAAACGCCCTAACGCCTTTTTTTTTGCTAACACTATAGACAACGAAACACATAGCAGAATAACTGTACTGACCAACAAAGCATAAATGGCGATATCATAATCTAGTCAATAAAAAAATTTTTGACGTTAAGTGAGGAAGTGTAATATTTATATCATGTTAATTAAGGACGTATTTTGAAATAAAATACTATATATAATTGCTCTTATCTTTTTTAAAATATTTTGCAAGAATAAAAACATAACATTACTATTAATAATAAAAACAATTGCTATTTATATTATAAAATTACCTATCTTATATTAAGATAGGCATATAATAATTAGTAATAATAATGAAAAAATTTATAACTCATATATTGTTTTATCGAATAAAAT
Source organism: uncultured Enterobacterales bacterium (assembly GCA_945288535.1). Taxonomy (GTDB): domain Bacteria; phylum Pseudomonadota; class Gammaproteobacteria; order Enterobacterales; family CALYQQ01; genus CALYQQ01. The sequence continues at coordinate 88,184 of CALYQQ010000008.1, read as the reverse complement.
GAGAAAGCATTTTATAGCTGTCTATATTCGTATTACTATAAATTATTTTATTTAATAAAATAATAATTAAAATTTTGTAAATTAGTTTAATTAAGCAATACTACAATTAATAAGGTTAATTATTAATTTTATTAAAATAAATAATATATTAATATTATTTCAATAATTAAACCATATATCAATTTTTAGTGAACTTATTAATATAAATAATACATTATGTGTTATTAAATATATTGTATCTAGATTATTTACTGTTAAAATAATATACGATCAAAAGTAGTTTAATAAATGATCATATATATTGGATAATTAAATAAAATCAGGATGTTAATAATTATGAAAATGCGTACAACTATTACCGCAATCGCGCTTGCTACATCATTAACGGGTTGTGGAAACTTAATTGATGCTTTTACTATTGATGATGCTCAAGTGCGTGCATATAGTGAACAAGCTTGTAAAGAATATGATTCTCAATCAAAAATTGAACCAGCAAATTCAAAATATACTAAACGTTTAAATAAGATTGCTAAGAATTTAGGTAATCAAGTTGATGGTATTCCTTTAAACTACAAAGTTTATCGTACCAATGAAATAAATGCTTGGGCTATGGCCAATGGATGCGTTCGTGTTTACACTGGTTTAATGGATGCGATGACTGACGATGAAGTACAAGGTGTGCTTGGCCATGAAATTGGTCACGTTGCTTTAGGGCATACTAAAAAAGCCATGCAAACTGCCTATGCAACAACAATGGCACGTGAAGCATTAAATACCTATGGTGGTTCAAAAGTAACTGAGTTGACGCAAGGCCAATTAGCTGATCTGGCAGAAAATCTTATTAATGCACAATTTTCCCAGCATCAAGAATCTGAAGCAGATAACTATTCTTATGAATTACTGAAAAAGAAAAATTTAAATAGAGAAGCTTTAGTTACTGCATTTAGAAAACTTGCTGCTATAGGCGGCAGTGATCATGTATTAAACCAAATGTTTAGTTCCCACCCTAATTCCAATACTCGCGCCGATAATATTCAAGCGCGTATCAATGCTGATAAAAAATAATATTATTTAGCTAATTAATATTTTTATCGTTAACCCTATCATCACAGGTAGGGTTTTGAATTTTTCTTGCAATTTTATTACAACTATTTAATTAGATAATAATTATTTAACAAGTAATTATGATCTAAATAACTATTGTAATAACTATAATAGAAGTTATAAAATAATTATTAATCATAAAATAATATGACATTTGATTGTATGATGTTATCGTAATACTCTTAAATAAATCACTTATTATTTATTTTATAATTAATTTATTAATTTGATAATATCTTAAATAGAATGAAGTTTATTTATCATCATGTATTGATTCATAAATAATAATTATCCTAATAAGAGCAAAATGATTATTTCTATGAAATAAATAAGCTTAATAAAAAAGACATAATGTAAACAACACTATGTCTTTTTTATTAAAATAACCTTAATTAAAATTTAACTATCTTTATATCTTACTACTTTTTTATCATTAAATATTAGCTAATAGCATTTATTGTTAAGGTAGCGTTATAATGGCTTTCATTTGATACAGTATTGGATAAGCTACTACTATAGTTTACACCGCCAGCAAAACTTGAAAGCGATTCAATCATCCTTGCGGTACTTCGTTGAATGTCAGCATCACTTACATAAACATTATTGACCAAATCACCGGATTCTTTTTTAACAAATAATTGTTTATCAGATAATTGCGATTGATTATCATGAATAACCGCATTGGGTTGAAATTCATATTGTGATTCGGATTCGTTGGAAGAGAATGATCTTCCTGAAAAAGTAGAAGGCATCAAAGCATCAATAAAGTCGTCAACAGTATATCTGTTATTATCAATCTTTATTGCACTAATTGCCTCATTATTAAAATGATTATTAACAGTAATTTTATCATTAATGCCATATTCTATAATAAGATTATTACCTTCACGTTTTATATTTTTAATATCACTTAGTGTCATCTCTTTAAATTCAATGATATCTAAATTGTTATCGCCTGTATAAATGATATCTTGCCCATCTCCAAGGTTGAATACATAGAGATCTGCGCCTCTTCCCCCATAGAGATGATCATTACCAGTACCTCCATTCAACATATCACTTTCATCACCACCGTAAAGATAATCATTACCAGCGCCACCTTCTAAATAATCGCTACCCGCTTCACCATATAAGATGTCATTACCTTCACCGCCATACAAGGCATCACTTCCATTACCACCATATAAAGTATCATTTCCATTCTGTCCATATAAGGCATCGTCACCATTATCACCATATAAGATGTCATTAGATTCTCCGCCAATAATTAAATCATCCCCACCGCCGGCATGAATAATATTCCTTCGTTTACCACCGATAACAAAATCTGTATTATTACCGAAAGTAAAATTATTACGCTCATTGGATAAAACAAGCGGATATTTTTGTGTAAATACATCAAAAGGAATTTTTGGATCTTCACCAAATTGGATATAACCGATGGCAGAGCCTGCATAATGATTTTTAATCATGATACAGTCAATTTGACCTTTACTAACAGCTCTTCTAATTTTGCTATCTGACATTTTTCCTGCTTTCAGATCTTCTTTAATTGATGGATCTGCATCATAAACGATAATCAAATCATTACCATTACGAACAAGACCAATCAATTCAGAAAAGGGAACATCTTTTATTTGAATGGTGTCAACACCATTATCACCGGTATATACCTTATCAAAATTATCACCTCGGCTGAATACATAAGTATCTGCACCCGTTCCTCCATATAAATCATCCTTACCTTTACCACCGATCAGTGTATCATTTCCTTTTCCTCCTCTAAGTCTATTATTACCTTTATTGCCTACTAATATTTTATCAATTGAGCCATTATTAGCAGCATATTTATCTAACGAACTCCTTTTTGTTTTTATCATTAGTAATCCCTCTATATTCTATTATTTTCCAAATGACATTTAATTTACTTGTTAGATAACAACCTAATAAATAATTAAGTTATAAAAAATAATGTATACAAATAATATGCTTATTTTAAATAATAGTAAAAATATAAAATTTATATAATTTCATTTACTTTATAATGTTTTGAAAAAAATAAAAAATTAACAACTGTATTAATATAACATTAATTAACTGATAATTATTAAAACACCCCTACTTTAATGTAACACATTGTTTTATTTTAAATAAAAATAAATAATAATAAAATATCAAATATTAAGATAAAATCATGCTATATAATACTATTTATTTTGCACAATATTAATTAATCCAAATAATAAAGTTATATTTATAATAATAATTATAGAAAATTTTAACTTTGTCATTAAAAATAGCATAAAAATTATAATAATTAGCATAATAATATACAAATTAAATTTAATTTTAATAAAAATAGTAAGTTATATTTTTTATTTTAAACATATTTAATTAATTATACCTATATAAAAACTATAACTTTATTTATATTAAATGAAATAATCTATTAAAATATTAAGATCAATAATCTACTATTTAATATATATCTACTTTATTCAGAATAATAATCTAAAAAGACAATAGTAAGAAAAATAAATAAACATACCTTATTAATGGCATTATTATGCCTACTATTAGCTGACTAAAAAATATTATTATAAAATATATATTATTCAATTAGAGAATGTGATACATGATACTCATTAACAAATACATAATATAGACGTCTAGAAGTTAAAACTTCCAAAGTTACTGAAGAACTATTATAATAAGTAACATTTATTTTCAAGTGACTATATACAGATAACTATACATATCAATTCAATGTATATCTTATTCATTAGTTACAATGAAGCCTTATTTATATTTGATTATTAAAGGAGTTGTCCATGGCTAACTATCTGTTTACGTCTGAATCAGTCTCTGAAGGACACCCGGATAAAATTGCAGATCAAATTTCTGATGCGGTTTTAGATGCGATTTTGCAACAAGATAAAAAAGCGCGTGTCGCTTGCGAAACTTACGTTAAAACAGGCATGGTTTTAGTCGGTGGTGAAATTACTACAACCGCATGGGTTGATATTGAAGCAATTGCTCGTCAAGTTGTCTGCGATATTGGTTATACTCACTCTGATATGGGATTTGATGGCCGTTCTTGCGCGGTATTAAATGCTATTGGAAAACAATCACCTGATATTAATCAGGGTGTTGATCGCGCAGATCCTCTTGCACAGGGTGCGGGTGATCAAGGGATCATGTTTGGTTATGCAACTAATGAAACAGATGTATTAATGCCCGCACCAATTACCTATGCACACCGATTAATGCAACGTCAAGCACAAGTACGTAAAGAAGGGACTTTACCATGGTTACGTCCAGATGCCAAAAGTCAAGTGACCTTTGCTTATGAGCAAGGTAAAATTGTTGGTATTGATGCAGTCGTTCTTTCTACTCAGCATGCAGAAGAAATTCAGTTACCCGAATTGCAAGAAGCTGTAATGGAATTAATCATTAAACCTGTTTTACCGGCTGAGTTATTAACAAAACAAACAAAATATTTTATTAATCCAACGGGTCGTTTTGTTATTGGTGGTCCAATGGGAGACTGTGGATTAACTGGTCGAAAAATTATTGTTGATACTTACGGTGGTGCAGCGCGCCATGGTGGTGGTGCTTTTTCTGGAAAAGATCCATCTAAAGTTGACCGTTCAGCCGCTTATGCCGCGCGTTATGTTGCTAAAAATATCGTTGCTGCAGGTTTAGCAGAACGTTGTGAAATTCAAATTTCTTATGCTATAGGTGTAGCACAACCTACGTCTATTATGCTAGAAACATTTGGCACAGAAAAAATCGCTATTGAAAAATTATCCGCACTTGTTAGCGACGTTTTTGATTTACGACCTTATGGTTTAATTAAGATGTTAGATTTGATTCAACCTATTTATCAACCTACAGCTGCTTATGGGCATTTTGGTCGTGAAGATCTTAATTTACCTTGGGAAAAAACAGATAAAGTTGAGTTGCTGCTTCAAGCTGCTGGCCTAAAATAATACTTTGTGATCAAATTTAGTCATAAAGTAATTTAAATTGAGCGGGTGGTTTGTCCGCTCATGACTATCAAAAGTCAGCATTTTTATCTTTTTATCAATATGATGGCTAATTTTCACTCAATAATATAGTATATAGTAATATCATATTTACGACCTAATGCGTCGTTAAAATCTATATCAAACGTTTTATAGTAGTACATTAATTATAAGGCGATATTTTCGTTTTTATGGTAAAAACGCTTCAGCTACCATTTTCTCTACAACATGCTGTTATGAAACGTCTAAGAGCAGATTTAACTGAAGCGAACCAACAGCTAGACACAAACTACCCCGAACCGCTTATCCGCTTTAAAAAAAAGATACTATTGCTGGCTCTGCATCATTACATCGTTGGGAAATTCAGTTAAATTCAATTCTATTAGTAGAGAATGGTCAGTTATTTATTGACGAAGTGGTTCCACACGAACTTGCTCATTTATTAACTTTTCGTCATTTTGGTCGTGTTTCTTCACATGGCTAGGAGTGGCGATATATGATGACAAACATACTTGGAGTTATCGCAAAACGGACTCATTCTTTTGATATTCACTCTGTACAAGATAAAACCTGGCTATATCATTGCCATTGTAGACAACATTTATTAACTATTCGCCGTCACAATCGTGTCACGCAAGGTAAAGCGAAATATTGGTGCCATTATTGTAAAGGACAACTTATCCAGATAACTAAATAATGCTTTGATGGACAATATTTATATCACTATAAATTTACCAAATAATAACGTATTGTCATACTGTTATGGAATTTATCGTAATATTTCAAAATAAATAATACCTATTGGCTAATTCTATTTTAGCGATCAAATAAAAGAACATTTCCTTTTATCATTAAGTTAACTACTAATACTCATTAATGAATAAAAATTTAACGCAAGCTAAGCAAATAAAATCAATTTGATATAAAAGTATATAATTATGTTAATTTAATCATCTGTTTACATGATCGTAAATGATGCACTTTTACATAAAAAATTATCGTCATCAAATCTTTGAGTACAGTAAATTTATTATGGTAGGATGCAATGCTATTCAGCAGTATAATATTTAGGAATCGAGACGCTATGCGAATACCACGTATTTATCAATCCGCACCTCTTCTTATTGGCCATGAATTAAATTTAAGTGATGATGCCGCTAATCATATAGGTCGTGTATTACGCATGAAAGTAAATGATAAGCTTGAATTATTTGATGGTACAAACACACAATTTTCAGCTGTGATTACGGCTATCAATAAAAAAAATGTTAGCGTTTCTATTGAATCCGCTACTCCCTGCGATCGCGAATCGCCATTACATCTTCATTTAGGTCAGGTGATTTCGCGCGGTGAAAAAATGGAATTCACTATACAAAAATCAACTGAACTTGGTGTTAATATTATTACACCACTATTATCAAATCGTTGTGGCGTACGATTGGATCAAGAAAGATTAGAAAAAAAACGCTCACAGTGGCAAAAAATTGCCATTTCGGCCTGTGAGCAATGTGGTCGAAATCAAATTCCGGAAATTCGTCCTGTAATGCAATTAGCTGATTGGCGTATTGAAATGGATGATTGTCTAAAATTAAATCTACATCCCTATGCTTCACAACGCATTTCAACCCTTAAACCAACTGTCAAACGTATTCGTTTATTAATTGGCCCAGAAGGTGGGCTTACTGATGACGAAATTGCGCTAACCGCAATAAACGGTTTTACTGATATATTATTAGGTCCGCGTGTATTACGTACAGAAACAGCTGCTTTAACAGCGATCACTGCATTACAAACCCAATTTGGCGATCTAGGTTAATAACTAAAGGAAAAATAATGATTAAGCTCGGCATCGTAATGGATCCAATCCATTCCATTAACATAAAAAAAGATTCTAGCTTTGCCATGTTACAAGAAGCACAGAAACGTGGTTGGCAAATACATTATATGGAAATAAATGATCTCTATCTTTATCAAGGACAAGCAAGAGCTAAAACTCAATTACTATCAATCCAATATGATAAAACACATTGGTTTGATTTCATCCAACAGCAAGATATTGCATTACATGAATTAGATGTCATCTTAATGCGCAAGGATCCTCCTTTTGATACGGAGTTTATTTATGCTACTTATATTCTTGAACGCGCGGAAGAGCGTGGTACATTAATAATTAATAAACCACAAAGCTTGCGTGACTGTAATGAAAAGCTATTTACTGCTTGGTTCTCTGATTTGACACCTGCGACATTAGTGACACGTAATGCACAGCTTATTCGTGAGTTTCACCAAAAATATCACGATATTATTTTAAAACCCCTTGATGGTATGGGAGGAACATCAATATTTCGAATCAAAGAAAACGATCCAAATACCGCTGTTATTATCGAGACATTAACAGAAAATGCCTCACGCTTTTGTATGGCACAAACTTATTTACCCGAAATAACACAAGGTGATAAACGAATAATCATTGTTGATGGCCAACCAGTTCCTTATTGTTTAGCTAGGATCCCCAAACAAGGAGAGACTCGAGGAAATTTAGCCGCAGGTGGTACAGGTGAAGCGAGGCCTCTTAGTGAAAGTGATTGGCATATTGCTAACATAATTGCACCAATATTAAAGCAAAAAGGATTAATTTTCGTTGGATTAGATGTTATTGGAAATCGATTGACTGAAATTAATGTGACCAGTCCAACCTGTATCAGAGAAATCGAAGCAGCATTTCCAATATCAATTACAGCCATGCTAATGGATGCAATCGAAGCGCATTTAACAAATCAACAACAATAACATATTACTTTTGCAGCAAACTCAGCTGCAAAGTAAAATAAAAGGATATATTAACTCATCGATTGGTTTACTATTATGAATTTACAGCATCATCTACTTATTGCTACACCAACTATAACTGATCCTCTTTTTAAACAATCGGTTATCTATATTTGTGAGCATAACAATAAAGGTGCAATGGGATTGGTTATTAATAAACCAATTGAAGAACTTAATTTAAATATATTATTAGATAGATTAGATATCGGTATTTCTTTTTCGACACGTGATTATCTAGCGAATACGCCGATACTGAATGGTGGACCATTGTCGGATGAACGCGGATTTGTTCTGCATACACCTTGTGATGATTATTCATCCAGTATTAAAATAACCGATGATGTTATGGTCACAACATCGAAAGATATTCTTACATCATTTAGTCATGCTCAGCATCCTAATAATTTACTTATTACTTTAGGCTATGCAGGTTGGAATAAAAATCAGTTAGAACAGGAAATTTATAATAATGCTTGGCTAATAGTTGAAGCAGACTATGAAATTCTTTATAAAACTCCACCTCATTTACGTAGACAAAAAGCAGCCCAAAAATTAGGCTTTGATATTAATACTATGAGTTATCAGATAGGTCACGCTTAATGAGCATTTTAACAATTATGGCCTTCGATTTTGGCACAAGTAGTATAGGTATTGCAGTTGGTCAACTTATTACCGGTACGGCTCAACCATTACTCTCCTTGAAAGCAAAAGAGGGGATTCCTGATTGGACTCAAATTGAAAAAATTCTTAAAGAATGGCAACCCACTAAAATTATTGTTGGGCTTCCTTTAAATATGGATGGTACCGAGCAATTAGTAACTGCACAGGCACGTAAATTTGCTAATCGTTTACATGGTCGTTTTGGTGTACAGGTTGAATTACATGATGAACGTTTAACGACCGTTGAAGCAAAGGCTGAATTATTTTATAAAGGTGGTTTTAAAGCATTAACTAAAAATCGTATTGATGCGAAATCAGCGGCGATTATTTTAGAAAGTTGGTTTGACAAGCAAGGGTATTGAATATGATTTAATACCCTCATGCACCATATAACTTGCTAACTATTTCTATATTGAGAATATAATACCGCATTATTACGTTATTTAAACACAATAATATGTATATTTTTGCTTTTATATGAACAATTAATTAGATGTTTTTAACTCGTAATAGCAGGTTCAACAATACCTTGTTCGATATAATCCTGTACTGCTTGTGACATTGTTTGCATTCCGGCTAATCGATTTGTTGTCAAAATAGATAAAATTTGGTGTGTCTTCCCTTCTCTAATTAAATTAGCAACGGCGGGGGTATTTACTAACGTTTCATAGGCAGCTATGCGCCCCCCATCCTTTTTTGGCAATAAGCGCTGAGAAATAATCGTACGTAAACTCCCTGCTAATAAAGAGCGAATAAAGGGTTTATCTGGAGGTGTGAATGCATCAACAATTCTTTCGATGCTTTGTATTGCGCTTCTCGTATGTAAAGAGGCCAGTACTAAATGCCCCGTTTCCGCTGCAGTCAATGCTTGTCGAAGCGTATCATGATCACGTAATTCACCTAACATAATAATATCTGGGTCTTGCCGTAATATGGCATACAATCCATGGCTAAATGATTTGGTATCCGTACCCACTTGCCTTTGCTGAATTAATGATTGGGCACTATCATGCAAAAATTCTATAGGATCTTCAAGAGTAATAATATGTCGAGAATAATGTTGATTTATAAATTGAATTAATGCTGCAAGCGTAGTTGATTTACCACTTCCTGTCGCCCCCGTAATCAAGATCAATCCAGATGTATATGCGGCAAATTCTTGTAGAATAAATGGTGCATGTAACTCCGCTAATGAAGGTATAGACGAAGGTATATAACGATAAACCACAGATAATCCTTGCTGTTGATAAAAAATGTTTCCCCGTAGTCGATAGCCTTGTTCAGAGGTAAAAATATAGTCAAATTCTTTACATGCTATGAGTTGTTGTTGTTGTTTAACTGTTAACGTTGATATAATTTGTTTACTGAACCAATCTGATGTAATTAATGTATCGCCATAATAAATTAATTGTCCGTCAACACGGAAAACAGGCAAATGACCAACAGAAAGATGCAGATCTGATGCATTTTGTTTTACACTAGAGTCAATTAATTGACTGAAATTCATATTGAGCTCCCCAATAATTATGTGCACAACTATCCAACAAAATTTGGCCGAAGTAACCCAACGTATCGTCAATTCCGCTAATCATTGCGGTCGAGATCCAAAAGAAATTACACTAGTTGCAGTTAGTAAAACTAAACCTGTTAGCCTTATCGAACTTGCTATACAGGCAGGACAACGACGCTTTGGTGAGAATTATGTAAAGGAAGGTATTGATAAAATCATCCATTTTTCGGCAACGCCTTTTGCCAATCAACTCGAATGGCATTTTATTGGCCCTTTGCAATCCAATAAAAGCAAATTAGTTGCTGAACATTTTGACTGGATCCATACGATCGATCGTGAAAAATTAGCTCGGCGATTGCACGAACAGCGCCCTATAGATAAACCGCCTTTAAATGCACTTATTCAAGTAAATATTAGTAAAGAAGAAACTAAATCTGGAGTATCGACATCAGAATTATTAGAACTAGCCTATAAAATACATAAATTTGATAGAATAAAATTACGCGGTTTAATGGTGATCCCCGCGCCTGAAAAAGATGTCACTAATCAACTTGCCACCTTTACGCATGCTGCATCGCTTTATAAGCAGCTAAAAGCGCATTTTGATGGAATTGATACTTTATCAATGGGGATGAGTGATGATATGCCTGCAGCGATTACTGCCGGCAGTAATCTGGTTAGAATTGGCACAGCTATTTTCGGTGAACGCTACTATTCTTGATGTAGAAATAGTGACTTATTATTTATCTTAATGAATTTAATCTCTAAATACAGTAGATTAATTAAATAATTTATCACCCCTGGCAAATGACATTAAGTCTATGATCCTCTAAAACAGGGTAAAAATAAAGTAAGGGAACATATGCAATATCGCAAAATTACGTTTGTAGGTGCAGGTAATATGGCACAGGCCATTATATATGGCATGGTTAATACGGGTTATCCAGCACATTTAATTACTGTTTCTGCTCCTTCTGAAAAAAATCGCTGTCAAATGGAGAAACAGCTTAAGATTAATCAAACGGCAAATAATATCGCTGCGGTACAACAAGCTGAAGTGATTGTTTTGGCAGTAAAACCGCAAATTATGGCTGAAGTATGCCAACAATTACAACAGGTAGACTTAACCGGAAAACTTATTATTTCAATTGCAGCAGGTATTTCTATTACACGTTTTTACCAATTATTAGGTAATAATCTTCCTATTATCCGTGTAATGCCTAATACGCCTTCACTTATAGGTTTTGGTATGAGTGGCTTATATGCAGCACCTCAAGTAACTAATGAAGAAAAAGAGTATTGCCAACAACTAATGCAATCCGTTGGTAAAATATGCTGGCTCGAAAATGAAGACGAGATTAACCTCATCATTGCCGTAGCCGGCAGCGCTCCCGCTTATTTTTTTCTATTTATGGAGGCAATGCAACAACATGCAGAAAAATTAGGCTTAGATCCACATACATCTCGCAGTTTAATCGAGCAAACTGCACTTGGTGCTGCGCAACTCATCATCAATAAGCCTTCATTACCAATCAGTACATTGCGTGAACAAGTTACCTCAAAAGGTGGAACAACAGCGGAAGCAATTGCTATTTTTCAACAACATCATCTTTCCGAGACGGTGGCCCAAGCTATGGATGCTGCAATAGCACGCGCAATAGAGATGGAAAAACAATTTTAAATACGTTATCTCATAGTGATCAGATTTAGCGACTTTATTAGACGTAAAACTCATTTATTACTTTGAATTTATTATAATGAGAATCTGATGACATAATAAATTTACTATTGCATTCACTAGATATTGAGGAAGTAACATGCAATTTATTTCGTTTATTTTTTCGTCATTTATTAACTTATTTATTTGGTTATTTATTTTACGGGTTTGGATGCAATGGGCGCGCACTGACTTTTATAATCCACTTGCTCAAGCGGTAGTAAAGCTCACACAACCTATATTAAAGCCATTACGCCGTATTATTCCGCCCTTAGGTTCAATTGATACTGCAAGTGTTTTATTAGCGTGGCTAGGCTCGCTTTTAAGCCTCGTCTTCACATTTTATTTGATGTCAAGACCCTTACCCAATCTACTACCCTTACTCTTAATTGCATTCATTAAAATGTTAATTATTGCAGGTACACTTATTATGTGGGTCTTATTTTTAATGATTATTATGAGTTGGATTAACCCTAATCGTAATCCTGTCAATTATATGTTGATCCAATTAACAGAACCTTTTCTCGCCCCTATACGCCGTATTTTACCTTCATTTGGTATGCTTGATTTCTCTCCTATGGTATTTATCTTTATCTTGTATGCTTTATACTATTTAGCCATGGATATTTTAGCCTGGATCGCTATTTAGACTAAGCTAATATATAGTTTTAACCAATAACCAGAAAAAATTATCTGGTTATTGGCTTTATTATTTAGGTAATAGGCCATTACATGACAGATCCATTAATCAAAAAAAATCAAGATCTCATTATGAAGCTTTATATTCAACCTAAAGCCAGTCGAGATCAAATTGTTGGTTTGCATAATAATGAAGTCAAAATAGCTATTACTGCCCCCCCAGTTGACGGTAAAGCCAATAGTCACTTAATAAAATTTTTATCTAAGCAGTTTAAGGTTGCCAAAAGTCGAATTCATATTGAAAAAGGTGAACTAGGACGGCATAAGCAAGTTAGAATTTGCCAACCCGAATTCATTCCTCTAGAACTAATATCCTATATTTATGAGAGTTAAATGATGCGCCTATTATCACGCAATTTAAAATAAATATGAAAGTGGAGCCTATTCGCTATTAATTGATATCACGTTGATGATCATGATTAATTCTTATCTCTTTGACGTTTCAATTTTCTTAAATTATCTAATTTTATTAAAATACGTAATAACAAAACATTTATAATATTGTTCACCAGCATGGCATAAATTCACCTATTCTATAAAGATTTATCTCTCTGTTTATTAAGCGATAACTATAAATCTGTTCGTAATTATGTTATAGATAGTTGATTCAATTTATTGCAGACAGGATTTTTCATGAAAAAAGTTATTCTCGCCACCAACAATCAGGGTAAAGTAAAAGAGCTTGGCAAATTACTGAGTGATTTTGGTTTAACACTGGTGGCCCAAAGTGATTTAACTATTGATAGTATTGAAGAAACTGGACTCACATTTATTGAAAATGCGCTTTTAAAAGCACGTCATGCCGCTAAATGTAGTGGATTACCGGCTATTGCAGATGATTCAGGTTTAGCTGTTGATATACTTGCTGGTGCTCCCGGAATTTATTCATCACGTTATGCCGGTAAACAGGCTAATGATGAGCAAAATGTATTAAAGCTACTTGATGCCTTAAAAGATGTTCCTGCTGGAAAGCGACAAGCACAATTTTATTGCGCACTCGTCTATATCCGCCATGCGGAGGATCCGACGCCAATAGTCTGTTATGGTCGCTGGCCAGGTGAAATTACTTTTTCGCCTTCAGGTAAAGGGGGATTCGGTTACGATCCGATATTTTATATTCCAGAATTGGATTGTACTGCTGCAGAGCTCGATCGCGAAGAAAAAAATCGCATATCACACCGAGGTCGTGCGGTAAAAGAATTATTGGATAAACTCAGCAATGCCTAAACTACCGCCTCTTAGTTTATATATTCATATCCCTTGGTGTATACAAAAATGCCCTTATTGCGATTTTAATTCACATACGCGTAAAGCTGAAATACCCCAAGATGACTATATCCAACATTTACTAAATGATCTTAGTCAAGATCAGCAACTGATCGGTGACAGACAAGTATTAACATTATTCATTGGCGGAGGAACACCTAGCTTATTTAGCGCTACGGCTATATATCAGTTATTAAAGGGGATAAAAGATCGAATCAATTTATCGCCAAAGGCTGAAATAACCATGGAAGCTAACCCTGGTACAGTAGAGACATCACGTTTTCAGCAATACCAGCAAGCCGGTATCACGCGCATTTCTATTGGTATCCAAAGTTTTGATGATCAAAAGCTACAACAACTTGGTCGCATTCATGATGCAAAACAAGCCAAATATGCTGCAGCTATTTGCAGCAAGTTAAACTTAGCAAGTTTTAATCTCGATTTAATGCACGGCTTACCTGAGCAAACATTATCTCACGCCTTAGCAGATCTTAGGCAGGCTATTGCTTTAGCCCCACCTCATCTATCCTGGTATCAACTAACTATTGAACCAAATACACTATTTGGATCAAAGCCCCCTAAATTACCTGATGAAGATATACTATGGGAAATCTATCAAGAAGGCGATGAACTGCTCAGATCAGCAGGTTATCAACAATATGAAATATCTGCATACGCAAAACCAGGCTATCAATGTCAACATAACCTTAACTATTGGCGATTTGGTGACTATCTCGCAATAGGTTGTGGTGCTCATAGTAAAATAACACTTACCGATAGACGTATCATTAGAATGATGAAAACGCGTCATCCTAAAGGGTATATGGCTGGGCGTTATTTAGATCAACAACATTGGGTGAGTAAAGAAGAACGTCCATTTGAATTCTTTATGAATCGCTTTCGTTTACTGGAGCCAACCCCGCGAAAAGCCTTTAGCGACTTAACAAATCTAAATGAAGATAGTATTCGACCCGCTCTCGATCAGGCTATTTCGCAAGGCTATATTGTGGAGACCTCTACAGATTGGCAAATTACAAACAAAGGTAAATTATTTTTAAATTCATTGCTTGAATTATTTCTTTAACACATGAATATCATAATAATTATGATATGAAATAGGCTATTAACTAGCCTATTTCTCTATTTTTTCAAACATTAAATCCCAAACACCATGCCCGAGCCGATGCCCTCGCTGTTCAAATTTAGTAAGAGGTCGGAACGCTGGTCGTTCGACATAAAAATTATTTGCTGCTAAATTACGATAACCATCAATAGAATCCATTATTGCTAGCATATGTTCAGCATAATTTTGCCAGTCAGTAGCCATATGAAAAATTCCCCCTGTTTTCAATTTTTGCTGAATCAACTGGGCAAAAGGGACTTGAACAATACGGCGTTTATGATGTCGTGCTTTATGCCAAGGATCAGGGAAAAAGAGCTGTACACGATCAAGGCTTTCATCAGGGATCATGTGCTCTAAGACTTCGACCGCATCATGGCACATAACACGTAAATTAGGGCAATTATTTTCATGTGCTTGCGCTAAACAGGCACCAACGCCCGGTAAATGCACTTCGATTCCGAAATAATCATTCTCTGGGTAATGTGTAGCCATCTCAACTAAAGAGGCTCCCATACCAAACCCAATCTCTAAGACAACCGCGGAAGAGCGACCAAATAGCTTTTCAAAATCAATAAAATCATTAGAAAACTCTACGCCCATTTGTGGCCAATAATTTTCCATGGCCATTTGCTGGCCTTTAGTTAAGCGCCCCTGACGCCTTACAAAACTACGAATACTACGTAAAGCTTTACCTTGCTCGTCAAATTCTACGGTTATTACACTTTTTTTGGTCATTGTTAGCGCTACCTGAACATTTTCCGGAATTATGTAGATTATTTTATTAAAAAGTTAGTTTAACACTAACTCACGAATTTTTATTACTAAATTCGCTTAATACCTAGCATTCGTATCATAAGTATACATCCCATAAGGTAAACTACGTATTATGTAAAGAAATATGTGTTGAGCAAGTTTAAGTTTACATAAATTGAACAATATGATGGGATCTATCACACTTTTTATGTATAGCAATACTTATAGAAAATAATCTTATCAATAGATAAACAAACGAATATTGCTTATCTTTTAGTTACCTTGGCTTATTATTAACGATGACATCATATAAACAATTTTCTCAGATGGTACTTGTCTGGTATCATCAATACGGTCGAAAAGATCTTCCTTGGCAAAAAGAAAAAACACCTTATCATGTTTGGCTTTCTGAAGTCATGTTACAACAAACACAAGTTGCTACAGTTATTCCTTATTTTCAACGTTTTATACAACGCTTTCCTACAATTACTGATCTCGCGAATGGATCATTAGATGATGTTTTACATCTTTGGACTGGGTTGGGATATTATGCCAGAGCCCGTAACTTACATAGTGCTGCAAAACAAATAGCCAGCCAGTTTGATGGACAGTTCCCAACAACATTTAGTCATATTAACGCATTACCAGGTATTGGGCGTTCCACCGCCGGTGCTATTTTATCGTTATCACTTAACCAACCTTATCCCATTCTTGATGGTAATGTTAAACGGGTTTTAGCACGTTGTTATAATATTGCGGGCTGGCCTGGGAAAAAACAGGTGGAAGATCAGCTATGGCAATTAAGCCAACACGTCACGCCTGAGCAAGAGGTCGCACAATTTAATCAAGCTATGATGGATATTGGTGCATTGATTTGTACTCGCACTAAACCTAAATGTGACTTATGTCCTCTAAATAAATTATGTCTTGCTTATAGCAAAAACAATTGGTCTGACTATCCTGGTAAAAAACCTAAAAAGAGATTACCTGAAAAAACAACGTGGTTTATCTTATTACAATACAATGAAACTGTCTGGCTACAGCAACGTCCAACCTCTGGTCTTTGGGGTGGTTTATTTTGTTTTCCACAAGTGGATAATGAAGCCTTACTTTCACAATGGTTAAATAACTATAATATTACTGCAAACCACCAACAATTATCGGCATTTCGACATACATTTAGTCATTTCCATTTAGATATTATACCAATACGGCTTATGCTGAAAAAACCAATAAAAATAACGGAAACCAATAATGGCCTTTGGTACAATTTATATGCACCACCATCAATAGGATTAGCTGCCCCCGTTAAGAATCTATTGAAACAACTTAAGCATTTTATTGATTAAAAGGTATAATAAATTAAATGTTATGCAATTGAGAGTTGATTATGAGTAGAATTATTTATTGCCATTTTTTAAAGAAAGACAGTGAAGGTTTGGATTTTCAGCTTTATCCCGGCGAAATTGGACAACGGATTTATCATGAAATATCAAAAGAAGCATGGTCATTATGGATGAATAAACAAACAATGCTAATTAATGAACACAAGTTAAATATGATGGATGTACAACACCGTCAACTGTTGGAAGAGGAAATGCTTAAATTTCTTTTTGAAGGTAAAGACGTTCATATTGAAGGCTACGTTCCCCAAAACAAATAAATAATTATTAGTTATGTTGGAAGTTCATACAGTATAATGAAAAGATTCTTACTATTACTTGCAGTTTCTCTGATATTAACGGCCTGTACAAATACACCAAAACAAAAATCTCCGCCAATTGTTATAGAAAAAGATGTTAATGCTTTTGATATTTTGATTGGTCAGTTTGCTAATAATATCGAAACTATCTGGGGTCGCCAGGAAGTGCTCATTGCAGGAACAAAAGATTATGTAAAGTATACTGACAACTATAAAACACGTAGTCATATTAATTTTGATAATGGTACCATTACAGTTGAAACAATAGAGCAAGTAGATACACGACAACATTTACGCCAAACAATAATTTCAACATTATTAATGGGTGATGATCCGGGCTCAGTGGATCTTTATTCAGCACGCAATGATATATTCATTAGCCAAGAGCCTTTTTTATTTGGCCAAGTTGTCGATCAGGACAATCAGCCTATTCGATGGGAATGGCGAGCTGCACGCTTTGCCGATTACCTTTTAGAAACACATCTACAAAAACGCCAATCAGGATTAAAGACGATTTGGGGGGTGAATATTCAGCTCGTTGCAAATCATGTTGATAAACGTGCACATAAATATTTGCCGTATATCCGTAAAGCAGCGAAAAAATATAATGTAGATGAACGTCTAATTCTGGCGATTATGGAAATTGAATCCAGTTTTAATCCTTATGCAGTCAGTCATGCTGACGCGTTGGGCTTAATGCAAGTTGTCAGTCATACGGCTGGACGTGATGTTTTTGCTATGCAAGGACGCTCTGGTCAACCTAGCCGAAATTATTTATTTGATCCAGCAAATAATATTGATACAGGTACGGCCTATTTAGCACTGCTGCAAACACATTATCTTGCTGATATCAATCATCCTAAATTAAAACATTATGCAACAATCACCGCTTATAATGCCGGTGCTGGTAGCGTATTACGTGTCTTTTCTGATGATAGAACTAAAGCTATGCAACTGATCAATCAATTGACACCCGAGCAACTCTACAAAAAATTGATCAATAATCATCCCTCTTCAGAAGCTCGCCGCTATTTATATAAAGTTGATAGCGTTTATCGTAAAAGTCAATATCGCTAGTTGTCTATTGAAAAATTTGCCTCCTTATTGGGGGCAATATTATTTATTACGATTTTACCGTAATGAATTATCAACAGACAGTTAAAACATAAACTATCACCATAAAAAAGATCATTATCGATTACGCTTGATCATGAGGTCATGCCTATTTTGCAATATTTATTTCTTAAAGATCATTCAATTCACTTAATAATTTATGCAGCAACTCGTGTTGCACGACTTTATTATCTTTTAAAGTAGGTTGACGCGAAAAATATATGTCCATTTTATCACTTAATGTTAATTCACCTTCTATCCCACTATTCACCTCGTCAGTACCAATATATTTGGCAACAATCATGGCAGCTTTACTGTATTGTTGAATATCCGTCCAGCATGTTTTTAATGTAATGGCTGGGGCTTTTTCACTAATCGCTTTGAATTCAATTTCATGACGAATATCACGTGATGAACTACCAATACGAAGTGTAAAACGCCCAGGTTCGACAATCCAGCGATCCAACGTTACATCAAAAAAAGATAAGGCGCTTTTATCAATATTAAATGAAATAGTCTGTTTCTCATTGGGCATTAATTCTATTTTTTTAAATCCTTTAAGCTCTTGTAAAGGCCTGTCAATTCTAGAGGCTTTATCATGAACATAAAGTTGAATAATTTCTTTAGCTGTTATAGAACCATTATTTTGAACATCAACATAGATAGAAATACTTTCATCTTTATCAAGATTAAATATAGGTTGGCTTAATCGAGTATTTGAATAAGTAAATGTACTATAAGATAAACCATGCCCAAATGGATACATTGGTTGGATATATTTACTATCATAAAAACGGTAACCAACATAAATTCCTTCACCATAATTCACTTTATTGCTATAGCCAGGAAAGTTTCCGTAAGAAGGGACATCCCGATAATATTTCGGAAATGTCATTGGTAATTTACCTGAAGGGCTTTCTTTACCAGATAAAATATCGGCTAAAGCACTTCCAGCTTCTTGACCTGGCTGCCATAACAAAAGTATTGCATCGGCATACATATCCCAAGTTACCATTTCAATTGGCGTACCAATATTTAATAAGACGATCACCTTTTTATTTTGCGCATGATAAATGCCAGACACATTTTTAATAAGTTGCAATTCTTGTGGTGTCAACTCCATCGAATATCGGTCCACCTCTTCTGATGAATTGCGACCAATAGAAATGATCGCGATATCTGACTGATTAGCTGCATCAATAATATTATGTGATGAAATTCCTTCTTGCAGCGGGACATCATTAACCTGACTAATTAACCTATACCCTACTTTAGCCATATTCTCAATCAAATGACTTTCTCGACCAGGCTTAATATTTACTTTAGTACTACCATCCCCCCCAATATAAATATGCTGAATATTATGACCAAATAATGCAATTTTATTATTCATGAGGATAGGAAGCGTTTGATAATTATTTTTTAACAATACCATACTTTCAACCGCAGCATTATGTGCATATCTGATATGCTTATCTAGCGGTGGATTACCTTCTGGCTGGTTACCTTTGAAAATAGGCGTTTTTATTACCATACCAAGAATAGCTCTAATATTTTCATCAATATGCTTTTCTTGTAAAAATCCCTGTTCTAATCCATCTAAAATACTTTTTTCTATTGATCGATGCTGATTTTTCTTAAACGGATCACCTGGCATGATCAGATCATTTCCCGCGGGCAATGCTTTTAGTGGATCATTAATACCATACCACGATGACATCACCACGCCAGTGTATCCCCACTCCTCGCGTAAAATTGTTTTAAGAAAGCGGCTATTCTGCGAAACAAGCGTACCATTTATCGAAGGATAAGCACTCATAACAGCCCAAGGCTTACTCTTTTTTACAGCATATTCAAAACCGGCTAAATAAATCTCACGTAATGCGCGTTCATCAATTTGTTGATCAATAGAGTAACGGTACGTTTGTTGATTATAAGCAACAAAATGCTTTAAAGTTGCCCCTACACCACGGGACTGAATACCATTAACAAAAGCAGCACTTAATTTTCCTGATAAGTAGGGATCTTCGGAAAAAGATTGAAAATTACGACCATTACGTGGATCTCGTTGAATATTAAGTACCGGTGCTAATAGGAGATCAATACCGTAACTTTTTGCTTCATCGCCCATCACAGAAGCAACTTGAAAAATTAAATTTTCATTCCAACTGGCAGCTAGTGCTGTAGGAATTGGAAAAGCTGTAGCATAACGTGGTATAACATTTATAGGTTCACCACCAAGCTTGACACCCGCTGGGCCATCAGCCATAACGATCTGTGGAATACCTAAACGTGGTATAGCTGAAGTAGCACCCGCACCACCTTGTACTAATACAGCATTATTTACCCCAGAACCAACAACTAATTTAGCTTTTTCTGCCGGCGTTAGTTCATGTAAAATAAAATCAATAGATGTTTCATCTGTTAATGTAATTGCAGAAAAAGCATTTAGCACCATAAATATAATAGTAATTGTACAACTTACTTTAATTATCCTCATTAACATGTAGTCATACTCTCCATGTAGATAATTGCATTTTAACAATGCGGAATTGTCATAAAAAATTAATTCTTTTTTATGACATAAGAAAAATAATTATATTAAACATATTGTCATATTATAGATAATAATATTCTGAAAAAATTTTATTAGGTCATTAAAAATGAGTTCTTATCATAGATGAATGAAAAATACGCTTAAAAAATATTACGCAATATATCTTTAATAAAAAGATAATCTATAGTTAATAAATTTTTATTAAAATCATATAGCACAAAAAATGTTATTGTATAAGTCAATTATAATTATGCTAATAATCTATAATATAAAATAGTTACAACAATTATCATTATTATAAGCTAAAAACGATTTTCTTTTTATTTAGAAAAATCTATTTATTATTAAAACGATATTATTTCATCTAACCTAATAACCATTTCCTTATTTACTCAGTTTAGTATAATTGACGTGTAATAAATAAAAAGCGTAAACAAGATGTCTTTAGTTAGGAAAGGCATACTTAACTATAATATTGCAATGAGTTTATTCTAAGCACGGCTTCCAGTAATATATTAAATGTATATTTAATGATCAACAATGTCACTATTTTAATCATTCACTAAAAAAGTGATTGACGACATCGAATAGTTCAGCTTTAATACTAGGCCATTGCCCGGATAGCTCAGTCGGTAGAGCAGGGGATTGAAAATCCCCGTGTCCTTGGTTCGATTCCGAGTCCGGGCACCATTTTTATTCTTAACGCTTTCTTCGCAAGTCTAATAAGGCATAAAATCTAATTAAGTCTTATCAAGATGTAGTCATTTGTAATGCAAACTCTCGTTAATACCTTATACTTCCATTGATATTAAAACAATTTACTTGTTCAAAAGATAAGTCCGCACTGTATTATTTTAACTAGCATTTTAAGTAAAATATTACGATTAATCTTTGCTGGTTATCCGCAAGTTTTTTTGTAATGTTCGATTAAAATGAAAATAACTTAAGGAGCGTATTCTATTAGACATAAGTTTAGTGCGAAAGCGTGCAAGTGATAAGACATTAACTGGCGATTCCATGTGTTCTGAGAAAATTTATTTAGAATAATATCAATATAATCATAAAAATAGCTATCAAACGATACAATTAATATAAAACGGTGTTTTAAGAATGAGGCTCTTCCTTTGTGGGTGGGAAAAACACGATTACGTAAAAAAACTGCAGGTTAGTTTTAGTCATTAAATAAATCACACCTCCGGTTTTTTATAAATTTATTAATCGGTTACATCCGTATTTCTATATTACAATTGCTCTACCCTGCAGAAAAAATATAGCGCTTGTTATAGATAATTATATGAATACGTTAGGGATAAAATATGTCTAAAATCGGAAAGTAATACAAATAAGTTATCGTTGCTATGTGATTTAAATTTCTTTGATAAAGTATGGTAATTTTTATGGATATGCGTACTTATATAGCTAAGATCATTTTTTGCTATATCATCAATTATTTTATTTATTAGAGGAATTTCTATAGGAAATACTTTTAATAGAGTCATAATCCTATTGGTACTATAAAGATTATTATTATTCTTGATGTTTTCTCATCGAAAGTATAACTATCTAACTTAACATTAATTAATTTTTATAAATTTTGTTATAATTATGTCAGATAAAATAACCTTATACTTTTACTAATTATTTTATAGCAAATTTATTTAAATAAAAAATAACTAGATTAATTAAAATAATTTTACTTTTGGATAGTAATTTTTATCATATTAGAGATATTCTTCTAATGGATAATCTTAATTTTCATTGATTATATATGGATTCTTTTCATACATTTTAATGAAAGTATATTATATATTTTAGTTTGGTTTATCCTTTCTATTTTCTTCTTTTTTTATCTGCCTAAAAAATAAAGTATTATATTTATTATCACTCGTTATATAATAATATTGAAAAAAGTAAAGCTATAAAATAAAGTTAATCAGAAAATTGTAGAGAAAACGAACTGACATAGAAAGATAAATATTATATGTATGAAGAGTGAGTTAACTTTATAAAGATTACTAAATTAAATGAGAAAACTTTTTTAATGCATTAGCTATTCCAGAATAGTGTCTTATCATAGCTACAGCCATTTTAAAAATTATCTAAAGAATCTATTTTGCTAACTTTAATGAGTACGCCAGTAATAATTGCATAAATATACTCAATTAACGTTTATTGGTAATCTTCATTAAAAGTAGCGTTATGTGCATCACTGCAACTAACTTATAATAATCCTAGGTCAGATGAATGAAAATCCAAAACTTTATTTATAGGATAAATCCATTCAGGATGGACCTCACTCACGCCAGCATTTGATTGATGATATTTGCCACATCTTTCGGCTTATGGTTGATAAAAAAATGATCCGATGACACAGTATGTAGAATAATATGCGCGCTGGTATAGCGTGCCCAAGCTGCCATATCCTGCTTTGAAATAGTATTATCACAGCTGCCGTGGATCAATACCAAAGGATAATCGATTGTTTTATCTTTTAATGCACGTTTCATATGAAAATTAATTGACAGCTCGTTACGTATAATAGGAAGAAATAAACTTCTGAAATCAACGTTATCTAAAATATCTGCTCGTGTTCCACCATAACGACGCAATACCTTAACCATTTCATTATCATCTGAATGTATCGGGTCATCTTTAAAATCCATAATATGAGGTGGCGCTTCCGCCGCGATAAAAATTCGCACTGGTGGTTTATTCTGAGCGATAAATCTACTCGCCAATTCAAAGGCGAATAATCCACCATTACTATGACCTAGAAATGAGTAAGTTTTTCCCGACATAAGACTCGCCGCTTCTTGTTCAACCTGATGTAAAATTTTGCAGACATCATTACTTAACGCTTCTGAAAAACGGCGCCCATTGCCAGGGAGTTGCATAGCATACACTGACGTATTGCTATTGACATAGCGAGAAAATGGTTCGAATATCTCAGCATTTCCGGCTGCATAAGGAAAACAAAATAAAATATGCTCATCATTTCTAGTGTAACTCCTTTTTATTTGCACAAACCACATACGGCTTCCTCTACTTTTATAAAAGTAATATTTCCTACAGCATCAAAATAAATATACGTGGGATTATCAAAAAATTAATATTATCATAACTTCAGCGGGATAGTTTTTATCCCGCTTATTGATCCGCTAATACAATAAATACTCTATGCTATCAAGCCTGTGTCCACTGCCCTAACCATGAAGTCATTTTTTTCGCCATCATTGCCGCGCCCTCTCCCGCGTTCATCGTCAAGTGATTTCCCGGAACTATCTGTTCTTCAAAGCGTCCCTGTACCCACGGATACCAAAATTTACTTTGATTTTCAGGAAAATCTGCAATAATCTCACGATGAGAGAAAAACAATACATCACTTATCAACTTATTCGGGAAATAATGCTGCATCATAACATTATGCCGTTGCCAGGTACGCAAATAACGAGGTAAGAACGTTGAGGAAAAAATTGTTTCTGCTACAGTGCCTTTAGTGATCTCAGATAAATAATTGATTTTATCTACTACATTGCTCATTGTTTTCCATACATCCCAATCAATATCCAATGATATTAGGCCAAATGAAAGAAGATAGTCCAAAATTTGCTCTTCTGTCATGGCCTCAGGCAGATTTCCCTGACCAGGGGAATCAATCATTACTACTGGCAGAGATACATGTTTCCTTTCTTGGTATTGTCGTGCCATTTCAAACGCGATAATACCCCCGAATGAAGAACCTGCCAGACAACACTCACTTCGCTCAAGATGTGGTTTCAGCAAAGCTAAATACTCACCTGCAAGCTGCTCGATACTCTCAAAAGCAAAAGTATCCGCATCATTAAGTAGTGGCGAGCGTATGGCATAAATCGTTCTACGACTCCCTAAACGTTGAGCCAACTCTCGGTAAAAATAGATATCACCACCAATAGGATGGATCAATACAAGGGGTAATTGGTTCTTATCTTCACCGTTACACAGTTTTACCAAACAGTTTTCACTTTGGTATTGCCCTGCTGCATGGTCCTCCAACGCTTTCGCTATTTGCGTGACACTCGGCTGCTCCATAGTCATAAGCTCAACCCGTACACCCGTCAGTTTTTGTAGGCGCCCGATCAATTGCAATGCACTTAGTGAATCACCGCCTAGCTCAAAAAATCCACGCTGTAGATCGACCGTCTCATAACCCAAAATCTCTTTAAACAACATCGCAACCTGTTGTTGCATATCTGATTCATGTCCGACGACAGCGTCCGTTTGTACTATCTGCAGATGAGTAGGTGAATTTACCACACCAAACCAATACCGCTGAGATGCAAAAGGATAGGCAGGCAAAGACAAAGATGCCTGCTTTGTACACCGCCAGAAACGAGTCTGGTTGATATCAACCCCAGACATATACAGTGCACCAATGGAGTGCCATAGCATCTGAGTAACCTGCTTTGCATCTATAGCATTACGTGGCGAAGAGACGATAACGGCCGTATTCCCCAATGCCGGATGCCGTAATGCCAAAGTGCTCAATATTTGACGCGGCCCTACTTCCAGCAATACCCAATTATTGTTAGCGCATTGCTCAAGCAATGTACTCAAGCCGTCATCATATTGCACTGTATGTCGTAAATGCTGTATCCAATATTCGGGCTGACAAACCTGGTCCGCTGTTGCCAGTTGACCGGTTAAATTAGAAATAAACGGCAACGATGGTGTGTTGAAAGTAATCTCTTGTAGTGTGCCTTTAAACTCTGCCAACACGGGATCCAATAAACGCGAATGAAATGCGTGTGAAACCTTAACCGGATAGCAAGACACCCCCTGAGTACTTAAACTTGCCTGCAAAGAGGCAATTGCCGATACAGCACCGGAAATGACACAGCTTCCTGCGTCATTAACAACAGCGATATCTACACCTAACAAAGCAGCTTGTTCGCTTATCGTTTCCGCTGATTGTTTGACTGCCAACATCGTTCCCGGTGCGGTGTTGGCCAATAGTGCACCACGTTTAATTATCAGCTTAAGTGCATCTTCTAATGAAAATACACCAGCAATACATGCGGCAACATATTCACCCAAACTATGCCCAATCATCACCGCCGGCTCAACACCAAGGAAACGATACCACTGCGCCAACGCATATTCATACACAAATAGCGCTATTTGGGTGATGGATGTATAATGTACATTTTCCGTGTTCGCCAACACGTCTTCCCTTGTTATTTTATCACTCATCATTGGCTCGATCACAGCTAAACAACGATCCACCTCTTCTCTGAATCGAGGTTCGACTTCGTATAACGCCTGAGTCATACCAACAAATTGTGATCCTTGTCCAGGAAACATAAATGCCACTTGAGCTCCAATCTCGGGTCGTAGCACAATATCTCCCTGCTTACGCAATTGCTTAATGATATCCTCACGAGAATCTCCTGATACCAACCGTTGATATGCGTAACGATGTCGCTGAGCCATCAAAGTATAGCCAACTGCGTCTACCAAATGATCAGGATGTGTTTCTAAATGATCAGCTAAAGCATCGCTCATCCGTTTGAGTGCGGCTTCATTCGCTGCAGATACGCATAATATATTGCGTTTAGCCGGCACTGCATCGGCTGTCGATCTACTTGGTGCCTGTTGAACAATAACGTGGGCATTAGTGCCGCCAATGCCAAAAGCACTTACGCCAGCAGTACGAAGCCCTGTATCACTTTTCCATTCACAGGTTTCAATATTCACATAAAACGGTCCTTCTGACATTTTTAACACCGGATTCTCACGTTGCATATGCAATGTAGGAACTAATGTTCGATGCTTCAGACACAACGTCGTTTTAATTAAACCGGCAATGCCTGCTGCAACATCCAGATGTCCCAGGTTACTTTTTACTGAGCCTATTGCACAGGTTTGTTTTGTACTCTGTCCGGCAAAAGCCGCTTTCAAACCTGCAATCTCAATAGGATCACCCAACGGAGTACCGGTACCATGCGCTTCAATATAAGAGATATCCGCAGGCATAACGCCGGCATTAGCCTGTGCCTGTGAAATTACCGCTTGTTGCTGACGTTCACTTGGTGCTGTGAATCCCATTTTTTCCCTCCCGTCATTATTCACCGCCGATCCTTTAATAACGGCATAAATGACATCACCCTCTGCCTGCGCTTGCGCTAAGGGTTTTAGCACGACAATACCCACCCCTTGTCCTTCAATGGTTCCCGACGCCTGAGCATCAAATGGGCGACAATGTCCATCAGGTGAAAAGATCATTCCTGGATGATAGATATAACCGCTGCGTGCTAATTGACCAATAGAAATGCCACCGGCTAATGCGACCTGGCAATCTCCTGCCTGTAATGCTCGACAAGCCTGATGAACAGCAACTAATGAGGATGAACAGGCGGTTTGGATCGTCATCGCCGGTCCAGTTAAATTCAGCTTGTATGCTGTTTTTGTTGCCAGGAAATGAGCGTGATTATGAATCATTGATTGGTAATGATCGATTAAATCAGCCTGTGGCATATTTTGTAAAACAACATCTCGTTCATAGTTATTGTTTCCTATGGTCGCATAGATACCAATATTGCCAGTAAAGCGCTGAGGATCGCAATTCGCATCTTCTAAAGCATGCCAAGCACATTCTAGAAAAATCCGTTGTTGTGGATCCATTAAACATGCTTCCTGGGCCGTACAATTGAAGAAATCGGCATCAAAGCAATCGATATCGTCAAGCATGCACTGGGCTCGAACATAATGTGGATGATCCAGCAGTTCTGGCGCTACTGATGCCTCTAATGACGCACGTGAGTAATGCGTAATAAATTCTTCTCCATTATATAGCCGCCGCCAAAATGCTGTTAGCGTTTTTGCCCCAGGGAAACGTCCTGCCATCCCCACAATAGCAATATCGTTCTGGAAATTTATCAATGCAGATTTTGGTACCGGCGCCTCTTGAGGTCGATGATCGTCGATATACGCAGCAATGCTAGCAATAGTCGGTAAACGGAAAAGATCTATGAGACTGATTTTTTGCTGAACTCGGTCTGGTAGCAAGCCATAAAGCCGAGTCAACATGATGGAGTTTCCGCCTAATTCAAAGAATGAGGTATTGATATCCACTGTTTCGCAACCAAGCAATGCTTGCCAGATAGCCTGTAACTGCTCCACTAACGGTGTAGAAATTTCTTTTTGTACTGTGCGTGGCGATACACTAACATCAATCGATGGCAACGCTCGAACATCTAATTTGCCATTAGCATTTAGTGGCAAAGCAGATAAAGCTATCCAGTGAGCCGGTACCATATAATCCGGTAGTTGTCGACTAACATGCTCATTCAACTGCCTAGCATCAACTTCACCTTGTGCCACATAATAGGCAACCAACACTTGACCAACATTCTTATTCCCCGCTAGTTGACAAATTTGTACGCTAACTTGCATAATAGATTCATGCTGTAAAATAACCTGCTCAATCTCTCCTTTCTCAATACGATGACCATGTAGTTTGACCTGTTGATCTAATCGCCCAAGAAAAGCGATTTCACCGTTTGGCAAAATGCGTGCAAGATCGCCACTGCGATACCATATTCCCTCAGCGAACGGTAGTGAAACAAAACGTAAGGCGGTAAGCTCAGGTTGGTTGTAATAACCCTCAGCAACACCATTGCCACCAATATATAGTTCACCTACGGCACCGACTGGCAAAGGAGCACCTGCTGGATCCAACACCAGACAACGTTCGCCTGGTAGCGGACGACCTATCGTTAAGTCGCGATCTGTCATTGCACGACAATAATATTTACTTGTTGACCAAATACAGGTTTCTGTTGGACCATAGACATTGACGAGCGCAGTGAAGATAATCAAGGCTCTTTGCGCTAAATGTGGCTCAAGTTTTTCACCACCGACAAGAAGCAAACATTCTTCCCCCGCTTGCAATACTGGTAGAAGAATTTCCAACATGCTTGGCGTCGACTGAATAAAATCGAACTTATGGCAATCCAACACTGCGACATGGTGCGTTCCTGCAAAAACGCATCCACCACTTAATAATGGCAAACCGTATTCAAGACCGAAAATATCGAAAACAGGGTTAGTCATACTATAGGTTTTCAGGCCTTCTCTACCTTGGAAATGTTGCTGCCAAAAACCAAGTAAGGTGGCGAGTAATGTGCCGTGTCCGACACTTACCCCCTTGGGTTTACCCGTTGTGCCAGAAGTATAAAGAATATAGGCAGTCTTTTCTGCCGTAGGCTCAAACGTCGGTATTTTGGCTTGTTCGTACCATAGTGCTTCACCCTCTGGGCCAAACAACGAAATAGAAGGGATACTATATGCTACCTCTTCCTCATTAAACATTGTCAATATGGCTATCGCCTGGCTGTCCCGCAAAATGAAATCGATACGCTGTTGCGGATAGTCTTTATCCAATGGTACATAAGCCACTCCCAGTCGCCCTATCGCTAATAACGCCATGATTGTTAGAGCTTTGTTGTGTAATCGCAAAGCAATAGGTCCGTGCGACACGCTTTTAATACGGCTAGCAATAAGATTAGCAAGTTGCGTCACTTCTATATTAAGTTGGGCATAACTCCAGCAACGATCGCCATCACACAGTACCAAAGAGTCAGGTCGATTACACGCATAGTAGGCCAACACCTGCGGTAAAGTAACGGCATTTCCTGGCGTAGATAGCGTCAATGACTGCTCAGGTTCACAGTAAACCGGAGCTATTGCTATCGTTTCCGCTCTCTCGTCTTTCGCCATATGACTGATAATCTTTTTTAATAATACCATTGCTTGCTGTATCATCGTCGCATCAAAATACTCTGCGGCATAATCCAACTTAATCAGGAGCGTTTCTGGATCCTCTTCCACCGTGACAACTAATGGATAATCACGCTGCTCCCTGTGATTAATTAATCGGTATTGTAACTCATGGTATCGATCTTTATCAGGTTGTGGATAATTTTCATAGATAAATAATGAATCAAACAACCGTTGGCCAGTTGGCTGTAGACGAGCCAGATCGACTAGGCACCGCGTATTAGCTTCATTGATATCTTGTTGTAGTCGATATGCTTGTTCAAGCATAGGCAAATCATGCTGATGCGTCACTTTTAACGGTAACGTGTTGAGAAACATACCTAATGTATTTTCGATACCATTTAACGGCAGCATCCTACCTGCCACAACAGTACCTACTATCGTCACCGTAGCGCCAGAATAGATAGCTAATACCTTATGCCAAGCATATTGCAACAGAGCATTCAGCGTTATACCTTGATGTTGGGCAACCTCAAGCGCATACTGGCGATCTTCAGCACTTAGCTCACAACAGCAAGTTCCCGCAATAGAAACGCTATTGATAGCTGATATCGCTGATATCTCAGTATCCTGACGTCTCCATCCGCTCAAATCGGGGGATATGTCGACCGATTTTAAGTATTCAAGCCAAAAATCTGTATCTCTGTCACGATTCTGCTGAATATAACGCTGAATAGAAATAAAAGGATCTAGCTGGTTGGGTGGCTTATCTCCACGTAATAATGTCAAGTAAGCTTCATGTAGCCTTTCCATCAGCAGCGGACTGCTCCAACCATCGAGGATGGCATGATGGACACAGAACAAGCAAGCGAAATGCGCATTCTCCAATTTAACCAGACAGACACGGAATAAACCACTTTGTTGCAAATCGAAACCCACTTGCTGCTCACTTTCCTGCATGGCATCCAACGCGTGCGCTTGTTCTTCAGGGGACAAGTGACTAATATCATAAAAATGCCAAAAAAAGTGCCCTTCATGATCTATAATCTGCACGATTTCACCGCACCAATCGAACCGTAGTCGCAAACAAGCGAATTGTTGTTGTAACCATTGCCACGCGCTTTTGAACGTTTCGGGTTCGATCGCACAATGATAATCCCAGCGCGTAGCCACACGATACACCTGATCGGCGTCACCAAATGCCAGAGAATGGTATAACATCCCTTGTTGAAGGCTATTAGCCATAAAGATTGCATCAACTGCTTGCGCATGTTGCAACCGATTCAAATGCGATTGAGTGAAAGTGAAATTAACGTCTGATTCAGTTAACCAACGCCAGGATGGCCAATTTATTTCCGTCATGCCATCTTCTAGTTCGCGGAGAAGCCGCTGCACCAACCAAGCCGCATTATATTTCTGAAGCCGGCTTTCAACACGCAATTCAAGACAATCACCAACGTTCAATACAACGATATCAATCAGGTGCATTCCTCCCTGAGAAGCATGGCGATGCAGTCCCACAAAACGATGATCTAGCTTCCAGTCTCCAGCAGCCTCCATTTTACCTAAATAATTAATGCTGATACCGTCCTCTCTTACTATAGGTAAACCGCATAGGCTTGCAAAATATTCCGCGCGCTGCGACCAACGTCTTAAGTTATTTTTTACCGTGAGTAAATGTTCTTTGGCATCGCTTTGATAACTCAAACGTACCGGATAACGACAGGTAAACCAGCCCATTGTTCTTGATATATCTAATGTTTTTTCATCTGACTGCCTTCCATGACCTTCAAACCATAGACTAAAGGTACGTTGTCCAGTCAAGTCATGCAATATACGACTAACCGCCCAGGTGATCATATCATTAGGTTGCATGTCAAACATGGCGAGATACTGTATTAAGCGACGCGATTGTCGTTCTCCCCATACCTGGGTGTGCTGTGTTGTTTCGAGTCCACCTAATGCTTGCAATGCATAAACTTCACTTCTTGGTAATTGCTCCAGCCACGCTTCACGTTCAGGTAATCTCATTTGCACTCTTTGCTGCAGGTGGTTCACCCATTGACGGTAACTACTAACTTTCTCCGGTAGCGTTTCCCCTTGACTTAAACGTCGTAAATCATCAATGATTACCTGAAGACTGATCGTATCGACAATTAGGTGATGGCAAGCAATAAACAGCCTGGTATTACCGTCTGCGTAGCCATCAAGAACAGCAAACGTGGCCAACGGGCCTGTTTCTATATCGAATACCTGCTGCCAATCAGCAAAATATTGCAATAATACAGTACCGAAATCTGGGTGATCTTCAGAAAACGGTAGTGTACGAATATTTAAAGCATAGCATGGTGGAAGTGTAGCCTGTGGTTGGTAGTATTGATGCCATTTTCCTAGAGCATCTTTTTCAAAGCGTAGGTTAAATGCATCATGTTGTGCTATAAGGTTCGGCAGCAAGCTTTTTAGATGGGGCAATGTTAATTCAGGTGCTATCAATAGCCCATATTGGTTCCATTGCTGCTTATGCGGCAGATCATGATCTAAAAACCATTGCTGAATAGGTAATAGCGGAACCTCGCCACTTAAGGGTCCGGTTTCTTGCTGAATAGCCTGAATCTTATCAACAGGTTGACGAGCAAGTATATTGTCATAGAATGATGCGATAGTACGATAAGCCAGCAACTCCTTTAATGTGACATCCATTTGTAATTCTCGTCTTAATCGACCTGCCATTTGAATGCTAGCGATACTGTCAATACCCAACTGGAACAAATCAGCTTGAGTACTGAGTTCATCTGCTGGTATTTGCAAGATCTCACTCCAAAGCCGACACAGTTGATATTCATAGTCGTCGCGTGGTGAGCAATAAGCTACTTGTTCTTTGTTAGTTGGTAGCGGCAATGAGTTGCGGTCAAGTTTGCCATTGCTCGTCAGTGGCAATGCGTCCAAAGCGATAAAATGTGAGGGTATCATATAGTCCGGCAATTGCTCGGCTAGTCGCGAACGGATTATTTTCTCATCGGTGTTCGCATCACCAACATAATACGCCACTAGCATTGGCGTGGGCAATGCCATTACTAGTGCTACAGCTTGATGAATTTCACTACATTGTAGAAGTCGGTTTTCAATTTCGCCAAGTTCAATGCGATGCCCTCGTAGTTTAATCTGAAAGTCATTACGTCCCAAGAATTCAACGTAACCTTCTGCATGCCAACGCCCTAAATCGCCAGTTTTGTATAGGCGCCCGTGTGACGGATGCAAAATAAATCGCTCTTCAGTAAGTTGTGGATTTCGCCAATAATTTAATGCAACGCCTATTCCACCAAGATAGAGCTCGCCAGTCACGCCAACGGGGCACATCTGTCCCTTCGGATCTAAAACATACAGTGCTTGATTAGGCATCGCAGTCCCATAAGGGATAGAACGCCATGCCGGATCGATCGTTTCTATCGGGAACCAAACAGACCAAATACTGCCCTCAGTCGCCCCACCTAGACTAATACAATCAGCATTTGGCCAAAGTGCGCGTAATATTTCCGGTAAATTTAATGGGATCCAATCGCCACTCATTAAAAATGCCCGCAACTTCGGCAGTGAGTATCTTTGCCGTGTCACAGTATCAGCGAGCAAGCCGGCAAGCTGTGGCACACTATTCCAGATAGTGACCCCACGCTGAGCCAGCAGTGGTAACCACTGATCAGGATCTTTTACATTCTCTTGTGCTGGTAAAACGATTTCAGCACCAACGCTAAGTGCGCCAAAAATATCATAGACGGAAAGATCGAAGCTTAATTCAGACAATGCGAACAAGACGTCTTCTGAGGTCAATCTTAGACGTTGATTTACCGCTTGTAGCGTATTCACTGCGCCACGATGATCGATTGTGACCCCTTTTGGCTGTCCAGTGGATCCGGAAGTGAAAATGACATAGGCCACATTAGCCGCACTCACTTGTGGTAAGCTAAAGAGCGGTTGTAAAGTAATCACTTCATCCAATCTATCTTCTATGATTAGAATTTGATACCCTTCTTTACGCAGTGTACCGATATCCGCACGCCCCGATTGCGCTCGAGTCAACCAGATTTCTTCTATACCAGCCTGCTGTAAAATATTCACGATACGCTTCGTCGGCCATTCCACATGCAAAGGTAAATAGCCCTTACCGGCCTTCATAACGGCCAGGCAGGCACAGATCTGCGCATAGCTTTTTTCTGCCAATATAGCAATTAGTGGCGCAGATGAACCTCCCCCTGACATAGCCAAAGCGTCACTGTCCTGTTTTAATTGGCCATAAGTTATGCCAATTGCTGCTTTTTCATCATATACGGCTATCATATCCCGGTATTGCGTCTGCGTTGCCAATAGATCGAACGCACTAAACAGAGTAGCTTCGCTGATAGGCTGAGAAATGCTATTTGCCTGATACATCATTTCTCTTTGCGCGTCAGGTAAATAGTTTTCGCATCCTAAACGCGTTTCCCAAGGTTGTTGCGCTAACAGTGTTATCAAACGACAATAGGTATAATTCAAATGCGCAATAGTTTTTTCATCAAACAACTGTTCAACATAAAGCCATTTGCTCATAAAGCGGCCATCAACTTCAATAGCTTGCAGGTCGATCCAAGCCTGAGAAGTTTGAGCACACCAATATCGCTGATCGCGCATCTCGTTATCTTCTAGATAGGCATGTTTATCCCAGTCGTTAGTTTGTTGCCCTATAACACCCGTAAAGATTAACGGCGACACTGCTGAATGGCGATCTAACTCACGCAGCTTTACTAAATCGCGCTGTACATTTAAGCCACTGTATAGCGCATGCTGAATATCGTCCCACATACGTTTATGTGTCATTTCGATAGTACGGAATAGATCTTCACCCGCATCACGAAAGTGGAATAGATTTGTCGAGGTAAAATCGCCCAAAATGTCATTCACATCCTTACAAACCGCATAACGATTAAACAATGTCATGGTAATGAGAAACTCGCTATTGCCAGAATATCGTGCGATAAGATAGCCATAAAGACTAAGTAATACTGAAGAGTATGAAACCTGATAATGCTGGACCTGGCGTTTAAAAGCTTGCCAACGTTGTTTATCTACATATAATGTATGCTCTGCGAAGTGTGGGCGTTCAACTGTAGTCGACGGTACCTTGAGCGGTAAATTCGGCCGTAAAGGCATGTCAGCTAGTTTATCCTGCCAATAAGCACGATCTCGTTGATACCAGCGGGAAACTTTCAGATGAACCAGATGATCTTGGTAATCTTTAAAAGTCACTGTCGTTAACCGCGGCAAAGTATTGCCTCGATAAAGTGCGTTAAGCAATTGATACAGTATCAAACGGCTTTGTACATCTAATAAAATTAGATCAAGGCTGATATGTAACACATCGCGATCACGTAGTCGGCTGATCTCAAAAGTAAATAAGGGAAAACGATCGACCTGATAGATCTGATGTGATAGGCGCTCACGCACACTTATCAATGCAGCAGTTTCATCGTCGAGTCGCAGATCATTTACCCTTAGTAAATACTGGCCAGCTTGTGATATCGAGATAAAATGCTGAGTCATATTTTCTACGTCATACAGCGTTCTCAGTACTGGACAGAGAGCAATTAATTGGTTAATCGCCCATTCTAGGCGCTTATCATCAAGATGCGGAAAAACAAACTCATTGTAGATATGATTGGCAACGTTGCCGATCTCATAGTTTTCAAAACGTCCAATCAGATAGGCTTTTTGAATCTCGGTCATAGCGAAGCTATTGCCGTTTTCCTTACTTCCTTGAAGCGGAAGATGCTGTAAATCGCGTTCATCCGCAACATTGATAAAATCTCCGGGACCGTATTGCGTTCTTACCTGTTCCTTACAGCACGTTATTAACGTGTTGATAGACGACGTCCAGGCCTCTAGTAATTGTTGATTTTGCTCTCTAGGCAGACCACTGACCACTTCGAGTTGCAACTGGCCTTGCTCGATGTAGCTAAAGAGCGTAATACCGAAAGGCAAACCATTATCAGGATGGCGTGTTTCACCGATTGGCGACATAACAAGTGTCCAATCTTTTTCATCTGAAGTGGTCACTTGTCCCAGATAATTGAAACATACGTTAGGCAATGGCAACTCTAATTTACGGGCAAAAGCACCAAATCCAACACCTTGATGAGGGGTACCTCGTAGTTGTGCTTTAACCGCTTGTAACTGCGTTACCGGATTGGCGTCGGATGAGAGTATACAAGGATAAAGTGACGTAAACCATCCAATGCAACGATGAACATCCAGCGCACCATTTATATCTTCACGTCCGTGCCCTTCAACGGTCACATGCGTCAGCTTCCCATTAAAATATTGAGTAAGTATAACGCCTGCACAGGCCAACAAACATTCGTCGATTTTGGCATTAAAAGCGCGCATTCCCTCCGTTTGCAGCGCCTGCGTTACTTTGATCGACAATGTGCAGCGGTTATATGCCATCGCGGTACCACGTGCCTCAGGTAACGTAATATGACGATAATTTGTCATTATTTCTTGCCAGTAAGATGCCTCCTCTGCGTGCTCAGTACAATAGTGCTCGAAGTGTTCTGCCCATTGCCGATAACTCGTTCCTTTATCTCCAAGATTTTTACCATAGTAGGCATTAGCCAGATCATGGGCCAAAATACCCCAACTGACGCTATCGATTACCAAATGATGACACGCACAGAAAATGCGTGCTCGACCATTATCAACCCCGGTTATATAACCAAAACGATAAAGTGGCCCACGAGTTAGATCGATATCACTTTGCCATTTAGTCAATAGGGCAGACAACGTCTCTTGCGATTGCGGTACCGAATGATCGATATGATGATACAGCAGCTCGATATTGTCAGCCTCAGTTATCGGCTGATAAAATTGGCGCCAATGAGATGACGAATTATTAGTCGTAAATGTCAGACGTAGTGCATCATGATGTTGAACTACTGTGTATAGTGCCTTGCGCAAGCGATCAATATTCAGTGCCGGAACATCTATCATAAACGCCTGGTTCCAATGGTTCGGATAGGGAAATGCGCAGTCGAAAAACCAGTTTTGAATTGGCAATAATGGAAATTCACCAACCAATATGCCTTGCTCTTGCTTACTTTTAATCATTACCTGCTCGTTACACTGAGAGAGGCGCTGATAGAGTGAGCGCACAGTTTTACAGGCGAATACGTCTTTCACCCTGATCGAAATACCCATGAACTGGCGCAATTTACTCACCAGCTTAATCGCCATGATGCTATCTAGTCCTAATTGATAAAGGTTAGCCTCACAGCTGAAAAGTGCTTTATCAATTCCCATCATTTCCGCAACAATGGCCGCGATCTGCGCTTCTGTCTTTGACTGTGGTGTAACACATTCTTGTATGGACAGTTGGGACGGTTCAGGAAGGGCACGACGATCCAATTTGCCATTTATCGTAACAGGCCATTTTTCTATCCAGATAAAATTCTCTGGTATCATATACTCAGGCAATGTAGTGGACAAAAATAGTTGAAGAGATCCTTCTGGCAATGGCGATTGTGCTGTGTAATAGGCTATAAGTCGAGGATGGGGTTGTTGATAGACTAGTACTACTGCCTGGTTCACTGTGTCAAATGCTTCGAGGCGCTGGACGATTTCACCTAATTCAATGCGATATCCGCGTATTTTTACCTGAAAATCATTACGGCCAACATAAACAATTTGTCCATCATTCCGCTGATAAACCAGATCGCCCGTTTTATATAAATAGGCATAATCATCTGTCCCTTCATCCCATTCGTTACAGAATGGATTAGCGATAAATTTTTCCGCCGTCAGCGATGCTTTATTCAAATAGCCTCTAGCCAGTCCTACTCCTGAAAGATAGAGCTCGCCTATAGCACCAGGTGGCAATAATCTCTGTCTTTTGTCCAAGACCAAAACCTTCATATTATCGATTGGCCGCCCGATCAGGACATTATCTATATCTGGATCATTACAGTCGAAATACAGCACATCGATGGAAGCTTCAGTCGGACCATAGAGATTATGTAAGGCGATATGGGGTAAACATCGCTTGATTCCTTTGACCTGGGACAATTTGAGTTCTTCACCACTGCAGAATACATAGCGTAAGCTGGATAAACAAATATTTCGCTCACGTTGAATCCCCTGTAACGTCTCCGTAAAAGCCGCTAACATTGACGGTACAAAATGTAATACGGTGATAGTTTCGCGTTCGATCAAATCTATCAGATAGTTTGCATCCTTGTGCCCATCCGGATCAGCAAAAATGATATTAGCACCGTAAAAAGAAGCCCAAATCAGTTCCCATACAGAGACGTCGAAAATATACGGTGTTTTTTGTAATACCCGATCGGTTTCCGTCAGTGGATAGGATTTATTCATCCATTGAATACGGTTTATCAAACCGCTGTGTGTGCACATCACACCTTTAGGTTGCCCTGTAGTCCCAGAGGTATAAATGATATAAGCCAGATCGTTTGGTGATATCTGACGTCTCACATTTTTATCATTCAGCTGACTAAGCTCATTGCGCAGCGATTCATCATCTAGCACTATGACTCGCCGTCTTTCGTTTATTAACCGGTGTCGATATGCCTGATGACAAATAATCACGTTAGCCTGACTATCCTGAAGAATGTAATCGAGGCGCTCATCGGGAAATGCAGGATCAACAGGCAAATAGACAGCACCCAATTTGAGGATCGCCCAAATGCTAATTAACAATTCGACACTGCGATCTAAACACAATACAACATATGTACCATGCTTGACCCCACGCGATGATAATACAACTGCCAGCTGATTGGCTTGTTGATTCAACTGGCAATATGTCAATTGTCGATGTCGATCGGCACAGGCAATATTATCAGGTGTCAGCGCTACTTGTCTTTCCAATAAAGCGGCAATATGTGCCTTCTCTGAATAATTACAACGTGTATTATTCCACTCGAATAATGCCTGCTGACGCTGAGTAGGCAGGATTAAATCGATTTGCTCCAGCTGTGTATTCCATGATTGTCGTTTAAATTGCTCTAGCGCATACACGAAGGTCGTAAGTATATTTCGAATGTACTCTTCTTCATAGCGATTTTCGGCTGCTGTTAATGTAAAATCAATTTTGCCATCTCGTTGAACAGCAAATAACGATATGCCAAACTTTTCCGCTAGATCGGGATAAGGCTCAAGATGATATTCTACATTAGGTAGAGCAATGTCATCGCTTTCAAAGTTATGAAAAGTAAATAATAACTGAACCAGCTCATTAATACGTGCTGCACCGCCGTCGATCTCCGGAAGCAAATGTCCAATATTTAGCCAAGGATACTCTTGCAACTGCAAGATATCATGCTGAATACGTTGAACATTACTTAGGATACTTTTGTCAGATCTCAATATGGTGATAACCGGCATAGTGCTAATAAAAGGTCCAATAGCACGACTAAACATTTCAGGACGATTCATCACCGTCAACGCGATAGGAAAATCACTATCTTGACCGCTAAAGGTCCGCAATACATGGGCAAACATTGTAAACAACAGAGAGTAGAGTGTTAGTCCCTTTTCGCCACATACCTGAGTTAAATCCGCTACGATCTCCGACGTTAGGCTAGCCTGAGTGAACAATGCGCGATTTTCAACGCCTAAAAGATGACGCTGTCGTAATGCTGGCGGTTCAGCTTGATTCAACCTGATAGCCAACGATTTTCTAAATGCCTGGACATCATCTTGCCGTATTTGCCATTGTTGATATGCCGAGTAATCCAGATATCCCACTTCAGGTTGTGCTGGTAAAGAAGGTATAGCATACATGCTCAGCAAACGATGAACGAAATACTGGACGGAAGAGGCATCAGATAACATATGGTGGTGAATGCACGCTAATACGGCCTCTTGTGTTCCAGTTCGCATCAATAGTACAAATCGTGCAAACTGGCCTTCGGGTAGGGGAAATACTTGCTGTGCCAATGTTCGCTTTTTGTTTTCCAGTTCGAACCAAGAAATCTTTTCAACTTCTAGTACAAACTGCTCCGGTGCAAGAAAAATGCGCTTCATATTGTGATCAATCGATTGACGCAGAATCGGCTGATCTTTTAAAAAGTTTTGTAGTGCACTTTGCATGCGCTCAATATCCACCTGCGCCAACCAAATGAACAATGGTACTGTATAAGTATACGGCAGACCGTCGATTTCACTTTGTAGATACATGCCTTGCTGAATTGAGTCCAACATAACTGGCCAACAATGAGGTGGCAGCCTTAGAAAAGGCTTTTCCTTCGCATGTTGTTCACTGATGACACCGTTAGCCTGCAATAGCGTCATCAATTCGTCTTTACGTGCCATGACTTCAGCCTTCAAATCGGCATTAAAACCAAGATCCTTATCGGCAGAAAAACCCAACTGATTATCTGCTTTAGCCCACAATAAAATATGATTTTTTTTCAGATTATTCAGTAAATCAGTCAACATGATTATAACACCCCTTCTTCTCTGCCATTGCCACAGGATTGTCCAGTGACCCATGCAGCCATGTCCTGAACCGTATTGTTGTTATACAGATCTTCTAGGCGTATCTCATTTCCTGTCAAAAGTCTGATCTTGCGGACTAAACGCATAGCCAAAAGCGAGTTTCCCCCTTGAGTAAAAAAGCTTTGATCACAACCGATTCGCTCTTCATGCTTATCTAAAAGCTCTGCCCAAAGTCGACGCATTCGTATCTCATCATCACTACGCGGAGCCAGACATTCGCTATGCTTGACGCTTTTTGGTAAACGTGCTGTATCGACTTTACCGTTGTTAGACAGGGGAACTTCTTGGATCAGAGTAACGTGCTGCGGTAACATATAGTTTGGCAAACGACGCGCTAGATGCTGTCTAATCACGTGGGTCGTCGAAATAGTCATTGCAGGTACGTCAAAAACTGATTCATCTTCGGGCCGTATATAACCTATTGCCATGCTGCACAGTGTATCTTCGGCAGGTGTTATTCCAAGAATGCAGCCACCAATTTGTCGCTGGCTGGCGAGCGTACTAAATTGCTGCATCATCCAGCCACTAGCCTGATAATGGTACGCATCTTTTGTGCCATGGATCTGCAACAACAACTGAGATAACCGCAGCACGCCGTATACATCTGATGATTCAGCTAATATAGAAGTTTCTTCCAAGCAATAATGTTGTTTTGATGCGCGTGTAACGTAGGTATTTCCCTGCTTTTCCATCACACTAAAATTAATATCGATTTGTGCTGGTAAAATAGTAGTATGTGTACCAAGATAGATCCGGCACGCTAATACACCGTCGTTAGGTGAAACGGCATCCACAGGATTAACAGAGTAAGCTACGCCTAAAGACTGGAGATAGCCAGTTAGCAAGGCCAGCATGTGACCTACCTCTATCTGAGCTAAAGCAAATGCACGTTCAGCATATAAAGATATAATTGTTTCCCAATGAACGACCAAATCAAGATACGGTCCAGATTGTTCCTCTAGCCCTTCTGCTTGATATAGACGCTGTTCCAACGGATGGTAATAGTAATAGCCTGCGGCGTATTCCCCTATCGCTACGGGGAGTCCCAGATAAACTTGTACAGCATAAAGGCTGCTAGCTGAAGGATAGCGATATTTAGGTAAAGCGCGCTGCGACAACCGAAAACCTGCGCAAACTGCCAATAATCCAGCCAGAGAAGTCGATGGTAGTTCAGTTCCCTTTTGTGCCACCTGGCGTGTTAACCACGCCGGTAGCGCCTCATAAAGATCACTAATGGCTTTGATAGATAACATCTCTGAAGTAAACTGGCGAAAGCTTTTTCGGGTACGATACAGTGTTTCATCCAACGGATAAGGTATCGTCCGTAAAGGTTGTAAATCTTGACGTATTGCTGGTAAAGAAAGAACAAATGCATCACGGTTAGCAAAATAGATTGGCACCGGCTGTTGTGCTTCGGGGACAATGTATGCGACAAGCTCACCGTCATTAAGTCGTACAATCGCCTGTCGTATTCCGGGTAGTTGGTTTAGATTATTTTCAATATCCTCCAGTTCTACACGGTAACCATTAAGTTTAATTTGGGCATCTTTTCGGCCGAGGAACTCAATATAACCTTCTGCCGACCAGCGACCAAGATCGCCTGTTTTGTATAGTCGACCATAAGTTGAATGATAAATAAAACGTTCCCGAGTCAATGCCTCAGCCTGCCAATATCCTTGAGCAATACCAAGTCCACCAATATGTATTTCGCCGGTCACACCAAAAGGACACGTATGTCCCCACTCATCTAGTATCCACATTTGCTGATTTGGCATGGCGACACCATAAGGAATGCTTTTCCAATTCGCATGTACTCGGTCGATTTCATACCAAATAGACCAAATACTCCCCTCTGTGGCTCCCCCCAAACTTACAATTTTACTTGCTGGAGATTGTGCTTTTAAACGGTCAGGCAAATTGAGGGGCAACCAATCACCACTCAATAGGAACAGTCGTAATTGAGAGAGTTTTCGCGTTCTAGGTTCCACTTCATCGACCAGTAGCGCCGCCAGT
Source organism: uncultured Enterobacterales bacterium (assembly GCA_945288535.1). GTDB lineage: Bacteria > Pseudomonadota > Gammaproteobacteria > Enterobacterales > CALYQQ01 > CALYQQ01. Next base: position 45,811 of record CALYQQ010000008.1, on the reverse strand, counting down.
TGTGGCACCGTGTTCCAGAGAGTCACGTCATATTGCTGTAGTGCAGCCAGCCAAGCTTGTGGTGCTTTGGTCTCATGCTGGGAAGGAATTACTATACTGCCACCTACAGCCAACAGGCCAAATAAATCGTAAACGGAAAGATCAAAACTCAGATCGGACAGTGCCAAGATTCGATCGTCTCTGCCGATCGACCAACGTTGGTTAACCGCAATGATAGTATTAACTGCGCCCTGGTGATTGATGGCTACCCCTTTTGGTTTTCCTGTAGAGCCAGAGGTAAAAATAATGTAGGCTAAATCATTAGCCTTAACGCTTGGCCAGGCAACTTCCATCGATAAATATTCTTGCGCTGACACTAAGATTTCATCCAACACCATAATTGTGATTTCTGACGACAACGTTGCCAGCTCATTTGCCATAACATGACATTGTCGAGCGGAAAGCAACAAGATATCACATTCAGCTTGTTGCAAGATATCGCGGATACGCTCCCATGGCCATTCAATATGTAACGGCAAATAAGCACCACCACTTCTCATGATCCCGATTGTTGCAACGGTTTGCAGATAACCTTTTTCTATTAGAATGCCAATAATATGCCCTTTCTCTCCCTTGGTATACCGCAGTAATGCGCATCCCAACGTGTTGCTGTCATGCTCCAATTTGGCATAGGTATAGTGGCGTTTGTCCTCAGTTTCTATTACCGCAATACGTTCGGCTATTTGCGGTAATGCCAAAGAGCAAAGAAATAGTCCATGTAATGTTTGTTCCGATACCGTACTTTGTGTGGTGTTCCAACGCATGATCGCGTTTGCTTGTTCTACCGGAAGTTCGGGTTGCTGAAATGACATAGTTTCCCAATTATGTTCCGCTACCCATTGAATTAAAGCGCAATAGCTTTCGTGCATGGCTTTGATGGTTTTTGCTTCAAACAACTGTTCGACGTAATCCCATTCAGCAATAAATCCTTCATCATTTTCATAAGCTTTATGATCGAGCCACACCTGGGACGTTTGAGAAATCGCATACTGAATACCGCGATACTCTTCATTGAGTGGTAATTCAAACATACTTTCTTTATTGTTCATGCCGAGTACACTGGTTAGTACAACCGGTGCAATAACTGTATTGGCAGGCAAATTTTGCCGTTGTTTTAACAAACGCTGTACGTCTATACCATCAAATAAATTATTGTCGATATCATTAAGCAATGTGCGGTGAATCGCCGATAGCTGCTCGCTCATTGTTACGCCGTGTTTACGTTGATAATGGAATAGGCTTAAAACGGTAAAATCACCAATAACTTGCTCGATCTGAGGATGTAACGGCAAACGGTTAAACAGTGTTAAATTAAGACAGAAACTGTCCTGACCAGACCAATAGCACAGTGTTCTACTGTAGAGCTCAATTATCAGAGCTGTCGGGCTAATATTGAAACGCTGGCATTTGTCGACAATTTTTTGCCAGTTCGACATTGGTATCGTCGTAGATAAACGTCGGAAGATTGGTTTATCAAGTCTGGAGGGATACGAAGCTAATGGCAATCCAGTTTCTAAGGTAAAATCATCAATTTTCTGTAACCAATATTGCTGAGCCCGCTTAAATAAGTTACTGCTACGTAAACGTTCATACTGCAACTGATAATCGCGGTAACTGATGTTCAATGTCGGCAGCACTAGATTTTCGTCGTTATATAACGCGATCCACTCGCTGAATAATATTTTAAAACTAGTCATGTCAATAATAATTGCATCAAAACTGACATGTAGAAGGTATTTTCCTTGATACTTGCTTAGGAAAATATCGAATAGTGGATAACGATCTGGGCTATAAACTTTATGCGAATACTTTGCACGTAGAGCGAGTAGCTCATCTTCATTTCTCAGTGAGTAGTAATCTATTTTGTAATGTGCTACCTCAGGCAAGAATCGTTGCTCACCATCTTCAAATACAGTACGCAACGTAGGATGGCGCATTATAAGTTGATTATAAGCACGTTCTAATTTGTCGTGATCTAGATAGTCAAAAATAAACTCATTATAGATATGGGTAGAAATTTCGCTGAGATCAAAGCTTTTCATTCTTCCCAGATAATAAGATTGCTGAACATTATTTAGTGGAAATGGACTATAAAGGTTAGTTTTATCACATTGCGAAATCTGGTAATCTTGATAAAGGAAAGTGCCACGCCCTGCAGCTACCAGTGAGGTTAATTTGGCTATAGTTTTTCTTTCAAAAATATCTTTAACTTTCAAATCGCACTGAAGCTCACCGTTTATTCTGTTTACCAATCGAATAGCCGAAAGACTATTTCCTCCCAAAGCAAAAAAATCATCTGTAATGCCAACTCGTCCACTTTCGCTTCCTAATACGTCTTGAAATAGCTGGCATAGGCATCGCTGGATTTCATTTTCTGGTGCCACATAATATGTCTTATCTTGTGGTTGCACCGCCGGCAAAGCGTTTCGATCTACTTTGCCATTCATATTTAAAGGGAGCTTGGGTAAATACATATATGCGCTAGGAAGCATGTAGTCAGGGAGTCGAGTCACCAGATAATCCTGCAACTGTTGTCGTGTTACTGGCGATTGTGCCTGATAATAAGCAACCAGAAATGCCTGTTGATCTTCACTGCCCTTTTGTAAATTTACAATAACCTGTTGCATCCCAGGATAGTGTCGTAAAACAGACTCTATTTCACCCAGCTCGATCCGATGTCCCCGCAATTTGATCTGGTTATCCAATCGGCTAAGATATTCAAAATTACCTTCAGGCAAATAACGTACGCGATCGCCTGTTTTGTACATTACAGGGCCAAACCAGACGGAGGGTGTACTAACGAAAATGTTCGGTAAAAAGCTTGCTTGTGTTTGACGTTCATTGCCATAGTAACCTCGAGCAACACCTAATCCGGAAATATACATTTCTCCGATCACGCCAGGAGGAAGTAAACGTCGCTGTTCGTCTAATACAAAACACTGGGTATTTGCCAACGGGCGCCCGATGGTAACTTTATCAATACCTGGCAGGAGTTCTACCGCTGTGGACCAAACGGTCGTTTCAGTGGGTCCATACACATTCCACGCATGCTCAGTATTTTCTGATAGCCAACGTGCTACTACATATGGCAATGCTTCTCCACCACATAAGGCTCGAACGGGTAATTTTGTATCGACATATTGCTGAGAGACCTGATGCCAAAAAGAAGGTGTTCCTTGCATTAGACTTATGGAATAGCGGTCGATAAAGTCCGGTAAGTCATTCTTCGCCAGCAACGTCTTCTGTTCAGTTAATACTACTGTGGCACCAAACATAAGAGGCATAAATATTTCCAGTGTTGAAATATCAAATGCTAACGTAGTGATGGCTAAAAAACGGTCATAATGCGTCAAAGACATACGTCGAGAAATATCGCTAGCGATATTTACAAAGCTACGGTGTTCTACAGCAACCCCTTTGGGTTTACCTGTCGTTCCTGATGTGTAAATAATATAGGCTAGTGACGAAACGTCAGCCTGGGATGGGAAATCGTTACAGCCGTCAACACCAGCAAATGGAGAAGTAATATAATCGTACCAATCCAAATAATTTGCCCCTTGTGGTAGACTACCAGCAGGTTGAATATGCTCACCAATGATTAATGTAGGCTGAGCATCATCCAAAATAGAATAGGTCCTCACCACAGGTGCATGGTTATCAATTGGAATATAAGCACACCCTAACTTAAGCACGGCGATCAAACATATTACCAGCTCCGCCTCGCGCGGCATTATTAAAGCAATTTTATCGCCAGGCACTAGGTCATATTGGCGTTGCAGATAGTCAGCTAGGCGGCTAGGCGGCTAGCCTGTAGCTGTAGTGTCCGATAACTTACTGTCTTATTTTCCGTTATTACAGCAGGATGATCGTTAAGCAATAGCACCTGTTGTTCAAACAGGTCAACAATCGTTTGTCTTGGATACTCACATTGCGTGGCATTAATTTTTGTATAATAGCGTTGATAAATATTTTCAGATACGCTAGTCAACGTATCTATATCCCCCTCGTTACGCAAAAATACTGTAATCGCTGTCATAAATTCATCGACATTGGCAGCAAAAATATCGAAAAATAGATTTTCCCCGTAAAATTGAAGGCTGAGCGTATAGCTCTTACTGTTCCAGATAATCCTGACAGGAGCTACAAGCATATCGGTAACACCTTCATCCACTATAATATCTACACCCACTACAGATAAAAAACAATCGTCATAATGAGATTCGTAGAATAGGTTCTCCGGATCACCCTTCATGGTCCTCGCCAACCAGGATGATAGCTCTACATATGTTTCTGTTCCTTTAAGTAACCGTAATACTTTGCTACTACGTTGTTGATCTTGCAATTGTAATGCATAAAGCGCAGGCCGCCGTGCATTGAGTAAAAACTGCAATTGGAAAGCTAACAAAAAAATCTGTTGCCATTGTGTCACGCCATCGATCGATAGTTGAATAGTAGCAGTATCATTAACGACAGACACCTCATCTTTTAAATTAAAGCAACCATAGCGCTGTTCATCACTTTTCAGCGCCCTGTACTCTTGCTGCACTACATACTGAGCGACCAGCCAATCCTTAACCTGGTTTGGTCCTTCATGTAAAGCTATATCGAGGTCTTTAGCCTCACGGCTAAGCATGACGATACCGTCAATAAATAGTTCGCCCAAGACTTGTTGTGATAAGATTTGCCGAGCTTTATGCCATGGTAGAGAACACTTCGCTAATGCCCTAATATTGCCATTTTCTTCAACATAAATCTGAAATATGACATTTTGTGGTTCGACAAAAACCGCTAATCGGACAGAAGGAACACCTATCAAGATACTTTCTTCCTGGCAAAGTTCATAATCGATATACTGATCACGCGTATCGGAATAGCAAAAGAGATTATGCGGTGAATCTGACCAGCGTGTTCGTTCAGCATCACTTAGATTAATCAAATAAACAAAATGGCCTGCATCCAGCAAATAACGAACAATATGGCTACGCAACGGTTCTAAGGTATAACTGACAAGAATGTTCAGGATTTTCATGGAGATTACTCTTTTGGTTTAGGTTATCAGGGTTTTACTGCCACTAGAATTGGCAATACGCCACGTGAGCTATAGTTGATATCTTTAACCTTGAACCCTATTTGGGTTATTTGTTGCCTGATTTCATCTTCTGAAGTGAAATTAAGGTAGGTAGCCTGAATAATATCGCCAAAGATCGCAAACTCTTGCAAAAGATCAGCCATAGGCGTTTCATATTTATCCCAGTCACTGGCAGGTGCATTCTTTTCCGGCGGTGGTGTGAGAAAACTAAGTAATAAGGTCCCCCCTGGTCTTAGTGCCTCGTAAAATTTACGATATAAAGCAATTAATCTCTTAGCGTCGGGTTCATACATATTTAGTCCATTGCTAGTAATCACATCGAACGCGTTTTTTTCTTTTAATTCCCAAGCATTTTGTTGAAAGAATTGGCAATGCTCCGACATACCTACCCGCTTGGCCTTTTCGCTGGCATAATGAAGTGACTCCGGGTCAAGATCAATGCCAATTAATTGCACCCCTTCATGACCGTTGTAATTCAGATCCAATAAATCATCCATTACACCACATGGAATTGAAGCCAAGGTTTTCGCCTTGGTTATTAACTCCGACAATAAGGTCTGATATCGATAGTAACGCTCACGAGCACGGCTGAGCAGCGAACGATTCAGTAACCAATCCTCTAACCTGTGTTCGGCGGGTTTTCCGGTTGGATGCTGGAAAATGTAAGACGTCCAGTAACCATTAAGGCCTCTGTTATGCAAAAGAAAACGACCTAACTCAAACTCCGTCAATTGATCGACGAGTTCAAGGTTTCTTTCTAATGGAAGAATAAGTGACTTGCTATTTCGTAAACGTGTTTTTATTTCATTAGCTACTATTTTTGTTTCCGTTAAATTGGCTAACTTAGAATGTGTTTTATGCGACATGAAGTTATCCATACTCAGTCCCCATGATTAAATTATCCACCCAATGTTTTCAAATCCCTGCCGCACTGTCGATGAGTCCAAAATATTCGTTCGTTTTAAAGCCATCAACACATTCTTAACAATGGGGACATCTGGCGTTACTTCAAAACCGCGATAAACCTTATTAATTGATTCCTCACTTGCTTTATGGTCATGAGTGATTTTCGATAATAGCTCAATATTAAATTGTTTTTCTGACTCTACATTCAGATACATTTTTACGAAATCAGCTATTTGCCCACCGATAATATCTCGATCATTTTCTCCAAGCCTTTTCCAAATATATTCAAGTAATTCGAGAAAGAAAATATAGTGTCTAGACTCATCGTTCATATGGTCATTAACGTAATATTTTATTGATGGATGAACGTCTTCACTATTAAAAAACTCTACGAGTTCTCTCACTAGAGTCGTTTCGAAAATGCATACTGCAATGATCTCAAAAATGTCATGGTAACGTTCCGGAAGTCGCCTCATCACTTCTACAACAGCGACATAAGCATCCGAGTCTGGGTAGCTTAATGTACCCATATCGGCATCGTGCTCCCTCAGTTGATTAATCATGTGTCTAGCGATATAAACATGATAATATTCATCGATGATCACGGTATACGCATTTAACTTAATCTGTTCATCGAATTTTATTGCAAGATCGTTGTAAATAATCTTATTACATGCGGAGTTAATAAGTTTAATTTCAAGATTAACGATATCATTGAGATATTTAAATAGTGACTGCGTAAGTATTTTTGACTTTCGTTTATTATCTATGCTGATCATCACATCAGTCAAAAATATTGGTTGATTTTTTTCGGGGAAGAACGCACCAGGAATAGTAAAATCGATAAATTTACCAGGGCGAGTTCTTATTGATGAGCGTTGCTCCCATTTATCAGTATAAGCGGCAGAAAGTCCACCTTTTGAAACCATAGTTTCACTTTCCATAGATAATCTCCAAATGAAGGAATGCCTGAAATTTAAAAGTCATACCGCACCTAGCCAAATATAACTATTTAGCTGGGGATCACACGAGATTTATTATCTATTCTTTAACTTTACTTGGAACTGCTATAAAACTTAACATTGATAACAATACAACCAACCCTACTACGCTTGCCATCACATAACTCATTTCTTCTGGCCGACCAACAAAAATATAGCTGGCCATTCCCGTAATCGCTACGACAAGCAACGATCGTATACTCATGGTATAGGAAGCTGCCACCCCATAGATTTCAGGATAGACACTCATAGAACGAGCGAACAAGGTCGGATAGCAAATTGCAAAACCAAAACAGAACAGACTCATTAGTATGGTAATCGCATAAGGCGTCGTTGCGAGTAACAAAGAAAAAATGCTGACGATGGCTAATATCATGCCGATTTTCTCAGCGCGTTTATCGCCACCTAACATCGCAATAATACGAGCGGAAAAGAGGCTAGGTATTGAAAAAGATGATACAATAATAAAGAAGTGAACCACAAATGATGGCAGCGATAATGCAAAAGTTTCACGATAAAGAAAAGCACTAGAAGCAATGAATACCATATAAGCAGCAAAGAAAAGGGAGGGAATTAACGACAATTGAATAAATCGGAAATTTGCCGTCAGTCGTAAATAGCTTCTCAAAATCGTTTTAAAATCGAATGCCGTTTTTTCTTTTTTTGTTTCCGGTAGGAAGAACAACTCCAGTAGGACAGCCGCTGTAGTAATCACTGCGACAACTGCATAGTTCCCACGCCACCCCCAATACTTGTTAATCCAGCCACCAATGATTGGGGCCAATGACATAAAGATTGAGATGAAAGCATTCACTAGGCCGATCATACTATACATTGTCGCCCCTTGATAACGATCTGCTATAATCGCGTAAACAACGACTACTGGCGTACAAGCACCTAGTCCTTGCATAAAACGAGATAGCATCAAGAAATCAATTGAAGTAGCGTAGGTACATCCTAGAGCACCCAATAGCATGATTGCACCACCGATCAGCATAGTTTTACGCCGACCAATCGACTCTGACAATGGACCATAAATCAACGCACCAAATACAAATCCCAAGAAGTTATAAGTAATCGTACGCTGAATATAACCTTCAGAAACACCAAAGCTTACGGCCATATCAGGAAAGCTGGGAACAGACATATCCACTTCTATGCACCCAGCTAATAAGGAAACAACAAGGATAAAGGGTAATGGAACCCATTTTTCTGTTAACATAGCCATGCTCCAACAGAAGATGAATCCAAATGTAATAACCGTAAAATATAGGGTAGGCATAATTGTATACAAAGACATCTAATCAATAAAGATTAATAGATGACCTTGTCTGTGATATAAGCATCGCATTTAATAATGAAAAAAACAAGCATATTAATTGCTAATATGGATTTAATTATAGCTTCTCAGTATTCAATGCGCGTATCAACCTTACCAGAAGGTAAGAACTTTTAATTATTTCCTGATAAATCTAATAATTTGGTTATTGCTTAAGTGGTACAACCGATGCACAGTATCAGGTATATTCCGTCCGTAATGGGTATTTGAGTGAGTAGCTATATTCATCTAACTGCAAGCATGATGTGTATCAGTGGCTATCGTGATGAAGATATGTCGATGAAATAATCTAATCATTTTGCTAAATAAAGTGCCGTAAAGGGTCAATGCCTGATTCGCTGCAGATAGGGAGTAAGCCAAGCTGATCCTAGCACTCAATTGTGGATAGTTGGGCAGAATAGACTAGGTGCTACCATATTTACACTGCTGAAAAAGATTAAATAACATTGGCTTACTATAGACCAGTCCTCGCTATCGTATACTAGATTTTAGTGTTTTTCAGGATTATTATCTAATGTGTCTCCCCTGCTCGCTGTTCATTGACATTGATGATTACGCTTTGACACTACCTTGCGATTCGTGACCATTCGATTTGAGCCTCTGCACTCGGTCTTCTCTTTTTTCTTCATTTATCTCCAGTATGCGATAAAGCTCGGTGGATCCGGCAGGTTATTTTCATCTAGAATGCCATCGTTACTACCTCATTGATTAGTTTCGCTACCCCTGAATAAAGTGGCCACAAGATGCCGCTATTAGACTTACCACCTATCTTATTGCTATTCGTCCTTGGGCTTTTAAAATAATCGGCCAGCTACCCGACGCCGTTCCTCTTTTCAGCAATGCATAATTAAAACAGGTATAGCGTCATCTGCAATAAGAAGCTTATCATATACAATATTTTTGCGCGGGCTCCCCCAAATAGCGTATAAGCTTATGTTAATATCGGATATACATGCTGAGCAGATCCAATGTGAGCTTATCTCTTCCACAATTGAAGAAATTTATACCAGGATGACCCATTCTGGTCGCTCAATGGGTTTCAGGCAATAATCGCGCCAGATGCAGTACTCTTGCCGGAAAGATAGATAAGTATTTCTTATCAGTAGCCGAAGTATCATAGTTTAGCAAGGCGAGTCGATCTTTTTTGATGCTAGTCAAATTCCAATCAACGATATTTACGCAAGTAGAAATATATCGCTTTTCGCAATAATACTGTGTTTAATCACAATATTACTGCTTTTTTGAATACATATTGGCCGATTAACAAAGTATGATGTTCCCTGAAGTAAAATGAATTATTTGAGTTTCTCTCCAAAACCGCTAGCAAATAATTCTTTAATTTCATCCATTAATACCAGTTCATCAGGCCCTTCACAGATAATTTCAATATTAGCATTCCCCTTAATTCCGGCCTCTAATATACTCATCATACCCTGAATAACAATTTTTTTGCCATTATTGATAACTATTACAGATGCATCATATTTTTTCAGTGTTTTGATAAAAATAGCTGCCGGTCGTGTATGTAGACCCGTGCTATTTATAACGCGAATATTTTCTCGAATCATTTTTGCTTCCAATGCTGTTTACTAAATAAAAAATAATAATGTATTAGGATGTCTGATTCATCATCCGTATTTTATTATAAACATTCGCTTCCACAGCCGCTTTTGCGCCTGACATCACTTTTGCCAGGTTTGCCTCATTATTATTTTGTGTCCAGGCCTGACCAACAGTAGTAATAAATGCCTTACGCAAATCACTAGCTATATTGATTTTAACAACATTATATTTTACAAAACTACGGATAATAGCTTCATCAATTCCAGAACCACCGTGAATAACCAATGGACATGGACATACCTCCGCAATTTGCTTTAACAATGAAATATCGATGCGAGGAATATCTTCCAGTCCGTGGACATTTCCAACAGAAACCGCCAGCATGCTACAGCCCGTCTCTTCGACAAAACGACGAACCTGATTAACATCTGTCTTACAATCTGCCTCGCTAATATGCTCATCTTCTTTTCCCAAAATCGCACCGAGTTCCGCTTCAACAGGGATGCTAAAGGATTTGCAAAAATCTACAGCTTCTTTAGTAAACGCAATATTTTCTTCATAGGGTAGTTCTGCTCCATCAATCATGACGGAGGTAAAGCCTGCACGCACCGCCTGCTTAACATCATCTAATTCTTTACCATGGTCAAGGTGAAGACTAACCGGTACATCCATCGTCGAAGCACGTTTCCTCACTATTTCATAAATATAATCATAACCGGATAATTTTGCATTTGTCGGTGCAATCTGTATAAAGTTAGGTAATCCTGAACGCTCAATTGCGTTCAGAATAGAAATGGTTGTTTCAAGATTAGTCGTATTGAATGCACCCGCTAGGATATGTTTTTCACGGATACGATCGAGCAGAATATTACCGTTTACTAATGGCATGATATTTACCTCTTCCTTCGTTGAAGTACAGTACCCAAATAATATTTATCTGATTTCAGCCAGACATTTCCAAAATCAAATGGTTTGTGATTATCGAGAAATACGAGTTGTTCCAAATGAAGTACTGGCGCCTCTTCATTTACGTCTAAATAGTGTCCCCGTTCGCTGCCCACGATTTTTGCAGCATAGCGGCTCTCTGAATATTCAATTTTTCGTCCCGTCATCACTTCGACAGTCTGAAATAAGTTGTGCTTATTAAAATCAACTTCAGTTATTCCTGGACAGAGCGAAATATTGATCCTGTTTTCAATTAACATAACCTTTTCCCTATCCACACTACGGATCCTTTTAAGATAAAAAACAGGTGTTCCTGGCTCTATTTGTAATTTTATAGCTACGCTTTTTGCCGCCTTCTCTATATATGACTCGATCACGTTAGTTGTAAAAGATAAATGCTGACTCTCAAGCGATTCTGCGAAAGACAACAAGCCTTCTCCCAAGGAATAAGAGATATTTTCTTTCTTCACAAAAGTTCCTTTTCCTTGTACCTGAACTAATAAACCTTCATTGACTAGCAGAGTGACGCCTTTTTTTACCGTACCTCTACTGACCTGAAGTATTTCCATGATTTGATTTTCAGAAGGGATCCTGTCCCCCTTACCTAGTTCACCTTTATAAATTTTTCCGCGAATCCATTCAGAAACTTGCATATATAATGGAATTTCAGAATCTTGCAGTATAGTACCCATGTGGTGCTTTCTCCCGTGTGTAGATCATCTGTATACAAGTATGAACAACTACTGATAATACAGCGTTTTTCAAAATTTAACTATATGACTAACTTCACAGTTTCAGCCCAGCATAAGTATACTCGTACGACAAAATCTTTCCTTCATCTAAGAACTACAACACAAAACTGTAGGCTCCCCCTGCTATTTTTCAGCATTAATAATGATTTTCAGTACATCATTATTAGGATTAGAAGCAAACTCAATCGCTTCACTAATACGGGAAAGTGACCAGGTATGCGTGATCATATCTTTGATATTAATTTTGTTTTTTTCCACAATCTCAATCGCTTCTTTCATGTCATAAGGTGTAAGTGAATAAGTACCCACGATTGAAATTTCGTCCCGAAACAACCTACTAGCATCAATTTTTACAATCGGGATGTTATCAAATGGTGAGAAGACAACAATTCTTCCTCCACGACGTACAATATTGACAGCCTGGGAGACCAATGATGACACGCCTGCAGCAATGATAATGACGTCAGGTCCTTTTCCCTGGGTGATTTCTGCTACCCTAGTTTCAAGCTTTTCTTTTATAGGATCGATCGCATAGGTTACTCCTATCTTTAGCGCGAGTTCGCGTTTAAAACGGGATAAATCAGAAACTATTACGGTAGAAGCGCTTTTTAAGGCTGCCAATTGAGCACTAATCAGGCCGATGGTACCACCGCCCATAACCAACACTGTATCTTGAGGATGGATATTGGCAGATTTCATCCCATGTAAACAACAGGCAACCGGCTCAATCATGGCTGCACGCTCCCAATCTAGGCTGTCGATAATTCGGTGAGTTAGGTGTTTGACATGTAAATGCGGAATACGAATAAATTCACTGAATCCCCCCGGATCCAGATTTGTTTTCTTAAACTGATCGCATAAGGTGAAAAAACCTCTATCGCAGTAATGACAATTAAAACAAGGAACATGAATGGCGGTCACTACGCGCTCACCAACTTGATAGTGTGTGATCTCTTTGCCGATTTTTACAATTTCACCTGAAACTTCATGGCCAAGGATCACTGGGCCAATAACCGTCTGATGCTGCATTTTATGAATATCTGTTCCACAAAGACCACAGGCGTGCATTTTTATGAGCATATCGCCATCACCTATTTCTGGTATATCGACATCTTCGTATCGAATATCATTTTTACTGTAGTAAACACTGGCTTTCATAAATTAGCTCCATTATAAAAATGTTCCGTTCGCATCTTGAATTCATAAAGCGGCTTATAAACCTGAGTATAAATGGCTTGATAGTGAGAAACGGCTTTACTTTCTGGCAGATAATGCTGGGTTTGTGCTTTATCTATTCCGCATAGATGAGCTATGTCAACACCTACTGCTTTTGCTGCCAATATAGCGGCACCTCTACTAACAGCCTCACTCACATGACAAGCCACGATTTCCCGATTGAGAATGTTAGCCTTAAGCTGCAACCAATATGGATTTTTGCAAGCAGCACCAATGACATTCACGACAGGATAAATTTTTCCTGTCAATATTTCGTATAAATCGAGCAGGTTTTTGAGTTCAAAACATAGCCCCTGGAATACAAAACGTAGTAAATCTCTCGGTCGGGATTTATCGTTAAAACCGTAAAGTAATGCTTGTGACCAAGTATTTCTGTCTGGAGGACCGCTACCACGCAAATGAGGAATAAAGATACCATCAAGTGCCCCCAACACGAGCTTATCTTGCTCAGTGCATAGCGTTTCTATCATCCTTAAGAAGGCGGGCATATCGATCTCAAAGAGGTTTCTGAACCATTCAATAGCATATCCTGCAGAAGGCAATGAGGCATACAAAGAATAGTGCCCTGGAAGGACATGTATGCCATTTGACACCCGAGCACGAAAGAAACGGGCGGTATTATTAACTGTTCGGGTTACAACGAGTAATCCCTCTGACGTTCCTGTGGAATTTAAGATTTGCTCTTCATTGTTTAGACCCACAGCCACAGAACCGCACATATGATCATGCCCGGCGATAGTGACACGGGTTTTTGTCGACAATCCAGTCAGGTTAGCAATATCAGGTGTAACGTTACCAATTGCCACCCCAGCCTGAACCAGCGGATTAAATAAAGAAGTAGAAAGTTTAGCCGCCTTTATAAGTTGTTCATCCCAGTGCATGGTTGCAATATTTAATGCCATTGTCCGTGATGCCAGGGAGTATTCTGAATACTTCATACCAGATAATTTAAAGGCAATATATTCCGCCAGGCACAGCCATTTACGACCTGATCGCCCATTACTAATATTATCCTGTAACCACTTTATTTTATTTATGCTGTAATTTGAATGCGCAGGAATACCCGTTATTTCATAGAGTTGCTCAATATTTATGACGGAAACAATATCTTCCAGTTGTTTTTTTGGTCGTGTGTCATACCATGTTAGTACTGGACCAATAATATTATTATTATCGTCAAGTAAAACACCGGTTTCACCGACACTGGCAACAGCGATTGCACTGATTTGTATTGCATCATTTAGAACAGTTGTTATTGTAGTGATTCCATGGATTATGCCATCCCAGATAAGATGAACATTAAAATCAGTATGTTCTCCATCCACCCTTTTTGGTGTTCTGAAACTGTGCTGATGAATTAATTCCAGAGAAGGAATTGCAAACAAACATACTTTACAATTTGTCGTACCAATATCGATGCCGATCGTATACATTACTCTCTCCCTATTTTGTAAGGGACAACGTTATTTTCATTCTGTAGTAAGTTTTTCTACTTCAGATTAGGGCGGATTATTTTGTTACCGGTTCATAAACCGAAGATGCTTTATTTTCTGCGGCCTCTTCTGCTTTGAGTTGTTTTTTAGTCATGCGGTATAGCCATAGGCAGAGTAGAAAGATAACAAGAATAAGTACCAGGGCAATAGTGTTCCCTTCAAAGATTTTAACCGCCCAGAAACGATACGGGTTACCACCGTCAAGCAAACTTGAGATCTCTCCATCTATTTGTAATGGAAAATTCATATCGCGTGCAATTTTGGTTAAAATAGGTGCTGCTGCCGACGCAACATATAAATTTGTTATCAAGCATGGAATACCGATGATAAATGCTCTGACAATATTTCCGCGACAAGCGAGCACTACCATGGAAATTGGTACCCAGATATTTGCCAGATCACCTAATGGCAATAAACGATTACCAGGTAGGATCACAGCGAGAAATACGCCTACAGGGATTAATAGTAGCGCAGTAGAAAGTACTGACGGATGCCCTACGGCTACAGCGATGTCCAATCCAATATATAGATCATGCCGGCTTGGATAACGCTTTTTGAGAAAATTTCGTACGGCATCAGATAGTGGCAAAAGGCCTTCCATAAGCAATTTAACCATGCGAGGCATGATCAGCATTACGGCACCAAGACTCATTGCAAGGTTAAGGATACCTCTGAGATCATATTCTGCCAGTAAGCCAATTCCTGTCCCCAAAATCACTCCTAGCATCATTGGTTCACCAAAGACACCAAAGCGTTTTTGGATCTGATCCGGATCAGCAGTTAATTTATTCATACCTGGGATTTTCTCCAATATCAAGTTTCCCAGTATGCCGATCGGAAAGAAAATAACGGAAGATAATGTAGGTAATGAGATCCCTGGCAAATTGAAATACTTTTGGATCATCGGTGCACACCAGTCTGCCATAATAAATGTGATCACGGCAGTGATACCGGCGATTAACAATCCAAAGAAAAAATTATTTGTCACACCATATACCATGGCACCAACCATAGAAAAATGCCAAAAGTTCCAGACATCGATATCAACTGTTTTAGTCCAGTTCAGTGTCAGCATCATGATATTAATACCAATCGTCATCGGCACAACAAAAGGGGCAATCTGTGAAGCCCATGCAATGGCCGCCAATGGTGTCCAACCTAAATCCACTACAGGTAAGTCAATACCCGTATGATTGACCATCTCCTTTGCCGCCGGACCGAGGCTGTCGACCAGCAACCCAAAGATCAAAAAAATACCGATAAACCCTATACCAATAGTCAGTGCTGAACGCAATGCCCGGCTAAATTCAATTTGAAGACATAGGGCCATAATAAATATAATTATTGGCAACATGATCGTTGGACCAAGCCCCAGAATATATTGAACAGCGGAAAATAGTTTATCCATCATGCTTACCTTTATTGTTTAAGGGTGGCGACGATTTTTTCAAGTAATTCTTCTTCACCAAATCCGGTTAGTAGAGGGAGACCATTTATAACTGGTGTTTTTAGCTCTGTTTTAACTGCGGATGTCACAATAATTAAATCTGCTATACCATCTTGTTGACTAATAGTGCCAATATTGGACTGAATAGGCTCAATGTTGATACCCTGACGTTTGCAGTAGCTTACGACCTTTTCAGTTGCGACTGCAGATGTCGCTATACCACTAGTACAGGCGAAGATAATTTTTTTGTTCATGTCAAACTCCAGATATAGAAATAAAAATAACGAGATAATAAGAACAAATGATTAAGATGGTTCAATACAGATGCTTTGCTAGAAGCGCCATAACATCATCTTTTGATTTCGCCGAAAGAAGTTGATCCATTTCACTGCTTTGCTGGAAAAATGAAATAAGCTTCATTAAAAAGTTAAGATGTGCATCTTTTTCCTTTAATAATAAAAAGAAAATGATATGCACCTTCATAGTACTATCAGGCTCCTCAGCCTGATTAAATACAATTCCTTCTGGACAGGTAACGACGACAAGTTTTTCTTCCTGAATATGTTGGACATCGACGTGAGGAATTGCCACGCCCATCTTTTCTAGTTGCATTGCTGTCGGGTGATCTTCTTCACGAGCAGTTAATGCCTCTGGATAACTTGGTTTCACATAGTTTTTTGAAAGTAATAGCTTGCTGATAGAACAGAACAATGTATTCCTGTTCTGTGGCGCCTGATTCAAGATAATAAGATCGGGGTCAAGTTTAGAAGGTAAAGACATAACGTTTGTCCTCATAATAACTGTCAATGTTTAAGAAAATAAATAAGTGACAGGTATACTTGTCTATATACAACTATATTCAACTTGTACAAACGTTAATCCTACAACGTATAACACGCAACAACAGTAATTAATATTTGTGTTTTAGTTCACAAAAAATGTCTTACTTTACATTATCAAGCATTACGTAATAACATAACTAATTGATTTAAATCATAAAATAACCCATTGATTGACATAATCGCTTTCTTTTATTAAATCCTTTTACTGCACTAAAAGTAATAAAGACTTGTATAAATCATGTGTATAGTGAATTAATCCATACCTAAAAAATAAGCGGTATACCTATAAGCGGAACGATTACTACTTTGCAGGTGGAAAATTTTGTCTTTTTATTTTCCAAACAGAATTGATTAAGAAGTAGGCAAAGTCACTTTTCTTATGGTGCTGATCCTATCGCTGTAACACGGCAACAGAAAGATGATGTATATCATGTCAATGGTAAAAATATCTGTATAGCGCAATAGTGTAGACATTAATGATCTAATAGATATTGACTTGATACAAAGATTAAAAAGCGAGCTGGGAACTGTATTACTATTGGATGTGGCCAAAATTTGAAAGAGTGGTCGGCATTTTTTCTATTCTACGGATAGTAGGTTATAACAGTTAGGTATTCCCTGAAATAGAAGACTTGACGCCAAGCATCGCGCGAGGATTACAAAATATTAATAATGCACTAACTACTTCAGAAAGTTACGGATAGATATTTTTCCTGATAAATAAGTTAACATAAAATGAACTGGTTAATTATCTTATTAACTGATCATTTCTATGTGCATGTTGCTAGTAAACGTGTCGTTAATTATAGAAATAAAATCAATAATAACTTAACATTGATTAAGATAAATTTATCCTATTAAAACCCTACTATTATATGCTTAGCTTGCATTTTTATACGATGTGCTCTTCCTTTTGAATATAACATATATCATGATTATTTTATTTCTTTAGACGCTAACTATAAAATGGACTTAAAACCAATACTAAAATAGATAACAAACAGTAGAGTAATTTGTCATCGTTTATATAAATTACTTGAATAATAATATGATGTTATCGTATCTTTTGTTGATTATTATATCATTCTGGTTTTACTCATAAAATATCTAGATATAACTTGTATTATTATAAAATAATAAGTTAAACAATAAGATATTGTTTTAATGATTTTATTTAAAATAATAGAAATTTATTAGCTATATTTTGCATAACTTAATGAGCTTATAATCATTCAAATAAAATACTATTTGCTTTTATCTAATTATATTATAATTTCTTATGAAATCACTCTGCAATAAATATTTATTTTGATATAAAGTTATTAATTTAAGGATAGTAATATGTTAAAGAAATTATCTCTTTCCCTTCTATTTTGTACGTTGGCATTAAGTTTAGTTGGTTGTAACGATAATAAAAAAGTAAGTAAAACGGGGATTGCTGAGTGTGATCAATATATCGACCAAATAAATAAAATTGCAGAAAAGATACCTGATTCGCAAAAAGAGCTATACAAAAATTCATTAAATGAATTTGAAAAAATAGCAAAACAAGATCCAGAAAAAGCCAAACAAGGCTGTAAAATAGGGTTAAATGCGCTTGAAAAAGCTTTTCAACTTCATTAATACTAAATATGCATAAATAATTTAGTTTATTTATTTTTTATTATTTCAATAAGGCATAGCATAATATGCTATATCATATTAATATTATTAAAGTAAATGCTTCTTTCTAGTGGATAATATTATTTATCTTTATTCATGGATAAATAACATATAATCAATACAAATATCGCTTATTTGTGTTGATTATATTTATAGTTTTAGCAAGATAAATTAATATTAAATTAAAAATAGATAATTTCAAATAAAGTAAATTGTTTTATATGCTATTTTTTAAAAATTTTGATTAACCAGAAAAGATAAATGTAAAATTATTATGACTTTAATATAATTTTACTTTTTACTAAATCGATATCTAATTAAAAATTAGTAAATTATAAAATATTTAGTATATAATTAGTAAAAAATTATTCAGTTATTACTATAATGAAATATATCGTGAATATTTAAATTATATTAGTCTATTTCTTATGGTAGTGAAAAAGATGTCTTATTTCATTTTATAAATAATATAGTTAGTACTACGTTAGAAAAATTTTTTTAAATAGAATAGTAACACTACGTATTGCCAAATTCATGCACAGTTTTATCAATAAAAAAGCACCTAGAAATCAGGATGAGGTAAAAAAGTACATTATATTTTATCGTATTTTTAAAAAATGTGACTTCCCATATAGAATAGAGACTGATGAAAGGCTATTTTAATTAACTCATGTTAATAAGTGCTTCTATAAATTCATTAAAAACAATGGTGCGTTAAATTACTATTTAAAAGAAACATAGATAGGCTTACTTTTCTTTCTCCTTTATAAAACAAGTAATAATATATCCTTTTTTTAAAAAACACATACGCTACTGTGATGATTCTTATCTTATTTAAACAATTTATGAGTTGCTTATATTTGTTATTGTAATAATTTATGACACTCACGGTAATTATATAGCTATCCTTTATATATAAGATAAAAACCCTGTTATTCTAAAATCAATTGACGAGTTATAACATTAAAATTTTCACATAATTAATTGTGTTGTTATGTTATTATTTTCAATTAAGATAATATTGCTTTAACAGAACAAAACCATTATCTCCACGATCATAATAATCGAAATGGTAAAGAATATTATCTGCTTGATCTACCCCCATAAATTCGCCAAATGTCGTATTCAATCGCCGCCAAAAGAAACCATTAGATGTTGTATAAAATACGTTAGTTGTAGAAAGTGTTGAGGGTGATTTTTTATTTATTAACTTAGTTGGCGTCAATAGACGAGGTAATACATAGTCCTGCGAGATAGATACAATTATGGCATCCTTAGTGACCGAAAATTTATTAATTCGAGTGATTAGTTGTGTGGATGGAATAAAACCAAATGCTGAAGGAAGCGTCGATACAAATTGCCATTGTTTTGTTTGTAAATTATATCGACCTATGACTGTACTCTGTTGCTGTTCAATAATACCATAGATCTTGTTATTGGCATAAGCAACATAAGTCAGTTCTATATCATTATGAAAACGTAAATCATCGAAGAACCACTGATTGCCAACCAAATTAATTGTAAATTGCACAACTCTATTGCTACCTTCATCACTATTAAATAGATTACCCCAAACGATGGCACTAGTTTCCGATAAGGGTAACCAAAATAGCGATGAAAATGCTATCTGATCCACAGGATAATAATGAGTTATGCTCTTTTGTAATTCAAGCATGAACGTATCACCATTGGTGGGTATGACAGGCGATACATTAAATCCACCATCTACTGAAGAATAAAAGCCAATAATTTTTTGTTGTCTTACACTATCCGTTAAAGCACTGGGTGCGATAAAAAGCGCCGTCGTTGATGATAAAAAGACTGGGCGAACGGAATAATTAGTAGGCCAAGGGTTTTCTACTATTTGCCAGTTATGGCCTGCATTATTAGAATAAAGCAGCGGTTTAGTGTAATTATTACGTTTTTCTTCTGGTAACCAGGTGTCAACAAAAATATGCTTACCGTCTGGTGCAACATAAATATTATCGAACATACTTGTGTTGCTAAGGATCACATTAAATTGCTGCTTTTCATCACGATGTGAAAGTAAATAGACATCATCAGATTCATATATTTTTATACCTCGTTGACTTGGATGTGCATTAGATAAATCAACTAATGCATAACCTAATGCCTTTTTATCAAATCTGGCATCTTGGCTATCCGTCGTAGTGAGCAGATAGTCTTCACTATCAATTGAAAAAAAGCGTGCTTTTTGTGAATTTTGATTACGGGTTGTTAATTGTGGCTGACCAATGATGTCCGGTTCTTTGCCGGTAAAATTAAATTTTGCATTTAAAAGGGTCAATAGATAAAGTGTTATGAGACTTAATATAGAATAAATCATATTTTTTTTACTTTTTTTTAATATAATCATAATTTAGTCATAACCTTTATTAATTTTATTCCCCGTATTATCTTCATTATTATTAAAAAATTATATAATTTTTGGTAGTATAATCAGCAGAAATAGGCTAATACTCGTTACCATACTTTATTATCATCTCATAAAAGTTAATCAACTTATTTACCTGTTTTATATAAGTCATAGAAATAACCTTGTAGGAAAAATTTCATCTCTCTGTTATTACCTAAAATAGATATCCATATCTCACGAAAAATACCAATAATTACTATTTTTATTTGATAGTCTAAATTTGAGCTATTATCTATAACCGCAGGCTATAAACATCCGTTTAGCTATTAACATTTTTTCTCTTTTTAAGCGCCTGTTATCCGTGACTGATCGATAAAACTATATTTGATGGAAATTTTGTTAAAAAAATAAAAATTAGTTTAATTTAATAGAATAAAATTCATTGAAAAACACGGCATAATTAAATCAAAAAATAGTCAGTTTATCTTATGTAATCATGATAATCATGTTTGAATAAACAAGTACACTTATCAAAATATTATCCTTGATAATTAAATGATTATAATTATCTGGTAATTCGTATGATGTTTTTTCACACCCTACCCTATTTTCTCTTCGTATTTAGTGTTAAGTTATTCCATTGTGGCATAGTCGGAATTAATAACCGCGTCATAACACTTGTCTCATTAAATGCATACGCAATATCAAATTCACGTTGTTTTATATCAGAATAATAACGTCCCTTTTGTAAGATGAGTCGACATATACATCGTTGGCTATCTACTAATGTACAAATTACATCATCAAAATCCATCATTTTTCCCAACAGGGGGTAAATTGCCTTAAATAAAGTTTCTTTTGCTGAAAAGATGAGTGTAACAAATTGTGAAAAAGAATATTCGTTTGTTGTTAATGTGCTGCCTGCCAAGATGATGGAGGCAAGTTGTCTGGCTTGTTGATCTGGAATTATTGCTTCGATGTCAACGCCTACGCTACGCGCATAAGATTGACGAGCGACAATCGCAGTTGCAATTGTTTTTGAATGAGAAATACTGCCAACAATACCTTCAGGCCAAAGAGGTGAACGATCTGAACGATTACTCACCCAATAATTATCAAGGTTTGTTAATGTCATTAAAGCACGAACGACACAATAGCGACCCGCAATAAATTCAGCCTGTCGTTTTTTCGCTGCATTATTAATCATCATTTGTAATGCAGTTGGTAAATTGACTAATAAAAGGGAATTAAAATGTGTTATATCAAATTCACATGAAATTTGAATAATATTATCTTCTACAAGTAAAGGAAGTATATTCGCTGTTTCATGCAAAAAACATGAGGCATCATGTAAAAATTGCTGCATAAATTTACCAAATAATTCCATAGACAGATAAATGGGTATTCTATTATTTAATGTTAAAAAGATAATTTCAAGAAAGTCGTCATAAATGTGGGAGTAATAAAATATAAAGGCTAGTATGATTATTCTTTTCTCGAAATAATCGTTAGATTGTATAATAATTTATTAGCATAATACTATATTAGCTCGCTTGCTATATGCTAATGATCCTCACTTTGAACATTTTTATCATACAAAGATATTAAGATAAAATTTACGCAGTAAATTATCATAAATTGGATAAAATGATACATATTTATATTGTACTTGCTAATGTAGATTAATAAATCTATTTATCCTTTAACCGATCTATAAAAATTGAAACTATGAAATCATTACATATTGCGCCCGAGCTCAAACGGCTAAATAAAAAAAATCCATTTCATTGGATTGCTATTGGGTTTGGCTCAGGATTATCCCCTATTGCTCCCGGTACCATAGGCACACTTGCAGCGATTCCATTTTATTTATTGTTATCGATGCTAACGTTGCCTTTTTATTTAATTGTTATTGTAGCAACAATTTTTATTGGTATTTATGCGTGCCAAAAAGCAACTGATACAATTGGTGTTGAAGATCATGGTGGTATTGTATGGGACGAATTTACTGGGTATTTTATCACTATGATAGCTGCACCTAGTGGTTGGCACTGGGTTTTTATCGGTTTTATTCTGTTTCGTTTTTTTGATATTTTAAAACCTCAACCTGTCGGTTGGATCGATCAACATGTTAAGGGCGGTTTAGGTATTATGATTGATGATATTATTGCAGGATTCATGGCCTTAATTGTAATGCAATTATTTGCCTATTTTACGGCATAATCCATTATTGGATGGTTAATATTACTTATATATAATTATTATACCATTGATAGAAGAGATCTAATGTTGTAGAAAAACGAATTTAAATACAGTAGAGCACAGTAAAGCTACAGTGCTCTACTCGATTGCCTTGTTTATTCAATTTCAATACTGGTTTTAATCATATGTGGTTTAGCTTTTGGTACCGTTACAACTAATACACCATTTTCTAGCTTAGCTTTTATGCCTGCTTTCGTTGTATTGGGTAGATAAATATCACGTCGCAAAGAAGAACTCACTCGTTCTTTACGAAGATAGTTTTTTTCATCATTTTCTGTTTGTTGTAATTGCTGTACCGCTATCTGTAAATAATCATTATTTAACTGTAAGGTAATATCTTCTTTTTTGATACCTGGCATATCCGCTTCTATCATATATTCATGCTCATTTTCTTGAATATCGACTTTGATATCCGTAAAGGCACGGGCTAATGGAAATCCACGATCAAAAAATCGATTCATTAAATCATACAGATCATCATGACTTCTACTTATTAAATCAAATTTTTTCATAAATCTTCCCCCTTATCAAACGTATGTATAACGGCAGAAATTATATTATTACTTACCTTATTAATTTATAGTCAGTATCAGTATTTTCAAGAATTAATCATAACTTTTTTTATTGCATTGATAACAGAACCAAATAAGCTAATTTAATTATTTTGTCACAGTTACTATTCAATAATCTGAAGCACTAAGAAGAAAGAAAAAATAAAATATTACGTTATTATATTAGCTTTATTAATATATTTCTGACTAAATAATATTAATATATAATGATTATTACTAAAATAGAATTTAAAGATTTTTTATTTAAGAAAATTGCTATGAATACGATTTCATCTAACTAGATATAAACTACAAATAATGTAACTTATGATATAAACTTTATTACTCAACATAATAAAATAAATAAATTATATCATTAGTTGCTTATATTTAATGACTAAATGATAACGTAATTATAAAAAGAAATTAATAAGCTAGCTTATATTCAAGCACAATTTAATAATAATCATTTTATTTTCCATTAAAATAGCCTGATCAGGAAAAGAGTTAATGTGCTTAAATTAGCATAAGTAGGGACTACCCTTAAATGAGATAATAGTTTATCTATTAAACATGTAATACGTTTACTCACAATAAAATAAAAGATATCGGCATCTCTTCTATCATGGTAATATACTGTATTCTTCTTTTATATTATTATGCACTTACCAATAATTAGTTTCCGCTTTGGTAATTCATAATTAGTGTTAGGAAATGTTATTTTCTTATCATAGTTACGATGTGTGCAAGCATGATCAGGATATAAATAAGTTAAAAGGATAATACTAATTTTTTCTTCCTGAAAACTTACCAAATAAAAATCCTCAATTAAATGCCCTGCTGTCGTAGCTAAATATCCCATATCCCTTATTCTGTATTAATTAAATAACGCATTTATAAACATTCGTATTCCGATGATATTATTGAAAAATATATTTGATAATAGAATATGTATTTCTTTTTTGTTAAATAAATTTATCTAAGATTGATTTATACAATAAAATCACCATATAAAATAGCATTTGAAAACTTACCAAACATCATTCGATAGTAACCAAGTAATTACTTCGCTTGTAGTTTACGACGGATAGCATATATAATATAAATAAACTAGATAAGAGTAAACTATAGATACGATTACTTATATATTTATAGAAAAACAAGTTATTTTGAATAAGGATAATAATAAATAATTATAGAAACTTCTTTCTTTTGAGATGTGTTATTATTTAATAATAAGTTAATACAATTGATATTTATAATTAATATTACTATAAATCATTTATACCAAAAAAATAATTGCCTTTATGTGCTTTAGCAATTGATAAAAATAAACCATAAAATTATAGTTATTTTTATAACAATGTAAAACATTAACTAAATAAAAAATAAATATTTTATATTAATTAATAAAATAGAGGGTATTGTATAAACATATATTATTTTATTTATGCTTTATTTTTACTATTAGGTAACGTATTCTCACTTATAATAATTTTATCGTACTAGGCTTATTCCTATTATAAGTAATATTAATTTTCACATTCAACTTTCAATTAGGGTTATCATCTTATTTAGATATAAAATATTTTATACTTTAATTTTTTAATTATTTTATCTTTAAATTTTATATAAAATCAGTTGGTTTATATTTTTTACTAGGAAATAATATAGTTAATTACCTAAAATAGCTAATTTTAGCCTAATATCCTTTTTATTAGATGGTTTATAAAATAATAATAAAGGTAATTATGTATCAAAAAAAATAAAAAATTTTTAAATAATAATCGATTTTTATCTCATAAAAAAGACGATAAAAAAATTAATTTAATTTTAAACCTATTTTTATAATATCTTACTTTTCATAATCTTATTATTGACCATCTATTACTAAGACAAATAAAATTATTACCTATTATAATAAAAATAATTATTAAAATAATAAAGATAAAATTTAATTTTACTATATTCTTATCCACTTTATTTAAAGATATTGTATAGGAATAATTAACGAGTAAGATCACTGATAGCCTATTTCTATTATATAGCAATAGGCTATCTGATAATATTCTTATTAGATTAATAAATTTAAACTAAAATAGAATGTAGATTATTATTAATAAAAGTATAATCTTACCTAGGATAAAGATATAATCTAAGCCATAACCTTTGTCATATATGCTAATCAAATTATGTAATAATAAAATCTATTGAAGTAGTTTAGAAAAACTATTTTTTATCATATATCATAACATGATTATTGGTTTTTAAAAATGAAGTCTATTCAATTATTATAACTATACTCACTTATAAAAGAGATAGTTATACAAACAATATTAATGTGATATATTAGATTTTTAATAGTTAGTTAAAGATAATATATAATCTTTATTATAAATAAAAGTTTTTTATTTCTTATTTGATATAAAAAATATTATTATAATACTATGTTATATAATTATGTTAAAGGTCATTTATTTAGCAATCGTATATTTAGTCTAATTATTGACATTAACTATTAATGATAACAAATAAGTTATTCATTTTATCAAAGTGATCAATTATACTAATTACAGTGCAGTGTAGTATGTTATCGTTCTACAATACCATAATACTGCTTATATTTTCAGTTTCTATTTATAGTAAAAGACTCATTTTACTTTTTATTCATTACTATTTGGTAAATATCTATTATGGAAAAAATATCAGAATGGACTTGTTACAAAAATTTGTCACAATCCCTCATTATATTCACATCTCTTTTTTCCCTATCAATAGCTACTGTTTTTGCTGATGATGGTTCATCTTCACATAAAAACACAAAAAACAAATGCACTACTGCTAACGGCGCATGTTCCAAGATACAAAATAGGCAAAGTGTTACTGTAAATAATACGACAGCAAAAAGCGGTGCTTATACTGCTAATATTTCTGCAGCAAATCGTATGTTTATGCAAAGCAGTGATCACAATTATATTAAAAATAAAAAAGTCTGGTTAGATTTGACTAGACGTAAACTAAAGACACATCAGCTAAATGGATTAGTTCACGCAAAAGATAATATGTCAATTATGCAGATGGGAAGTGATCTTTTTGCTGGAACTTTCACCACGCGTGATACCTGGAAAATAGGTATTATGGGTGGATATGGTCAAGCAAATATCAAAAATCACTCAAAACAATCTTCTGTTGATAGTAGTGTAAAAGGTTATGCTGCTGGTTTTTATGCTGGTTGGAAAAGTAATGGCGAGCAAAAAGATGGCTTCGATATAATAGGATCCGTGCAATATAGTCGTTATAAAAATAGCATTGATAATATTGATGCAGCTGCTGAAAGTTATCACTCTGATGGTTTAATTGTCGGTGGTCAAGCGGGATATGGCATGTATATTTATGAAAGTGAAGAATCAAAGCTTTTACTAAAACCTCATGTTCAAGTTCACTGGTCAACAGTAGAAGCTGATGATCATAAAGATATATCCGGTGAAAACGTTACACAATGTAATAAAGGATTTGTTATTACTCGTAGTGGTATAGGACTCTATTCAAATAATAAGAAGTTCAAAAATAGCAATGTTACTATTAATCCATTTTTAGAAACAGATTTGTTTACGTTTTCTGATGAATGTGCATTGTTTTATTCAGATGAGCGCATAGAACAAGATAAAAGTAAAACGGCAGGTCAAATTAAACTTGGAGCATCAAGTTATATTGGTAAAGATTTCAGTTTAAACATGGCGATAAGTCACCTAAAAGGAAGCCATGGCTATCAGCAAAAAGAACTTAATCTTGGTGCCCGCTGGTCGTTTTAATTGTATTTAAAAAATAAGTTAACTGATTTCATATTAGCCAATCCTTGTAATTAGGATTGGCTTATTGCCACTAGAACTAAAATAAGAATACTTTTATTTTTTATTTATATAACTACTGCATTCCATCTATTACATCCTTGTATAACGTAATGTTTATTTAAATCATTTTTCTCTGTTACTCACATATTTACATTGACTTTCGATTAATTACTTGATATGCAAATAGTTTATATGACCTAGTAAATAAATGCATATTTTGCAATATTATTGTTAAATTTATTTTTTAAATATGCTATGACTATATTACATTTTTTTAACAAAAAACTGTTAATATATTGCTATCAATTAATCTCAGTAACATATTATCAATGTGTCGCTTATTCGGAAAATGACTGACTGAGTGAATTTGTTTGAGACTATTATCCCAGGAGCAAAGAATGGATGACCAATTAAAACGCAATGCCCTCGACTACCATGAATTTCCACGTCCCGGAAAAATATCTGTAACACCAACTAAAGCGTTATCTAATCAAATTGATTTGTCACTGGCCTATTCTCCTGGCGTGGCTTATGCCTGTGAAGCAATTGTCGAGGATCCTCTTAATGTTAATCGGTATACCTCTCGAGGCAACCTTGTCGGGGTGATCAGCAATGGTACTGCCGTTCTTGGTTTAGGTAATATTGGCCCTCTTGCATCTAAACCCGTCATGGAAGGTAAAGGGTGTTTATTTAAAGCTTTTGCTGGTATTGATGTATTTGATATCGAATTAAATGAAACAGATCCTGATAAGCTAGTTGATGCTATAGCTATGCTTGAACCTACATTAGGGGGTATAAATTTAGAAGATATAAAAGCACCAGAATGCTTTTATATTGAACAAAAACTACGTGAACGAATGAATATTCCCGTGTTCCATGATGATCAACACGGAACAGCAATTATCGCATCAGCAGCCATTCTCAATGGTTTACGCGTTGTTAACAAAAAAATGAGTGACATTAAACTAGTATGTTCTGGTGCTGGTGCTGCCGCAATAGCTTGTCTCAATCTTTTAGTTAAGTTAGGCCTTGATAAAAAAAATGTCTTAATTTTGGATTCTAAAGGTGTTGTTACTAAAGATCGTCAAAATCTAGATGCCAGCAAAGCGGCATATGCAGCTGATACAAATAAACATACTTTAGCTGAAGCTATAGTCGGCGCCGATGTGTTTTTAGGATGTTCAGCAGCAGGTATACTAAAAGCGGATATGGTCAAAACGATGGCAAAAACGCCACTTATTTTAGCACTTGCTAATCCCGAACCAGAAATCCGACCAGAAATTGCAAAACAAGTAAGACCAGATTGTATTGTAGCAACAGGCCGTTCTGACTATCCAAATCAAGTCAATAATGTACTTTGTTTTCCTTTTATCTTCCGTGGTGCATTAGATGTTGGTGCTACATCAATTACTGAAGAGATGAAACTCGCTGCAGTAAAAGCTATTGCAGATTTAGCCCGTGACTCTTCAGGTCAAAATGAAGCATTAAGTAAAGCCTATGCCGGCCAGACACTCGAATTTGGTCCTGACTATATCATACCTAAACCATTTGATCCTCGGCTCATTGAATGGGTATCGCCAGCTGTTGCTCAGGCTGCAATGGATTCTGGTGTTGCAACTAAACCTATTGATAATATAGAGGAATACAGGAATTCATTAAATGAGTCTGTTCACCGTAGCGGAATGATTATGCGTCCTGTCTTTGCATTGGCCAAACAAAAATGCGCTAAAATTGTTTTTACTGATGGTGAAGATTGGCGTGTACTTAATGCTATTGAGTTTCTTGTGAGTGGTAAATTGGTGAAACCTACTTTGATTGGTCGTCCAGATGTTATCCATTCTCGTTTGAAGAAAATAAATTCAGTACTCGTTAGTGGGCAAGATTTCGAAATTATTAATCCAGAAAACGATGCTCGTTTTGATGAATGCTGGCAAGAATATCATCGTTTGTGCTGCCGAATTGGTGTAACAACTAATATGGCTAAAGGCGAACTTCGTAAAAATCACACCTTGATTGGTTCAATGCTAATTCATCTTGGTTATATTGATGGTATGGTATGTGGTCTGACAGACAGTTATCAACAAAACCTTCAAATAGTCGATCGTATTATTGGTAAAGCGGATAATACCCATACTTATGCAGGAATGAATTTGCTGATGATGGGTAAACGTAACTTATTTATTTGCGATACTTATGTAAATGAGATCCCAACAGCAGAACAATTAGCAGAGATGACCATTCTTGCTGCTGAACAAATATCGCATTTAGGTATTACACCTAAAGCAGCACTATTAAGCTATTCTAATTTTGGTAGTTCAAATGTGGAATCTAATCAACGGATGGTACAAGCACGTAAATTGCTGTCAGTTATGAAGCCAGACCTAATTGTTGATGGACCTATGCATGGCGATGCCGCATTATCTGAAACTATTCGTACTAGTGCCTGTTCTGACTCACCATTAACGGGAGAGGCTAACTTGTTAATTATGCCAAATGTTGATGCTGCAAATATTGTCTATAATTTGTTGAAAATCACAGGTGGCGAAGGGGTTACTATTGGCCCATTCCTGCTAGGTTGTAAAAAGAATGTTCAGATAGTGACACCTGCTTCAACGGTAAGACGCGTAATTAATATGGCTGCGGTTGCCTCTGCAGATTCATAATTAATTGATATTAAATAAATTATAATCTATAAGCTCCATTTTATTGGAGCTTATTTTATTTTTTTAGTTTATCAAATTAACATTTTAATGAAACTAACCACTGTCTAATTCCGAATCCAATAAGTTAGCCTCGTTATAGTTAATCTCTTTTTTACTAAGCAAATAGAAATCTATCGTATGTTCAGAAGACAATCACTTATTTTAGTTCTAACTCTCATTATTAGCATTGTTCGATTTAACACAAATTTATCACGCTTCGCTCAAAATTATTAGATGCATATCAATCTACTAAATTTCTTTATGCTGAATTAATGCTATTGTTTTGAAATTATAAAGTTATTTAGGAAAGACCTAATCCACTTTAACTCGTAAGTATGACGACATTCTATCCTAGTGAAAATAGTTTTTATTTTTTAGTCAAACTAACGGCTCGAAATAGCAATAAGCAGAGGCTAGAATTTTTATATCGAAGTAAAGACTCATTACAAACTTAATCAAGTGGCACATTGCAGTTAGCCTATATAACCTATCTAAAAATAACATTTAATACGAACTAGCTAGTCTATTATATTTGTTGCGAAGCAATCTATGCGAATTTAATGCTACATTTTAATACAATGTAATCTCTACTAACTCTTTACCCAACCACGACGAATAAATCCAGCAAATATAATATGATAAAGTCTTGTAATTTGTTTTAATATTGACTCTCCTACTGAATACCAAACAAATTCGGTGAGTACATTTGCAATAATAGCAACAAAGATCCCACCTAGCATATCAAATGGCCAATGAACACCTAAATAAATACGAGACCAAGCCATAGAAATAGCAATAATTAGTGCGCATATACCTGGCCAAAATTTAGCCCAAAAGAATATTGATAAAGCAAAAGTAAAAATGCCTGTACCATGATCGCTTGGAAAAGACAAATTGGCGGCATGCTCTAAAAATTTATGCCCCATAGGGAGTACAAATGGTCGCATCATTGGAAAGAGCAAAC
The DNA here is from genome assembly GCA_945288535.1 of uncultured Enterobacterales bacterium. GTDB lineage: Bacteria > Pseudomonadota > Gammaproteobacteria > Enterobacterales > CALYQQ01 > CALYQQ01. The sequence continues at coordinate 14,790 of CALYQQ010000008.1, read as the reverse complement.
CAATAATCTTGCTCATGGTGAAAGCTATTATTAATGCTATTGTACAATTGATAACCCACTTACGATTTTTATCTTGCAACCATACAACAATCAAACAGATTGGGACAATATAAGCTAACGGTACTGCAAGAAAGTAGGCAAATTCTAATAACCAACGAGGCGAGTTTGTATCGGCATTAATTAAATTAAATAACTGAAAATTCAATGAATTTATTATATCTTTCATACTTTTTCTTATTTGTTTATAACTTCTAATAAGTTATAATCTATCATTAATAATATGTACAGCAAGATATTATTACTAAATTTGTATAATCAATGAGTTATAGAATAAAATAGATATAGCATCTCATCATAAATTTTCTATAGCTCACTAACCAAACGATAATGATTATACTTTAGTTTTTGGCAATGAAGCATGAAATACTTAAAAAGAGTTAGTTGCATTAGCTTTATCCAATTTAATAGGTATAAATGAGCGCACATTAAAAATGGCATGATATTTCATAATTCGTATATTGTAATTAGTAAATTAAGTAATAACTTATTGTCAACCAAAATAATAATCTCTTTAAAGAAGAATAAAATATTTATTATGAATAAAAACACGATGGATACTAATTAATAAAATTATTAATTAGTCACTGTTAATCTGTCATAATTATTTAATAACATAATATGCAATAAACTATTTTTAATAATATATAATTATTTTTTAGCAATCTAAATGATTAAATTTTTTATGATTTAAATAACATAAGACATTATTATCAATAAATATAATTAATTAAATTATTTATTAAAAGTAATAAAATTGAAATAGTATTCATATGTTTATATAATTTATTCTATATTCAAATAATATTTATAAATTAAATATTTTCTGTATTTAAAATTATGATACCATCATTATCCATAAATATTTTATCACCAGAAATAATACGTTGTCCTGCAAATGATAATGGTTCATATAAACTAAATGAACCTTTTTTTATTGAACCATAGGGAACTGTACCCAATGCTTTTATGGTAATAGGTAATTCTTTTAATAAGTTACTATTGCGGATATAACCATTAATAATTATACCTTGCCATTTATTTATAATCATTTGATTAGCAATCTGATAATTTAATAGTGCATATTTGTTTGTATTATCTTTATCATCAACAACCATTATTCTTCCCTTTCCTCCCTCTTTGGCAAGTTGAATAATACCAAGATTATTGCCTTCACATTTTATGGTTACTGCGATACCAAAACAAAAATGACTACCGCCAAAATCATATAATGTAGGCGCTAAAACCCGTACTTTTTCTTTAAATTTGTCACATAATTCTGCTGTTCCAAACATATTTTTCTCCTGAAAAAATCATGCTGTTTTATTGTAGCTATACATGATTAGTCTCTATTTAGTGATACAATAACGGCTTTAAGTTATATATCATTTTATTTGTCTATGTTTTTAAGTTAATATCTTTAGTTATATTACTAACTGAAATAACATGATTTATTAATTAGCCTTTTAGATTAATCTATATTTAATTAAAATATAGAATTATAATTGCTTTATTCAGAAGTATTATTATCAATAACAATAATCATATCATCTATTGATTTTACTTTTAGTTACATATATTCATCTATATACTATGTCTTAATTTATCTTATTATTAAAAATATACAATAATAATTAATTTAGTCTTTTTGATACATTAGATTCATATTTATTAACATATTTCCTATGATGATCATTATATTAAGTTATTACACTTTCAAGTCTGTTTTACTTCAATCAATTAAGTTATTTTGATAACTTAATTCTCTATATATAAAATACTTTCTTGTAAAAAGAAGAATTATACATTTTTAATACTTCTATTTAATTATAATAAAATACTATATTAACTAAAACAAAGTTATCAACATTTATTAATAAAAAGTAATTAGTTATAATTTATTTAATATTATATTATGTGATTAATCGCTAAAAATTGAAATGTTTTAACAAACTCAATATTTATATATGACTAATTTATTCTTATTTTATGTTTATTTCATATTTTACATAATTAATCTAAATAGCAATAATCGCTAAAGTTAGAGATTTATAAAGTAATAATAATAGTAATGCTATTATCTAACATGTTAACTATATGTACTATTAATGATTGACGAAGATAACATAATAATATCGAGAGCTTAATATTAACTCACTTATAAAATGAGTCAATTGCGGCTAGCTGTTTTATATCTTATTAAACGCTGAAATAACTACAATTAACTCATATTAACGGATCAAAATAACTTGATTTTTCTGAAAAAAGACATCTTGTCATAAAAGTTATAAATTGAAAAAAATATGTACTATTACCGGGCACTCATTGAGCTTATTATATAGCCAAATTTATTCTCCCTGATGCGATATCATAACCAACTCCCATTCCTAATAATACCCACAGCCAATCCTTCTACTGTCAGCTGTTGTTTGGTTAAATCAACTTTTATTGGTTGAAAGGCATCATTTTCTGGCAATAAAAAAACTTGATTGTCTTCTTTCTTCCAACGTTTAACCGTAACTTCATCGCCAATACGAGCCACGACAACTTGACCATTTTTAGCCTGATTTGTTTTATGTACAGCTAACAAATCACCATCAAGAATACCGATATTTTTCATTGACATACCTAATACTCTTAGAAGAAAATTAGCATGTGGTTTAAATAACGTAGCATCAACATGGTAATAACTTTCGATATGTTGTTGTGCTAAGAGTGGTTCTCCTGCTGCAACACGTCCAATTAAAGGGAGTCCATCATGTTCTTCTTCTAAGAGTAAACGAATGCCTCGTGATGCGCCAGAAACAATTTCGATAACACCTTTACGCGCTAATGCTTTAAGATGTTCTTCTGCTGCATTAGGAGAACGAAATCCTAATTCTTGAGCAATTTCGGCTCGAGTTGGTGGCATACCATTTAACAAAATACGTTCTCGAATTAAATTATAAATTTGTTGTTGCCTATTAGTAAGTGCTTTCATTGCTTATTCCTGTTTTTATATACAGTCCACTGTAAGTATATACAGTCATAATTTATTTGAAAACCTTAAATAATTAGCGATATGGCATATTTCTGAAAAAAAGCGAAGAGTATCTACAAACTCACTAAATCATATGTATCATACTTTTAATAATGATTTTATGATGGACTAGCATAATAAAATTATGACCGCTTAAAGTAGTTTATACTATGAACGCAACGCGTTTAATTAGACTTCTTTTGTAGCGGTCACTTATTTTTAATGTGTAATGATTAATACCCAGACAAATAGCGCGTGTAAAAGCGCAAAAAAAACGGCTGCTGAACCAATATCTTTTGCTCGACCGGATAATTCATGTTGTTCACTGCCAATCCTATCTATTGCAGCCTCAATAGCACTATTAATCAACTCTATAATGACAACAAAAACAACGGAACCAATAAGTAAAATTCTTTCGACTACATTGACCTCTAATAGACAAGCAAAAATAGTTGCGACTAAAAGTAGAACACATTCCTGACGAAATGCAGCTTCATTTTGCCAAGCGGCTTTTATTCCTTTTATTGAGTAACCTGTAGCATTAAAAATACGTTTAAATCCTGTTGTTTTATTCATTTTTATATTTATCCTTTTAATTAACTAAAAAACATATTATTGATAGATTACCATGAGCTTATTATTATCATGAAATTCTGTTATGCTTGGTGACGCATACCCAAACTAAGAGGTCAAACAATTTATGTCAGGTTTACGCAATATTTATTATAATCTTTTGAATATTTCGTTAAAAGTATTAGTACGCAGTAAATCAATTCCGGCAGATCTTATCGATGAACTTGCTATCGATCCATCCAGGCCAATAATTTATGCATTACCCTATGATTCAAAAACGGATTTATTGACTGTTCGTAGTGAATGTTTAAAATACGATTTACCTGACCCATTAGACCCCTTTGTTATCGATAATATTAAACTACCACGCTACGTCTTTATTGAAGATGGGCCGAAACTACTTTCATTGAAATCATCAAAACAAGAATCAATAAAAGTTTTTCACGAATACCTAGATTTACATAGAAATCATGAGAATTTAGATGTACAACTTGTTCCTGTATCAATTATGTTTGGCCGAGCGCCTGGTAAAGAAAAAAAGCATTCTCTCAAGCTAAAACCCCTAAATGGAATACAAAAATTTCTCTCTATTCTTTGGCTTGGTCGTGATTGTTTTGTGCATTTTTCAAAAAGTGTATCCCTTCGTTATATGGCTGATGAACATGGTACTGATAAAACTATTGCACAAAAATTAATGCGCGTTGCACGCATGCATTTTTCTCGTTTACGGCTGGCAACAATCGGACCTAGTTTACCTAAACGGCAAGATTTGTTTAATCACTTATTGATGTCAAAAGCGATTCAAAAAGCGATAGAAGAAGATGCTAATTCAAAAAAAATCTCTCACGAAAAGGCACAGCAAAATGCTAAATCGATGATAGAGGAAATTGCGGCCAATTTTAATTATGAAGCGTTAAGAATCACTGATCGAGTATTAACCTGGACATGGAATCGTCTTTATCAAGGTTTAAACATTCATAACGCTGAACGTGTACGGCAGTTCGCTCATGATGGTTACGAAATTGTTTATGCTCCTTGTCATCGTAGCCATATGGATTATCTTTTATTATCTTACGTATTATATCACCAAGGACTCGTGCCCCCTCATATTGCTGCTGGGATAAATCTTAATTTCTGGCCCGCTGGCCCTATATTTCGTCGCTTAGGTGCTTTTTTTATTCGCCGTTCTTTTAAAGGCAATAAACTCTATGCAACCGTGTTTCGTGAATATTTAAGCGAATTATTCAACAGAGGATATTCAGTTGAATATTTTGTTGAAGGTGGTCGTTCACGCACAGGACGATTACTTGATCCCAAAACTGGCACATTGTCAATGACAATTCAAACGATGTTACGCGGTATCAGCCGTCCGATAATAATTGTTCCTGTCTATATTGGCTATGAGCATGTAATGGAAGTATCCACTTATGCGAAAGAATTACGTGGCGCAGAGAAAGAAAAAGAATCCTTCTTAAAAGCGATAAGAGCTATACGTAAATTACGAAATCTGGGCATGGGATATGTTAATTTTGGCCAACCTATTTTATTAGCAAATTATTTGAATGATCATGTGCCTAACTGGCGAGAAGACATTGATCCTATAGAAACGCCAAGGCCAGCCTGGCTGACACCTATAGTGAATAAATTAGCCAATACACTTATGGTTAAGATTAATAATGCTGCCGCAGCAAATGCCATTAATTTATGTAGTACCGCCTTATTAGCTTCGCATCAACGTGCTCTTACGCGCGAACAGTTACTTGAGCAATTAGAATGCTACTTAGCATTATTGAATAATGTTCGGTATAGCGATGATATTACTGTTCCACAAAAAAGTGGTGAGGAATTACTCGCTCATGCCTTAAAAATGAATAAATTTGAGGTTGAAAAAGATTCTGCCGGTGAAATCATCATTTTACCTAGAGAGCAAGCGGTTCTAATGACTTATTATCGCAATAATATTCAGCATTTGTTGATATTACCATCATTAATTGCTGATATTATTATGTATAATAGTTTAATTTCTCGTCAAATGATTAATGAACAAATTAATAAAATATATCCGCTTATTCAAGCTGAATTATTTATTCATTATAAAATCGAAGAACTGCCTCATATTATTAATTTAACTATCGATGAACTTATTCGGCAAAATATTGTTATCGAAGATGAACAACAAAATATATCGCAAAATAATAAACGTTTTAGACAATTACAACTTTTAGCAGCAGGTGTAAAGGAAACGTTGAAACGATATACGATTACACTTTCATTATTAAGAAATAATCCACAAATTAATCGCGGTACCTTGGAAAAAGAAAGTCGGCTCGTAGCACAACGGTTATCGGTACTGCATGGAATTAATGCCCCTGAATTTTTTGATAAAGCGGTATTTGCAACATTAGTTGCGACATTGCGAAAACAAGGTTATACGAATGACGATGGTACAGGAATACCTGAAAACATAGATAACATGTATCACATTGTAAGTCAGTTGATTTCACCAGAAGTCAGGATGACCATTGAAAGTGTTACCACTGAGTAAAGGAATTGCTAAGAAAAGCTATTTTAAATATAACAAAATTAGAATATGCTTTTTACCAACCTGGATTTTACATTGCGTAAACAGGCTAAATCGATAACACGATAATTAAGGTTTGTATTCTTCACGCTAGAAAATAAAGACGTCGAAGAATACTAAATTAAAATAAAAGCAAAAAAGTAATAAAGGCTAAGGTAATAACTGAAATAACTACGCATCATCCATCAAAAAAACACGTTATGCAGTAATGTTGTTATCAACTCACTGGATTTATAATGCGCAGTTATAAGACTTAGCATCAATAAACAATGGTCATGTTAAATATATTGTAATGACGTTGGGATAAACGTTAATCAATGCTGTACGGAATACTATTTTTAAATTTTAGGTAATGAAATATGCAAACTCCGCAGATTCTAATTGTTGAAGATGAGTTAGTTACTCGTAGTACATTAAAAGGTATCTTCGAAGCAGAAGGCTATTCCGTATTTGAAGCTATCGATGGCGATGAAATGCATAAAACGTTAGCCAATCAAGATATCAATCTTGTCATTATGGATATTAATTTACCTGGTAAGAATGGTTTATTATTAGCCCGAGAATTAAGAGAATATGCTGATGTTGCTTTAATGTTTCTTACTGGGAGAGATAATGAAATAGACAAAATTCTCGGTTTAGAAATTGGTGCGGATGATTATATCACGAAGCCTTTTAATCCACGTGAACTTACGATTAGAGCAAGAAATTTACTCTCAAGAACAATGAATCTAAGTCATAATGAGGAGCATCATTCTATTGAAAATTATAGATTTAATGGATGGGAGCTCGATATCAATAGTCATTCATTAATTAGTCCTGATAATGACGTTTATAAATTACCACGTAGCGAATTTAGAGCACTTTTGCATTTTTGTGAAAATCCCGGCAAGATTCAAACACGTGAAGATTTACTAAAAAAAATGACAGGTCGAGCATTAAAACCCCATGATCGTACAGTTGATGTCACAATTCGTCGTATCCGTAAACATTTTGAATCTTATCCAGATACACCGGAAATTATTGCTACCATTCATGGTGAAGGTTATCGATTCTGTGGTGAATTAGATAATAAATAGAAGATAACAATCATATTGATATAAAGCTAGCATTGCTAGCTTTAATCATTTTCATATATAGTGATAAATATATACCGTATAATAATAAGAAATGAGTATTTATAGAAATTTTTAATTTAAACGTTTTACCTCATGCTCTATCAAAAATGACTATGCGTTATTTACTGTTTTATCTGTAGAAATAAGGACACTGTATTTATGGATCAGCCCGGAATTATACGTGATCTACTATTTTGGCTAGATAATAATCTTGAAAAGCCACTATCACTAGATAACGTTGCAGCAAAATCAGGTTACTCAAAATGGCATTTACAGCGCATGTTTAAATATGTCACAGGGCAGGCTATTGGCACTTATATTCGTAAACGTCGATTAACAAAAGCCGCCATAGCCCTCAGAATGACTAATCAACCTATACTCGAAATTGCCCTACAGTATCACTTCGATTCACAGCAAACATTTACCCGGGCGTTTAAAAGACAATATCAATTAACTCCAGCGTATTATCGTAGGCTCAAAAATTGGGATACGTCTGGTTTATGTCCACCTATAGATTTATCTACACAAAAGCAATTTGATATTACATTTGTTACATTACCTAAAAGAACGCTATTTGGTTTAACGAGAGAATATTCGAGTACTCTGGAAGAATTAGCACAAACGCATTTTCGTTTATGTCGAGAGTATTGGTTTGATTATCTTGTCGATATTAATAAGTTACCAACAAAATTGTATGGATTACATAATATCATTCCAAGTAAAAAAAATGATGATGAACAAAATGTATTTTATACTACAGCCATAGATAAAAATGACGTATCAGAAAAAATAAAAGGCGAACCCATCACCATTGAAGAAACACATTATGTGCAGTTTTCTTATAAAGGTCCTGTTTCTGGTTACCCTAATTTTGTTATAAAAATGTACTCATCAATATTGCCTAAGTTACAATTGATCATAACGAATAGCTATCGTTTAGAGATTTTCCACTCTCAAGCAGATTGGCGTAATAAAAAAAGGGATGATGATATTACAAATGATATTTTGACTATTGATTATTTGATTCCAATTATGCAGATCCCTGCATCTTTATAAGCAAAATATAGTAATAGCTTACTCTTTAGATTAAGGATTATAAGTGATTAACTACATAAAAAATAATATTTTTGGTAAAAATGCTGACAATGCTTATCATATTGTAGCAGCAACAACGAATCCAGCAAAATTAGCTGCTATCAATAACGCATTTGATGATGTATTTGGCCCAAATGTGTGTCGAATAGAAAGCGTTACTATTGATAACAGCTACATTTCAACTCAACCAATGAGTGATAAAGAAACACGTAGTGGTGCAAGAGGCCGAGTAATGACAGCTCGGCAGGTTCGTCCTGAAGCTGACTTTTGGGTTGGTATCGAAGCAGGAATTGAAGATAATATGGCGTTTGCTTGGGTAGTCATTGAAAACGAGCAACAAAGAGGGGAATCTCGATCGGCAAGTTTGCCTTTACCCATAAGCATACTGAATAATATTAATCAGGGTAAAGAATTATCTGAAGTTATGTTAGCGTTAAGTAATGATAATGATTTGAACAAAAAACAAGGTGCTATTGGCTACTTTACTAATCATAAATTAACACGGCATACGGTCTATCAGCAGGCTGTAATATTAGCATTAGTCCCCTTTATCAATAGTATTTACCAAAGCAAGTGACTATTCTCGATGTCAAAATGGACTATCATTCATATTTACATCATGACTAGTGCTATTATTGCAACATATATTAACTAACGAGTATAAGTAATAGAAATACTCGTTAATTTTATTCTTACAATAGCCTTCCTTATCTCAAACATTCTTTATCATATGGTTATAGAGTCTTGCCAAAGAAATGACTACTTCAGTAAATACGTCTTTCGCAGTAAGATATAAACAACTTTTGAAAGCTTGAACTCATCAAGAATAGAGTGCCTTTTTATTAGAAATAATAATCTGAACAGTGCTATATCATTATCCAATAACTAGCGATACATATTAATGTTATAGATGAGCGTATTTGTTATCGTAATAGATTTATTTGTATCGCTATTGCTAATATTTCTGTATATGCAATGCATAATTAATGGTCGATCTCACCACGTATAATACTCTTTTTCAGTGCTCAACGCATGATAGCCTTTATCAGAAGGACTCGCTAATCTAACCTGAACCCAACATTTACCGTGCGTAATTTCGGTATTAACATATCGATTTACAGCTTTGCGACGTAAAAGAAAAAGATTTTTAACAAAATATACGATCTCTCGTGGCTGGGATGTCCAAAACAGAGTAGGCTTAGTTAGGATCAAAGGACGTCACAAAAATAGCATCCACATTATTCGCATGAATCAAAGCTAATTCATCTTTTTAACAATTGCTATGATCTGAAAAAGTTTTATTTACTTCGTGAATATAATACCAATAAATAATCGTTTACAATGACAATATTATGAAAATGCCAAAAAAATATCATCCAGTTATTTATGGTTGCAAGTTACAATAATTATGTTGGAATATCATGGCAAGCCCCTGCATTAATGGGGTTTTATTTAATAAAAAAATCATACGAGATCAACAGTGATAATTATCCAATAAAAAAATAATTATTTCGTTGCGATAGCTATTATAGGACTTAGCTTATTAAGTGATTAACATTACTATGCTATATAAAACTAGAAAGACTAGGCTTGTTATTATTATCTAATCATGAGCTAGTTTTTTGCAATATTTAGAACGCCCGCACATGTTAGGCGTTCTAATAAGACGCAAATTATCCCGATGAGGATAAAAAGAATACTTTATTATTAATCAATAATATGTTGTTTTTCTAATGTTAATAGTTGCTCAGCTAACCAATGCTTTAATTCCGATGATGCTATTTTTAAGCTATTTGACCCACGAGTAATTGTCGCTATTCCTATGCGTAATTCATCTTTAAGCTCACGTTGCGTTAGTTTACCACGCATAAGTTCTTGGATAATACGTACACGCGTCGCTAATGCTTGCCTTTCATCTAGCGTTAATAATAAATCCATGACATCATTGAGGCAATCATCATGGACCGCTTGTATAATTATATTGATAAAACTTTGCCATTCGTCTTCAGGCTGTTTAAGCATTAATATATTACTCCATTAATCAATAACTATTGATTTACTATAACATACTTAATAGCTATCAATAAATTCGTTGCCATTCATCTTGGGTAAGCACATTGTTGCTTTTACTCATAAAATGGTCATAAAACATATTATAAGACAATACATTTTTGACATAATTACGTGTCTCCGTAAAGGGGATACTTTCAATAAAGGCGATAGCATTAATTTGTCCACGACTATTGGCAAGCCAATAATTTACGCGGTGTGGTCCTGCATTATATGCAGCAGCTGCAAGAATACGATTTTCATTAAACATTTGATATACATGGTCTAAATAACTCGTTCCCAGCTGAATATTCATTGATGGATTAAACAGTTGATCAGTACGTTTGTAATCAGAAATTCCCACTTTATTCGCAATTTCTTTTGCTGTTTTAGGAATTAATTGCATCAGCCCTCTGGCGCCTGCGGGTGAATTCGCACGGCTATTCCATGCACTTTCCTGCCGTGTGATGGCCATTGCAAAACCAATATGAATTTTTTTATCTTCAACAGCTTGCTGAAACTCGTTAAAATAAGCAATTGGGAAACGTTCTTCCAAATGATCCCAAAGTTTAGCGGTAATAGTCGCTTGTACAGTCAGATCCGGCCAGTTATGATCAAATGCATAACGCGCCAATTCTTCCTGTTCATGGTGATGGCGTTGCGATAAGAATTTTAACCATTCACTACGTGCTTGCTCTTCTCTTTGCCAATAACGTAATTCTGCAACGCGTTGGACACTCGGATTGTTATTCCAATGTGAACCGTTATTTTTTACTTTATTAGTAAAAACTTCATAGCGGATCCCTAGACGTTGTGCTGCAACCATCGGATAAAAACCACGTTGTTTAGCAAGTTGTGTCAGTATAGCTTTACCTTGTGTTACTTCACCTTTATTTAATAAATAATCGGCTCGCCAATAACGCCATTCTTCTTTTTTTGCTGCCTGATGAGATAATTTATCCAACCAATAACTTATTTGGTCTGAATCCGCCTGATTTAATACTAAACGTATTCGCCGTTCAATTAAATTATCATTATGGCTATTTGCAATGATTTTATCGCGCCATTGAGCCAGTTCAGGTGAAATAGTCGGACTCATTAATTGCCAACAAAGTGTTTGTTTAAGTGTTTTTATTTGTTCTTCATTCATCTTTTGTTGGCGAATAAGTTTCGGAATTATACTGTGTGCAATATCTGGTTGTTTGCTTGCTAACTGACGAAATGCACGTTGAATAACTTGCTGGGAATAATGTGTGCCATGATATTTTTGACTAAATATTAGGATCTCCGTTGGCGTAGAAAACAATGATGCCACATCTGTTGCTAATACTTTATTTTTACCGGTTAACATATTAATTAACTCTTTTACTTGTTTATTAGCCTCCTTACTTCCTTTTTCACTCGCAAGTAAAATACGTTGAAGTTTAGCTGTGTTGCTTTGTTTTCCCGATTTTTGCCATACTGTAATTAATTTATTACAACTCGCAGGTAAAACAAACTGATGCGTCCATAATGTATTTATTGCATTGAACGCTTCCGTTTGATGGCCGGCATTATACTTAGCAAAATAATAATTACATTGACCTGATATCGATTTTGGTGGTTGAGGACTGTACCGCAAATAACCATGCCAGTCATTACGCATAACCAATTCATTTAACATACGGTTGGTAAGCGTTTGTGTAATCGCAAGATCGGGATAGTGTTTGGTAAATTCGTCAACTTGCTTATATGTTATTTGACTCATATCTTGCGTAATTAAGCGATATTGTATATAGGGATAGAGAGGATAACCTTTTAAACCGACTAATAATGGCGTAACTATTTCAGGTTTTTTTTTATCAATAGCGCTTTCTGCTTGTTTATATAATTGCCGTTGTACTGTTAAAGTTGCCTCATCAGCAAGACTTATTGTACAAAATACGCTACTCATAACTAATAATGTTATATTGCGTTTAAAAGGATAGTAAAATGTTGTTATCATGATAAACCCTTTAACTTAATTTGATCTTTTTAATAATTTCCATAAAGATCGGGTGTTATATCCAAAACGCCACTCAAATGAATAGCAAATATAATACATCACTCTTTACTTATTGGTATTTTATTACTTTTTTTACCTATAATCGTGATGTAACCGGACCTATCTAACTTTTTTTAGATAAAAATAAATTTTATCATAGTGTTCATCGTATAATTACTGATCAGATTTAATAAAAATAATTCATTTATTCATAAATATGGATAAAAGTACTACGCTTAGTAATGAAAAGCAGAATGCTTTATCTTTATAATATTAACTAAGGTTATTTTATTATGTTAAAGAGTATTAATAGTTTTTTCACCCGTTACATTGATTCCCCTGATTTAGCAAAATTACTTTTACGTATCACTTTATCTGTATTGATGTTATTTCATGGTTTTTATAAATTAGGGCATGGTATTGAGCCGATTCGTAATATGCTAATATCTGATGGTTTACCTGGTGTAATTGCTTATGGTGTCTATATTGGTGAAGTTATTGCGCCTATTATGATTATTCTAGGCATATTCACGCGCCCAGCAGCGCTTATTGTCGTAATAAATATGTTAATCGCTATTTTGATGACAGGTTTAAGTAAATTAACAACGGTAACTAATCAGGGCGCCTTCGGACTTGAATTAGAACTCTTTTACCTCATCGGTTTTCTTTGTATTGCTCTATTAGGTAGCGGACGTTTTTCAATTTTACATGATCCCGCTTATTATTAATGGATAACGAGATAATTTAGATCAACAAGTTACATCTTCTTAGAGATTATCGATGTAAATTACTGCCAGCGTGCCTATAGTTATAGCACCAGCTTAATTTATCTCTTTACTGGAGGCATACTATGACGGAACAGCATAATATAAAATCTTGGGCATCAATTCGTAATACGTCTATTGAAATTGCTGAAGCTATTTTTGAGCTTGCTAATTATGATGAAAACCTTGCCCAAAAAATATGGGAAGAAGGCAATGATGAGGTTCTACCATTAGCTTTTTCTAAAACAGATAAGGATCGCCTATTTTGGGATGAACAAACCATCGAACGAGCTAATGTATAATATTTCTTTGTGTTCCTAATTGTTTTTTATTAGAATCAATTAGGAACATACTAATATTTATTTTTTATTACTTTATAAATTAACTAAATAAAATATTACTAACTTTAATATTAGTAGGATTTTTTAAGATAAAATATTAGGCAAAAATTTAATTAATAGGAAGATAACCCCATAGAAATCTATATTAAAGTGATATGAAATCCAACCTATTATTTGATATTTTATTATAAGAACCATAGAGTTAATCAAAATATTTGACCGTTCAATTGATTCTTCTTTAACGAGAAAAGAAATAAAAAATAACAGCTATAATTTCAGTTTTATATCATTTATGTTAAAAAAAGATTTATCAAACAGATCGTTTTTATTATTAAAAATAATGTATTCTTTTAATCATTTGGTAATAATCCTTGACTAGCCTAATCAGTACACTTACTCATTAGCAAACAAAGTGTATTTATCTTAATGATTGTTTCTGGTAAACCTGCATTCAATAATTCATCTAGTTTACATGTCAAAATACTCTTCAAAGAGTATCAGTTAATGTCGCCTAATCCCACTGTTTCCTTTATTTAAGCACCTCGATTTGCAAAGATAACTATTAAGCAGATTATCAAGCATATACTTTTAAATTTCCATAAGATATCGTTTAAAATACTTTAATTAGTCATGAGCACGTGCTAACTTATTTTTATCAATGTTAATAACAAATATTCTGCTATGCGTGATAAAATTGATAAGCACTTAACCTAATAACATTCCCTTTTATTTTCTCCTAAATTTTTTAAGCTACAAATAATTTACTCAACGTTTTTATAAAATTGGATCATTATCGACAAAACGTCAATATCTTGAATATAATTATATGCTCACTTCTTCATTATATTACTGTTGATTAGTGGCTTTTTATACTTGGCAATTCCTTATTACCAGATGATATTATTGAATTTTTATACATTCGCCATTAGATATTTTGCCAAAAGTATTATTATTCTTCTTTCCTGCTCTATTCGAAAGATAATTTTTCCTTTTCTTTCTAAGCCAACTTATCCAATTTATTTGCTTTTGTTGTATACATTCGTATCTTAATTTAATAGTTCTGAGGAAGTTTAATGTTATACTTACATTAAATTTGCTTATATCGCTAAACTTACATATTTTTATTTTTTATTTTTTATTTTTTATTTTTTATTTTTTATTTTTTATTTTTTA
>CALYQQ010000007.1 GCA_945288535.1 uncultured Enterobacterales bacterium | reverse complement strand
CTGTTTCGCCAACGGACCCAACAGAAACGCAACAACGTAAACATGCTGTTAGTGACATTATTAAATATGCCAAGGAAAAAAATAGTTAAATGAATTATATAATTCATTATCAAAATTGAGGTAATAATGGCATTTAAAATAGTAAGCTCACCTTTTACACATAACATTAATAATACTCATCGTATTATGCGTTGGGTTATATTTGCTTGTTTGCCTGGTATTATTGCACAAACTTATTTTTTTGGTTATGGCAATCTTATCCAGATACTACTTGCAATAGTATGTGCCTTGATATCTGAATCATTTGTTCTATATCTACGTAAAAAAATAATATTTGATTATTTAAAAGATAATTCCGCAATAGTAACAGCGTTATTATTAGCAATTAGTATTCCGGCAAATAGTCCTTGGTGGATTATTACCATTGGAACGTGCTTTGCTATTATCGTTGCTAAACAACTGTATGGTGGCTTGGGACAAAATCCGTTTAATCCCGCAATGGTCGGTTATGTGGTTTTACTTATTTCTTTTCCAGTACAAATGACCCACTGGCCAACCTGCCTTCAACCATTATCATTGGTCGATACTCTGTCACTGATCTTTTGCAATCAATCCACTTCGACAATTGACGCAATGAGTGGTGCTACACTATTAGATACGGCAAAAGTACTACTTCACCAAGGTCAATCATTATTATCAGAAAATGTAATGCAACAGCATTATGTTGCCTGGTTTATAATTAATGCCTGTTTTTTGCTTGGCGGTATAATCCTTATGCTTAAAAAATATATAAGCTGGCGTATCCCATTGAGCATTTTAATTACACTGTCATTTTTATCATTAATTACGTGGCTATATAATCCGACACTCTATTTATCGCCACTCGTACAATTATTTTCTGGTGCAACCATGTTAGGGGCTTTTTTTATAGCCACGGATCCTGTTACAGCATCAACCACACCGATTGGTCGATTAATTTTTGGTGCACTTATAGGTGCATTGGTTTGGTTGATTCGTACTTATGGCGGTTATCCTGATGCTGTTGCATTTGCCGTTTTGTTAGGAAATATGTTGGTTCCCTTGATCGATCATTACAGTCAACCCAAAGTATACGGCCACTAAGAGAGGCAATAAGGTGAAAAGAATATCACGCTATGCATTAACTCTAGCAAGTTTTGCTATGATTACGGCTAGCATTACATCACTATTTTACATTGGCACAGTGAATACGATTAATCAACAATCGTTACAACAACAAGAGATATTATTACATCAGGTCATTCCTGCCGAATTGTATGATAATTCACCCCTTAAAGAATGTTATATTATCAATGAGCCAAATTTTAATGGCGGAAAACCTTATAAATTATTTTTGGCTCGTAAACAAATGAAACCTGTTGCTATGGTAATCGCCGCTGTTGCACCAGATGGTTATGCGGGGGCTATATATCTTTTAATTGGCGTAACTATGAAGGGTGAAATACTTGGTGTTAGGGTTACAGAACATCATGAAACACCAGGACTTGGTGATAAGATAGAGCGTCGTTTATCTAATTGGATAGACAGTTTCAATGGTAAACATCTTGATGATAACCAGCAACAATGGGCTGTCCGTAAAGATGGGGGTATATTTGATCAATTTAGTGGTGCAACAATCACGCCACGTGCAGTTATTAATGCCGTAAAACAAACACTTATTGCAATAAATCAATTAGATATCGTTAATCAGCCACATTGTGAGGAATAATGATGAAAGTGGCTAAGTACCAACAAATAAAAATGTTATTTTCTCAAGGTCTTTGGAAAAATAATTCAGCATTAGTGCAGATGTTAGGGTTATGCCCCCTACTGGCAGTATCCACAAATATTACTAACGCGCTAGGTTTAGGTCTGGCAACAACATTAGTGATAGTGTTAACTAATATTACTATTTCAGCAATACGACGTTGGATTCCCGAGGAAGTACGTATACCTATTTATGTCATGATTATTGCTGCAGTTGTCAGTGCAACTGAGTTGGCTATTCATGCTTGGGCTTATGGTTTATATTTATCTTTAGGCATATTTATTCCTCTTATTGCGACAAATTGTATTGTTATTGGACGAGCAGAAGCTTATGCGTCAAAAAATACAGTATTGATGTCAGCATTAGATGGTATTGCTATGGGATTAGGTGCAACTTTAGCTTTGTCTTTATTAGGTGCTTTACGTGAAATACTAGGTAAAGGAACATTATTTGACGGTGCGGATCAGTTATTAGGTTCATGGGCCCATATTCTTCGTATTGAAGTTATTCACATGGATTATCCATTTTTGCTCGCTATTTTACCACCAGGTGCTTTTTTCGGATTAGGATTTATGCTGGCACTTAAATATCTTATTGATGAAAAAATACAAAAAAGTAAGATCCAACAAGCTACAAAAAAGGCTTCTTTAATAGCAAATAAGCCATTAACAGATAGGATCAATGTCCAACATATAGACTAACGCCTTTTTGATTTATATTAATTAACATCAGTTAAAAATTAAAAATAAATAGGAAGCTATTTTGAATAAGAAAAAACGCATCGAAATCCTTAAGCGATTGTGCGAAAATAATCCAAAACCAACAACTGAGCTTGTCTATTCTAGCCCATTTGAATTGCTTATTTCTGTCCTATTATCCGCGCAAGCAACTGATATCAGTGTAAATAAAGCTACAAAAAAATTATATCTTATTGCAAATACACCAGAACAAATATTAAATTTGGGTCTTGAAGAATTAAAGTCATATATCAAAACGATCGGTCTGTATAATAGTAAAGCCGAAAATATCATGAAAACATGCAAAATCTTAATCGATAAATATCAGAGTCAGGTACCTGAAGATCGTATCGCACTTGAATCGCTACCCGGTGTTGGGAGAAAAACGGCAAATGTTGTACTTAATACAGCATTTGGTTGGCCAACAATTGCCGTAGATACGCATATTTTCCGTGTCTGTAATCGAACTAGATTTGCACCAGGTAAAACCGTTGAACTAGTTGAAGAAAAGCTTTTAAAAGTCGTTCCAAACGAATATAAATTGGATTGCCACCATTGGTTTATATTACATGGCCGTTATATTTGTATCGCGCGGAAACCTCGCTGCGGATCTTGTTTTATTGAAGATTTATGTGAATATAAAGAAAAAGTTTATCCCAGTGAATAACTATTTTTATCTTCAATATGATATTTTACATTTTGATAATATAGCAGCTTAAATAAAGATGTTTTGCGTTCGTCATCATAAAATCAAGGAGGTCTATTATGAAACTTTACTATAAATCGGGCGCCTGTTCACTTGCGCCACATATTGCTCTTGGTGAATCAGGATTAGATTATGCAATTGAGTCTGTTGATCTCATCACCAAAAAAACTGAAAATGGTGAAGATTTTTGTAAGATTAATCCAAAAGGACAAGTACCTACATTACAATTAGATAATGGAACAATTTTAACAGAAAATGTAGTTATTTTACAGTATATTGCTGATAATGCTGAAAATAAAACATTACTTCCTGCCTTTGGTAGTTTAGAACGTTATCATGCAATGGAATGGCTCAATTATATCGCAACTGAATTACATAAAGGTTTTTCACCTTTATTTTATCCAGATACCCCAGAAAATTATGCAATACAAACAAGACAGTCACTTGCCAAAAAATTTGATTACCTTAATAGCATTCTTTCAAAACAAAATTATCTTATTGGCAACGAGTTTACTGTTGTTGATGCTTATTTATTTACCGTATTGAATTGGTGCCAATATCTCAATCTTGATATAGATCAGTATGTGGGGTTAAAAACTTTTATGGAAAGAATGAGAAATCGTCCAAAGGTAATTAACGCATTAAAAGAAGAAAATTTATTGTAATTTACCAAACAAATATTTTATCAATAATATCTATGCTCGTCTTATTCTAAATAAAATCATAGAATATGATTAATAAACCCGGATACTAATTTTATTAGCCGGGTTTTCTTATAATATGCAATATAGTGATTACTAAATAATTATAATTTTACTGCCTTAAATATATTCATAGGATGGACCATCTTATCTTGTGCTGCAACTATTTGAAGTTCATAAGTTTTTTTTCGCTGTGTTTCAAGCATAATTTCATAAACAGCTGAAGTTACATGCTCAAATGCATCGACAACAGAACGACCAAGCAATAGATTAGCTAACATCAGACCGCTTGTAATATCTCCTACGCCTACGGGTTGGCGTGAGCCGAAATTGATAAGTGGTCGATGTATATGCCAGGCATCTCGAGCAGTAACAGCAAGCATTTCAAAGTGATCTGCATCATAACCTGCTCGACTTAAATGTTTTACTAAAACAATTTGTGGGCCTTGGTCACATAACTGTTTCGCCGCTCGGACAGCTTCATTGACCGAATTGATACGCTGGCTGCCGGTAAGTTCTTCAAGTTCCAATAAATTGGGTGCAATAACATCACTATGTTGCAACGCTCGTTTACATAAAAATTCAGCAACACCTGGTGCAACAATACATCCCTTTTCCGGTTGTCCCATCACCGGATCACAAAAATAAATCGCATTAGGATTCGCTTGTTTCACTTTTCTAACTATATCGATTATTTTTTCGCCTTGCTCAGGCGAACCAATATAACCACTTAATACTGCGTCACAATCTTTAAGATGATCAATGGCAGTAATTCCCTCAACAATATCAGTTAAATGATCAGCTGGCATAACCATGCCTTTCCACTGTTTATATTGCGTATGATTAGAAAATTGAACGGTATTTAACGGCCAAACTTCGACTCCCATCCGACGCATAGGAAACTCGGCAGCACTGTTACCTGCGTGGCCAAATACAACATGTGATTGGATGGAGAGAATACTTTTCATTACACGTGTCCTTAGTTTAGGCTGTACTTAATTAGTTTTATGATAAAATGACCGAAATAAAAATATATTACGCTTATTACTGCCAAATAATTAAGCAATAATATTTTTTACCACGGCGCAATAAAGTATATTTATTAAATAGTTTATCTTGTTCAGAAAATAGGTAATCTGTTTGTATACACTTTTCACCGTTTATGGCTACAGCATTAGATGATATCATCGTTCTAGCTTGTCCACGCGATGGTACTAATTCTGCTGTAACGAGTGCGTGTTGCAAATCTGCCTGTCCTTCTAATGTAATAGTTGGCATACCATCTTGAGCCAATTGAGCAAAATCATCTTCTGTTAAATCTGCTAGCGTGCCAGAAAATAAGCTATCTGTGATCCTCTTGGCAGCTAATAAACCTTGCTCGCCATGTACTAAACGCGTTACTTGTTCTGCTAAAACATATTGTGCTCTTGGTGCAACACCACTATTTTTATCTTCTTGTTCGAGTACATCAATGTCTTCAACTGACATAAATGTAAAGAATTTAAGGAATCGATATACATCTGCATCAGCAGTATTAATCCAGAATTGATAAAATTTATAAGGGCTTGTTTTTTTAGGATCTAACCAAACCGCACCACTTTCGGTTTTCCCGAATTTTGTGCCATCTGATTTTGTGATCAGAGGAACTGTAAAGCCAAACACTTGTTTTTGATGTAAACGTCTTGTGAGATCAATACCTGAGGTAATATTGCCCCATTGATCTGAACCTCCAATTTGGAGCATTACATCATGACGTTGATATAAACAAGCAAAATCATAAGACTGTAATAAGTTATATGAAAATTCAGTAAATGAAATACCACTATCATCACGATTTAAGCGTTGTTTTACGGCTTCTTTATTTATCATTGCATTTACTGAAAAATGCTTACCAATATCGCGTAAAAACGTTAATACAGACATATCGCCAAACCAATCGTAATTATTAGCAAGTATTGCGCTATTTTCCCCACAATTGAAATCAAGGAAAGGCGCTAGTTGTTTACGGATTTTTTCAACCCATTCACTAACCGTTTCTTGTGTATTTAATTTGCGCTCTGTTGCTTTAAAACTGGGATCGCCTATCAATCCTGTAGCGCCACCTACAAGAGCAACAGGTTTATGCCCCGCATCTTGGAATCGCTTTAAACATAATAATGGAACTAAATGACCTAAATGTAGGCTATCAGCAGTGGGATCAAAACCACAATAAAGTGCTATTGGCCCCTGAGCCAAGCATTCTGATAATGCATTCTCATCAGTAATCTGCGCCATTAAACCACGTTGTTGTAATTCTTTAATCAAATCACTACCAGCCATCAATAACTCCGTACGTTATGTTTCATCTCTTAAATAACTAATGGTATTGATTATACATTATGTATGTAGACAATATAATGCACCAACATACATAATAAAATCAGTAACCCTGCTATAGCATAAAGGTCCTTTTCCAGGAACACCAGCATTAAAAATAAATTTATCTTATTATGCATGGGCTTTTATTTTAAATAACATCTCGCTATCACTAAATAATTTATATCATTTATCATTACTTATTAGTAAATAGAGAACATCCTGCAAGAATTACGTGCTCATCTTGCCAAATAGTCAGTTGATGTTGTGCTATAGAAACCCGATAATGCAGATTAGCATAGTGTTGAGGTTGTGGTAATCCTGGTAAAGTATATAACCAATTATCAATAATGAGGCTTATCCTATTATTTACTGTATCT
Organism: uncultured Enterobacterales bacterium; assembly: GCA_945288535.1. GTDB lineage: Bacteria > Pseudomonadota > Gammaproteobacteria > Enterobacterales > CALYQQ01 > CALYQQ01. The sequence goes on along the minus strand of CALYQQ010000007.1, from coordinate 132,974 downwards.
AATGTAACCACGACCGGATCAACTTTATTTGGGCATTGATAATGAAGTTCCACATGTTTTTTAGAGGTTTCTAATCCAGAATCATTCGAACACCCTGCTATAACAAAAAAAAATATCGCAATAAATCCACTAAATATTTTCATATTATTTCCTAAGGTTAGATACTTGCAGTATTAGTACGTATATATCAACGTGTAATTGGCCAAGTGGTCAATGAAGGCATCGAGGCTTATCTTAATCATCAGTCAGATAGCTAAAATCTAACCATTTGGTCACTTATACCCCGTTAATTTGATGAAATAAACTATTAAAAAAATTATGCTATATTTCAAAAGAAATGCCACACTATCTTTGATAAAAAGCGACTATTCTTCTTATCCAACTAGGTCAATTTAGAATACATATCGTTATAATTTATCATTTACGACTTAATCGTTACAGTTCAATTAACATTCTTATTTTATATTTATCAATCATCTTTACGCTACGAAACCATCGCTAGATCATGATATAAACAAATTAGATACCTTAACTCTGGATAGGTCGATTTTATTATAACCTGCGTTGTAACTCACATAATGGAAATAACTTAGGTATATCCCATTCTGGTGAAATAAAATAGTAAAATTATATGAAGAATAATCATCACTCGCTATTTTTATTTCATATATTGGTTGATTCATATATGAAATATTGAAAGATATAATAGAATAGCTATTTTTTAGAATATATTTTCTAACCTATTGATAGGTCATCATAATATTTATTCAAGCTAAACGAAGTTAAATTAAAAAATATCATTATTTTATCAGCTGTTTATTTATTCTTTAATTTGGTATTTTCACTCTAGAGTAACACTATTTGTAATTTAAATATTAAATATATCTTTTCGGTGTTATATATTGTACATAATACATTAACAGTCGTAATAAATAGCAATTAACCAAAAATAGAATATTTATAAGCTTCGTTATAAAAAAAATAATATTGTTACAATTAACTTATTGATATAAATCATTTGTATTTACTATTATTAATAATAAATTTGGCTATTATGAGACGTTAAAATAGTTCTTAATTATGGTAAATAACAATAATTGTTTATTTTCTCTTGTATAGCATATTATATTTATGTCTATAATAATATCTTTACCTATTATTCAATGGTAAATTAAAACATTTTTAGCAAATGGGGTTTTATTATAATGATTAGGAAAACATCTATCTTATTTTTGTCATGTATCCTTCTTAATGGATGCGGTAATAGTGACCTTTATTCAGGTGATGTAGTTACTGCCAGCCAAGCGAGAAGTGCTCGTTCAATCACTTATGGCACAATTGTATCAATCCGCCCCGTTCGTGTTCAAGTTAATGAAGAGTCAAAAGGTGGTATTGGAACACTTGGTGGTGCAGTATTGGGGGGAATTTTAGGAAATTCAGTAGGCAATGGCTCAGGCCAAGCACTTGCTACAGCGGCAGGTGCCATACTTGGTGGTGTTGTCGGCGAAAAAGCAGAAGATAAACTCAGCCAAGCACAAGCTTTAGAGCTCGAAATCAAAAAAGATGACGGCTCTACTATTGCTGTCGTACAGACCTTAGGAAACTCACAATTTACTGTTGGTCAACGCGTACGTATTGTTGGTAGTGGTAATAGTCTAAGTGTTTCACCACAATAACATTATACGATCAAAAGGCCGATAATGATTTACTTAAGTTATCGGCTTTTTAGTGTCATTACTTAATTGATAATACACTTCTTAGCTAACTAATAGATTTTTACTATTTTTATGAGCATTATAATATAATACATTATTTTTCTAATTAAATATTATATTAACTATGTTCTATGCTATTATAATTAGCTAGTTATAGAGATATTATTACTTTTTGCTGATAAAATGATAGATATTATATTAATATAAAGTTAAAGTTATTGTAGCTTTTTATTATAGCTATTAAATAAATTAACAAAATAAAAGTAGTAATAAATAAAAGCAACTTACTTTATATTTATAAATTATCATAATAATAAATAATGTATTATTTTAATAGTAATATTCACTTAGAAATATAATTTATTAATTAAGAATATGTTATTAATAGGCATCAATATATAGTAAGTAATATATAACTCTTTTTATTACTGTATTACGTTATATAATCACAATTAATTATCTATTGTTATTTTAAAATAGTGATTGTTGTAAATCAGATAATTTATCTTTTTTTTGGGAAACAGATTTAGTACGTGCTCGTCGCAAAATACATAATTGTAATATTTTACGTTTTTCACTATTCGTCATTGTGTGCCAATTACGAGATTCTTTACTATTACGAAAACAGCGAGAACAATACCCAGTATTGTCAATGTCACAAGTGCCAGCACAAGGATCATTAATCGGAAAAAATTCTAATTGTTCAGTCATGCCTTAAATCATCCAAATGGGTTAATCACTGTTAATTTATTATCATGCTTAACGCGCCCATTTATTTTATATCTTATGATATTATCAACATTATAGATATACTAATACCCTATTGAAATGTGATAATAAAACGTATCGACTATTATACATTTATCTTATTATTAATAAACTGCTCTAACGCATCTTTTCATTCAATAACATCATCGTTTAACTAGCTGATTAATAATATAAATAATAGAATTTAGATGATAGCGTTAGCATATGCATAAAACCACGAAGGCTATGATTACCTTAGATAAATGATTTTCTTAATTGATTACATCTAATATATAATTAAGACGTCTGCATAAAATAGTGTTATGATAAACTTATAATAATCCTATTTTTATATCATTACTTATATTATTTTAATAAATATTATCAGAGGATTTATATGCGCGTTCTTCATACAATGATCCGTGTAACAGATTTGGATAAATCGATTGCTTTTTATACTAATGTATTAGGTATGAAATTATTACGGACTAGCGACAATCCTGAGTTTAAATATTCATTGGCCTTTGTCGGTTTTAGTGACGAAAATCAAGGTGCCGTTATCGAATTAACTTATAATTGGGGCGTCACGGAATATGAACATGGCACCGCATTTGGCCATATTGCCTTAGGTGTTGATGATGTTGCACAAACTTGTCAACAAATTCGTGAAAATGGTGGTAATGTCATTAGAGATGCTGGTCCAGTTAAAGGCGGTACAACAATCATTGCTTTTATCGAAGATCCTGACGGTTATAAAATCGAGCTGATTGAAAATCAGCAAGCAATGCAGGCTCTTGGTTGTTAAATAAATAACCTACTCCATCGTTAAATTAAATTTTCCTGATATAACTTGCTGATAAACATGGTTGATTAGTATTATATGATTTTTATAATAAATCGACTATGTATTAAATGAATATAAGTGATATGGCTGATAAAAATACAGCACAAAACAGTTTAGCAGCACGCTTTCGCGGTTATTATCCCGTTGTAATTGATGTAGAAACTGCAGGATTTGATGCTAAAACAAATGCATTATTGGAAATAGCAGCGATTACATTAAAAATGACAAATGAAGGATGGTTAGTCGCTGATACAGTCTGTCATTTTCACATAGAACCCTTTGAGGGATCTATCCTTAATCCAGATGCATTAGCCTTTACTGGAATCGATCCAAGTAATCCATTACGTGAAGCCGTGAGCGAATATCAAGCATTACATGAGATATTTAAAATCGTTCGCAAGGGTATGAAAGAACAAAGTTGCAATAGAGCTATTATTGTTGCACATAATGCAAACTTCGATCATAGTTTTCTTATGGCGGCGGCTGAACGGTCAGGATTAAAACGTAATCCTTTTCATCCTTTTGTAACGTTTGATACGGCCACGCTAGCTGGATTAGCATATGGTCAAACAGTACTAGCTAAAGCCTGCTCAGCGGCGCAAATAGAATTCGATAATAAACAAGCTCATTCAGCCCTTTATGATACGCAAAAAACAACTGATCTCTTTTGTTCTATTGTGAATAATTGGAAAAAACGAGGTGGTTGGCCATTAGAAATGAGTAACGAAACAATACAAATTTCTAAATAATGCGGGGATAATCCCGCATTTTATGTTAGTTATTCGTTTGACGTGAATTTTTCTGCTGTTTGTTTAATAAGTTGTTGAAGCTCACCTTTTTGAAACATATCTAGCATAATATCACATCCACCGATGAGCTCGCCTTCTATCCATAATTGTGGAAAAGTTGGCCAATTTGCATATTTCGGCAATTCAGTACGAATATCTGGGTGTTGTAAAATATCAACATAAGCAAATTTTTCTCCACAGTTAGATAAAGCTTGAACAGCTTGTGCAGAAAAACCACAACTTGGCAATTTAGGTGAACCTTTCATATATAATAGAATTGGGTTTTCAGCAAGTTGCCGTTCAATTTTTTCAATTGTAGTCATTATTACTTCCTTAAAAGTTAAGCAAAACTTTTTTATGTCATTTATTAACTTATATAATAAATCAAATATAGCGTGATAAAATACGTTATTCTAGAGGTAGACCACAATAATTGTTAATTAAGTAATATCTATTTTGTATATAAAGGTGCCGTTAACCTCATCCTAGCGCTAAATTAACATCCGCGTTAGTATAATGCTGTTGACAAGATCTATAGATTGTATTGAAGATATCTATTTAATGAAAAAAGCTAATTACATTGATAGGTTACCATATATTAATAATATTAATATAATATTCCCACTTGCCAGATGTTATTATCGATAATTAACGGTAAAATAAAAAACAAACATTTTTTAAAAAAATACTAATAATTTCACTATTTTTTAACACCAATGTGAGGAATAAAAAATGTCTTTTGAACTACCTGTACTGCCTTATGGAAAAAGTGCTCTTGAACCCTATATTTCTGCAGAAACAATAGAATATCATTATGGTAAGCACCACCAAACATATGTTACAAATTTAAATAATTTGATTAAAGGAACCCAATTTGAAAATAAATCATTAGAAGAAATTGTGAGATCATCTGATGGTGGTATATTCAATAATGCAGCACAAGTCTGGAATCATACTTTTTATTGGCATTGTTTGTCACCCAATGCAGGTGGTGAACCAAGCGGTGTAATAGCTGAAGCAATTAATGCTAGTTTTGGTTCATTTGCAGAATTTAAACAACAATTTAATGATGCAGCAGCTAAAAACTTTGGTTCTGGTTGGACATGGCTAGTAAAAAAAGCTGACGGTAAATTAGCTATTATTAATACATCAAATGCATCAACACCATTAACAACTACAGATAAACCTTTATTGACTATTGATGTTTGGGAACACGCTTATTATATTGATTGTCGTAATGCAAGAGTTAAATATATTGATAATTTCTGGTCTTTAGTTAACTGGAAGTTTGTTGCTGAAAATCTAGCATAATTTGATAAGTACAATAGAGCCCCTTTTGGGGCTCTATTGTAAAATAGACAATAAATATAAAACGAGAGTTAATTTTCTTGCGTATAATTAAGCGGACATTTAAATAATTGAATAAAATTTTGTGTCGTTATGCTAGCCAATCTCTCAGTCGTTATCCCTTTCAATACAGCAAGATAATCTGCAACATCTCGTGCATAGGCTGGCTGATTTTCTTTACCACGAAAAGGAACTGGTGCAAGATAAGGTGAATCTGTTTCGATCAATAATCGTTCCAATGGTACATAACTGGCTACTTCTCGCAAGGCTTGTGCATTCTTAAACGTCACTATACCAGAAAAAGAAATATAGAAACCTATATCTAATAAACGGGCAGCCGTCTGTTTATCTTCCGTAAAACAATGCAGTACCCCACCACATTTTTCAGCATTTTCTTCAGTTAAAATAGCCAATGTATCTTGCCGTGCATTACGTGTATGAACAATAATCGGTTTATTGACCTGATTAGCAATACGAATATGCTGACGAAAATAGTCTTGCTGCAATACATGATCACTTTCATTATAGTAATAATCTAATCCCGTTTCCCCAAGCGCAACAATTTCAGGAATTTCTGCTAATTGCATTAGAGCATTAAGATTAGGGTGTTCACTTATATGTAAAGGATGAATACCACCAGCAACCGAAATAGTTGAATAAGGTGCACTCATTTTTAGCAAATTTAGTGTCTGTTCAATCGTTGTGCCTACAGCGAGGTAGTGTTTCACTCCCCTATTAGTAGCTTTAGTGATGACATCATCGAGATCAGTGTGTAATTCGCTATAATTTAGGGCATCAAGATGGCAGTGTGAATCGATTAAAAACATAATAGGCTGACTTAAAAATAAAATTATGAAACAATTAAACGGCAAAAAACATCGGTCAGAATTAATGTAGTATTTAAGCCTGATACCTGTTTACATTGCCGATGTGTTGTTAATAATAATTGATATTGCTGATGCAACTTTAATGCAGGTATATCTTCCGCCAATTGTTGAACAATCTGCTGGCAGTCAACATTTATTATACGATTTCGCGTATTGCTACCCCATTTTATGGCATCGGACCATAAGGTTATCATCCAAAACAAATAGTCCATATTCTTTGATTCTTTTAAAGAGGATAATAATAGCACTATATTTTTTTGCTTCAATGCTTGACCTATATTTTGTATAAACTGATATTTATCTTTTATTTTATCAGATTGCAACATTGTTAATGATTGTATTGGTGATCCTGAATAGATACGTAATGCGCTTATTAAATGTTCGTCTGTTTGCTTAGGCAAATTATGTTTAAGCCATTGCAAGCTATAAGATTCATCAGGTGCAGAAATTGTCCAGATAAGGCAACGGCTACGTAAAGTCGCAGGCACCTGTTGTAAATTATGGCAACTAAGAATGAAAAAACAATTTAAAGGTGGTTCTTCCAATGTTTTTAACAACGCATTAGCGGCAGCTTCTGTTAATAATTCTATTTGTGGTAACCAAATTAATTTATTACCATCTTGCTGAGCATGTCTGAATAAAGTATCCGTAAGCAAGCGAATAGATTCTATTCCTAGTAACTGTTTACCTTCTATCGGTTTAATTATATGCCAATCAGGGTGAGTACCGGCTTGCATCATTTTACAATTATGGCATTGATGACAAATTCGTTCTTTTTGTCGATTAGTACACATTAGCCAATGCGCTAGTGCTTGTGCAAGCAATGCTTCTCCTACAGGTACAGGACAATTAAGCAATAGTGCATGATGTGCTTTATTAGTCCGATATAGCTTAACAAGTTCTTTATAGTGTGGTGTTAACCAGGAATACCACTTCATATCAATCCTTTTGGCAATCAAGCCAGTTAAGCAAGTATTGTCTAATAGTAGTATTTACATTACTAATTGAATCAGATGCATCGATCGTTATAATAGAAACATCCGCTATCGCTAATTCTAAATAGCGCTGACGCGTTCGGTCAAAAAAGGACAAGGATTCCTGTTCTATACGATCGAGTTTACCTCGCTGCCGAGCACGCGCTAAGCCCTCTTTTGGCGAAATATCTAAATAAAATGTTAAATCAGGTTTAAATCCTTGTAAAACAGTATCTCGTAACATAGCCATAAATAATGGATCAATGCCTCGACCACCACCTTGATAAGCCTGGGATGAGAGATCATGCCGATCACCTATAACCCAAGCACCCCGTGATAATGCGGGTTTTATAACTTGTTCAATCAGCTGGATCCGGGCTGCATATAACATTAATACTTCTGCTTTAGCCGTAATATTTTCACCATCAATACCTTGTTTTATTAAGTTGCGTAATTGCTCAGCTAATGGTGTGCCACCCGGCTCTCTAGTAAAAATAATATCCGTGATACCTTTTTCTTGCAAAACAGAAACAACATTTTTTATTGCGGTTGTTTTACCTGCGCCTTCCAATCCCTCAATTACAATAAATTTGCCATTCATTTTTTATCCAAATTTGCTTTTTGATTACGTTTAACTTCCCTATATTCCTGAACAGCCTTGTTATGATCTCGTAATTGTGTTGTAAATTTATGACCACCATTACCTGTTGCAACAAAGTAAATATAGTCGGTTTGAGCTGGATGTGCAGCTGCTATAAGTGAAGCTTTGCTTGGCATAGCTATGGGCGTCGGGGGGAGTCCATTAATGGTATATGTATTATAGGGTGTAGATGTTCTAATATCTTTTAGTGTTAATTGATTTTTATAATTCTCCCCCATCCCATAGATAACCGTTGGATCTGTCTGTAATCGCATACCTTTTCTTAAACGATTAATAAAAACAGATGCAACTAAAGGACGTTCCTCACTAAGTGAGGTTTCCTTTTCAATTATTGATGCCATAATTAACATTTCGTAAGACGTTTTATAAGGTAAATTAGCATCTCTCTCACGCCAAACTTCTTCAACCGCCACTTTCATTCTTTTATATGCACGTTGTAATAACATGAGATCTGTACTATGTGCAGTATAAGAATATGTATCCGGAGATAACCAACCTTCAATGGAATCAGCACCAGTAATACCAACTAATTCAGCAATTTCTTTTTCGGTTTTTCCTTTTAAGGTTTGCTCTAGATAAGCGGCTTTTGCCATAATAGGCAACCATTCTTTAAACTGTGAGCCTTCAATAAAACGAATATCAAATTGGAATTCTTTTCCTTGATTAAACACCGTTAACATATCTTTAATTGTCATATTCGGTGTCAATAAATAAGTCCCCGCTTTAAGTTGTGATAGTTCCGGCTTTATCTTAAATAAAAAAAGTAAGGGTCGCGTATTTGTTATAATTCCTTCCTTTTCTAATAAACTTTTTAGAGCTATGCGCCCGCTTCCTGCCGGTAAAGTAAAAATCTTATTTTCGAAAAGTGCTAATTTTGATTGCTCATAATTATCCAACCAACTTTTAACAATAACGAGCAGTACAATAATAAACGCTAGTAAAAACAGGCTTATTTTAACTAGTTTCTTCATTAACATAGTACCAACTTATAATCTGAAAAGTGCAACAAATAACGCATAACGCTCTATCAATTAGTGTAGTTATTTTTGCTGATAACAGACGAAATGTACCCCTATTATGGTCTTTTTCTAGATTTATTATACTGTTATCTATTTTAGAGCACTTTATTATACTATTGAGGTCGTTCCAATTGAATAGGGAAAAAATGACTTAGTGTAACAATCAATCTATAACGAGTGTACTGCTAAAATAAAACTCCCGGCATAATACCGGGAGTTTAAATTATATATTTTTGATAGTGACTTATTATTATCTATATAATTTTACGAAAAACGATAGACGCATTAGTACCACCAAAGCCAAATGAATTGCACAACATAGAATTAATATTTTTTACTTGGCGCGCTTCATTTGGAACAAAATCTAAATCACAGCCTTCACTTGGATTCTCTAGATTGATTGTTGGCGGCACAACCTGATCGCAAAGTGCCAAGATAGTAAATATAGATTCTACTGCACCTGCTGCACCTAAAAGATGACCGGTCATCGATTTTGTTGAACTTACCATAACATGATGGGCCCATTCACCAAATACTTTTTTGACTGCTCTCGCCTCAACGAGATCGCCTACCATGGTTGATGTACCATGTGCATTAATATAACCGATATCATCTGGCATGATACCTGAATCACGTAATGCATTTTCCATTGCTAACGCTGCACCAGCTCCATCTTCAGGAGGTGCAGTCATATGATAAGCATCATTACTCATACCAAAGCCAGCAACTTCAGCATAGATTTTTGCACCACGTCGCTTAGCATGCTCATATTCTTCTAAAATAACAACCCCAGCACCATCACCAAGAACAAAGCCGTCACGATCTTTATCCCAGGGACGGCTGGCAGCTTCTGGATCATGATTGCGCGTTGATAATGCACGCGCAGCACCAAAGCCACCAATACCTAAAGATATACTTGCTTTTTCTGCACCGCCGGCAATCATAACATCCGCATCATTATATGCAATAATCCTTGCAGCATGACCGATATTATGCACACCTGTACTACATGCAGTTGCAATAGATATACTTGGTCCTCGTAAACCATATTTTATTGACAATTGACCTGATATCATATTAATAATGGTCCCTGGTACAAAAAAAGGACTGATTTTACGAGGTCCAGCATTCATTAAAGAAATACAATTTTCTTCTATTAATCCAAGTCCACCAATACCTGAGCCAATCGCTGTGCCAATTCTAGGTTGTAATGCTTCCGTTATTTCGAGTCCAGAATCTTCAATAGCTTGCTGCGCAGCAACTAAGCCATATTGAATAAATAGATCTATTTTACGTGCATCTTTACGTGAAATAGCCTTTTCGCTATTAAACCCTTTAATTAATCCAGCAATTTTTGTAGTAAAGGCACTTGTATCAAAATGTTCAATAAGGGAAATACCACTTTTCCCGGCAAGAAGAGACTGCCAACTACTCTCAACAGTATTGCCAACAGGAGTAAGCATGCCCATCCCAGTCACAACAACTCGACGTTTAGACACCTAGGGCCTCCATGATGATAATAAATTGATATATTCACTTGCTATCCTGCTATAACGCCTGAGAGGAAACTTAGGCGATCGAATGATCGCCTAGAGGTGTAACTATTTCTGACTTGCGGCAGTAATATAGTCGATTGCTGCTTGAACAGTAGAAATCTTCTCTGCTTCTTCATCTGGAATCTCAGTATCAAACTCTTCTTCCAAAGCCATGATTAATTCGACGACATCAAGAGAATCTGCACCCAAGTCCTCAATAAAAGAGGCTTCATTTTTTACCTCTTCTTCTTTTACACCTAGTTGCTCGACAAAGATTTTCTTAACACGTTCTTCGATAGTGCTCATACTCTTAAATTTCCTATCAAAACTCGCTTATGCGATGGTTTTCGTAGTTTATTCAATGCTGAAAAAGTTACAACCAAATTATCATATGATTGAAACTCTATTTTGAGTTTTTTATAGTTATCACTATAAAATAGTCAAAATATTTCACAGCAATCAAATCATATACATGCCACCATTGACATGTAAAGTTTCACCAGTAATATATCCAGCCTCATCTGAGGCTAAAAAAGCAACAGCGCTGGCAATTTCATGCGCAAGGCCCAACCTATTTGCTGGTACCTGAGCTAAAATGCCTGAACGTTGCTCATCTGTCAATGCCCGGGTCATATCTGTTTCAATAAAACCAGGAGCAACAACATTCACAGTGATACCACGGGAAGCAACTTCACGGGATAACGACTTACTGAAGCCAATTAATCCAGCTTTTGCTGCAGCGTAATTTGTTTGTCCCGCATTTCCCATAGTACCCACAACAGAGCCAACAGTAATAATACGCCCATAACGTTTTTTCATCATAGCACGTAATACTGCTTTTGAAAGACGATAAACCGAAGTCAAATTAGTATCAATAATAGCTTGCCATTCATCGTCTTTCATTCGCATTAACAAATTATCACGGGTTATCCCTGCATTGTTAACAAGAATATCAATTTCACCAAATTCAACTTTGATAGTATTAAGGACAAGCTCAATTGAATGTTCATCTGTGACATTCAATACAAATCCTTTACCATGTTCACCTAAATACTGGCTGATTTCATCTGCACCTTTTTGTGTAGTTGCTGTACCGATAACTTTTGCGCCAGCAGCAACAAATTTTTTTGCAATTGCATGCCCTATACCACGACTGGCTCCTGTGATTAGTGCAATTTTTCCATCCAGCTTCATGCGTGACCTCATTGTAATTAGCATTCTATTTACGATAACTATTTGAATTTACTTTCAGCTAATTAAAGTTGCCTGTAAGTATAAATCAGATAGTATGAAACAAAAGACCTTTTTATTTGGAAAAATGACTTTGATTAATTAAATAATTTATCAAAGGTTGCAACATCATTCACAGCTGTTGCTGTTATCGTAGAATTAATTCTTTTAACTAATCCTGTTAATACTTTTCCTGGTCCAACCTCAATTAATTCAGTAACACCTTGTTCTGCCATAAAATGGATAGTTTCTACCCAACGAACAGGATTATATAATTGACGTACCAATGCATCACGAATTGCTTCTGGTGCTGTTTCAATTTTTACATCAACATTATTTATAATATTAATTTGTGGCGCATTAAAAGTAATTTTATTCAACGCATCGGCCAATTTATCTGCAGCAGACTTCATTAATATACAATGCGATGGAACACTAATAGGGATGGGTAATGCCATTCTCGCGCCAGCAGCTTTACATAACTCATTTGCGCGATTAACGGCAGTCGCCATTCCAGCTATCACAACTTGCCCTGGTGAGTTAAAGTTTACAGGTGCAACAACTTCGCCCTGTGAAGCTTCCTCGCATGCTTTAGCAATTGCTTCATTATCTAATCCGATAATGGCAGACATTGCACCAACACCTTCAGGAACAGCATCTTGCATTAATTTACCACGTAATTCTACAAGTTTTATAGCTTGCTGAAAATCAATAACATCTGCACATACTAAGGCTGAATATTCACCAAGACTATGTCCAGCCATATAATCAGGCGTTGCGCCTTGCTTTTCTTGCCAAATACGCCATAGTGCAACCGATGCAGCTAACAACGCTGGTTGGGTAAACCATGTTTTATTTAATTCCTCAGCAGGGCCTTTTTGAACTAATTCCCATAAGTCATAATTAAGTACATGGGATGCTTCAGCAAAGGTACGTTCAACCACGGAATACGCCTGCGCTACCTGAGATAACATACCAACGCTTTGTGAACCTTGGCCAGGAAAAACCATTGCAAATTTAGTCATTATTTACCTACTCATCATAATAATTATAAGAAATAAATAAAATTAAAAACGGACGAGCGCCGATCCCCAGGTAAATCCACCACCAAATGCCTCTAATAATAGTAATTGTCCGCGCTTAATACGACCATCTCTAACAGCTTCATCTAATGCTGAAGGTACGGATGCGGCAGAAGTATTACCATGGCGATCTAACGTAACAATAACTTTATCCATATCCATATTTAATTTTTTGGCTGTTGCCGAAATAATACGCAAATTTGCTTGATGAGGTATCAGCCAATCTAAAGCAGACTTATCAATAGCATTTGCTGTCAATGTCTCCTCGACTAAATGCGCTAATTCAGTAACAGCAAATTTAAAGACTTCATTACCTTTCATCGCTAAAAAGGCTGATTGATTCTCAGAAAAACGATTCTTATTAGGCAATACTAATAAATTGCCATAGCGCCCATCAGAATGCAAATGAGTGGAAAGAATACCCGGTTCTTCTGAAGCACCAAGCACTACAGCTCCAGCACCATCGCCAAATAAAATAATAGTACTACGATCATTAGGATCAAGCGTTCTTGATAATGCATCAGCACCAATCACTAATGCATATTGAACAGCGCCATTTTTTATATATTGATCCGCTATACTTAATGCAAAAGTAAATCCGGCACACGCTGCCGCCACATCAAATGCGGGAATTTTTGTTGTTAAACCAAGTTGCTGCTGAATTTCGCATGCAGCACTAGGAAAAGCATTTGCACCTGATGTCGTAGCAACAATAATTAATCCGAGATCGTCTTTATCAATACCAGCCATATCTAAGGAATTAAGTGCGGCATGTAATCCCATGGATGCAACTGTTTCATCAAGTGCTGCAATTCTTCGCTCACGGATCCCAGTTCGTGTAGTAATCCATTCATCGCTGGTTTCTACCATCTGCTCCAAATCTGCATTAGTTCTAATTTGTTTGGGTAAATAACTGCCCGTGCCAAGAATTTTTGTATACATTACTTATTAATCACTCTTAGATAATACAGCTTCCAAACACACTGTTATGCATTTGGTACACATATTTGGTTAACCGAATAACCATATTAGTTTATTATTAACATAATACGGTTATTAACAACATGACTGCTTCTAATCGCATAAGCACTATAATGGGTGTCATTATAATGATCAGGTTTTTTCGTTATGAAATTAATTTCCTGATGATAGACACACTACACTAGCAATTTTAACCACCAAAACGGCGATTCCTTTTTTCCTAATGAACTTAAAAACAAATATGCTCGTATTGTTTATATTCGTTTATTCCGTTTACTACCATATCATTAACAATGCTACTGCAAACAAGAACATCTTATTTCTTCATCAATAACGGCTAACGTTAACACATTTACGATTATTACTATAAGATTATTGCGTTAATATAATTGTCATTTTGTAATAATATTAATGATGATTTTCTTATTTTTTTATCTCATAAAATGAATTAGATTAAAACAAAATAGGCTCAATTTAGTGTTATCCAATACCCTCCATGAAAAAACAGAGATGTGTATTATTATCTCAAGGTATATGTATTTTCAAATTTAAAATAGTTATATCACCTTTATTTTTGTTGGAAATAGCGTTTTTCAATGTAATTTATTCACTATGTTTTAGAAATATGTTAGTGCAATTTATTCTATTTACCCAATATAACGAAACTAATTTATCTTTGATTAATACTTTTTAAGAATTTATTTTTTTAGTCAACATTAGGCAAGGATAGGTTAAAAAACAGCCATAATTAACTGAAATAAAAAATAAAAGATATAAAAGATAGCATTAAACGTTGAAGCGATATAGGAAATGCATTGTGCATGTGAGACTGGACAATTTTTAGATTATTAATAAATAAAAGTTTTAGTTCAGGCTTGACAACAAGCGCCTGCACTATAGCAGGCACTCTTATACCGGAACTATAGTCTCCGCTTATAGCATCAAAAACAATGCTTAGGCGCTTCAAATTACCGCCTAACAACTATTTTATTTAGCAATAACCTTACGGCCACGGTAATAACCATCAGCTGTGATATGGTGGCGTAAATGAGTTTCACCGGAAACCTTATCCACAGAGACTGTAGTTGTTGTCAACGCATCATGAGCACGACGCATACCACGTTTTGAGCGGGTTTTTCGGTTCTGTTGTACGGCCATTGACCTTACTCCTTGATATTACTTTTTTTTAAACTGGCTAAAATAGAAAATGGATTTGGTTTTTCTGCTTCAAGAGGCAATTCACCAAATACCATATCCGCTTCGGACACTTCACAGTGTTCAGTATTATGTACCGGAACAATCGGCAACGATAGGATAATCTCATCTTCAATCATTGACAATAGATCAATTTCGCCATAGCTGTCGATATCGATCGGCTCATACCCTTCCGGCAATGTTTCAGCCTGTTCATCATTTTTGACCGGGCTAAAACAAAAGGTTGAATAAACAGTCTGTTCAAATGGTTTATTACACCGTTGGCAACGCAGTGATACACTGACACTTGCTTTACCGGTTATCACCACCAACTTTTGTTTATCAATAAAAAACGACAAACTGGCATCAATATCGCTATTAATACCATCGACCGCTTCAGCCAGACGCACAGTCGCTTTTGCAGGAATAATACCTACATAATCAAGTTGTTTTTGCGCGGCTCTTAGCGCATCAATCGATAAAGGTAATTTCGTTTTTTTCATAAGGCGCGAATATTAACTGTCTTGTTCAATATAGTCAAAGAAAAAGCACATTTATCTTATTTTTTTAGCAAAAAAAATTAACTGATGGTAAATTAATCGTCATTTTTCCTTTATTTTATTGTAAATGGTAACAGAGTTTATGTCACATAAATTACCTATTGTGCTTGCATCATCATCACCCTATCGCCAACAGTTACTTCAAAAGCTTCAATTACCTTTTGTTTGCTGCCAACCTCATACAGATGAAACCCCGCATTTAGGTGAATCGGCCACACAATTAGTAATACGTTTAGCTAAACAAAAAACACTCTCACTCCAATCAGAGTATCCAAATCACTATATTATTGGTTCAGATCAAGTATGTGTTATCGATAATACTATAGTAGGTAAACCTGGTGAATACCGTATTGCTTTACAACAGTTAAAAGCGGCTAGTGGTAATAAAGTAACCTTTTATACAGGTTTAGCGCTACTTAATAGCCAAACACATCAATTAAATGTTATCTGCGAACCTTTTCATGTCTTTTTTCGCCATCTCACTGAAGATGAAATTAAATGCTACCTTAAAAAAGAACAACCCTATCAGTGTGCTGGTAGCTTTAAATGCGAAGGATTGGGCATTACCTTATTTGAAAAACTTGAAGGTCGCGATCCTAATACACTAATAGGATTACCATTGATAGCACTTAATCACATGCTACTTAAAGTTGGCTTGAACATATTGACAGATTAATTACTTATGAACAATAGATAATTCCTATATAAACAAACTAAGATTATACGTGACAATGTCACAAAATAAAGATTAATTACGTAATTGACGTAAACATGCTACCAACACATTATCCATAGGCGCATTCAAGACTAGCGTTTCTCCACTTGCTGGATGCGCTATTCGTAATTGTGCAGCATGCAAAAATAAACGATTAAGTTTTGTTTCCGCTAAGGAAAAGTCAAATTGTTTATCACCATAACGATCATCAAATGCAATCGGATGGCCTGTATGTAACGTATGTACGCGGATCTGATGCGTTCTGCCTGTTACTGGACTCGCTCTAACTAATGTTGCTTGACTAAAGCGTTCTTCTACTTTAAAACGCGTCTCAGAGGGTTTTCCTTCTGCACCCACCTTTACTATCCTTTCGCCACTTTGTAAGATGTTTTTAATAAGAGGGGCTCGTACCACTTTACACTGCGAAGGCCACTTCCCCTTTACTAAGGCTAAATAATCTTTTTGAATTGTTTTATTCCTTAATTGTTCATGAAGTGAACGAAGCGCGGAACGTTTTTTGGCTATAAGCAAAATACCTGATGTATTTCTATCTAAACGATGAACTAATTCCAGAAACTTAGCTTCAGGCCTAAGTGCTCTTAATGCTTCAATTACACCAAACGTTAATCCACTCCCTCCATGGACTGCAATACCTGATGGCTTATTTAGTGCCAATAAATAGTCATCTTCATATAAGATACACGCTTCTAATTGGGCAACTCCACTCAATTTTGCTGATAATTCTCTATCTGATTGTTCTGCCATTCTTACGGGTGGTATACGAACTTCGTCATTACAAAGTAATTTATATTCCGGCTTTATCCGCTTCTTATTTACACGTACTTCACCTTTTCGTAAAATGCGATAAATCATGCTTTTGGGTACACTTTTAAGCTGAGTACGTAAAAAATTATCAATACGTTGTCCTTCATTTTCTGCTGTTATTGTTACAAAACGGACGGGGTGCTGCTCTGTTTTCATTAGAAATGTATTCTCGTATTAAAAGGGCGACTTACAAGCAAAAAATTGCTATATTATATAAAGTTAACTATCTATTTCATACGTTTTATCAATTGTTAAAACGTATGAAATATTAACTGCAACATAAATGAATTTCTAAAAAATAACAAGCATCTAGATTTGTGTATTGATTTTTAACATTTAGTTACTTGCTTATAATAGATTGAGTAAAGTATTTTTTTGTTAATTAACGTGATTAATTTAATAAAATAGCAAAGTAAACTATGACATTAATACATTTCTGTTAGTAACAGTCCAATGCCTCGCGTATGGCATTACAATGGTAAAAATCTTTATAAATCCTATAATAAGCTAATAATGTGTATAACTATTTTAAAAATAAAATATTTATTTATAACTTTAAAAGTCGTCTTGCTATATAGTTACACACAGTTAATAATATGTGAGTTTGGTGTTTTGTAAACTTACTGTAGTAATTCACTAAAAACTAATAAACTGCTTATTTCACTTAGCGCAGCAATGGCGTAAGACGTAAAGGGTTAAGCAAACGTTGAGTCTGGAAATGCAATAAACAAACGCAGACATGAAGATGGCATGTTTAAATAGATTAGACATGAATAACTCACTGAAAAAAAAGTACTTATTAAGTAATAATATAAGCTTGCTGATAATGACAGCTGTGAAGGTTGGCATAAGAAAATTATAATATGCAATGCAAATTTTATGACGAAAAAATATGACTAATAGTACAACACTGCATAAATTGACCAGACTTTTTGAAAATATAAGAATATGAGAAGATCATTTAATGAAAAGAATGTTAATTAACGCAACTCAGGAAGAGGAGTTGCGTGTTGCTCTGGTAGATGGGCAACATCTTTATGATTTAGATATTGAAAGCCCAGGACATGAGCAAAAAAAGGCCAATATTTATAAAGGGAAAGTAACTGCTGTCTTACCTAGCTTAGATGCAGCATTTGTTGAATATGGCACATCAAAACCCGGTTTTTTACCATTAAAAGAAGTCGCACGCGAATATTTTCCGGAAAATTATAATTTTAATGGGCGCCCAGTCATTAAAGACGTATTACAAGTTGGTCAAGAATTAATCGTCCAAATAGATAAAGAAGAACGTGGTGATAAAGGTGCAGCACTTACGACATTTATTAGCTTAGCCGGTAGTTATCTTGTCTTAATGCCTAATAATCCACGCGCAGGTGGCATATCTCGTCGCATTGAAGGTGATGATCGTACCGATCTACGAAAAGCTTTGTCTTCACTTGAAGTACCTGATGGTATGGGGTTAATTATTCGCACTGCAGGTGTGGGTAAATCAGCCGAATCATTGCAATGGGATTTGGATTTTAGACTTAAGCACTGGGAGGCTATAAAGAAAGTTGCTGAAAGTCGCCCTGCCCCTTTCTTAATTCATCAAGAGAGTAATGTGATTGTTCGTGCATTTCGCGACTACCTACAACCTGACATTGGTGAAATTCTTATTGATAGTATTGAGCTTTTTAACCTAGCGAAAGAGCACATTACTTCACTTGGTCGCCCGGATTTTAGTAGTAAGATAAAACTTTATACAGGTGAAGTACCTTTATTTAGTCATTTTCAAATTGAATCACAGATTAAATCTGCTTTTGAGCGGGAAGTTGCGTTACCGTCTGGCGGTTCAATTGTTATTGACTCTACTGAAGCATTAACTGCAATTGATATTAACTCTGCGCGTTCGACACGTGGTGGTGATATTGAAGAAACCGCATTTAATACTAATTTAGAAGCCGCTGATGAAATCGCACGACAACTACGTCTACGTGATTTGGGCGGTCTCATTGTTATTGATTTTATTGATATGACACCTATTCGCCATCAACGTGAAGTTGAGGCAAGAATGCGCACAGCTGTGCGTCCAGATCGGGCTCGTGTACAGTTAGGAAAAATCTCACGGTTCGGTCTATTAGAGATGTCGCGTCAACGCTTGAGCCCTTCCCTTGGGGAATCTAGTCATCATGTTTGCCCCCGCTGTAGTGGTACAGGTACGATTCGTGACGATGAGTCACTCTCTCTATCAATACTACGTTTATTGGAAGAATATGCGTTAAAAGATAATACAGCGCAGGTTTACGCTAGAGTACCCGTATCTATTGCTGCTTATCTTTTAAATATTAAACGTGATGCAATTAAGGCAATTGAAAAACGTCAACATATTCAGATTATTGTTGATCCTGATAGCGAACTTGAGACACCACATTATATCGTTGATCGTATTAGAATGGGTGACTCTCCTTACGAACCTGGTTTCGCTCAAAAAAAGAAAAATCGTACAGTTAATGAGTATGAGGAGAATTCACTAGCCGATCGTACACAACCAGAAGTGCCGGCATTAAGTAATTTTTCAATGAATACTGAAATAACTCCATTAAGTGAAGTTAATGTCAATACGAGTTCAGTTACTAAGCAACCTATAACTTCTTCTGGAGAAGGATTATTCGGTCGCATAAAAACCATGGTTAAATCTTTATTTGCTACAACTTCATCAGAGATTGTCAGTGATAATAAACCACAAATACAACAGCAAGAACGTCGTGCTCAACGCAAACAAAATAATAATCGTAGAGATCGTAATCGTGATAATAGAGATAATCGTTCAAATCGTGAAAAGGCATTAGGTAGTACAGCTTCATCATCAACAGCAGAATCAATATCTAAGCATGCAGCGACGCGCGATGCGCAATTACAAAGTCGCCGTGAACAACAGCGCCTTGAACGACAACGTCGTCGTGAAGAAAAACGTCGAGAAGCGGCACTGGCAGCATCTGAAACGACAATCCAAGATACGGCACCTGAAGAAAAAACAACATCAGTGAAACCGCGACGCCAACGTCGTACACTTAAACGTAAAATTCGTTTAGAACAAAATGTTGAATCAGTATCTGTTCAAGTAATTGATAATCAACCAATCGTTGAAGCAATATCAACTAATGAGTTGATCACTGAAACAGTTTCTACAGTATCAATAATAGATGATACAAAAGCGCAACCAAGAAAAGAGTTAGCTGTTGTAGCAACTCATCAATCTGAAAATACAGGTAATAATGATACTGATGAAAGTATATCTATTCCTCGTCGTTCACGTCGTTCACCACGCCATCTTAGAGTGAGTGGTCAACGCCGTCGTCGTTATCGGGATGAGCGCTATCCAATTGTTTCGCCAATGCCTTTACAGTTAGCAGTGGCTTCACCAGAATTAGCATCCGGCAAAATAGCTATAAATTATACTTTATTAAATAGTCAAAATAATGAATTAACTCGTCAGATTCAACATAGTAATACAAATACGCCGTTGCTTGTTGAAGAGCACACTAAACACACAGCTGAACAGCCCCAAATACCGTCATTAACAGCTGAAAATGTTGTTGTTCCGCTATTGGTTGTTCAAGATGCTGAGGTAAAGCAAAATAATATAACGCCGACAGACGTATTGACCGACTCAGTTGAAACTACAGTACCCGTAGAGGCGCATAGTATAGCTAATCAATCTATTTTTATAGCAGAAACCATTCTTGTTGCCCCTAAGGAAAATACATCAATTATTGCCTTAGATACTCATTTAATTGATACTCAACAAAGCGAGCCGTCTATGCTAAATGAGATGATCGTAAACAATAGTGATGTAGAATCGATAAAAACGCCAACAACTATCGATAAAGATGAAATATTACCGGGTATCACTGGTCATGATAAAAATAATGATCAACCTATCGTTATGTCTCATTCGCATAAAGCAAATAATAATTTTGCAAGTGCACCGATGACAAAGGCACCGGCATGTAATTATGAGCCACAGCCTATTGTTCAAAGTAATTGGCAACGTCCTGCTTATCACTTCAATGGTCGAGGCGGTGCTGGTGGTCATATCGCAACAAATCATGCAACATCCGATATTGCACGAACAGAAGCAAAATAATTAATTTAATTAAATGGCTTAGATTTCACTAAGCCATTTTTACTAATTAATGTTAAAAAGTAAAATTAATGACTATTGCCAGATCTTTTTAAATGAATTCTATTTAAGTCCATTCATTTGCTATAGCATTTTAGTTTTTTGATATCTAATGATACTATCTTATCAGAAGCAAATTTAACAAACTCCATAAAATGAGATGACTGATTATGTCGCTCTAATGCTTCAGTAGATACCCAATGTTCAAGAAAAATAAACTCAAGTGGGTTTTGCTGATTTTGACTCAACAATTCATATTGTTTACATCCCTCTTCTTCTCGACTCATTTCAACCAGTTTTTTTAGTTGAGGAGAAAATTCATTCTGATATTGTTCTTTAATTAATAAAATAGCAACAATTCTTATATCATTCATAATGAGTATGCCTGTTATAAAATAAGAATAAAATTTAATGAAAACAACCTAATATTGCTAATATGATTTTATGTTTATTGTTTCTACCTGAGTTTATGTAAATAATCACTACTTATCATATATACACCCTATGAAAAGTAACGCAAGTGATATAATCGATAGGCATACTGTTATACTGCGCGTTCATTTATCTTCCATAGCATGTTTTTTCATCACTCATATAATAAATGATCTAATAAAAAAGAAATAAGCAAAAAAAATCATATAACGTTTCATCTGATACTAGCAATTAATCTAAGAATCCGTAGTATAACCGGCTAGTTAAAAAATAAAGATATTACCTGAGCAGAGCATTAATATGACCATGAATATGTTAACCCAAAAGCAACAATATAATCTGAACAAATTACAAAAACGTTTAAGACGAGATGTTGGACAAGCTATTGCAGATTTTAATATGATTGAAGAGGGTGACCGAGTAATGGTTTGTTTATCGGGTGGCAAAGATAGTTACACTATGCTAGATATCTTACGTAACCTTCAACAAAGTGCGCCAATCAATTTTGAATTAATTGCAGTTAATCTCGATCAAAAGCAACCCGGATTTCCAGAAGATATTTTACCTTCATATCTTTCTTCTTTAGAGATTGATTATAAAATTGTGGAAGAAAATACCTATTCAATTGTAAAAGAAAAAATTCCTGAGGGAAAAACAACTTGTTCACTCTGTTCTCGGTTAAGACGTGGAATTCTCTATCGTACCGCAACTGAATTAAATATAACTAAAATAGCACTTGGCCATCATCGTGATGATATCTTAGAAACGTTATTTCTTAATATGTTTTATGGTGGTAAATTAAAGGGTATGCCACCTAAATTGATGAGTGATGATGGAAAACATATTGTTATTAGACCACTGGCTTATTGTAAAGAAAAAGATATCGAACGTTACGCACAAGCAAAGGCCTTTCCTATTATTCCTTGTAATTTGTGCGGTTCACAACCAAATTTACAACGCAAAGTTATTAAAGAAATGTTACATGACTGGGATCGTCGTTATCCTGGAAGAATTGAAACTATGTTTCGCGCTATACAAAATGTGATCCCATCGCACTTATGCGATAGTCAATTATTTGATTTTGTCTCTCTAAAAGCTGGAGATAGCATTGTTGCTGGTGGTGATTTAGCCTTTGATCGTGAAGAAATACCAACGCTAACTTGGAAAGGACGGGAGGATGCTTTGAACATTGATTCGTCACTACAACTTGATATTCTAAAAGTTGAATAAACAATGATAAATTAATTTAAAAGGTAAGTAATTATAAAGTAGATTTACGTATTTTAACATATCGCTACTGCTGATAATGGCAAGCCTCATTTAGACAACAATAAGATTATTAATTTATTCTTAATAATCTTATTGAGATTAACTATCATTCACAACATTTTGTTTAAGTTGTTTCATTATAATAATAGAAAATGAGCTACTATGATAATATTGAATGAAATAGTTTTATGGACAGTGTCCTATCTTTTATCTAGCTAATACGATTTTAGTCTTAATATCTTATTTTAATTAATATGTTAGTTTATTAATCTATAACGTAAAAAAATAACTTATTTTAAGATGATATTGTTAGATTGTTAGTAAGTTATATTGTTGCGTAAAAACGTATTAAGATTGAACCATTTTTTAAATTAATATCATTATTCATCATTATGAAACTACTTATTTTGATAACAACATTTATTTTAACAACCTTTTTAACAGGCTGTGTTTCTATGCAACAATTAGATCATAAATTAAGTTTGTTATTAGACCAGAAAAAAACGGTGGCTTTTTCTGCACTAGGCTATCCTACATATACACAACAATTTGATGATATTACCGTATATATTTGGCAGATAAAGTCGCAAGGTGTTGTTGTTGTACCCACGGCATCGACTCACCTTGCTACTTTCAATGATCGCATTTATCATGGTTATTATAATGAAAATACACCTATTGCTATTACATATTCGTGTCAAATAAAAATAGGTGTCGATAAAAATCACATAATCAATCATTATGAATATAGTGGCGACATCAATGGTTGTCAGCTTTATATGGAGCGTTTAAATCGCTATTTTTCTCATTAAATTAATATTAGCTATTTATCTAATAATACTACTATATAATCCATAAGTCTTTAGTGAATCGTTCCTACTTCTGCTGGATTTATAACAGATTTAAACATAATGCTCAAACCACTTCCTTGTTCATTGACAATGACGTTGACCGAGCCCCCATTCACTAATTTTCCAAATAAAAGTTCATTAGCTAATGGTTTTTTGATATGCTCCTGAATAACACGTGACATTGGTCTTGCTCCCATTGTTTTGTCATAACCTTTAACGGCTAACCAACGTCTAGCATCAGAAGAAATTTCTAAAGAGACACCTTTGGCATCCAGTTGTACTTGAAGCTCAGCAATAAATTTATCAATAACTTTAGAGACAATTTGCTCTGTTAAATGGTTAAACCAAATAATATTATCAAGTCGATTTCGAAACTCTGGTGAAAAAACCTTTTTAATTTCGTCTATTGCATTATTATTAATATGTTCCTGATGAGTAAAGCCGATCGATTTACGTTCTATTTCGCGAACCCCCACATTCGTGGTCATAACGAGAATAACATTACGGAAATCTGCCTTACGGCCATTATTATCAGTAAGCGTACCGTTATCCATTACTTGTAATAATAAATTAAAAATATCTGGATGCGCCTTTTCAATTTCATCTAATAATAATACTGCATGGGGATGCTTAATAATGGCATCAGTCAAAAGCCCACCCTGATCATAACCAACATAACCAGGGGGCGCACCAATCAAACGACTCACCGTATGTTGTTCCATATATTCTGACATATCAAAACGTAATAGTTTAATCCCTAATGCCTTTGCTAACTGTTGTGTCACTTCTGTTTTACCAACCCCTGTTGGACCTGCAAATAAAAAAGAACCAACTGGTTTATGTTCTTGGCCTAATCCCGCTCGATTCATTTTAATTGCGTCAGTTAATGCGATAATGGCTTGATCCTGACCAAAAACCAACATTTTTAGTCGTTCACTTAGATGACTCAATATATGTCGCTCATCATTAGAAACGTTTGTTTCTGGGATACGGGCAATTTTAGCAACAACCGACTCAATATCGCTTACACCAATAGTTTTTTTACGTTTACTTATTGGAGATAATTGGTTTCTTGCACCGGCTTCATCTAATAGATCAATTGCTTTATCAGGTAAATGACGATCATTAATATATTTTACTGATAATGTTACTGCCGCTTTAATCGCTTTTTGTGTATAGCGAACAGCATGGTGTGTTTCATATTTTGATTTAAGTCCATTAAGAATATCAATCGTGTTTGCAATCGAGGGTTCAGCTATATCGATCTTTTGGAATCGACGAGCAAGCGCACGATCTTTCTCAAAAATACTTGAAAATTCATGATATGTTGTAGAACCAATAACCCTAAGTTTACCTGTTGCTAACAATGGTTTAAGCAAATTAGCTGCATCAACTTGTCCACCAGATGTTGAGCCTGCACCAATAATCGTCTGAATTTCATCAATAAATAAAATACTATTTTCATTTTGTTCAAAAATCTTTAATAAAGATTTGAAACGTTTTTCAAAATCACCGCGATACTTCGTCCCAGCTAATAGGGAACCAATATCTAAAGAATAGATTACATTATCAGCAATAATTTGAGGAACATCACCTTGTACAATGCGCCAAGCCAGCCCTTCGGCTATCGCTGTTTTACCTACACCCGGCTCTCCTACAAATAAAGGATTATTTTTACGTCTACGGCAAAGGATCTGGATGGTCCGTTCAACTTCACTCTGGCGACCAATTAAAGGATCAATCCCCCCTGCTTCAGCCAGTTTATTCAAATTTACTGAGTAATTTTCAATTTCTACATCGTTTTCAGACAAATCATCATCTTTATTTGCATTATAATTTTGCTCCATGTTCGTTTCGTCATTTTTACGAAAACCATGCGAAATAAAATTGATAATATCCAATCGACTTACGTCGTATTTACGTAACAAATAAGCTGCATGAGACTCTTGTTCACTAAAAATCTCGACCAATACATTGGCACCATTGACTTCATCTCGACCTGACGATTGCACATGAAAAGCGGCACGCTGAATAATGCGTTGAAAACTCAATGTTGGTTGAATTTCATTATCTGAATTAAGAGATACCGGAGTTGTTTTATCAATAAAAGAAGTCAGTTCTGAATATAATTTAACGATATCTATTTGACAGGCATCTAGCGCCTCTCTTGCCGATTGGTTATCTAATAAGGCTAACAACAAATATTCTGTTGTAAAAAATTCGTGACGATGTTCCTTTGCTCTGGCAAAAGCTTTGTCGAGACTCACTTCCAGTTCTTCATTAAGCATTAGCATCTCCCGGATAAAACAGAATCATAATCAGACTTTCTCTTGTGTACATAACAAAGGATATTCATTCTCGTGTGCGTAATGATTAACCTGTATTACTTTCATTTCTGCTATTTCAGCTGTATACACGCCACAAATAGCTTTTCCTTGATAATGAATCTGTAACATAAGCTGCGTAGCATATTCAACATCCATCATAAAAAATTTCTGTAAAACCTCAATAACAAAGTCCATTGGCGTATAATCATCATTATTCAAAATAACATTATACATGGACGGCGGATTACTTTTTTCTTTTAGATCATCTTTTTCTACCAGATCTATAGACTCGTCACGTTTATACTTACTCATATTCAGCCAATATTTTAATTACACATCTAACTCATAACATTATTCTAACTAATTTATGACTATGATATCATCAACATTAACATAGCGGTATTACCGTAGTAAATTTATTATGTTATAAGTTATTAATAACCTTATTTAGTCAACTTTAATATTTTTAATAATATTTTAAATTAAACTATTATACTTATTTTTAATAAAGTTAGACTTGTAACCATTCAATATAATTGACATACTAATTATGCTAAATTAAATATTGAATTATTATTTAATATAATATTGCTATTTATTTTTTATCACAACCGTGATGATAATAGTAATTAAGTATAGCTATATATCTATTTAATTCTTTAATTTTAAATAATAGAATTAAAAAAGGTATGTGCCTTTTCAACCTAATGCCTTGCGAGGAATATCGACACATGGAAACAGGTACCGTTAAGTGGTTTAATAATGCAAAAGGGTTTGGCTTTATTACACCCGATGAAGGTGAAACAGAAGTATTTGCACATTTTGCCACTATCCAAATGGAAGGTTACAAAACATTGAAGGTAGGCCAAAGAGTACAGTTTGTTCGCGCTCAGGGACCTAAGGGTGAGCATACAAGCCTTATAATTCCTGTTACTCAATAGATTACTTATAACCTTATGTAACCTATTTCTATTGATACTTCAGTAAGTACTTTTATGGTTGCTGAAGATTTTATTGTATCTTTGCATTTAAACCACTATATAATTTAGATATTATATAGTGGTTTGTTACATTATATTGATGCTATTTTTATAACACACGGTATATTAAGTTACATGATAGTTTATGAATTATTAATTATATTATTACCTCTTATTATTGGTTATTGCTTTCGAATTACTCATATTACATTATTTAAAATAATAAATAATGTAATAAATTACATTATTTATATTATTTTATTCTTTATGGGCATAATTTTAGCTAATTCTGATAATATAAATAATTTACCATCAATATTTATATATGCATTTTTATTTTTTGTATTTAGTGTAGGTGCAAACATAATTATATTATCTATTTCTAATTATTTTTATAAATGGCATCTAACATTTCATTATCAAAATGCATTATTTAAATTATCTATGCTTAGAGATTCTTTGCAGATGAGTGGTATATTACTAGTCGGTTTTTTGGTGGGACTTACACACTGGAGTGGATTCATTTGGGCTAGTAAAGCAAGTGAAATCACGCTGACGTTTCTCTTATTTTTGATCGGTATACAATTACGCGGTAGCCATATTACATTACGTCAACTTATTCTAAATCAAAGAGGATTCTTTATTGCCATAATGGTTATAGCATCATCTTTAGCGGGTGGTACAGCTGCTGCATTACTTTTAAATATTCCCCTTAATTATGGTTTGGCGATTACATCAGCTAATGGTTGGTATTCGTTATCAAGTATTATGCTGAATAAGACATTAGGGCCAATATGGGGCGCTATTGGTTTTTTTAATGATCTATTACGAGAATTAGTTGCACTATTTTTTATTCCTTTACTCGCTCGTAATAATGCAACCTGCGCATTAGGCATTTCTGGTGCAACATCAATGGATTTTACTCTTCCCATTTTACAGCGATGTGCTGGTATCGAAATAGTTCCGGCTGCAATTGTTCATGGTTTTATTGTTAGTTTGTGTGCACCGATATTAATTGCTATCTTTACTGCATAATCTATATCTATCTTATTCTAGGTTACAATGTACTATAAAATCATCAAATTGATCACAAGACAACCAGTTGATACAAATTTAAAAATTTTGCATTGACAGCATGATGACTTAACGATATTATGCGCCCCGTTCAAACGATTCCTCTGTAGTTCAGTCGGTAGAACAGCGGACTGTTAATCCGTAGGTCACTGGTTCGAGCCCAGTCAGGGGAGCCAAATTTAGGTTTCATGCTAATCTGTGAAAAAAGAATTCAAAAGGTTAGCATGGAACTTTTTATCTTCTCTACTATTAAGAAATTAATCTAGCAAACATCACCAAATACATTAAGAAAATTCAGTCTGTTTTTGAATTTTACTTCCATTTAAGTTACGTCTCTTGTTTCTTAGATAAATTTGCTTTAGTTAACTATCAAAGATTATCCAGATCACAATCTTTATATTATCACGCCAGCTCTTCTATTGATTAACCAGTTACATTATTTCCAAGCTATACAAACGAACTTAACCATAAAAGCTTTTTTAAATAATTTATTTGAAAGCATGTTACACTTCCTAATAAGAAGCACTATCATTTCACTATTACTCTTCTATCCCACAGTAATTAAAAAGTAAGCGTAACTTAACGTCCTATTTATTTAACAATTTTTCTTTAATTAATCTATATATAGATATTTAAATAACCAATCGTTCTTTAAATATCTACGTCATATATTGTTATCATTATTGTAACGCCCTATTACGCTGTAGGTAAATTTAATTATTAATAAGGAAATAGAGCTATTATGCCTATAAGTCAAACAAAAAAAGCGCTCGTTAAAACCATTATAGTGATTAATAAAAAACGCTTGCAGACAAATAGGCATGAAGGATTCAATGTTGGCGCAACTAGCTTTTTATTACATCTAAAAAATTTTCTTAAAAAATACAGAAGTTATATTGGCTGTATTTTTTACGAACGAGATGAAATGATAACAATGCTTTTTCTATACGAAGAGCGTGACGGATATGATAGTTCACTATGCTTAAAGTTCAACTATACCATGCCATAACTCTTGTGAAGAAAACATTAAGATGTGCTTTCGAAAAGCTTTCTACCAGTTCAAGATAAGATCTGATAACGTCTGATCTGTATCTGTAATAGTTAATATTCATTCACTAAATATTTACCCGTAGCAAATTCGCTACTGATAAAATCTGCAAATGCTCTAACTTTAGGAGATAAGTGTCTGTTTGAGGGCCATATTAATGACATCGTTCCTAAAGGTAACATATATTCTGTTAATATTGGCGTAAGTTGGTGTTTTTTAAATGCATCTTCGGCGACGTAAACAGGTAGATGTGCAATCCCTAAACCATCCATCGCGGCACGTAACCCTGCATACGTATTATTGAAGATAAGATTCTTTGGAAGATCTAAATTTTCATAGGGTGCCATAAAAGACCATGGCGCTATACGCCCACTTGAAGGATACTTAAAATGAATACAGTGATGCTCTATTAATTCAGCAGGCGTAGAAGGTGCTCCATACAAATCAATATATTTTTGGCTTGCACAGACGACAAAATATTGCTCCCCCAACTTTCTACCAACAAGTCGATTATCAACAAGTAGACCACTTCTGACCGCAATATCAATTCGTTCAGCAATGATATCTACAACACGATCTTCAAAATCGATATCCAACTGAATATCGGGATACTTAGCTAAAAATTTAGGTAGTAATGGCATAAGAAATGTATGACCAAAGATTTGTGGTACACTCACATGTAATTTGCCTTTTGGTATTGTACGTGCTTCTACGATTAATGCTTTTGTGTTTTTAATCTCATCAAGTATAAACTTGCATCTTGCATAAAAAACATTACCTTCCTCGGTTAAACTTATGCTACGTGTTGTCCTGTGGAATAATCTTATTCCAAGATCGTCTTCAAGCCTATCTACACTCTTTGCTACGGCTGAAGGAGAAATACCTAAAACTCTAGCAGCCATCACATAACTACTGAACTCTGCAGCATGAACAAAAGCATTGATACTTTTAAAGCTATTCACTTCCATTCCTTATTGATGAATTTTTGTCCGCAGTATAAGTACACTTATCTATATTTACAATAGGAAAGACATATTTTAGTCTTATCAAAGTTAGAAATTCGATAACTTAAAAATTTACTAATAGTGCACAAATTACTTATTCGGAGGGAATTCTAAGCCCATTTAACAATACCAATATGCCTCACGTTTTATCTTTTCTTTCATCCATCATAATTTTCCATAAAAAAAGAAATTTTATCTTAAATCTTTTTTTATAAATGGAATAAATATGAGATTTACTATATGGATAATATTAATGAGTGAAATATTACATACTATCACGAGTGACATTGCTAATGAGCAAATATTAGTCATTTATTTTGCAGGCTCTATTAGAGCAGGTCGAGATGATGTACCTATCTATTCTAAGTTAATCACTAAACTAAAAAAATATGGACAAGTAATCACAGAACATGTCGGCGATTACAGTTTATCAATTGGAGGCCAATCATTTTTAACAGATAAGTTTATTCATGATAGAGATCTGCATTGGCTGCGCCACTCTCACGTTGTTGTCGCAGAAGTCACGACCCCTAGTCTTGGAGTCGGTTATGAGATTGCAACAGCTATAAGTTGGCGGATCCCTGTGATTACGCTGTTTAAACGAGGAAATAATAAAGTTGTCTCAGCCATGATTTCAGGTAGTGAGGGGTGTCGTCATTTCGAATATGAGGATCTAGAAGAAGCATATCTCATCATTGAGCGTGAAATGGCGAAATTAGGCTATGAGGAAAAATATGAATCGTAATATTACGAATGCGTTAATAAATACTCTTGATACAATTTTAAATAAAGGGAAAAAAATAGGCTCTCGCGATCAAGAACAAATGGAAGTCTTATCGACATTGACAAAAATACATCTTCCTACAGAACGATTTCTCGTTATACCCTACCGTAATAATAATGTTTTTGCACAAGTTGCTGAAACATTATGGGTTTTAGCTGGGAGAAATGATTTGGCATTTTTAAATAATTATCTTCCTCGTGCTATAGAATTTTCCGATGATAAATTGACTTGGCGAGCAGCTTATGGGCCAAGGCTAAGAAATTGGAAAGGGAAAATAGATCAATTAGAAGGTGTTATTAAACGACTTAAAGAGGACCCATTAACTAAACGCGCAGTTATGACTATTTTTGATCCAGAAAGTGATTATCAAGATACAAAAGATGTACCTTGTAATAACTGGTTGCATTTTATTCAACGTAATGGCTATCTTGATTTGCATGTTACTGTACGTGCTAATGACGCTATTTGGGGATTCAGTGGGATAAATTTCTTTGAATGGAGCGTATTACACGAAATTATTGCTAATACTATGGCGTGGAAAGTGGGTCACTTATCTTGGTATGTAGGAACTTTCCACATTTACAACCGCCATTATTCTACAGCAAAAAAAATTAGTAAAATATCTCAACCTAAAAGTATGTATGAGTTTAATATTAAACCAACACCAATTAATATTTGTATTGCTGAGCTCGATGATACTTTAGCTATGGTTTTCAATGCTGAGGAATACTCAAGAATTGGCGATTTCAATAAGTCTTCTGAGATAGAACATAAAATCAACGATCCTTTCTTTAGAAATTCAGCAATTCTTTTAAAAATACATAATGCACTACAGTTGAATGTTGATAGGGATATTATAATAAACTACCTACGCGATTTAGGTGACACCGATTTCCACATAGCCGCTATTGAATATTTAAGTCGTAAATGGAAATCCCAGGAAACGCTTAATCTCATTAACGAAATATCGCCTGATTTCTTAACCGCATTTAATCTAATGAGAGATTCAATTACTGATAGTTTAACTGTATAACTCTGTAAGGTTTCTGCGTGAAAAATATTTTTAAAGTATCTGTGCCCAACATAAATCGTTCCAAACTTTTTGTTGTATCAACAATTCTTAATGCAACGGGAAGTGGCTTAATCATGGCGTTTATGATGATTTACTTCAATAGGACAACTACGTTAAGTCTATCTGTAATTGGATTAGCTATAGCTACAGGTCGAGCACTTTCATCATTAGTGCCAATTTTGATTGGTCGATTATTAGATAAACTTGGCCCTAAGAAGTTATCAATTTATGGTGATTTCATGTGTGGCATTGGTTTCATTATGTGTCTTTTCGCTAGAGACCCTTTTACAATAATGTTCACTCAGCTTTTGACTCAAGCAGGTTCCCATATTTTTTGGACAAGTAATCGTGGACTTGTGCTATTAGCTTCAGGAGGGAGTGGCACACAAATATGGTTTGGTTTAATTGCGTCGATTAGAAATATTGGACTTGGATTAGGCACTATTTTCACATCATTAGCATTATCGAGCAATTCAAATACAAGTTTACATTGTGTCATTATCGCTTCATCTTTATTTTATTTTTTATCTTGTCTTACTCTGACAATTTGGCAACCAAGCCTATATTTGGATGAAACAGAGGATTTAAAAGATGAAAAAAAACAAAACTTAAAAAGTGTGTTTTTAGATTGTCGCTATCGTCGACTGCTTATCCTTAATTTTGGTTTAGTCTTAGCCGCAATGGTGATCCCCTTAGTGATAGTAATTTATGCTACAGAACAACTCGGACTACCGCCCTTGTTTTCTGGAGGATTAGTGATCTTTAATACAGTTATCGTAGCTTTATTAAGTACCCACGTTGCTTCATGGACCAAAGAGTATGAACCAATACAGAGTATAAAATTTTCATATTTTCTTAATATTTTTTCATTCGTTCTTTTTTGGTTTGCAAGTATTACCGAGGAAAACAAACTTGCAACCTGCTTTGTGCTGTCAATTGCAATGCTTGTATATAGTGTTGCTGAAATGCTGTCAACACCTTCCGTTAATGTACTTAGCATAAATTTAGCACCTAAAAAGAATAATGGTAGCTATATGGCTGCTTTTCAGATGACATGGTCTATCGGAATGACAATATCTCCAGCCTTATTTGGATGGCTTCTTGACATAAATAAACATTCAACATGGGCTGTTCTTCTAATATTAACTATTTTAATTTTTGGGCTTGGTTTCAAAAATCTGAAAGGAGAAGTTAATGAGCGCTTCAACGATTAATGAAAAGAAAATTATTTTGGTAATTGAACCCATTGGGATGGGGGGGGAATTACTTCTTAAAGCAATACGTTCACTCGGCTTGCATACAGTAATAGCGACCACAGAAAAAGTCTATCATTCTATGCTGTTAAACTTTAAAGAATTAATGGATGATACTATCTTTGTCGACTTTTCTGTAAGAGAAAAAGCAATAGAAACATTAATTAATGAATCAAGGAAAAAAGGCGTTTCTGGTGTTGTTGTCTCTTGGGAATTTCTAACCGATATTGCCGCTGAAGTGGCTCATGGTCTAAATCTCTGTGGACCTGATGCGACGTTATCTAAAGCTAGACGAAACAAACATTTTATGTATCGAATATTAGCTGACGCACATTGCCCGCTTCCTCATTTACAAGCAGTCATCACGAACAAAGATGATATCAACCAACTTCATCTTGAAGATCTAACGTTTCCTTTAGTTGTGAAACCTGCTGAAAATGCTGCATCTTTTGGTGTATCAGTCATTAACACTATTGAGGATCTTCCACAAGCATATACTGATGCTTCACAATGGAGTCATGAATTCCCGCATGATATTCCATTTAGTAACGAAATTCTTATTCAAGAATATATTCCAGGACAAGAATTTAGTGTAGAAGGCATTTCTATATCAGGCAAATATTTTCCTTGGGGCGTCACAATGAAATTTACCACCCAGGGAAAAGCGCGAGCTGAAACGGGCCATATATTTCCGGCACCTATTTCTGATGTTTTACGTGATGATATTTTAGCTGTGGCAGGTAAAGCCGTGATTGCGCTAGGTATTACGAATGGCATCAGTCATACTGAAATAAAGTTAGATCATAATGGCAAACCTCGTATTATTGAGAGTTGCTCTAGACCAGCGGGAGATTATATTCCTCGCTTAGTCGAAATTTCTACTGATGAAAATCCCTTAGCGATTTATGCAAAGCATGCTGTAGGTAATCTCCATGCTGACTTTACGCCTGCACATGCTAAGCGATATTCTGCTGTACAGTTTATCCGCCCCGAGACAGAAGGTATATTTAAATCTCTTAAATTACCTTCTAAACTCGATCATGCAAATATTATAGAATCCAGGGTCACGGCACAATTAGGTTCGCATGTTAAACCAGGTTCAACAAATATGGAAAGGTTAGGCTGGGCTATTTTAGTCTCAAATAGTGAACAATCTATCCTTCATGCTATGGATGAATTATCTAAGACAACAAAGGTTGATATAGAATGAAATCATCAGCTTTATTGTGTATACGATCTTTAGATGTGATCCAAGCTTCTCCCTTTTTAGAAATGGCATGGAAAAAAATTAAAATAACAAATCGTGATTCATTTTTGTTATTGAAAGATCAGCCCAAAAATTTCAAGCCTCTAATTTCAGATGCGTTGTATGAAGACATAGATAATAATGTATTTTCACAAAAGCGCATAAAAAAGGTAATATCCTGGTCAATACCAAATGAACGAACCATTGAAGACATCACGCTACTAAAGGATGTAGAGACTGTACCTGGTCCAGTGACTGCCATTTATAAACTAGCAGATAAAAGAGCAACCAAAACACTCTTTGAACAGTTTTCCCTTCCTACCCCAAAATGGGAAATTTTAGATAGGGAATTCACTCAAGGCCACCTCTTAAAAGAGCCATTTGGAAATAAATTAGAGATCGAATTAATCAGTCATATTCCATTTCCCGTTATCTCAAAACCTCTATGGGATTGTATGGGACATGGAATTGAAATAATAAGTAATGAATTTGAGTTAATCAAAAATTTAAATTCGAATGACCAAAAAAACATTCTTGTTGAATCTTTCATTGATGGTTATCTTGGATGTATTGAAATCATAGGTACACCTGATAATTATTTTATTCAACCTCCCTGTTTTACAGGAAAAACTAGCAACGGGGTACGCTCTAATTTTGATACAGTTCGGATATCTCATCCTGAATTTTTCAAAGGTCAATTAAATCATGAAATAAAGATGCGTTTATGTAATCTATTGACTTATTTAGATTATTCCGGTGCCTGCTGTGTAGACTTTATTGTCAAAGACGATAACATTTTTTTCCTTGAAATTAACCCAAGAATAAGTGGGATTAGTTGCTTAAGCTCTGCTGCCAGTGGAATAAATTCATTCGAAGCGCTTTATCTTATTTCTTCTGGGGAGTGGAATAAAAATTTAGTAGCAAGCAATATTTCAAACAATTCAGCACTTCAAATTGGTGGTCGTTTAGCAGATGAAATAGCGCCAGAACTCTTTGATAAAAAAGATCTCATTATCTATCGTGATGAAGTAATACATGTAGATGGTAATCCTTCAAGAAATATTATTGTTGCTGGAAATCATAATATGATTAAAAACATATTTAAATCGCTTGATAGCGTAGCAATTGAGTCGTTTAATTTAGAACAATCTATAATTGAAACATCGCCGATTAATTGCGAGACTGTTTTAAAAAACTGATATTCTCAGATGATATATTATCTCTAGATTTACTCGCTAAATATAGTGTCTATTTATTAAAACCACTTGCATATAAAGTGGTTTTTATTTAGAGCACTTACTACATAATATACGCGATCTTTGAACATGTCTTCCTGATAAAACTTTCCAAACAGTTCGGCTAGTTAAATGTACTTCTCTTCAGATACGCTCATTTTAATTTGTTAACTGCATCTTATTCTTACATATTATCAATAGTCATCGTACCTAAATAGTAGACTCGGTAACACTCTTTTATATAAATTATATTATGCAGCAATACATTAGTTTAATTTACCATTTAGGCTATCTTTTTTTACTCATTAATTGATAAACGTAATAGACAGTAACTTCAGCTATTATCCATTACATTTTTTTCATTTAACATGAAATAACAATCAATCTATGCATTTATACAATAACAAAAATTGTTATCTACTTGACTTTTTAATATTGAATCACCATACTAGTACATGGTCTTATTTAGTTAAAAAATAGACTAAACCCCAAATGATATTAGCTATATCGCCGTAATATATTTCTTTAATAAGAATTAGTTAGTACAGCATGTACTTTTTATCATTTCATATTTAAGAAGGGAGTTTATCGTGAATAATAGCAGTAAAGCCAATTTACATGTGTTTAGCCTGGATGTTCGCTACAATGATGATCCTACGTTGCTATTTAAACAACTTTGTGATTCGCGCCCAGCAACATTATTATTTGAATCAGCAGATATTAATAATAAAAAAAACTTAAAAAGCCTGATGATTATAGATAGTGCGCTACGTATACATGCTGTAGGATTAACGGTTATAGTAGAAGCGCTTAATAATAACGGGTTAGTTATATTACCCTTATTAGCTAATAAATTTGCTAATACTGTACATATAAAAAAAACAAAAAATTGCTATTCCTTGACCTTTCCGCCTATAAATAACCTTCAAGATGAAGATTCCCGACTCATGTCACTGTCGGTATTTGATGTACTACGTACCCTTTTATCATTATATCATTGTGAAAATACTCCACCAGAGGCACTATTTTTAGGTGGTCTTTTTTCTTATGACTTAGTTACTTATTTTGAAAACCTACCTGATTTACCTAATGATACTAATTGTCCTGATTATTGTTTCTATCTAGCAGAAACATTACTTATTATTGATCATCAACATCATAGAGCTTCTTTACAAGCAACATTGTTTAATCCTATTGCTACAGAACAACACCGATTACAACAACGCATAACATCTCTCAAACAAGAAATTACTTTATCTCCACAAACGCCTCCTTCTCAAGCAATGTCAGAAAATCCATTTTCACCTATTACAGAAACATCAATTCGCTATTGTCAATCCGATGAACACTACGCCGAAACAGTTAAAAACATGCAATTGGCGATTCATCGTGGCGATGTTTTCCAAGTGGTACCTTCTCGACGTTTTTATATACCTTGTCCTAATGCACTTAAAGCTTATCAGGTGCTCAAAAAAAATAATCCAAGTCCCTATATGTTTTATATGCAAGATCAAGTTTTTACGCTATTTGGCGCATCACCTGAAAGTGCATTAAAATACGATGCTCAACATCGCCATATAGAAATTTATCCAATTGCAGGTACGCGGCCAAGAGCCAGATTAGCTGATGGCTCTATCGATAATGACTTAGATAGTCGCATTGAACTGGAAATGCGTTCAGATGATAAAGAGATGGCCGAACATATTATGTTAGTTGATTTGGCTCGTAATGATTTAGCTCGTATTTGCCTACCAGGAAGCCGATATATTACTAAACTCACTAGCGTTGATCGCTACTCATTTGTTATGCATTTAGTATCTCATATTGTTGGGATACTTCGTCCTGAATTAGATGCGTTACATGCTTATCAAGCCTGCATGAATATGGGCACATTAAGTGGAGCTCCCAAAGTGCGTGCAATGCAACTTATCGCTGACGTGGAACAAAAACGACGTGGTAGCTATGGAGGTGCTATAGGTTATTTAACCGGTCATGGTGAACTGGATACCTGTATTGTTATTCGCTCAGCCTATGTTGAGAAAGATGTTGCGACAGTTCAAGCGGGTGTCGGAGTCGTGCTGCACTCTGTACCAGAAAAAGAAGTGGAAGAGAGTCATAAAAAAGCTCAGGCTGTTCTTCATGCCATTATTCAAGCTCATCAACCCCAAGAGGTTTAATATGGCATCTATTTTATTATTAGATAATAGGGATTCATTTACCTATAATTTAGTCGATCAGCTCAGAATAAGTCGACATCATGTCACTATCTATCGCAATACTATTCCATTAAATACACTTTTGGCACAATTAAAGGCTATGGATAACCCTATTATCCTACTCTCGCCTGGGCCAGGAACACCTTCGAATGCTGGATGCATGCCTGCACTATTACAGGAAATTATAGGTAAATACGCTGTGATTGGTATCTGCCTTGGTCATCAAGCGATCATTGAAGCCTATGGTGGTAAAGTTGGCCAAGCAGATGAAATTGTCCATGGTAAAGCATCATTGATTGAACATGACCAACAAGCAATGTTTAACGGATTAAGTAATCCTTTATTAGTAGCACGTTATCACTCTCTGGTCGCAACTGACTTGCCAGATCAATTACATATTGCAGCGCGATATCACGATAAGGTTATGGCGGTCCGTCATGATAATGATCGTGCTTGTGGTTTTCAATTTCACCCAGAATCTATTCTCACGCCACAAGGCACACAACTATTAAATCAAACGTTGGCATGGGCGTTAGCAAAAGGAAATAATGATGGACGCGCTATTAAATAAACTTTATCAAGCTAAATCGCTGACACAACATGAAAGCCAACAATTATTCAATGCTATCATAAAAGGTGAATTAACCCAGACTCAGTTAGTTGCAGCATTAGTTAGTATGAAGGTTCGTGGCGAATCCTACGAGGAAATAACAGGTGCAGCAAAAGCGCTACTGGCTCACGCACAATATTTCCCTCGACCGCATTATGACTTCGCAGACATTGTTGGCACTGGTGGAGATGGTTGTAATACCATTAATATTTCGACAGCTAGTGCGTTTGTTGCTGCTAGTTGTAATGTAAAAATAGCCAAACATGGTAATCGTGGTGTGTCTAGCCGATCAGGATCATCTGACCTGTTAGCCGCGTTTAATATAAGATTGGATCTGCCCGCCGAAGAGGCTCGTGCAGCACTTGATGATCTTGGTATCTGTTTTTTATTTGCACCACAATACCATACAGGCTTTAAATATGCTATGCCTGTTCGTCAGCAGCTAAAAACAAGAACCATATTTAATGTGCTTGGCCCATTAATCAATCCAGCTCGCCCACCACTTGCCTTAATCGGTGTATATAGTCCAGCCCTCGTTATGCCTATTGCAGAAGCGTTACGGGCATTAGGTTATCATCGTGCCGCTGTTATACATGGTAGTGGCATGGATGAAGTTGCTGTCCATGGCGGTACAATTGTTGCTGAACTAAAAGATGGAATTATTCAACAGTATCAACTTTTACCTACTGATTTTGGATTGAATACTTACCCTCTTGCTTTGTTACGTGGTGGTGATCCACTACAGAATTGTGATATTTTGCGGCGCTTACTTCAAGGTAAAGGAGAGCCAGCTCATGAAGCCGCTGTAGCCGCTAATGTTGCTATGTTATTACGTATTTTTGGTCATGAAAATTTAGTGGAAAATACACAACGTGCTATTGCTATTATAAAAAGTGGTGATGCTTATCGACGGCTATTAGCATTAGCTCAACGAGGATAATCTAATGCAAGAAACAATTTTAAATAAAATCGTTTATAACAAACGGCATTGGTTAACAAAACGTATGGCAGAACAACCCATTGAGTATCTTAAAGCGAATATTACATCGGCTACACGTAACTTTTACCAGGCTTTGACAAGTAATAAAACGGTCTTTATTCTTGAATGTAAAAAAGCCTCACCGTCGAAAGGATTAATTCGGGCTGACTTTTCCCCAGAAAAAATTGCAAATGTCTATGCACATTACGCTTCGGCTATTTCTGTATTAACTGATGAAGACTATTTTCAAGGTAGTTTTGATTATGTAAAACAAGTTAGCCAGTGTGCCAGCCTGCCTATATTATGCAAAGATTTTTTTATCGATCCTTATCAAATCTATTTAGCACGTTACTATCAAGCGGATGCCATTTTGCTAATGTTATCAGTTTTGGATGATCAACATTATCAACAATTATCAGAGTTAGCACATTCA
Organism: uncultured Enterobacterales bacterium; assembly: GCA_945288535.1. GTDB lineage: Bacteria > Pseudomonadota > Gammaproteobacteria > Enterobacterales > CALYQQ01 > CALYQQ01. The sequence continues at coordinate 92,895 of CALYQQ010000007.1, read as the reverse complement.
CTTAATATGGGTGTTTTGACAGAAATAAGTAATGATGATGAACTCGAGAGAGCTATCAAGCTTAATGCTAAGGCCATCGGTATTAACAATCGTGATATGCGAGATCTTTCTGTTGATTTAAATCGTGTCAAGCAACTAGCACCCAAGTTACCTAAAGACAAGATTATTATAAGTGAATCAGGGATTTATACTAACCAACAAGTAAGAGCATTAAGTCACTATGTAAATGGTTTTCTTATTGGAAGTGCACTTATGTCAGAAAATAATTTAGATGCAGCAGTTCGTCGGGTTATTTTTGGTGAACATAAAATATGTGGATTAACACAAATAGAAGATGCACATATGGCGTATCAATCAGGCGCGCTTTATGGTGGTTTAATTTTTGCCCGCCATTCACCACGTTATCTTACAGTACAGCGAGCACACCAACTTGTTAGCGCAGAACCCGCTTTATTATGGGTAGGGGTATTTGTGAATGAATCCCCAGCCGTTATTAGTCAAATAGCGAAACAATTATCATTATATGCGGTTCAATTACATGGGGATGAAACTAATAATGATATTCATACATTAAGAAAATTATTGCCACAAGCATGCAAAATATGGCGCGCTATCAATATGGAGAATGATATGCCACAAACCACTATGCCAGACGTTGATCGTTATCTTTTTGATAACGGCAAAGGCGGTAGTGGTAAATCATTTGATTGGCACCGTCTAACAAACTACCCATTAGATAACGTCATATTAGCAGGTGGACTGAATTGCCAAAATGTAGAACAAGCACTTAATTATAATACAATTGGCCTAGACTTTAATTCTGGTATTGAAATATCGCCTGGTGTGAAATCACATAATAAAATTAAATCGATTTTTCAAATTATTACTAACTATTAAGATGCGCGCAGTGACATACTAAAGGATAAGGTAATGGCTAAACTAAATTCGTATTTCGGTGAGTTTGGGGGAATGTATGTCCCAGAAATATTGGTTCCAGCACTTGAACAATTAGAACAAGCATTTATAGATGCCCAACAAGATCCGACTTTTCATAAAGCATTTTATGATTTGCTACACAATTATGCTGGCAGACCAACACCATTGACATTATGTCATAATTTGACTAAAGGAACTAAGAGCAAACTGTACTTAAAACGTGAAGATCTCCTTCATGGCGGTGCTCATAAAACGAATCAAGTATTGGGTCAAGCACTTTTAGCTAAGCGTATGGGAAAAACAGAAATTATTGCCGAGACAGGTGCTGGCCAACATGGTGTTGCTTCTGCTCTTGCCTGTGCATTACTCGGTTTAAAATGCCGTATTTATATGGGCGCAAAAGATGTTCAACGCCAGTTACCTAATGTCTTTCGTATGCGTTTAATGGGGGCTAATGTTATTCCTGTAGAAACAGGTTCAGCAACGCTGAAAGATGCCTGCAATGAAGCCTTACGAGATTGGTCAGGAACTTACCAAACCAGCCATTATATGCTAGGAACCGCCGCGGGCCCGCATCCTTTCCCTACGATTGTTCGTGAATTCCAACGAATGATAGGCAAAGAAACTAAAACACAAATTTTGGAAAGAGAAAACCGTTTACCTGATGCGGTTATCGCCTGTGTGGGAGGTGGCTCAAATGCTATTGGTATGTTTGCCGATTTTATTGATGAACCCACAGTTAAACTTATTGGTGTGGAACCTGGTGGATTGGGCATTGAATCTGGCCAGCATGGTGCTGCTTTAAAGCATGGTACAGTAGGTATTTATTTTGGTATGAAAGCCCCAATGATGCAAACAGATGAAGGACAAATCAAAGAATCTTATTCAATTTCTGCTGGATTAGATTTTCCAGCCGTTGGCCCTCAACATGCGCATTTAAACAATATTGGTCGTGCTACATATGTTTCTGTCACAGATGATGAAGCCTTAACTGCGTTTCAGCTGCTTTCATGTCATGAAGGAATTATTCCTGCGTTAGAGTCGTCGCATGCATTGGCCTATGCCTTAAAATGCATTAACGCTAATCCACAAAAAGAACAAATCTTTATTGTTAATCTTTCTGGGCGGGGAGATAAAGATATTTTTACTGTTCATGATATTTTAAAATCGCGGGGAGAGTACTAATGGATCGTTATCAACAGCTTTTTACTGACTTAGCCAATAGCAATCAGGGGGCTTTTGTTCCTTTTGTCATATTAGGCGATCCAACACCAGAATTATCACTCAATATTATTGATACACTCATTACTGCTGGTGCTGATGCATTAGAATTAGGTATTCCATTTTCTGATCCCTTAGCTGATGGACCTGTAATACAAAGTGCAACCCAACGTGCCTTTGCTGCTAATATTACACCGAATGTATGTTTTGACCTGATCGCTCATATCAGAAGAAAACAGCCTAGAATACCAATAGGGCTATTGCTCTATGCAAATCTTGTTTATCGTAAAGGGATCGATAATTTTTATGCGCGTTGCAAAAATGCAGGTGTCGATTCTGTTTTGATTGCAGATGTACCTTTTCACGAATCGACACCCTTTAGAACGGTAGCCGAAAAATATCACATTTCACCTATATTTATTTGTCCACCGAATGCTTCTGAAGTATTGATTAGCCAAATTGCTAAATATGGTAAAGGCTACACATATTTATTATCACGTGCTGGTGTTACCGGTGTCGATCATGATGCGCAACGACCATCAAGTGATTTAGTTGCTAAATTAACTAGTTATCAAGCGCCACCGGCTATCCAAGGTTTTGGGATCTCTAAACCCGAGCAAGTCAAAACCGCATTAAATTCGGGAGCTTCAGGCGTTATTTCAGGATCAGCTATTGTTAGCATCATTGAAAACAACTACCAACAACCTGATAGAATGTTTACAAAACTGACAGAATTTGTCCAAACAATGAAAGCGGCTAGCATAAAATAATATATAACTTTCTCCCTCTTACTAGACCAAGAGGGAAAACAAGTCGTTTTATCTAAATTGCACCATTTAGTTAAGAGGTATTATCGATAGAATCTATAGATTCAAAAACAACAGGAGGTAACGTCAATCCACGTAAGAGTAAGAAAGCCAAAGGCCCTTTCCCTCTTTTCGTATCGAGTTCAAACTCAATTAAATTACCATCACTTGCTTTCCAGCTAATGAGATAATGGCGATTATCAAGAGTGCGTATCTTGGCCTTTTCTAACAAACGAATAAAAGACATTGAACCGCGAATATCATCATAATTTCTTTCACCCCCAAAATCAGTTGTCCATCGCAATTCAGTCTGAGGAAATGTGTAGTTCGTAGGCCAGGCTATTTCATAAGAGGTATTATAATGACTTCCTATTGCCGTTTGTTCATCAATAATTAATTCGGTACGTTTTACTTTATTAGATGTACGCCCAGTAAGCACAAATGACATACTCATCTCTTTATTTAAGGGTAATGATGCTGTTATTTGGTTAATTGTATTGATTGTTGATAAAAACTTCGGATGAAAACGTATTCGATCATTTTCTAATGGTTTTATTAACCGACTACCATTTTTTTGTGTTATTGACGATGCAAGCTCAGATGAAATAAATTGATCAATCGTTCCTGTGATTGGGCGTAATAATTGATAAAGCTCATCTAATGGAACATCTTTATTTGTCTTTCGTAATGGATAATAAAATGCGAGCCTACCATTCCATGGTTCAGCAATCGATATCTGCCAATGCTGATTAACGCGCTCAACGAGAGGATCAAGCAATATTTTCCATGCCTGCTCAACAGGTTGTATAAAAAGATTATGGCTAAATTGCGCCCACTCCGTACCTAAAGAGGTTGCAAGTTGTTTACCGTAAACACGTTTATCAATAATTTGATCATTGTTGTGTTGTACTAAGGTTTCACTTATTGCATTAGCCACAATTACAGGATCTGCCGAAGACGATATCGCTGCTAATTTATCGCGTGACATTGTCACATAATCGAGATACGCGTGTAAAATTGATTGTTTTTCTCCCTTTATATCAAATAGCTTTATTAAATGACCAAAGCCAGAGTTTGCATTAAATGATTTTACCCGACTAGTGGTTTGCGTATTTCCATTAATCGTTATTGTGGGTAATTCATAGCTATAGCTGATTTCACCTTGATAACGTATTGCATCCATTAGCGCTATAAAAGGGGATTTAATTGGTTCAGATAATAATGTTAATTGATCAATTGATTCTGCTACTGTTTCAGCTTCTCGCCAACGCAAGTTATTTAAAAAATAGTGCCAAGCAGCATTATAATCACGGTTATAACGATAAATAAGCGTCATACGCAGCTGATCTTGTGGGATCAATATTAACCCCTTAATCTCATCATCACCAATTACCCATTGAATATCAGGATAGGAGGTAATCATATGTTGATTAATTTCATTTTCAATAACCCCTTCCCATGCCTGTCGTGTAAACATACCAGGAATATCAATTAAAGAGACAAATAGCATTTGACTATCAACTCCCTTTAATAGTCTATTCAATGATAAATCATCGTAATTTTGAGCAGCTTGTTTTAATATTCGTTGATAAACAGCTGTTTCACTGTTATGCAAATTAATATCATGAACTAATGACTTTCTAACCTCATGAACAAGCATATCATTAAGTGTGATAGCCCAATCTGGATTATTCATTAGGTTATAAACATAAAAAGTCACTAATTCTACAGATTGGTGATGCCATTGGTCGATTGGAATAGTATCAGGTCGCACCCGATCATCACTTAATACTGTTATCAAAAAATGAGGATTGACTTTTTTAGGTTCAGCCATCATTTTATATGCCATTAATTGCTCATAACTGGATTCGAACATTTGCATTTTATTCATGAGGCTGACGCGTGGGCGCACATAAATAGAAAGTTGTTGCTGAAGCTTTTCTGCTAAAGGCTGAACTAAATTACGCGTATTTAAATCACTATAACAATGCCATAGCTTTTGTTGAAGTGCATATGCCTTGGTATGCCCACCTGTTACATAATAACGTTGTAATGAAACAAACCAATCCGTTGAAATCAAACGAATATGACGTTGAATAGCAAGCTGCTTTGCCATTCTTCGTGAAGCAACCTCTTGATCATTATCAATTGTACATGCAGATTGATAGAGATACTCACCTTCTTTTAATAGATAATGATATCGTTGATAAACATTTGTAACAAAGAAATAACTTATCAATAATAATAAAGAAATATTCGTTGCAATAATGATCCATAGCCAATTAATGGGTTGATTGGGCGGGTAAAAAAAGAAGTTATTTTGTTTTATTGTTCTGTTATAAATAATGTAAGCTATAGAAAAATAAATAATAAAGAACAGCAGAATAGAAGCATAAAAAAAAGTTATTTGATTATTTCTAAAAATAGCAACTATAGCAGCAATAACTACAGCAGGAAATAATAGCAATGTAATGCGTTTCTCAACGCGACACTTCATAAGAGATCTCCCTTCCCTGCACAAAAAGTATATAGTGAGTTATTAGCATAATAGTTTGATAGCATAATAGCACGAATTAACAGCTAGATAGTACAAGCCAATAGGAAATATTCCCCTCAACTATGCCGTAAAAAACAGCAACTCTATCTTATTCATATTTAATTGTTAAAATTAACAAGGTATACTGAAATTTTCAATTCTAAAAATTTAATAGTCTTATCATTAGTGTAGATGATAATTCATTTATATTCATATAAGCTAATTATCAGGGGAAACTATGACATTAGTTAGAAGTATACTGAATGATAGCCTATACTGCTTAAAAAATTCTAAAGTGCGGTTTATTATATTAGCCTTAAGTATTGTATTTCTTAATCAGTTGTTATCATTTATTTTTTCTTCACAACAAGATATGGCTAAAGCCATAATGGAACGTATTAATCAATCTCTTGTTAATTTGAATAGTGACTATTCTGAACAACAAACAAATTACTTAGCTGATCAAATTAATCAATTGATAGATATACTACCTTATTTTTATTTTCCTGAATTACTTATTAGCGCCGTTACTGTATGTGGTACTTTAGCTATCATAAATTGTCTCACTGACTATGGTAATGCCAATGTTATGCTCGTGTTAGGTAAAATCATGAGTTATCTACCTGGTGTATTACTTATTACCTTTGCCAGTCATCTTCTTATACTTACCGGTTTAGGATTATTTATTTTACCAGGAGTTTTCCTCATTTATGCATTAATGTTAGCACCTATTATTAAAGTTATTAATCATGCTAATTTGATACACGCTTTGGTACAAAGTATTAAACTTATGTTTAAAAATAGTCAATACCTTTTACCTGTTTGTTTTTGTATTCTATTAGCTAAAATAATTATCCCTGTATTATTAGCACAATTAATAATAAATATACCTATATCAATAGGGATTGGTCGTATGATAATACTATTATTAAATGTAGGAATATCAATCTTTTTTACTACCTATTTGCTACGTTTTTATTTATTAACGACGCAAAAAAGTTATTATAAAGATCAGTGAGTTTTTAAGTAATAATCGACATTATATATGCAAATATGCGGTCAAATGATGACTTACCCTATCTGGTATGACATTTTATTGCAAAAAATGCTTAATCATCTGTAAAATTGGCCGTGTAGTATTATTATACTTCAACATTAATCAGGATATGTTATGAAGCAATTGCTCTATTTATTTCCACTTCTTACTTTCTTTGTTGCATTAAAAACCTATGATTTATTCATTGCGACAAAATTATTAATTTTGACAACCGCTCTTGTGCTCATTTTTTGTTGGATTAAATATCGCAAAGTTGACAAAATGGAACTGTTCAGCTTTATATTAGTCGCCATCTTCGGATCATTAACTATTTACTTACAAGATCAACGATTTATTATTTGGAAAGTAACTATTTTTAATGGGTTACTTGCCTTTGCTTTATTAGTTTCACCCTATTTTATGAAACAAACTCTACTAGAAAAAATGTTAGGAAAAGAGCTAAGCTTGCCAGCTAAAGTTTGGTATCATTTAAATTGGATCTGGATTGCATTTTTTAGTTTTATAGCCCTTATTAATCTTTATATTGGTTTTTCATTATCCATCGACATATGGGCTGCATTTAAATCATTTGGTACCCCAATTGCATCAATTATTGTCACTGTTATTTGTGGTGTTTACATTTACCCTTTTTTACCAAAAGAAGAAAAGCCTAATACAGACAAATAGAAATGTAGACAATAAATCGTATTTAATTCCATTAATTAATATTAATGATGTTAGCTACATTAGATGAGAGAAAGATTATGACGACTGAACAGCGGGTTCCTCGTGGTGAACTGGTGCTCAGGACATTAGCTATGCCAGCAGATACAAACGCCAATGGTGATATTTTTGGTGGATGGATTATGTCCCAAATGGATATGGGTGGTGCTATTCTAGCAAAAGAGATCGCTCAAAGTAGGACAGTCACGGTAGCTGTCGATGCGATGACCTTCTTAAAACCAGTAGAGGTTGGTGATATCGTTTGTTGCCATGCTGAATGCATAAAAACAGGCAGAACGTCACTTACCATAAAAATCGAAATATGGGTAAAAAAAGTATCTTCAGGTATGATTGGTAAGCGACAATGTGTAACAGAAGCGATATTCACCTATGTTTCTATCGATGATAACGGTAAATCTAGGCCGTTGCCAGAAAACCAACAAAATAGAAAACTAAATATTCATATTAATTAAATGTTAGCTATAAAAATGACGGGGTAAGTTCCCGTCATTTTGGGTTATATCATCATAAAAAAGCAACAACAGCATATTTCCCTATATATTATTAGGTAATAATTGCGCCCCCTGTTAATTTAAATAATATAGTGATCTCTTTATCACTTGTAGGTTTATTTGATTCGTAACGCCAGCGCCTCATTGCTCGTTTTACTTCTCGACTAAACATATTTTTAGGTGATTCAGATATAATTCGAATATTATCTACGTATCCTTGTGAATTTATATCAAATCTCACAATAACTTTACCTTCTATACCCATTGCTCTAGCACGATCGGGATAAGCGGGTTGCGTTCTATTTAATGCTTTAGCTCCATTACTTAACGATGATCCTTTTGCCGCTACGGGTGCCGCTGTTATTGCTGCATTACCTTCTAATGGTGCCTTCGTTATAGGCTTATTTGTTTTTTTAGTAGGTGATGGCTGTTTTTTAGGTTTTTTAACCGACGTTGGCTTTTTAATAGGCGCAATTTTTTTCTCTTTAGGTTTAATTTCTTCCGGCTTCACTTGTTGCAATGGTATTGCATCAGCTAAGGGTTCTGGTTCGGATTTGACTTCCGGTTCAGGATCAGGAATAGGTTCAGGTTTCGGTTCAGGTATCACATCGGGTTCAACATCAGTGACCTCCTCCTCATTAGGGTAAGATGGAGGTTGCTCACTTTGTTCTGCCTCTGATGATGTAGCAAGGAAATTCACATCAATCATCATTACATCCATAGTAGCATCCTGCTCCAATAACTTAGGCTCAGATGTAAAGGTTGCTGCATAAACTAAACCGGCTAATATACAACTATGTAATATAATAGAAATGCATATAGCACCTGAGATAGGATTACCTTTATATTTTTTTCTTTTCTCAGTTGTCATATTAATTAACAATGGCCATGTTATTTTAAATGAAAATAGTTATCATATTCATGTCCAATTATATGGGCTATTTTGACTAATGTTAAATAAAATTTATAATTGATTAGGTCATCTATTGGTTGTATGGTTTTATAGAGTAAAATTACAGCAAATTTAATTAAATAAAAACGTATTAATTAAATTGTGTAATTACCAAAAAAAGCCATTTTTATCTGGAAATATTGCAATAAGGGTGAGATCTGAATTACTGTAGCATAGTCATTCCATATTAAATGAAAATAATACCATTTGATATTTCATTATTTTATTAGCTTTGTAAAGGACTTCTCATGTTATATGTTATCTATGCTGAAGATGTCACCGATTCATTAGAAAAACGATTAGCAATACGTCCACAACATTTAAGCAGACTAGAAGAATTAAAACGTCAAAATCGTTTATTAATTGCAGGTGCAAATCCAACTGTAGATAATGATGAAGCAAGCAATATAGGATTTACTGGATCTGTAATTATTGCAGAGTTCATAGATCTTCAACAGGCTACTGAATGGATAAACGATGATCCTTATGTTAAAACAGGTGTTTATCAAAACGTCATCATTAAACCGTTCAAACGAACATTTTAAACTTACTATCATTAAATTCATAATATGAACGGCGTTATCTTAAATATGTTAACGTTGATTTGTATATTGTTGATTAATTCATATTTAATGAGAATAAGCTATTTATAACAACTATTTAACGATAAATTAAAATTATGAGTACGTTTTATACAGCGCTAAGTATGCTGTTGGTTTTTGTATACTGGTTATTAATTGCACTTGTTACCCTTCGTATTGTGATGAAACCCCGTGCGGTATCATCATCAATGGCGTGGTTATTTATTATTTATATTATCCCTTTATTGGGTGTTATTGCTTATGCTTTGCTTGGAGAACTTCATTTAGGTAAGAAACGTGCAGAACATGCCAAAAAGCGTTGGCCATTAGCATTGGCATGGTTATCAGAATTGAAGAAAACTAAAGATATTTTTTGCACATCAACAACCCAGCTTTCCGCCCCCTTATTTCAACTTTGCGAACATCGTCAAGGTGTTCCTGCGACACGAGATAATCAACTTAAAGTCATAACATCTGCAGATAAAACTCTTAAATCACTTATTCATGATATTAACGAAGCGAAAATATCAATTGATATTGTTTTTTATATTTGGAATCGAGGTGGTCTTGCTGATGAAGTCGCAGAAGCGGTTATGGCAGCTGCACAACGTGGTGTTCGTTGCCGAGTCATGTTAGATTCAGCCGGTAGTTTTCGTTTCTTTTACTCACCTTTTGCTAAACGTATGCGCGATGCAGGCGTTGAACTTATCGAAGTATTAAAAGTAAATATTTTTAGAATGTTCTTACGCAGAATGGATCTGCGTCAACATCGTAAAATGGTAATAATAGATACGCATATTGCTTACTTAGGTAGTATGAATTTGGTTGATCCACGTTATTTCAAACAAGATAGTGGTGTCGGTCAGTGGATTGATTTAATGATTAGAATTACTGGCCCTGTTTCACTTATGATGAAAGTTATTTATGCCAGTGATTGGGAAGCTGAAACCGGACAAAATACCACACCACCAATTCCAGATTCACTTCCTACTTATCCTACTGAAGAAACAGGACACGCAGTACATATCATCCCATCTGGCCCAGGTTATCCAGAAGATATGATCCTTCAAGTCCTTTTAACTGCTGTTTACTCCGCACGTAAAAAATTAGTTTTAGTCACGCCTTATTTTGTCCCCAGTGATGATTTACTTCATGCTATTTGTACAGCCGCAATGCGTGGTATTGACGTTAGTTTGATTGTTCCGGCTAAAAGTGATTCAATAATGGTTGGGTGGGCAAGTCGCGCATTTTATGCCGAATTATTATTAGCTGGCGTTAAAATTTATAAATTTAAAGATGGCCTATTACATACAAAATGTATTACAGTAGATGATCAATTAAATCTTATTGGTAGTGTGAATCTCGATAATCGTAGCTTGTGGCTTAACTTTGAAATTACCGCTGTCATTGATGATGCTGAACTCGGTCAACAAATGGCTGCGATCCAGCGAGAATATATCGCGGGTTCAGAAATGCTTACTATTGATGATTGGCAAAAACGATCTTTATTACATCGTATTATTGAGCGTTTATTTTATTTCTTTAGTCCACTGCTATAGATATCATCACATATTTTACGGAAACTTCGATGGATATAACGCTTTTTGATATAAACAATCGTCTGAATGAGGATGAAACCTTAGATCAGGCTTACGATATTTTTCTTGAATTGGCAGCGGATAATTTAGATCCGGCAGATATTTTATTATTTAACCTACAGTTTGAAGAGCGTGGTGTCGCTGAGCTACATGATATAACAGACGAATGGAATGAACATGTAGATTTCGAGTTACTTCCTGAATATTTCTCGGAAGTCGTTATAGGACTTACGAATGAGCAAGATGAAATCGATGAAATCTTTTCACGTATTTTAATTTGTCGTGAAAAAGATAACAAATTCTGCCATATCCTTTGGAAAAAAGACTAACGAGATCATCTAATCTTTTGTGCAAAGCATAATAAGAAACTTATGCTTTGCATATTACGCTATTTAATTATCTCTATATTATTAATGTTATTCTCCATTACACACTTTGTTTTAAGCATGCAATAGCATGATTAGCATTACCCTTTAACTGAGGAACAATGCTAGCACATTCATTACCAGCAATCGGGCAACGTGTCCGAAATACACAGCCTGAAGGAGGATTAATCGGCGATGGTAACTCACCCGTTAAGAGTTCAATTTGTTTTTGTCGCTCTTTGTTAGGATCGGGAATAGGTACAGCCGACATTAATGCCTTTGTGTAAGGATGTAATGGATTATGATAGATTTCACTATAACTACCTGTCTCAACTACATTTCCAAGATACATGACTAATATCCTATCTGAAATATGTTTCACAATAGCCAAATCATGTGCAATAAAAATCAATGATAAACCAATTTCTTGTTGTAATTGCTTTAATAAATTAACAACTTGCGCTTGAATAGAGACATCCAAGGCCGAAACTGGTTCATCACAAATAATTAATTTAGGATCTAATATTAATGCGCGCGCAATCCCTATACGTTGACACTGTCCTCCTGAAAACTCATGTGGATAGCGATTAACTAAGTTTGGTAATAGCCCAACCTTAGCCATCATATCTTTCACTTTTTGTTGTCGCTGTTGTACACTCATTTGTGGATAAAATGTTTTTAATGGCTCAGCAATAATCTCGCCTATTGTCATACGTGGATTCAGGGACGCAAGTGGATCTTGAAAAATCATTTGGATATTTTGTCGCATTCTATGCCAGATTTTATCATCGGCTTTAGTAATATCCGCACCTAACCAATTAATTTGACCTGCTGTTGTTTTTACTAAGCCCACCAACGCTCTTGCTAGCGTTGATTTACCACAACCAGACTCACCAACAATACCTAGTGTTTCACCTGCATATAAATTAAAACTTACACCATTTACCGCTTTAAGCGATTTTTTAGTTGACCAAAATTTTTGGCCTACATCTTTAATAGCAAATTCAACTTGCAAATTTGCTACCGTTAATAATTCTTCACCTTGTAGGGTCATTTGTTCACTCATATTAACATCTCAAATGGCTTAACACAGGCGCGTAAACGCCCTTCTCCAAAACATTCAAGTTGAGGTACTTGATCACACTGCGGAGTCGCACTAGTACAACGCGGTTTAAAAGGACATCCTGCGGGGAGTGATAATAGATTAGGTGGGTTTCCCGGGATGGTAGCTAAAATATCATCTTCATGATCTAAACGTGGAACAGCTTTTAACAGACCAATAGTATAAGGATGTGATGGTCGATAAAATACATCTTTAACTTTGCCATATTCCATCATTTGGCCCGCATACATGACCAATACTTTATCGCTAATGCCCGCAATAACACCAAGATCATGAGTGATCATAATAATGGTGGTATTAAAATCGCGTTTCAAATCATTTAGCAGTGCCATAATCTGAGCTTGAACTGTAACATCTAATGCTGTCGTTGGTTCATCAGCAATGATAAGTTTTGGCCTGCATAATAACGCCATAGCAATCATTATGCGTTGACGCATCCCTCCTGAGAATTCATGAGGATACATATTCATTCTACGTTTTGCTTCAGGTATTTTAACAGCATCTAACATGGCCAATACCTCCTGAGATGCATCACGTACACTCATTCCTTTATGCACGATTAACACTTCAATTAATTGCTGGCCGACTTTCATATAAGGGTTAAGTGAAGTCATCGGATCCTGAAATATCATCGCAATTTTTTCAGCACGAATTTTATTTAATTCTTTTTCAGGTAAACCAAGTATTTCTTGCCCCATAAATTTTACTGAGCCAGACACTTGTCCATTTTGTGCCAATAATCCCATAAACGCGAATGCTGTTTGTGACTTACCTGATCCTGACTCTCCCACAATACCGACAGTTTCACCTTCATTAATGGAAAAACTAAGATCTTTTACTGCAGTAACTAAGCCATCTGGAGTAGAAAATGTCACTTTAAGATGGTTTATTTCAAGTAATGGAAATTGCTGCTGGCTAGTGCCCAATAATGTTTTATTTGTTGAGAGTTCTGTTGACTTCATTTGCAATTTCCTTTAACGATCTTTCGGATCTAAAGCATCACGTAAACCATCACCTATAAAATTAAAACAAAATAAGGTGATAACTAAAAAACTTGCTGGATAAGCAATCATCCAAGGCATGGCTGTCATTGATTTTGAGCCATCACTTAAGAGGGTTCCCCAGCTACTTAATGGTTCTTGTGTGCCTAAACCCAGAAAACTCAAAAATGATTCAAATAAAATCATATTAGGCACTAGCAATGAAGCATACACAACAACTAACCCAATGACGTTAGGCACAATATGGCGTAAAATGATATATTTTGACGATACCCCACAAATATGTGCGGCTTCAATGAATTCCTTCCCTTTTAAACTCAAGGTTTGTCCCCGTACAATTCTGGCCATATCCAGCCAAGAAACCATACCGATTGCAATAAATATAAGAAAAATATTTTGGCCAAAAAAAGTAACCAGCAAAATAACAAAGAACATGAAAGGGAATGAATTTAATATTTCAAGAAAGCGCATCATTAAAATATCAGTATTACCACCAATATAACCTGCGATAGTTCCGTATAAGGTACCAAGAATAACAGCAATCATTGCAGCAGAGACACCAACAAGTAATGAGATACGACCACCAATAGCGACTCTTACTAATAAATCACGCCCTGTAGCATCGGTACCAAATAAATGAAATTGTTGCCAGGTTGGTGCACTCGATATCATAGACCAGTCTGGCTCGTCATATTGATTAGGCGACATCATAGGAAGAAAAATAACAAATAAAATAATAAAGAAAAGAATTACTAGGCTAGTAATTGCTGCTCTATTACTAGCAAAACGCCTCATGGCATCTTGCCATAAGCTTCTTCCCGCAATTTCGGGTAATGTATCTAAAGTTAATTTATTTTCTGAAATCATAATAATATCCCGTCATTTAATAACGGATCTTTGGATCAATTAAAGCATAAAGAATATCGGCAATCGTATTAAAAAGTATCGTCAGACTACCCACAAGTATTGTTAAACTTAACACTAATGAATAATCTCGATTTAATGCCCCATTTACAAATAATTGACCAATACCTGGAATACCAAATATTGATTCAATCACCATAGACCCCGTAATAATGCCAACAAATGCTGGTGCAAGATAAGAAATTACTGGTAATAATGCAGGTTTTAAGGCGTGGTGGAATATAATATAAGGTGTGGATAATCCCTTTGCTTTAGCTGTGCGAATAAAGTTAGTATGTAAAACTTCAATCATAGAACTACGTGTAATGCGGGCAATACTCGCAATATAAGATAATGAAAGTGCGAACATTGGCAAAATGATATGGCTTAATGAACCATTATTCCATCCTCCTGCTGGCAACCAATGAAGTAATGCCGAAAAAATAAGAATAAGTAAAGGTGCGATAACAAAGCTTGGCATAACGATACCTAACATGGAAACACCCATTACCATATAATCCCAGCGACTATTTTGAGTTAATGCCGCAACAACACCGGCTGTTACCCCAAAAAGCAATGCAACAATAAAAGCGGCTAAACCAAGCTTAGCGGAGACAGGAAAATGTTCGGCTAGTAAATCATTAACCGTATAATCACGATATTTAAATGATGGCCCAAAGTCGCCTTGAGATAATTGAGCTAAATAGTGAATGTATTGTTTATATATAGGATCATTTAAATGGTATTTTGCTTCAATATTAGCTAAAACTTCCGGCGGAAGATTACGCTCCCCGGTAAATGGACTACCTGGTGCAAGTCTCATCATAAAAAATGAAAGTGTAATAAGAATAAATAAGGTGGGTATTGCTTCTAATAACCGACGTATAACAAATTTAAACATTGCTTTTACTCTTTTATTATAAAAACAGGTATGTCAACAAAAAACATGACATACCTGATAATTATCATTAATGTTTAATGATATAAAGATCCTTAACATACATTTCATTTAGTGGATTTTTATCAGGATAACCACCAACATAAGGTTTAACTAACCGAATATTCACATAATGAAAAATGGGAATTACTGCCGTATCTTGATCTAATTTTTCTTCGGCCTTTGCATATATTTGTTGACGTTCTTGTGCAGTTACAGCGGTTTTTGTTTTAGCCATAATTGCATCGAACCCAGCACTTTTATAAAAAGAATGATTATTACTACTATTAGAAAGCATAATATTAAGAAAGCTACTAGGCTCATTGTAATCAGCACACCAGCCACCACGTGCAATTTGATGTTTACCTAGACGGCGAGTATCTAAAAATGTTTTCCATTCTTGATTGATAAGTTTAATTTCAACCATACCCGCTAAATTTTTCTTCCAAATAGCACTTGCTGCGACAGCAATTTTACTATGTACATCGTTAGTATTGTAAAGAAGCTGCAATTCTAATTTATTATTAGCCGAATAACCTGCTTTTTTCAGTAATTCAATAGCTTCTTGATTGCGTTTATCTTGTGCTTGATTAGCCCAGTCGGGAATCTGGATTAAGTTACCATCATCAATATAAGGAGGCGTAAAGGTATAAGCGATTTTTTGACCTTGATTTAATATACGATTAACTATGATATCTCGGTCTAATGCTAAACTAAGTGCTTTACGAACCTGTAAATTGTTCACAGGTGCTATTGAATTGTTCAATTCGTAATAATAAACACATAAATAAGGGTTAATATGTAATTGATCACCCATTTCCTTTTTAATTTTGCTATACAGTTCAATAGGGATTTCATTATAGGTGATATCAACTTCATTTGCTTGATAACGTGTAACATCAGTAACAGATGACGTTAAGGGTAACAATGTAACTTTATTAATTACTGTATGACTATTATCCCAATAATAAGGATTTCTTTTCAATACAATGCGTTCATTAACAATCCATTGATCAAGTGTATATGCGCCATTACCTACCCAATTTTTAGCTTGTGTCCATTTATCACCAAATTGCTCTATTGTTTTTTGATGAACAGGCTTCGTAGACGCATGTGATAGCATCTTAGGAAAATAAGGTACTGATTCTGTTAATTTTACTTGTAATGTATAATCATCTAATGCCTTTACGCCCAAATCTGCAGGAGATTTTTTGCCATTAATGATATCATCAATATTTTCGATATGTGCATAACTAAAATAGCTCGCATAAGGAGAAGCAACATTAGGATCAATAGCTCGCTGCCAACTGTAAACAAAATCCTTAGCAGTGAGTGGTTCACCATTAGACCATTTAGCCTCTTTTCTTAAATGAAATGTCCAAACTTTGTAATCGTGATTTTCCCAACTTTCTGCTACGCCACCAATAGTTTGTCCTTTATCATCCGTAATTGTTAATCCTTCTAACAGGTTGTAAAGTAAATTAGCTTCAGGTGTACCATCAACTTTATGTGGATCAAGTGATGTAGGTTCTGTACCATTATTAATAACAATTTCTTGTTTATCTGCCAAAGTGATATATTGAGGAACATTTGCTGCATATACACTATTAATAGTTGCCATCCATAAAAATAGTGCAGAACTTATTGAAATATTATATTTAGTTTTACTTTTCATCCTTCCCCCTGTGTTATAAGAATCCGCTCACCTGATTATACTTATTACAACATTACAACATCAATATAAATGGTTTTCTTATTAACAATATAAAAAACTTTATACTAATATATTATTTTTATCTTAAAAAATAACCTTCTCATGTAATTTAACATTTTTTAGCTAAAAAATTATTATGTCAAATAGACTATTAATTATTGCATTAAAATAAAAATATAAAGTAAATACTCATCAATAAATATAAAAACCTATTAAAATAAGTTATTTTATTCTTATCATGTGATAAACATAAGCTATTAGTTTACTAATCCAGGTAATGCTGCACGAACACCCATGATAATAAATTCTATGCCAAGTGACATTAGTAATAATCCCATAATTCGAGTAAAAACATTTATTCCAGTTTGACCAAGTGCTTTTACTAGAACAGAGGCGGTTTTAAACAAAATCCAACAAAAACAAGCAAATATTATAATTGTAAAACTTAAACCCAATAAATCATACCAACTATGATAATGTGCACCCCAAACAATTACTGTACTAATTGCTCCCGGGCCGGCCATTAATGGCATAGCAAGTGGAACAACACCAATACTATCACGAATAACTGTTTCAGATTTTTCCTGCTTGTTTTGTTTGTCTTCACCTAATCGACCACTAATCATTGACATTGCAATCGATACTATTAATACCCCCCCCGCAATACGGAATGATTCCATCGATATACTAAATAGATCGAGAATACGATCCCCTAAAAATAATGATACCAATAGAATAAGGGCCAATGATAAATTAGCTGTTACATTGGTTTTATTTCGAACAGTGACAGATTGATAATTGGTCATGCTAATAAATACAGGTAAGATACCCACTGGATTCACAACCGCGACCAAACCAACAAAAAACTTAATATACTCTGAAAAATCCATCACTTCCTCAAAATTTACGCGAATAGGTATAAAGAAAGATGTAATGTAATGAAATTATAACGAATAATCTAGTCTTTATTCGATATAACTTTCATATTATACAATTACTAACACTATTTCATTTTTAATAGTATTACTATTATAACGTATAAAGAAAATTATCTTTTATATTTCAGCTTATAATTATTAATAATAATTTTTATACTTTAATTCAATTTAATTTTTAATAAATAATTAAATCAAGTTAATTATAAATAAAAAAAATGATGATTACTTTTTTAAAAAGTGAAAAATTATTACACCATCATGTTTTATAAAAAAAGAAAAAAACAGAATTTAATAAAAATCATTAAATAACAATAGGTTATATTTATTTTATTAAGTAATACTTTTAATTTATTTAAATTTTTATTTTTTTAAATATTATAATTAATTATTATTTGACAAATAATATATTATTTTATAACTTCTAAAGAACAATCTGAAAACAAATTTTAATTAATTAATAATAAGTTTTTAACAATTGCCGACAAAAAAAACAAACAAACTTTATTTTTATTTTTTATTAATAAAATTAGTATAAATTAATTCCATTTATTAAGTATTCAGTGATAATCTATATTTAATTAAAATTAAATATATGGAGAAAGTATATGGCTGTTACAACTATCGCTGAACTTGATAAATTAATGGTACGCATAAAAAAAGCTCAGCAAGAATATGCCAACTTTACACAAGAACAGGTAGATAAAATTTTCCATGCTGCCTCATTGGCCGCAGCCGCTGCTAGGATCCCATTAGCTAAAAAAGCAGTTGCTGAATCAGGTATGGGAATAATAGAAGATAAAGTCATTAAAAATCTTTTCGCTTCAGAATATATTTATAATAAATTTAAAGATGATAAAACCTGTGACATTATTGAAGAAAATGACGCCTATGGTACTATTACAATAGCTGAGCCCGTTGGCATTATTTGTGGTATTGTACCTACAACAAATCCAACATCAACTGCTATTTTTAAAGCGTTAATAAGTTTAAAAACACGCAATGCTATTGTTTTTTCGCCTCATCCTCGTGCAAAAAAATCAACAAACGATGCCGCTAATATTGTCTTACAAGCTGCTATTGCTGCCGGTGCACCTAAAGATATTATTGGTTGGATAGATGAACCTTCTATCGAATTATCTAATCATTTAATGCACCATCCCGATGTTGATTTAATACTAGCAACGGGGGGACCTGGTATGGTTAAGGCTGCTTATAGTTCAGGAAAACCTGCAATAGGTGTTGGTGCAGGTAATACACCTGTTGTCATTGATGAAACTGCCGATATTGAACGTGCAGTTGCTTCTATTCTTATGTCAAAGACCTTTGATAATGGTATGATTTGCGCTTCTGAGCAAGCGGTTATTATTGTTGATGAAATTTATGATACTGTTCGTCAACGTTTTGCGAATCAAGGCGCCTATCTTCTTAAAAGTAATGAGTTACAAGCGATCAGAGATGTCATCTTAAAAAATGGTGCATTAAATGCAGATATTGTAGGCCAAACCGCAGTAAAAATTGCAGAACTTGCAGGATTTTCTGTTTCACCAAAAACGAAAGTTCTTATCGGAGAAGTCAGTGATGTAGATGAAGCAGAAGCTTTTGCTCATGAAAAATTATCACCAACGCTAGCCATGTATCGTGCTAAAAATTTTGAAGAGGCAGTAAGCAAAGCTGAAAAATTGATTTATCTTGGTGGACGTGGTCATACTTCTGTCCTTTATACAGATCAAGATAACAATAAAGAACGCATTAGTTATTTTGGCCATCGAATGAAAACTGGTCGCATTTTAATTAATTCACCTGCAGCTCATGGTGGCATTGGTGATTTATACAATTTTAATATGGATCCATCATTAACATTAGGTTGTGGATCTTGGGGAGGAAACTCTGTTTCAGAAAATGTTGGCCCAAAACACCTTATTAATAGAAAAACCATTGCCAAGAGAACTGAAAATATGTTGTGCCATAAATTACCTAGTTCAATTTATTTTCGTCGAGGCTGTTTATCGACTGCACTAAAACAACTTGTTAAAGATAACGTAATGAAGCGAGTCTTCATTGTTACTGATGGTTTCTTATTCAATAATGGTTATGTCAATCAAATTACCGATATCTTGAAACCAATGGGTATTGAAGTCGATATATTTTTCGGTGTTGAAGCTGATCCAACATTAACGATTGTCCGAAAAGGTGTAGCACAAATGAATGCATTCCAACCGGACGTCATTCTTGCCTTAGGTGGAGGCTCGCCTATGGATGCAGCTAAATTAATGTGGGTATTATATGAACACCCTAATGTTAAATTTGAAGATTTAGCTTTACGTTTCATGGATATTGCTAAACGTACTTATCCATTCCCTAAATTAGGCGAAAAGGCTAAGTTAGTCTGTGTAACAACAACATCAGGTACTGGCTCGGAAGTGACTCCATTTGCTGTAGTAACTGATGATGCAACAGGTGTTAAATATCCATTAGCCGCTTATGAGCTTTTGCCTAATGTGGCTATTGTTGATGCGAATCTTGTTATGGACATGCCTCGTTCTTTATGTGCATTTAGTGGAATTGATGCCATCACCCATGCGCTTGAGGCTTCGGTATCAATAATGGCAAGCGAATTTAGCAATGGTCAGGCTCTTCAGGCATTAAAATTGTTAAAAGATTACTTACCGGCTAGTTATCATGAGGGTGCAAAAAATCCAGTCGCACGTGAGAAAGTACACAATGCAGCAACATTGGCAGCCATAGCATTCGGTAACGCCTTCCTTGGTGTATGTCATTCAATGGCGCATAAAATAGGTGCAGCATTTCATATTCCTCATGGTTGTGCTAACGCCTTGTTGATATGTAATGTTATTCGTTTCAATGCTAATCCTAATCCTGTTAAACAAGCTACTTTTAGCCAATATTCTCATCCGGTAGCACATGAACGTTATGCGGAAATTGCAGATTATTTAGGTTTAACAGTAGGAGTTAATACAATTGAAGATAAAATCAAAAACCTCATTACTTGGTTAGATGAATTAAAAGCAGAATTAAATATTCCGACTTCAATTCGTGACTATGGTATTGCAGAAGATCTCTTTTTGGCTAAAGTCGATAAGCTTGCAGAAGAGGCTTTTGATGACCAATGTACAGGCGCAAATCCACGTTATCCATTACTATCTGAATTAAAACAGCTTTTACTGGATACTTACTATGGACGAGCTTATTCTGATGAAGAAGAAAGTGTTAAATCAGTAACGTTAAGACCTAAAAAAGCCAAAAAATAAAAGTTACTTCGTTATTTTATCGTTCAATCTAATAAGCCTGTTTAATAAAAGCAGGCTTATTTATTATGAAGTTTTTATACACTAACCCGTCACTTTATTACATCGTATTTTATTAATTTATTCGTTAATATTTTTTAAACTTTTTCTGATAAAAAAATACTAAACCTGCATTCTTTTGTTACAAATTAACACATATATTAATAATTAAAAATATTTTAAAATAACTTAGCTGTATTACTTGTTCATAAAAAAGTCATTAAAATAACAACGACATTATAATTCTATAAGTCTTTTGCAAAATTTCATTTCAACCTTTTAAGAAATTTTTATATTTGTAATCGCTATAAGTTATTTTGAATAATTCACTTTATTTGTTCATTAAAAAAACAACTATTTAATTTAAACTGTAATAGTGATAATCAAAATATTAATATTGGTTAAATTATTATTACTATTAGTAGCAAAATTGAACATTAATACTTTCTGTATTTTTATTTATCGTGGATGACTATATCCAATATACATAACCAAAATACCTAGTATTTGATAATATAAAAGAAGGTTATTTGGGTTAATTTTTAATAGTTATTGATCTAGTAATTTTTCTGAATAGCTTATATTGTAAATAAGTATTGCGAATATTTATTATAAATAATATATAAATAACCACCATAAATTTAGTCTGACTGTGCATGAAAAATGATAGTATTAAACATTTTAGATAACCAATAAACGCTTTTCTATTGCCTGCGACTTACAACGGTATAACTAATGGAAAGATAACGAATAAAGAATAACGCGTAGAACATAACTTAAATTTATTTATGTAATTCTTTTTTGTATCACGTTCTTTAAAATAAAAATAAAATAATTTTATTATTTGATGATACATTTTAGTTCATCAATCATCATACTAATGCAAATAATAATAATTTTTACTCTCTTCATGAAATTGTAACGATATATTAAAGTTAATTTTCAATAAAACAAATTAGATTAATTATAAAACAAAATGATTAAAATTCGTCTTAATACGCTTTATATTAGAAAAAATCAATCACGGTCAAATTAATTTATAATATAACCGAATAAAATATAAACGGAGTCTGACAACAATTTTTCATATAGGTTCAATATAATTATAAAAATTATTATAAAATAATTTAACCATAGTTTATGAATGATTAATAAATGTTCGAGAATATTTCTAAAATTGATTTATGTTGTATAATTAAAGTATATTTATTTCTAATTTGTTTATAAATAACCTATTGCATTAAATAAACTAGCATTCTATTATTAAGTGGTAATTAATAATATTATATCCTTCATTATAAATTTTGAGATGAAAAACAATGAGTGACGCTTTAAAAGTTTTAAATAACATTCGTACCCTACGAGCCCAAGCAAGAGAATATCCAGTAGAAATACTTGAAGAAATGTTGGAAAAATTTGAAGTAGTGGTAACTGAACGTCGGGAAGAAATTCGTGCAGCTCAGGAAGAACAGGAAGAACGCGCTCGTAAGTTACAACAATACCGTGAAATGTTAATGGCAGATGGCATTGATATTAATGAGTTATTACAAGGTGGAGGTAGCGCTGCTAAATTAGCTGCAAAATCTAAAAGAGCAGCTCGTCCAGCTAAATATAGTTATATTGATGAAAATGGTGAAGCTAAGACATGGACCGGTCAAGGTAGAACACCTGCTGTTATAAAGAAAGCAATGAGTGAAGGCAAATCATTAGATGATTTCCTAATCTAATTGTACTCTCTGACATAATACATATGTCTTTGTGATGGATATAACGGGAGTTGTTTATATCCATCACTCAGATAATTACCGATAGATATAGTTTATTTTGTTCTCTGCCTTAATTATTTAAATTAGATGTTATACATGTATTCGCACCCCGCCATCAAGTCATTATACTTATTTAAGTATAATAATGCTCTTTATCCTAGATATTGATTAACAAATCACACATTAATATTTAATGTGCGATAGTATTAATGAAAGATAAGACATACCACACATTTAAATAATAACAATTCTGGTTAATGTTCCTTTATCATAAGAATAAAATGCAATTGATGACTTATTACCAATGAAAAATATAATGTTGATAACAGAATTAAAAACTATCATTAAGGTAATGATACATTATAGTAATATTATTTATAACTGTGTTAACCAATGATGAAATTCATTACCTAATTCTGGATGTCGTAGCGCATATTCAACAAATGCTTTCATATAACCCAATTTATTACCACAGTCATGGCTTTTTCCTTTCAAATGATAAGCCTCAACACGATTATTTTGCATAAGTAAGGCTATAGCATCCGTTAACTGTATTTCATCGCCAGCACCAGGTGGGGTCTTCGCTAATAATGGCCAAATATCAGCAGGAAGGATATAACGGCCAACAATAGCTAAATTGGATGGAGCTTCTTCTATTTCTGGTTTTTCAATAACATTAACCATTTCAATGCTCTCCCCTGGTATAAGTTTATGTCCTTTACAGTCAACAATACCATATTGTGATACTTCATATTCAGGTACTGACTCCACCATGACTTGTCCATGCCCACTTTCATTAAAACGTTGTAACATTTCACTTAAATTATCCTTTTTTAAATTAGAGTGATATTCATCAATAATGACATCAGGTAATACAACGGCAAATGAATTCATTCCAATAAGTGGTTGTGCACATAAAATAGCATGCCCTAGCCCTTTTGCGAGTCCTTGACGAACATGCATAATAGTCACATGCTTAGGGCATATTGCTTGCACTTCGGCTAATAGCTGTCGTTTAACGCGCTTCTCTAAAATAGCTTCTAATTCAAAGCTGGTATCGAAATGATTTTCTATTGAATTTTTGGAGGAGTGCGTAACTAAAACAATTTCATTAATACCTGCTTCAATACATTCATTAACTACATATTGAATAAGCGGTTTATCTACTAAAGGAAGCATCTCTTTTGGAATTGCTTTGGTCGCAGGTAACATTCTAGTGCCTAAACCTGCTACCGGAATAATCGCTTTACGAACTTGATTTTGACGCTTTGACATATTATTTCTCGATAATAATAAAGATAAAATAGAGTAAATGAGGCAAATAATACATAATAGCCCCATTGTATATCAAACTTTTATATTACGACTTAATGAGTTAACTTAAAGTCACACTAGCGTAAATTATTTAAGGAAGCATTATGCCGACCCATTGTTTATGTGGTAGTAACAAAAATTATGTGGATTGCTGCTATCCATTCTTACACCAACATAAATGTGCGCCTACAGCATTAACATTAATGCGTTCTCGTTATTGTGCTTATAAAGAAAAAAATATTTCTTATTTATTAGCAACCTGGGATAGCAATATACCTAAATTGGCATTATATGAGAATGTCAAAAAAAGTTGTGAGCAGTTTCAATGGACAAATCTTATTATTATTGATTCAGGTGCCAACGCATCATTAATTGAATATGATGAAGTTGAATTTATTGCTCACTATATAAATAAAAAAACTCATGTAGCAGAGACATTGCATGAAAGATCCTATTTTAAAAAAATAGAGAATAAATGGTATTATATCGAAGGGCATTATCCTATTACCAAGCGTAATAGTTTATGTCCATGTGGCTCCAAGAAAAAATACAAAAAATGCTGTGGGATTTGAATATAACATTAAAACAAAATAATAGCGTTATTGCTAAGTAACGACGTTGAATAAAATACTATTTCTAACAACTCATTAAGTTGGAGGATATGACCTATGCAAAAGAAAGTATTAAGAACTGTCTGTTATGATGCCAAAGGTTTAATTGCCAAAATTACCGCCGTTTGTTACAAACATCAACTTAATATTATTCAAAACAATGAATTTGTTGATCATCAAACACACTCTTTTTTTATGCGCACAGAACTCGAAGGTGTATTTAATGATGATTCCTTTTTAGCAGATATTGATAATGTATTACCAGATGGATCGCAACAAGAATTAATTACTGTTGCACGAAAAAAAGTTGTAGTCGCCGTAACTAAAGAAGCTCACTGTATAGGTGATTTGTTAATAAAAAGTATATATGGTGATTTAGATATAGATATTGTCGCCGTCATTAGTAATTATGATAGCTTGCAACCCTTAATTGAAAAATTTAATATTCCTTTTTATTTTATTAGCCATAAAGGATTAACGCATCAACAACACGAGATCATGGTGACTCAAATTATCGATACTATTAATCCAGATTATTTTATTTTAGCAAAATATATGCGTATTTTAACACCTGATTTTGTTTCTCGTTACTCAAACAAAATTATTAATATTCACCACTCTTTTTTGCCTGCCTTTATTGGAGCTCGTCCTTATCATCAAGCTTATCAACGTGGCGTAAAAATCATCGGTGCTACCGCACATTTTGTAAATGATAATTTAGATGAAGGCCCTATCATTGTACAAGATGTTATTCCTGTAGATCATTCGTATTTACCTGAAGATATGATGCGTGCTGGGAGAGATGTGGAAAAAATTGTATTAAGTAAAGCACTGTTTTATTTATTATCTCAACGCGTATTTGTTTATAATAATCGTACAGTGATCCTTTAAATAAAAAGAGTTGCATTATCTACGTCGCTTATGCATTTATTCGATAATTAAATCGAATAGTTTATTAATACATATAAATTTAATGTTTTTACTGACTAAAACTCATCAATAACATATATAATTATGAATATTATTTATTCATCTAATTAACTGATTGATATAAAAATTAACGCATTTTATCATTTACCCGGTTTAATGACGAGTTAATGTTATATTGTTTCTTACTAATAAAAATAATTAGTTTACTTTAAAACCTATTCTATTATCATAACTAATGATTACGATAATGCGTTAGTCTATTGGTATAAAGTATCATTATTCTAGGTTCGATATTAAAAAATGCTCTAATTTGTTTATATTTTGGTAATACGGCATTAACGATGCGCATTTTAACAGACATAAGAAAGTACATGATTAAGACTAATGCTTCTTAGTAAACTAATAACGTTTAACCGCTATTGTGTTATTTTTAATTCTATTGTTATCATTGTACTAATTGTAATAACTTGATATTTTGTTAGTTCATCCCGGATATCACAACTGTTTAGCTCAACTGGATTATTATCTACTCAATAATCATAATAGTTTGTCTAACCAAACATGTTTATCAATTAACTATAAAGAATCCTAATGAAATTTATCTCTTTTAATATTAACAGTCTACGAGCCAGAATCCATCAATTTCAAGCTATTATTGAACAATATCAACCTGATATCATTGGATTACAAGAAACAAAAGTTCACGATGATATGTTTCCAATCGATGCACTCAGTCCGTTTGGCTATCATATGATCTATCATGGGCAAAAAGCACATTATGGTGTAGCACTGATGAGTAAATTACCACCTCAAAACATTAGAAAGGGTTTTCCTAGTGATGATGAATTTGCTCAACATAGATTAATTATGGCTGATTACCCTACACCAATAGGTATTATTACTGTTATCAATGGTTATTTTCCGCAGGGGGAGACGCGTTATCATGAAACAAAATTTTCAGCAAAAGCGAAATTTTATCACGACCTAAACAGCTATCTAGAAACCCATCTTTCGCCTGAAAAGCTTATTCTTGTTATGGGAGATATGAATATTAGTCCTCAGGATAATGATATTGGTATTGGTGAAGAAAATAGGAAGCAATGGTTGAAAGAAGGCATCTGTTCATTTTTACCAGAAGAAAGAGCCTGGTTACAACGTATTTTAGATTGGGGTTTAATCGATACGTATCGGCAACAGCATCCAGAAACTAATAACCAGTTTTCGTGGTTCAGCTACCGTTCAAAAGGTTTTCTCAATAATCGGGGGTTAAGAATCGATCTCTTGTTAGCAAGTAAAACACTTGCTCAGTATTGTCGTGAAACGGGTATTGCATATAATATCAGAGCAATGGAAAAACCTTCGGATCATGCGCCAATATGGGCGGATTTTGTATTTACTAAAGAATAGCTTTAATAGTGCAATAGCATGTAACTAATACATTCTTTATGAGATTTAACTATGATATTAATTCAATCTGTAATACCATAGTTAAACAAAATCATGTAAATATTTTATAAAAGAAATTAACGTGGTGGGTTACCAAGACAAGCATTGATATAAGCCTTCTCTGAAAAATAAGGAAGATCTTTAATAGCTTGTAAGGCTTTTTTATCTTTTTTTATTGTTTCTAAAGAATTAATCAAATATTCTCGAATTTCATGATCGCTATCATCAAAATAGCCATATTCCCTTGCTTCAGCAATGCTATTCTTTACAGTTTTTTCTAAGTCGGTATTAAGTACTAATACACTATAAATAAAATCAAAACCACTTTGGCAACGAGCTTTAGCCGAAGCGGCATTTACAGAACAAGCTGGAATAATCAAGATTAAAATAAAATATAGTATTTTCATAACAACTTCCTGTGTTTTTATTTAGAAAGATCATGTTGGATAGATAAAACTTATTTTCTGTTTTCTATTAAACGACAGTTAAAATAATCTTATTAAAAAATATAGTATTTATTTGAACGAATATTAATCCACTTTTTAGATGTGATTAGTGTTATTTTAGGGACTAAAACTAATTTATCTTGTCATATTATACACCGTAACTATTTATATTAAATGTTAATTATCTAAACTATTATAATGTCAAATATTAATAATATTTAAGTTACTAGTCGTTATCTGACCTCACTATAGAATATATTAAAATTTATTTATCCTATGAAAATTATACTTTACAAGATAGACAATTAAGTGCATAATCGAAAATGTTCAGAACGCACAGTCCGCGCATCATTGATGCGCGGCTTTTTATAATATTAACTGTCACACCAATCTTATTTCTATTCAATTTAAGTTAAATTATTCCTACTACAATTAAGTTAAAATATGCTGTTTTTAGCCTAAATAAAAAGGCATAAACATCTTCTCATTGACATTTATACCTTTTTGCGTCACGATTTTATTGAGTTAATGTGTTACATTTACTCTGTTTTTCTTCGCTCCCATTGCGCCAGCAATAGAACTAACAACACAACCAAGTAATAAAGCAAAAAAGATCACTAACGTTGATTTTGCTAAAGTAGAAGCCGTTTGGTCAGCAGTTACCAGTGCTTGTTGTTTAAATTGTTGCATTCCTTGCTGAAGATTATTCAGCTGTTCATTTAATTGTGCAGACGCTTTATTTTTTGCATCAATAATATTATCAGCAATTTGATTAATTTCACTTTGTGAATAATTAGTATTCTCGCTCAACGCTTTTACTACACTATTACGGTCGACATTTTTAGTAATCGCTTCACCACGATGTTTCAATTTACTGGTTAAATCTTGTAAAATCGTATCAGAATCATCAGGTTTTAATGCCATTTGTTTAACAGCTGCACCAATGTCATTTTTTGCATCACGTAATTGTGTTTGTAAAAATTCTGGCTGTAGAGATGGAATGTTACTTTTCCGTAATGCACGCATAATATTGTCCTGCATCTCTTTTGAATCATTTTTATCCATAAAATTAGCAAGTATATTATCGTCATTATCTGTAAAATCAGGAAGTGAGTTTGTCACTATTGATGTAGCTCCAGAAGCAATATTACCTGTTGCCGACGCGACAGAACTAATAGCACTTCCTGTCATGCTCAACATACCAGAAATTAACATGCTACCAAAGATTAAAGCAACAATTAGCGTTGTAGCCCACACTAAAAAACCGTGAACCATCCCATTTGAAGAAACTAAGCGCCCTGCCAAAAACCCCCCACACGCGAGACTGATTAATATACAAAGCGCCCAAACCACAGCAGATGAACCAACCCCTTCTACTGGATGAGCTGAAAGCGGCTCAACCATTGAGAAGCCTAAACTGGTTGCAAGCATAGATAATAAAATGGAAATAGCGATAACAGCAATAACGCCCGCAAAGATGCTACTCCAATAGACCCTTTTTGAATAATATTCATTAACTTCATAGTTCATCATTTATTCCCCCTAAAAACACCTCAGTGATTATTAAATAAATAACGTGACACAGTAAGAATAGCTAATGAATATAAACTTTTCCTTATTTAAGATGGTATTGCTATAAATTATTATTTTTTATAGTCTTGTTATAGAAAGAATTTGCTAAAAATAAACATGGATGAGCTATTTCCACTTCGTTTAAAACAAGAAATAAAGGGAAAAAATAGCGTAATCTTAAGCTATAGATGAACATTAATAAGATTTCCTTATTCTGATTTGACGATAGCCTGTATTAGCATTATTTTTATTAGCTATTCAATAACACTAGTTAATAGATTAACAATAAGCATACTTACAACATATTATTATGTCATTAGGTAACATAATAATTTAAAACAACTTTCTATCATTTGAAAGCATGGTTTATCTTAGCTTATAAATCAGCATCATAAATAGGCTGCTTACTTTTTTGTTTTATGAATAAGAAAAAGTGATTTATAAAATTATTGTTATTTTTAGTGTGTTACCGAGTCAACTCTATCATCTAGCTACTTTCTTTTATTTATAACAGTGGCAAAAAGCAGAATAGAAATAAAAGCATTATGATAAGTAAATTATATTTATTAATAATATTCTTTTCATTGGTACACTTAGCCATTAAGTATTGTTGATACTTAGTCATATCAATGAACAATTAGAAAAAGCAATTAGCGAATCTTCTAGGGTATATTTCAGTCAAACACACCTTATTTGCTGCTTTTTCAAGCAAATAAACGCATAAGGTATTTACAATTAAATCACACTGATTTATAGTGCATGCCGTTACGGAGGAGTGGCCGAGTGGCTGAAGGCAGCGGTCTTGAAAACCGCCGTGGGGTGACCCACCGTGAGTTCGAATCTCACCTCCTCCGCCAATTATTTTAATAAATTATTCGACTGTCATCCCTAAATAGAACATACTGTTATTGTTGACATAGACAGTAAGTCTATTTTACTTTCTATTCCACAAAGAAAACAACCTGCAAACGCTCCGTACTCTATATTTATCGCATTGGAAAATATTCATTATTCCAGTTGGTATGCATAATAACTCGCTATACATTCTTCCATACTTTCTCTATTGCTACAATAGAAAAATCTATATAGAATAATAAGCGTCTTTAAAGAGGAATGTCGACATATGCTATATTTGGGTGATAATATAATTTTTTAAAACGTCTTTTTGCCGCATTCTTTTATCTGGTTATAAAATATATTTAACAACTCGTATAAACTTCTTATTAATATAACGCCTAAGTTTCTTTTTTTATAAAATATGTCAATAGACTAGCCTTAATTACTCAATTTTATTCTTTTAGCTTCTATCTAGGCATAGTTAATAATGAATTACTTATTAATAAACACAATCGAAGATGTTTATGATTATTTCTATAAGGAAATACTTAATATTTTAGTAAACCCGTCATTTTTTTAATGATTGTTGATGAAATCGTGAAACAGTTAGGTATTAATAACATTGAAGCTATCCTTGTTATTCTAAGTAATTAATAAATATTGCTTACCAAGCATAAAGTTAACACCAAGATCAAAAGCACATCTATTGAACCCCTTTATACTAGAAAACTTTTACCTATCAAACTGTCTTATCGAGAACTACCCACAATTATCGGAAAACGTGTAAGAACATTAAAAAATTGTATTAGTCAATAATCTAGGAATGCTTGTCAGAAGAACCTTTCCAATAGTGGATTATGTTATTTTAGCTATATCCTAAGATAAAATAACGGTTTAGTCCCGCGCATATTGAGAATACTCTTTATCTAATCCATTATTTTATATGATATTTCAAAAACTGGTTAAATCTACCAATAAAATTACTATTTTATGAAATTTTAATTTATTGATTAAAATAAATATTAATCTTCATTTGCTACAAAATTATATTTTACAAGGGAGGTAAAGCATGCCTAATATTAAAACTAAATATTAGTAGATATCAAATACATTTCTATCAAAAAATAACTTGATTAGATTTATCGCTATTTTTAATATGAAAATATATCAGAATAACATTCTGATTGCTTTCACTATAACGACAAATAATAATATTTCGCATTATTTTATATTGATTTAATAATGTGTTGTTACTTATTTTATTAATTAAAAGCGTACGTCCTCTATAAATAAAATTTTTATGGTAATTATTCATAAACCTTTCAGCCATTATACTTATCATCTTATTATTAACTGCTAGAAACAGAGCAAAAGTTATCGAAAAAAGCTAGTGACTTCACAACGATATCCTTTTTCTAAAAAATAGTGATGGCTGTTATTATTTATTAATAAAAAATAACAAAGTAGTCATATTTATCTTCTAGACGATTTATTTATGATTAGACTAATTAATTTTTAAAATTCACTTAAAAATAAACTAATTACTATGTATTCTTTGTTAATTATAAATAGAAAGAATCTAAAATTTTATTAATATAATTCATTAGTTGATGATTTAAATTTTTATAAAAATAATAAAATAATTTAATTAGTATTAAAATGGCTCAAGTAAGTACAACACTATTAAGCTAAAATAGACTATAAATAGTTATTTTATTAAATTCTTATAATATTATACTTACCTAAAACAAATATTAATAATACTACTAGTGTTATCCTTTCTTAGTTATTTACAAAATAACCAAAATAATTTAATTAATAAATGGTGTGAATAGTGAAGAAAACTAAATGGCATAGGTAATCTAAAAATTAGATATTATAAATGATAAATTTATAATAAAAATTATAAAAGTTTTCTCATATTTATATATTATATAGATTGTTATGAATTTATCTAACTAGCCTAAATTATTACTGATCAATTTTTGCTATTACTTATTAACAATAAGCATTTTTTTACATCTAGATTAATAAGACATATGATATATATTAACTTAGTTACCTCTTTTATATAGTGTATATTTATAAATACATTAGTTAAAATTTTGCTTTGTGACTCATTTATAGTTTACATATTATTATATTAATAATTATTTATACTTATTTTTCATAAAGACTTTGCATTAAAAGCAATTAACACATGATACAATACCATTATAACTTCAAAAAGCTCATTTGAGCCATCATTAACAATACAATAACTATCAAAATGAATCGATATAATGTTTTTTTAAAAATATTACTATTCTTTTATTATGATAAATTGAATTTTTCAATAAGATTGTAAAAAATTATCAAATTTTAATTTGTTTAATACTTTATTTTTTAATTAAAATCCATGATATAATAGTGTTTAACATATTATATTTAAAAATAAATTGTTTATAGGTGTTTGTTTATCATTAAGCTCATTATGTCAGAAATAAAAGTGAGTACAATAAACCTTTTATATAGTAAAGTAAGTTTTAATGATAAAATTTTTATCTTTTATTCGGTTGTAATGGACATGAATGTTCAAAAAGGCTATAGACATGGTATGTCGTAATTTCTTTAATCATATTGGTTGTCGATGCAATTAAACTATAATAACAATAAGTTGTTATTATTGATTTTGACCATGATCCAGTAAGCGTCCATACATCTTTTGATTCAACACATGATGAATGATAACTTAATAATAAAATAAATAAAAGCAAGGCAACATAGATCCTCATATATTATCCTTTATATCGTTAATTAAGTAAAAAATAAGTTTACTAATTGAAAATAATTAACTTAATTTATTTGTTGTTTTAAATAAGTGTAGTGTATATTTACCAATATTATAGCTTAATAATCTATATATAATACGGCTATTCAATCTCCTTATTATTATAAAAAATAATTTAATAAACCTTATGATATATTATAATGATTATAGAGTAATTAATTTAAATAAAAATATTATACGCTATTTATAAGTTATAATTTACTCTTTTCAAGCAAATAAAAGAGACAAACAGGACGAATAAAAGATTACGATAATTGCTGAAAAAGATAACTAGATAAATCATTTAATATAAGCATAGATGGGGTATGTTTTTTAGGAAGAATTATCTATTTAGCAAAAAGCTATAAACTAAATAGTGTTATACTAATAACACCTTCTGCTTATTTATAGACGGTATATAGCATTTAATATAAATAAGCTCTCTTTATATCAATAGTATTGGTATCGTAATTGTGTAATGACTCTATTTTTATATCAAGTGCCAACATCAACACGATCCTATCAAAATTAACATAATAATTTTCACATTAAAAATAATTGGTACACATGTTAATATGCTTACTATTATGTTATTAATATTATAACAACGTTTTATCTTATAAACAGTGAACGAAAAATGACCATAAAGATTATTTTAACTACATATCAATATAGGTCGATTCTCTTAGAGAACATATTTAGGAATAATAGAAAGTGTAGTATAATAAAAAATATGAATCATAAAGTAATATAATTGGCCGCTCATCTTGGTGTTATTCATTAAAGTTGATTATTTGGATCAAAAAAGAACATCCTATAAATAGACCATGACATGATATATTTAGAGCTACCTGATAACTTTTATAGATGATTAGCGTTCATGATGTAATATCCGTTCATGAATGGTTGTTCTATAATTTAACGAATTTTTGCTACTATTATAATCGTTTACGTATGCTACAATTTAATCAAAACATTATAGAAACAGATGACCATGGTTATCTAAAAGATATGTCTCTTTGGAGCGAATCATTAGCAGAATATATTGCTATTCAAGAAGGCATACACTTAACGGAAGAACACTGGTTAGTTATTAATTTCGTTCGTAATTTTTATCAACAATATAATACTTCACCTGCCATTCGTATGCTGGTTAAAGCCTTAACCAAAGAGTATGGGGAAGAAAAAGGCAATAGTCGTTATTTATATCGCCTTTTTCCAAAAGGTCCTGCTAAACAAGCATGTAAAATCGCAGGTTTACCTAAACCGGTAAAATGTATTTAGACAGATTCGCTTTTTAACATTTAATTGAAAATATATCAAAGTACTGACTATTTATTTCATTAAAATTAATGTGTGCAATGGTCGCATAGGCTGGTCCGCCTTCTTTTAACCATTTCAATAAAGTATTAATTTGCGTCTCTTCGCCTTGTGCTACAATTTCAACGCACCCATCATTACGATTACGTACATAGCCAGTAATTGCATTACTTTTAGCAAATTGCTGCGTTGTATAGCGAAAACCTACCCCTTGTACACGACCAGAAACAATAATACTCACAGTTTTTTGTTCCATTTAATTACCTCATCGTAATCTATATACTATTTGTGTTTTTTAGTATATTGTCGCCAAAAAGTAAGTAATGCGCCTGCTAAGCCAACGGCAAGTAAAACAATAGGCAGCAACGTCAAGAGTGACATAATTTGATGTTGATAATGCTTAAATAGGGATGTAATCGCAAATAAATAGCCTAATGTCACTATACTGGCAACCCAAAGTAAACTACTAAAAAAATTAAACAAATGAAAACGGCGACTGTTTAGTGTAGATAAACCAGCAACAACTGGAAATAATGTACGTACAAAAGCAATAAATCGAGCAAGTAATAACGCTAACAAGCCATGCTTGTTGAAAAGGTTTTCCGCTTGTTGATGATATTTTTCAGGAAAGTGCGCTAATAAACGCTGCATCAATGTCGTTTTACCTAGCCATCGACCCTGTAAAAAACTAAACCATCCACCCAAATAAGAAGCGAGTGTTAATAATCCAATAGTTGGTATAAAGTGAAGCGAACCATTAGCAATTAACGTTCCAGTTAAGAATAATAAGCTGTCACCGGGAAAAAAAGCAGTTAATAAAAAACCATTTTCAAAAAAAATGATCATTATTAGCATACTATAAATTAACCATAATAATCCTGGTTTAGATAAAGTAAGATAATCCTGATGCCATAATGCCCAGAATAATGTTGTGATATGATCCATAACATGTTCCGTAAAATAAAAACCGGCTTAGTATATCGCTTTTTGGCACGAATAGATCAACCAATTATACTTTATGAGCCTAAAACAAATGTATTAATCTGTATAATGTTTCATTTCCGTACAAAAAAAATAGGCTATCGCATGTTCATAGCTTCTTCTGGTAATGAAGAAAATAACTATAATATTGATCTTTTGTAACAAATAGATAAATTTATAGCTCGTATGAGAATTTAGCCAATAACCTCTTATTAGCTATATAAAAAACATAAAAATATTTGCTAAAAAATATATCGACACTTTTTAAAGAAAATTTTTTAACCCGTAAACAACTGCTCTTTTTTAAACAATGATTGTAATATCCTTACTGCCTGGATGATGTCATAGTTAATCTAAGTCGATATAGCCATTCACTATGCTAATTTTAACATTATATAAAATAGTACAAGTGTCGGTATTTACATTTTTTAAAACACTGACTTCAACTTACTCTATTTTCTATAGGACGCAATCTATATAAATTTATCTGCTATAAACTTTTTAGTTGTTCACAAAATAAGCCAGTAAGCCCAGTTTGCTTTTACTAAAATGCGGATCATCTTACGGCGTTGACAAACGATATGTCATGCGTGATTTTTATAGATAGGATAATGAATTATGATCGGTTTATAAATCGCATTTCAAATATATTGCTACTCTATTACTTTGACAATTTACGTCTAATAACAAGAGTGCGTAAGTTTAATTATTGGAGGTTATGAAATAGAAAGGACTAAATTTTATATTTAATAATGGTGCCCGGGGCGAGACTTGAACTCGCACGGATTATACATCCGAGGGATTTTAAATCCCTTGTGTCTACCGATTCCACCACCCGGGCAAAACTACTATCTATTATAATGATTATAGAAATAATTTTTCTTTTATTATAACTACGTTAATTTAAATACACTAATTATATTACTCTTATCACAACTTTTATAATGGTGCCCGGGGCGAGACTTGAACTCGCACGGATTATACATCCGAGGGATTTTAAATCCCTTGTGTCTACCGATTCCACCACCCGGGCATTATATTTCTATGTAATATGGAGGCGCGTCCCGGAGTCGAACCGAGATCCACGGATTTGCAATCCGCTGCATAGCCATTCTGCCAACGCGCCAGAAGATGGTTATTCCTACTTACTGCTTAACCAGTATGTTAATTTAGACAATATCACATAATTATTTGATATCTCTAATATTTCCAGCCACCATCTCGTTAGCGGGCTTAATTATGGACTGATTCGAATTTGTTTTCAAGCAATTTAAAACTAAATTTAGTTCGATTGCGTATTTGTTGCTCAATATGGTAAATATTAGTCATTTTTACTTAAATATTTAACAAAAAATAACCACTTGTTAATTCAAATTTTTATTGAATTGAATAATCTTAACGAATAATGAATATATTTGCTTATTGATTAAATGATTTAGTCATAATATTAAATAAGCAATAAACAATTAACAATAAATAATAATTTTAGAATAATATGATTTTAAACTTAGTTATTCTATTGTTTAGTTGCATTTAATAAATCATCGCGAGCTATATTTAAATATTGGTACATTGACCAAAACGTTAGGATCATCGCAATATATAAAGCAATAACACCAATAATTTCAACCCAAAGCCAAGGATGCCACAAGAGAGCAACTAACGAAAACATTTGAGCACTTGTTTTGATTTTACCTATCCACGAAACAGCAACACTGTTGCGTTTACCGATTTCAGCCATCCATTCTCGTAATGCGGAAATAATAATTTCCCGAGAAATCATTATCACAGCCGGCAAAGAGATCCACCAGCTATGATAATATTCAATAACTAAAACCAATGCAGCAGTTACCATAACCTTATCAGCCACTGGATCAAGAAAAGCACCAAAACGCGTTGTTTGTTTTAATTTTCGAGCTAAGAATCCATCAAACCAATCGGTGATAGATGCAATAATAAATAATAATGCGCATACAAATGAAGCATCAGTAAACGGTAAATAAAAAGCGATCATAAAAAAAGGAATAAGCGCAATTCGGAAAAGTGTCAGCCCGATAGGTAAATTTAGTCGCATAGTGAAATCACTCTAAAATGAAATTACATCAATTGAACTATCTTCCTATAACTAGTCTACTGTTTCAATATATTAAAAATTTTTTCTGCTAATGCATTTGATATCCCTGGAACTTTTGCAATCTCTTCGGATGAAGCTTGTTTTAGTGCCTGCAATCCTCCCATATATTTTAATAATGCTTGCCGACGTTTTGGACCAACACCTTCAATTTCTTCCAGTGTACTGCTATTTCTTACTTTTGCTCGACGCTTACGATGACCTGTGATCGCATGATCATGAGATTCATCACGTATATGTTGAATAATGTGTAACGCTGGCGAATCAGGTGACAAGGCCATACCCTCACCTTCCGCTTTAAAAAATAATGTCTCCAGTCCTGCTTTACGATCAGAACCTTTCGCGACACCAATAAGCAAGGGTTTTGTTTTATCCCAATCAACAGTAAGTTCATTAAATACTGCTATCGCTTGCGCAAGTTGTCCTTTACCGCCATCAATAAAGATAATATCAGGAATTTTATCTTCACTAAGTGACTTGCCATATCTACGTTGTAACACTTGATTCATTGCCGCATAATCGTCACCTGGCGTGATATCTTTAATATTATAACGACGATATTCGTTTCTTTGAGGTCCATTATGGTCAAAGACAACACATGATGCGACAGTTTGTTCACCCATAGTATGGCTGATATCAAAACATTCCATGCGTTTTATTAGTGGCAACTGAAGTAATTCACCTAATGCCTTTAATCGTTGTTGTGTTGTTGTTCGCTGAGATAACCGTGTTGTTAAAGCGACAGATGCATTTGTCCGTGCCAGTTTAATATAACGAGCTCGATCACCTCGTGATTTCGATTGAATGTGTATTTTATGACCCGCTAATGCGGTAAGCGTTTCACTTAGAACATCCGTTTCTGCAAGAGTAAAATCAAGTAAAATTTCCGCAGGAATTGTTCTTGATTGACTACCTTGTAAATAAAATTGACCAACAAATGTTTGCAGCACTTCTGATAAGTCAGTACCTGTAGGGATTTTAGGAAAATAACTGCGATTACCAAAAATCTTACCCTGGCGAATAAATAAAACATGTACACACGCCATACCGTTTTTATAGGCTACACTTATAACATCCATATCATTATGGTTTCCCGAAACAAACTGGCGTTCGGTTGTTTTTCTTACTGCTTGAATTAAATCTCGTAACCGGGCCGCCTCCTCAAATTTTAATTGTTGACTGGCTTTTTCCATTTTTATTACAAGATGTTCAATGACTTGTTGATCTTTTCCTGATAAAAATAAACGAACATAGTCAACCTGTTCCTGATACTCTTTATCGCTCACTAATCCAGCGACACAGGGTCCTAAACAGCGCTTAATCTGATATTGTAAACAAGGGCGAGAGCGGTTTCGATAAAAGCTATTTTCACATTGACGAATTGGAAATAAGCGCTGTATCAATAACAACGTGTCACGTGCGGCACCAGAGTTAGGAAAAGGACCAAAATATTCACCTTTGGCATGTTTTGCCCCACGATACATTGAAATACGTTGATGCTTATCAGCACTTAAGAGAATATAAGGGTATGACTTATCGTCTCTCAACAACACATTATAACGTGGTTGATACTTCTTTATATAATTATGTTCTAACAGTAAGGCTTCCGTTTCCGTATGCGTAACGGTGACATCAATGCGATGAATACTTTTAACCAAGGCTTCAGTTTTACGACTAGATAAATTACTACGAAAGTAACTAGCTAATCTTTTTTTTAGATTTTTTGCTTTACCGACATAGATAACCGTATTAGCGCCATCATACATTCGGTAAACACCCGGCTGATTGGTTACTGTGTTTAAAAATAATTTTGAATCAAATTGTTCAGTCACGCGATAAACTCATTTAACTAAATGACTCTGTTTGTTATAACCTATAGAGTCAGGTTCTGTTTAGTGTTAATTAATCCGTATGTTTTTAATCTCGTATTATGGCTTATCTGCATAAGGTAAAGATCATTTACATTACTTATCTATTTTCTGTTCATTACGATGATAAATACGCTGTGGCCGCCCTACTTTGCCGTAAACGATTTCTGCCAGTAAAAAACCTTCTGTCGAACAAAATTCCAGATAACGTCTAGCTGTCGTTCTACTGAGTCCAGTGCTCTGCGCAATTTGCTCTGCCGTATAAGCCGTATCAGATGAAACAAAAAATTGCTTCACTTTATCAAGTGTTATATCGTCAATGCCAATAGGGCATGATGATTTTAATTCGCTTCGTGAAAATGTATTAAATATGTCATCAATTTGCCGTTGTGTCACATAATGGTGTTCATCAATAATTCGCTTTAAATGAGCATAGCGATTGAGAGAATGCTCAAGACGTTCATACGCTACTGGCTTTATCAAATAATCAAATACACCTAAACGTACCGCTTCAGAGACTGTTTTCATATCACTAGCCGCCGTAATAAAAATGATGCCACCCAAAAATTTTTGGCTAGCAAGTTCATCAAGAAATTCAATTCCTTTACCATCGGGCAAATAATTGTCCAATAAAATTAGATCTGGCTTTAATCGCTCAATTATCATTTTTGCTTGCTGAATATTCCCGGCTAACCATATTTGACGACATACCTTACTTTGTTTTATAAGCTCAGCGTACATCTCAGCTAATGGTGTTTCATCTTCAACAATTAATATGTTAAGCCCGTTCATTACATTTCTCACTGTCAGGTATAATAATTAAAAAACAGATGCCAAATGGTCTATGTGATCCAATGAATATCTCTCCATTATACTGTTTTATATAGGTATATAGAGATAAAGTCCCATGACTTGTTCTTTTTTCTTAGCCTTAACACCTTATAAAAATTTGCTTATAGAGTGGGCGTTATTTCACTTCTAGGATCTGACACTTGAATAATGAAAATTTATTTTAAATCAGATAAATAGAATGCTATTTTTTTATAACTCTTGACACCGACTCACGTTTTAGCACAAGCATTATCTAACAAACTAGTTGTTATTGTAGCTAACATAAGCTTATCCTTATCAACAGACGACAAGGATAAAAGCTATCCTTTAATAAAAAAATAAAATAGTAGTGCGTTTTTTGCGTGGTGATATTTGCCGAAAACACTATACCCAACATACTGATTTTTTTTAAACAGATATCAGATAAAATCACCCTCTTGGTGATCTCGTTATATGCAATGTGATTATTTATATTTGTCTTTCTTTTACAATAAATCATCACGTATTGATTGTTGGCAACTATGTTTCTATCAAAATATTTTCAGCTTTTCGACATATAGCCAATATTAACCTAGTTAGGCATTTAAAATATTGAGATCCTTATTACAACAGCAGTTGAACATCCCTTACTAAACAATATAATTTCTCTACAATCACGGGCAATTAGCCATCCTATTAATTTGCTTAATGCGACGAACAACAACTAGATTATTTTTAGTTGGTAACATCATAAAAAGCGCCTAGCGGCAAATATTATCAATCTCTTTTTCTGTCACCCGTTTAACGAATCACCTAATATCAAGCAATTATCTACACTATTATATTATTTATTATAGTAATTTTGTTATAAGGGATTGCCACAAAAAAATCCTATAAATACCATATAAAAGAGCACATCTTATTGAAATTTGACTCTAGCAATCGCTTTCGGTTCCATTACCGTACTGTGCTGTTTTTCTTATTGAAATAAATGCTAGGAAA
The DNA here is from genome assembly GCA_945288535.1 of uncultured Enterobacterales bacterium. GTDB lineage: Bacteria > Pseudomonadota > Gammaproteobacteria > Enterobacterales > CALYQQ01 > CALYQQ01. Next base: position 51,865 of record CALYQQ010000007.1, on the reverse strand, counting down.
ATAGCAATAAACATTAAAAATGTTCATTGCTAAAGAAAGTAAGATCATTATATTAATGCGCTGTGCTACCCAAGCGTAATCCCCAAAAATAATACCAATCATCTGAGAGTACTCATGATAGATCGAAATAGTAATAGGTACTCTCAAATGGCTGATATTGCGTTATACTCTTAATAAGATAGCTGTTTTCGCGTTTTATCACAGTGTATTATAAGCTATCGGCAAGTTAAATTTATTTTAATTTGAATAACAAAGGCAACTTGCTTCATAAACGCTAATACTTCTCTTTCCAGCATCAAGATGCTAATGCAGGGCTATAACGATATCAATATGTTTATTGCTACCAAACGGGTTAACTATTTAGTATTAGCAAAACGATAAGTGATAAGTTTTTATTTAATTTATTACTCTGCACTTCATATATTACCATTGGCGATAGTTTACTTTAATAAGTAAAAAGCATCCGATAGTGATCCATCTCAGCCATAAGACAAAAATTAAATAGCCCTGTTTGACATATTATTGCTAACGGATACGTTATATACAATTTTATTACCTCGCTTTAGTCTAAAATAGCCATTTATTAAACTGACCAATTTCTCTTCTTATTAAATCAATTAAGTCAATTAAATTAATTAAATTTATATAACAATGTTAAATTAGTTAGTTATTTAATCATTACAGTGCGAACACTTTTTATTAAGCGGAAAAAAGAATAGTTATTTTATTATTAAACAAAATAATATGATTACCTTATACGCATTAACACTATTTATAATGAATTTAATTGTTTTATATTGACGGCTATAGGCTATTTTTCATAAGATCAAAATATAATGAATTCATAATGTTAATAAATGGTTAAAGATGTTAGAAATTTGTAAAAAAATAGTGTATTCGATCAATGTCTTTGATAGCCGATTTGATAAAAATTACTCTATCCGTTACAAACAAAACAATATTTCTAAAAAACGATTAACTAAATACCTATGTTGCATTTATGAACAATGGTTACTTGTTTTGTTAAAAGTATCGCCATGCACAAAAAGTGCAGCTTATTTTATATTCTGTGTAACAGAGAAATTTCGATATCCTTATTCAATACATTGTAATAAAAAAATATTTTATAGCAGGCCAAAAGAGGATTATTTAACAATAGTAGGCCATTTTTTAGCTAATTGCAGAATTAATTAGCTGGAAGTCATTAGACTATTTTATGATGTGACTACAATTAGTAGGATAGCGATCAAATACAACAAAATTTATCGTAGTAGGATGTAAATATCCTATCTAGGGCAATAATGTAATTTAGATGCTCAATAAATATTATTCAATTTATAAGTGAATATCGGGTGAAATATGAAAATAGTCAAAGAAGCGGTCGCTGGCACACTAGAGTCAAGCGATGTTATGGTGCAGATAGCTCCCTCTGACAACAATGATATTGATCTGCAAATAAAAAGTAGCGTTCAAAAACAATTTGCTGATGCAATACGCCAAACCGTGCTTGATACGCTTGCAAAACTCGGCGTTTCTGGAATAAAAATCAATATTGATGATAAAGGGGCACTGGATTGCATTCTGCGTGCACGCGTACAAGCTGCTGTAATAAGAGCCAGTGATACAAAATCTGTACCTTGGAGTAACCTCTAATGAATATTGAACAAAAACAAGCCTCTTTGAGACAAAAAGTTCGCCGTAGCATGTTGTTTGTACCTGGTGCTAACGCTGCAATGGTAAGTAATTCCTTTATTTATGCTGCTGATTCAATTATGTTCGATTTAGAAGATTCAGTTGCATTACGTGAAAAAGATACCGCCCGATTATTAGTGTTTCATGCATTACAACATCCTTTATATAAAGAAATTGAAACTGTTGTACGTGTAAATGCATTAGACTCTGAATTTGGTTTACAAGATCTTGAATGTGTTGTTCGTGCAGGTGTTGATATTGTCCGTTTACCTAAAACAGACTCTGCTCAAGATGTTATCGATATGGAACGTGAAATTACACGTATCGAAAAAGAATGTGGTCGTGAAGTCGGTAGTACCGGTATGTTAGCTGCGATAGAGTCAGCGTTAGGTATTACAAATGTGGTATCTATTGCACATGCTTCACCACGCCTAGTGGGAATTGCGCTCGGTGCTGAGGACTATGTAAGAAATCTACGCACAGAACGTTCTCCTGAAGGTATTGAATTACTCTTCGCGCGTTGTTCTATTTTACAAGCAGCCCGTGCTGCAGGTATTGGCGCATTTGATACTGTTTATTCGGATGCAAATAATGAAGAAGGTTTCCTACGAGAAGCATCATTAATTAAACAATTAGGTTTTGATGGTAAATCGCTAGTTAATCCACGTCAGATCGAATTATTGCATAACTTATTTGCACCAACACAAAAAGAACTTGATCATGCAACAAAAGTTATCGAAGCTGCTGAAGCAGCTGAACGCCAAGGTCTGGGTGTTGTTTCACTCAATGGCAAAATGATCGACAGTCCAATTATCGAACGTGCCCGTCTGGTTGTTCAACGTGCAGCACTTTCAGGTATCCGTGAAGAGTAAGATGAGGTAACTGAATAATGAGTCATCAACAACGTGTAAACGCTTTTATGAGCGAAGATAAATCAAATAAAGTTGCCTATCATAATGTAACTAAGCAGCAATATCAGGCTGAACAGCCTCGTAATAAAAAACTTTGCGAAACGCTAGAAGAAGCGATTCGTCGTTCAGGCTTAAAAGATGGTATGACTATTTCATTTCATCATGCCTTTCGTGGTGGTGATCTCACCTTAAATTTGGTCATGGATGTGATCGCTCGCATGGGTTTTAAAGACCTGACATTAGCATCCAGTTCACTAGTAAGTAGCCATTCCCCGGTAGTTGACCATATTCGTAATGGTGTAGTATCACAAATTTATACGTCTGGATTACGTGGTCCATTGGCTGAAGAAATCTCGCGTGGTCTATTAGAAAAACCAGTACAAATTCATTCACATGGTGGTCGGGTTCATCTAGTAAAAAGTGGCGAATTAAAAATTGATGTTGCATTTTTAGGTGTTCCAGCTTGTGATGAATTTGGTAATGCTAATGGCCAAACAGGTAAAGCTTGCTGTGGATCATTAGGTTATGCGCGTGTTGATGCTGAGTATGCTAACAGTGTCGTTTTACTTACCGAAGAGATCCATCCTTATCCATTCCATCCTATTAGCCTTGCTCAAGATCAAGTTGATCTTATTGTTAAAGTTGACTGTGTTGGTGATGCGGCAAAAATTGGTGCTGATGCAACACGTATGACAACTAATCCACGTGAATTATTGATAGCACGTCGAGCTGCCGATGTTATTACAAAATCGGGCTATTTCCAAAATGGCTTTTCTATCCAGACCGGTACTGGCGGTGCATCATTAGCGGTTGTCCGTTTTCTTGAAAACAGAATGCGTCGAGATAACATCAAAGCGAGTTTTGCCTTAGGGGGTATTACGTCCGCTATGGTAGATTTGCATGAAAAAGGATTAATCGAAAAACTGCTTGATGTACAAAGCTTTGATGCTGGTGCTGCGTCTTCTTTATCGCGTAATCCTAATCATGTTGAGATCACTGCAAACCAATATGCTAATTTTAGTTCTAAAGGTGCATCAGTTAATCATCTTGATATCGTGATCCTCAGTGCATTAGAAATAGATACTCAATTTAATGTTAATGTGTTAACGGGCTCAGATGGCGTTCTACGCGGTGCATCTGGTGGTCACTGCGATACAGCTATCGGTTCAAAATTATCTATTATTGTTGCTCCACTGGTTCGTGGCCGTATTCCAACGGTAGTTGATGAAGTGATCACCTGTATTACACCAGGCTCTAGTGTAGATATTTTAGTGACCGATCATGGTATTGCAGTAAACCCAGCCCGTAAAGATTTACACGAAAAATTACAAGCTGAAGGCGTTACTTTGACCACAATAGAAGAACTTCATCAACGTGCTATCCAGTTAACTGGACAACCAAAACCGATCGAATTCACTGATCGGACGATTGCTGTTGTTCGTTATCGTGATGGTTCGGTTATTGATGTTGTCAAACAAATCAAAGAGTAACAAAATGCATTGGGCTTTTACTGAACTGGCAACAAACCATATTGTTACGTTGACTGAGATGTTGGATTGTCGTGAATCACGTCAATCTCGTCAACATGCTTGGTTGGCGTACTATCAAGTAAGTTTAATTTCATTAACTATTGTGACGCCAGGAATAGTGAAAGACATGCCTATTACTCGTCAGGCTTTTAATTTAGCCTGGCGGGCAATACATCAACTGTGTATGCATAATAACTGGCAACCTATTGCTGAAACAGTTTCTTTGTTACCCACTGGACCAGAGGCCTTGATGGTAATAGATATCAATGCGTTCGATCTTAAACAGGCAATGATAGAGTTAGAACAATCATGCGCCATCGGTCGATTATGGGATATCGATGTTTTCGATAAAGATGGAACGTTATTATCCCGCCAAGCGTATGGTTTTCCTGCTCGTCAATGTTTAGTTTGTCATCAAAACGCTAAAGTTTGTAGCAGAAATCGTCAACATACATCACAGGAATTACTAGCAGCAATGCAGTCTCTTGTATACCATGCTCAGGATAGCGATGAAAACTAATCACCAGCAACATAGTACCATCGATTATGATAGTACATGCTCCGACGCGTGGGTAATGTATTATGCGAATTTAGCTAAGAAAGCGATGTTGACAGAAGTCAATTTAACACCTAAACCGGGTTTAGTCGATCGAATAAATAATGGTGCTCATCATGATATGACACTAGCGGATTTTTATGCGAGCGCAGATGCTATTTTTCCTTGGCTCATTGAGTTTATTCATCAAGGTGCTAAAACTTATTTACTTACGCCAATCGCTGTATTGCCTACTTTACGCTCTATTGGCATTGCGTGTGAGAAGGCTATGTATGCAGCGACAGGCAATGTTAATACACATAAAGGCAGTATATTTTCTTTAGGCTTACTATGTACAGCGATTGGTAGACTTAAAGCAAGTAAACAGCCAATACTCGCCAAACGACTATGCCACGAAGTTTCACTTATGTGTCAGGGGATAGTCGAAAGAGAACTAAAAAATAATAACAGTTATACAACAGCGGGCCAACGACTTTATCAACGCTATGGTTTAACTGGTGCTAGAGGCCAGGCTGAATCTGGTTATGATGTTATCATTAATCATATTCTCCCTGAATATACATTAATGCTCTTGCAAGGTTATAGTGAGCAGCAAGCATTACATCAAGCCTTATTAAGGCTAATTGTATTGACTAATGATACTAACGTTGTATCGCGTGGCGGAATGACTGCGCTTACATGGCTAAAAACACAGGCAAATAACATATTATTATCTGATTGTATAAAGCAAAACCATTATGCCGAATGCATTAACCAATTGGATAAACATTGTATTGAACGAAATTTGAGCCCTGGTGGTTGTGCGGATTTATTAATATTAACTTGGTTTCTTTATCATCTTGACACTTAAAATAATTTGACATATTAAAACAGGATAAAATAAAGCATATAGTTTATCATTGCATAAAAATGCGAATAAAAATGGTAAACTAAGGCGTATAAAATGCTAATTGTATAACTATGACTAAATTTTGATATATAAACCTGTAACCGCGTGCGATAAAAAGTATAGGATCTGGTAAGGTGTGATGGCTGCGATATTAAATGTTAAAAAATTTATTATTAAAAGCGTATTGAATTAATTTAAAATTTAGCTAAACAAATAGTAACATATTGAAAAATAGTATTAAACAGAGTTTGGGATTAATAGCTATACCAATGCATTTCTGTTTTTTTAGCTAAATAGAGTTTAATTTTTAAAGTATTCATTAGTTTTATATTTTGGAGTGTTATATATGAATAAAACAAAAATGTGGAAGTTAGGGATCCTTGTATTGATTCCCTTGATTATCTTCCTCATACCACCACCGGAAGGGCTACCATTAATAGGCTGGCGATTATTCGGCCTATATCTCACAGCTATTGTGGGATTAGTAATTAAACCTTATTCAGAACCTGTGATCTTATTAGGTACCGTTGCTGCTTCTGCTGTTACTATTGGTAATACGCCGTTGCCAGAAAATATGGTACTAAAACCTGATGCAGTACTTAGTGGTTATCAATCCGGCACAACTTGGCTCGTATTTGCTGCTTTCACATTAAGTGCTGCATTTGTTACTACTGGCTTAGGTAAACGTATTGCTTATCATCTTATTGATAGAATGGCTAATACTACTTTAAAGTTAGGGTATGTTACTGCATTTCTTGATTTATTAATTGCGCCAGCTACACCTTCAAATACAGCTCGTGCAGGAGGAATTGTCTTCCCAATAATGAACAGTGTAGCAAATGCACTTGGCTCAGATCCCGTTACCAATCCTCGTAGAGCAGGACATTATTTAATGCTTAACGTATATATGGTAACCAAATCAACAAGCTATATGTTCTTGACGGCAATGGCTCCTAATGCATTAGCACTTTCGATGATGGCCCCTATTCTTAAGATTAATCTTAGCTGGGGACAATGGGCATTAGCGGCTGCCGTACCTGGACTTATTTGCTTATTATTAACACCACTTGTGATTTACTTTTGCTATCCACCAGAACTTAAAAAGGTTAATAATAAAGAAATTGCTGCTAAAGGATTAAAAGAACTTGGCCCAATGAAGGTGTCAGAGAAACTGCTTTTAGTTATCTTTCTTATGGCTTTAGGTGGTTGGATCTTCTCAAAATACTTAAGGATTGACGCTGCAACAGTTGCTTTATGTGTAATGGCTTGTACCTTAATCATTAATGTTGTCAGCTGGGATGATGTATTAAAAAATAAAGGTGGCTGGAATACACTGATTTGGTACGGTGGGATTATAGGTCTATCTGCAACCTTAACAAAAGCTGGCTTCTTTAAATGGTTAGCAGATGTTTTACAAACAACACTGCAATTTGGTGACCATAGTACTATCGCGTTATTAGTTATTCTATTTATTAGTGTCGCGATTCGTTATCTGTTCGCTTCTGGTGGTGCGTATGTTGCTGCTATGGTACCTGTGTTTGCAACCGTAGGTCATGTTGCTGGCGCTAACCCAATGTTATTAGCACTTGGCTTATTATTCTCAAATGCCTATGGTGGTTGTATGACACATTACGGCGGTGCAGCGGCACCTATTATCTTCGGTGCAGGTTATAACGATACAAAATCATGGTGGATTGTTGGTGCTATTATTGGTTTTGGCAGCTTATTAGTTCACTGTACTATTGGTTTAGCCTGGTGGGAGTTTTTGATCTCTAAAGGTTATATAAGCCTTGCAACAACGTTAGTTAGATAAATCAATTTTATCTTCACTTATTATAATGATAACGGGGAGACATTTAATCTCCCCGTTATATTTTTATCTTTTTTGCATGTTTTTATCATATACATGTATACACCTATTTCTTGAGATAATAACGCTCGTTTGATGACTATCTCATTAATTGCTAAAAGAATCTAATCTATTGCTATCCGCTTAACTCATAGTAAACAAGATTACTATACCATGACCAATACATGCCTAAACCTACTTTGCCTAATTGTAAAGCATCTAAATAATAGTAAATATGCATGAGAATAGTTAAGACAGGCAATATATAAATTAAATAACATCATTGTATAATGTCACGAAATTTATCTTATTTGATCATGATTAATGAGTACTTTTGCTATAGTGACACTATTTATAGGCTTATAAAAAAAGAAAATACAAAGTAGGTATTTTTCGGTTACACCTGATTGGTTATATCATATTGAAAAATATATGAGTTGCAGCAACTAAATGCTTCATAAAACCAAGAGTTATAATCTGTTAAAGATAAAGTATGATCATTAGGCCATTTTCAAAAAACAAAATTACGTACGATTACTTAAAGTTTTATTGGAGGCTATTCTCTTCCAATATTAGTATGATGTTAATATAAATTTTTTAATGAGATAAGAAATTTATATAAATTGGTTTATATTTATTAAAGAAATATAGCCTGTTAATAATTATGAGTAAATTCATTTAATTTATTGATCCTCTTTTACTCTTATGTTAACTTTCATTTTAATTTTTAGTTTACAAGTAAGAGGTAAAAATGCAAATAACCCTAAGTTCGGTCGCAAAACGTAGTATATCGTTACAACAAAATAAAATAGCTGGATTATTGTTTGCAAACGCAATTTTAATTCTTGGCTCCCATATAAATATAGTCAATCCATTAGTGCCTATCACCATGCAAACTCTAGCAGTATGCCTGACTGGCGTTATGTTTGGTAGCCGAATGGGAATGCAAGCTGTCCTACTTTGGTTGCTAGAAGCAGCATTAGGCTTACCTGTTTTAGCCGGACCTAATGCAGGCCCTGCGGTATTTATGGGAACAACAGCAGGTTATTTGCTCAGTTTCCCTTTAATGGCTTATTTATGTGGCAAAGCAGCAGACAAAAAAAGCGATCTACTTGTGCTGTTTGTTGCATTACTAACCCATGCTATTTGTCTAACGTTAGGTAGTTTATGGCTGATGTCGCTACTTAACATCTCATTATCATCAGCGTTGTATGTGGGATTTTATCCTTTTATTTTTGGTACGTTTATTAAAGTCGCTCTGTTATTTTGTCTGATAAAGATCGGTCATAATATACGTTCTGCTTATTTTAAATGATACGATTACGGCCACATCATTTATTATGCATGCTAACTTATGTAGGTAAGGGCTATACAAAGGCTTTTACGGCTAATTTTGACCGGTTATTACCGGTCATTTTAGCGGGAAATCCATTACAAATTGTTCTGACACCTGATGATATCTGTCAACCATTACTAAATGAACCAGATGAGGTTTGTCATTGCTTTAATGCCAGTGTTTGCCAACGAGATAAATTAGCTCAACAAGATATGAGTATGCTTGGATTTAACATTGAAGACGGCCAGATATTTAGTTTAACACCACAACATATCCAATTATTGCGCCAGGCATTTGCTGCGGGTACTATTCGACGCGCTTGCCATGGTTGCCAATGGTATGAACTATGTACTTCAGTAAGCCATCAGTTTGAAAAAGAGTAAAATTTTAATCGAATAATCAACTCGTCATAATAAGTATCCTGTAATAAATGCGATACACTGGTAATATTTTTAGTGATCCTTCCGATTAGTATTACATATTATTAGAGAACAACAAAAAATGAATACTATTATAAAATGTGATCTTCCTTTATTTTAGTACTAACCACGCTAAATACAGATTATTACATATAATATAAAGAAAAGTTTTTTCTTGCTAAAATACCGTCAATTGGTTGCTGTAATTATTCTAATATTTAGTTTTGAAAGCAAGTTTATTTACCTTCTAAAAGTACCCTCCTTACATCATAATTTTATTCATATTTACTGTATTTTATTACACTTTATATTATCTATTTTTACATAAAGCGTAATATAAATAATGTAGGGATTTTTTATCTCTCATAGCTTTTAACTCTCTAATATTCTTTTATATAATTATTTTTATACACTAACAGATAATTAAAAGAATAATCTAAATAATGATCAATATTTTTGACTAAATTTGTTTTACAAATAATAATACGAGTAAATAATTTAATCCTATAAGACATAACTATTCTAGTAAAATTAGCAAGTTATTAAAATTAATATGTGTTTCTATTTTTATAAATAAGTTAGTAATAATAATAAATTTATTTTGACAAGCAATAATTAAAAGAATATCAAATTTAAGTAAATAATAGGCTTAATCAATATGTTATTAAATAATTTTATATTACGTTTATTAATTTATATTTAAATAAAATTATTTTATATATTTTATTTTACTATCATAACATTTAAAAAATCTTAATACATTATTTTTATAATTTGATTAAGATACTTTTCTAATACTATTTGATTACGCTTTATTAGTAATGTCATCAATAATAATATCTATATTTAGATAATCGTTTAAAGTATAAAAATCAATGGTACTTTAAATTAATAAAGTATTAAATGAAATAGAAGATAAATAATATTTTGATTTAATCTAGTTTTATAAAAAAACAGCATATTATACTATCATTATGCTAACATAGCAAGTTTCATTATTTAAAGATGTCTTAGAATATTTATGATATTCTTATTTTACTACGACTATAGAAACTTTCTTAATTATAAGAGATACCAGTAAATCAATTAATAGCTCATTTTATTATTTTATGTTACTTATGATACAATACTTCCCTTATTTGAAAAATAAAATGTAATTAATAATCATCGTTTATTATATTATGAGTACATAGCCTTATTTAAAATTTTTTAATCTTGGAAAACGGTTTTACTGAAAATCACAAGGATCATTTATAGCATCATTACGCTATTTTTATTATTTACTCCATCAATAGAAAATGGTATTTCTATATTAATAATATCAACATGTTTTTAAATAAGAATGCTATTATAGCATAGCACTTTATATTTTTTACTTTATATATACTATTTATCTCTTGTTAAGCATCATCAATATATATGAGTAAATATTATAATTATCAATATGCTATCAAATGGCACAATAAAAGAAAGAGATAATAGCGTTCCTTATGAATTAACCTTTATTAAAGATTAAAGTAAAAATCGAACATTCCTTCTTGAGGTTATTATGAATATCAATATCAAATCAACATTATTAGCAGTTATTCTTAGCGCCACAACCTATCCATTATTTGCAGATTCTAATATTTTAGTTTTTCAATCAGACTTTGGTCTAAAGGATGGTGCAGTTTCAACAATGAAAGGTGTTTCTGCTAGTGTGGATAAAAATCTAAAAATTTATGACATTACACATGAAATTCCTGCCTATAATATTTGGGATGCAGCTTATAGCTTATATCAAACGGCTGAATACTGGCCTCAAGGAACCGTATTTGTCTCCGTGGTTGATCCAGGTGTTGGCACTGAACGATTATCTGTCGTACTGAAAACTAAAAATGGTCAATATTTTGTTACACCTGACAATGGTACATTAACATTGGTTGCTGATAAATTTGGAATTGATGAAGTACGTCAAATCAATGAAAGTATTAATCGCCGTAAAAATTCAGAAAAATCCTACACATTTCATGGCCGCGATGTTTATGCCTACACTGCAGCTAAACTTGCTTCTGGTAAAATAACATTTGAACAGGTAGGAAAAAAATTACCACCAAATGTAGTTAAAATAAATTATCAAAAAGCAGTTCTAAAAGAGAATCGATTACTAGGTACTATTCCAGTACTTGATGCACAGTATGGTAATGTATGGACTAATATTAGTCGTACTGTTGCTTCGCCGTTAAATCTTCATTTTGGCGATCAAATTAAGGTTAAAATTAGCCATAATGATCATATTGTTTTCGATGAAATTATCCCTTTCGCAAATAGCTTTGGTAATGTGACTGAAGGGAAAAATCTAGTCTATTTTAATAGTTTAGATAATCTTTCATTAGCGATTAATATGGGTAACTTTGCAGATGTTTATCATATTAAACACGGTGCTAACTGGATCATTGAAATGAGTAAAGTGGATTAACCTAATTTATCTATGCTTTTGCCGTTTTATGCGATGCTCATAAAACGGCCTATCCCTCTGTTAGTTATCGTTTCATCCTATAACTAGATTACATAATTATCCAGACTATCAGTTTACTCACCTTTATTCTAAAAATAGTATAAAATATAAAAATATCCCAAATTAGAAAACGATAATTCCTATAACTATGCAATATCTATACCTACTTTATATAGAAATAACAATTAACATCTTTTAAAAACCCAACATAAAAATCATTATAAAAGTCATATTTGATTACGTTAATAATACACTTTTATTTTTCAGCTAGGAGAAAAATAGAAAAAAGGTGGTGCTCTCCCCTCTCTCCTAAAAGGAGATAAAATGTAAAATAACCTCTCATTGCAACAGTAGCGGATCGGGAGATCTATTCGAGAGATAGCCATTACAAATAGCAAAAATGTTTATTTTTAAGCATAATAAAACACGGTATTTAAAACAGCTTATTTGATATTAAAATAACAATATTACGTCAATTTAATCTGATTAAGCCATTATACCATAGCATATGCTATTAATACCGCAATAAGGAAGATAAATAAATTAGTTAATTCTTAAGTCGTGCATAACATGCATAACCGCTAATTTCCCAGTAATGCATCTTATGCCTGCAATTAATAAAATATAATTACATCGAGCCATGATATCAATGAAGCAATAATATTGTATTGTTAATTTTTGTCAGAAATAACAATGCAAATACTTAAGATGAATGCTTAAAAATCTGTCGGACATGTTCGAGATCCTCTATAGTATCTACCCCAATAGCCGGAACTTCCAATGCTTGTTCAACATGAATTTTTTCACCATACCATAAGACACGTAATTGTTCGAGCATTTCGATTTTTTCTAATGCAACTGGCGGCCAATTTACATAATGTCGGATAAATCCTGCCCGATAAGCATAAATACCTAAATGACGCAAATAAAAATTCCCAATATCTGTTTTGTCATACATAAAGCGATCACGATCCCAAGGGATCGCCGCTCTTGAAAAATATATTGCATAACCATATTTATCAACAATCACTTTAACAATATTTGGATTAAAGACATCATCAACATTATGAATCGGTGCGGCCAACGTTGCCATACCACAATCAGCGGCTATGAGATTATTTGCTACTTGAGTAATAATAACTTCTGGGATCAATGGCTCATCACCTTGAACATTTACAATGACATTATCATCTGAAAGCTTTGCAATATCTATAACTTCTGCTAAACGCTCTGTTCCTGAGTTGTGATGAGGACTCGTCATAATTACTTCGCCTCCTGCTTCACTAACTACATCAAATACAGCTTGATGATCTGTTGCTACAATAATTCGATTAGCACCAGATGCCTGAGCCTTCTCCATTACATGAACAACCATGGGTTTTCCAGCAATATCGGCTAATGGTTTACCAGGCAAACGACTAGATGCATAACGTGCAGGAATAATAACAGTAAAATTCATGATGATTTCTCTTCGCTAGTTAATTTTCTTGCTTCATTTTTAAGTAAAACGGGAATATCATCTCTAATAGGAAAAGCTAATGAGTCAATTTTACATATCAACTCGTTGGTTTGTTTATTTAAGCTAAGCTTTCCGTAACAAATTGGACAAGCGAGAATACCTAACAAACGTTGATCCATAATGACCTCAAACTATATATTGTAAACATAATATCCGCATAGTAGTGAAAAACACAGGCTATGTCCCCCTATTTTCTACTCTTTTTAAAACTCATTTGATGATACTAAATTCTTTAGAGGGTAAAGCAGATAACACTTTATTGAGTAATTGTTCGGCATCATCTTTTGAAAAAACAGCGTCAACAGGTAAATACCACCAATTTTTTTTGGCAAATGGACGACATTTTACAGCATCTTTTTCCGTCATTAATAATGTTTCATTATTTGCCGCTAACGCGGTTACTATTTCAGGTGTATAAGGTTGATGATCTTGAAAAGCGTGCTCTTGTTTAACCGAAACAGAAAGTTGTTTAAGTAAATTAAAAAAACGTGGTGGATGACCAATACCCGCGATAGCAATAACTTGCTTCAACTGATTCACCTCGATACGTTCACCACTGACCAAATTAATGGCTTGACTCGGTTTAAGCTGCATGGCTATTTCACCTGGTTGGGCCGTTCCACCATTAGTGATAATGCCATCAACACTTGCTAAACGAGACTCGCGCTCTCGCATAGGGCCTGCGGGTAGCCACCAGCCATTACCAAAACGCCTAATACCATCAATAACCACGAACTCAATATCGCGTTGTAATGCATAATGTTGCAACCCGTCATCAGTAATAATTAAATCGAGATCGTTTGAGGCTAATAAAGCTTTAATGGCTTCACTACGCTTTGGCGCAACGGCAACAGCGACGCCCGTACGTTGGTAAATTAATACGGGTTCATCGCCTGCTTGCTGTGGTGATGTTGTTGCGCTCACTAATAAGGGATAATTATCTGATTTACCACCATAACCACGAGAAACAACCCCTACCTTAATGCCTCGTTGCTTCAGTTGCTCTACTAACCAAATAACAATAGGCGTTTTCCCATTTCCCCCTACCGTAAGATTTCCTACAACAACAACTGGAACAGGAGCCCGCCATGAACGAAACCAACCTTGTTGATAGAGAATATGGCGTAACGCCATTATCCCACCATATAACCACGCAAACGGTAATAGCAGTATATAGAATAACGATCGACCTGACCAAATATGCTCAATCATTGACCAAATTGCATCCGATATAATTGCGCATAAGCCCCCTCCTTCACTAATAAGTCTTTATGATGCCCCCTCTCTATGATTTGTCCCTCATCAACAACCAATATTTCATCCGCCTTTTCTATTGTCGATAATCGATGTGCAATAACTAATGAGGTTCTATTCTTTTGTAGTTCATCCAATGCAGACTGAATAGCGCGTTCAGATTCCGTATCCAATGCGGATGTTGCTTCATCGAGGATTAGTATGGGATTATCGCGTAATAATGCACGTGCAATAGCTATTCTTTGGCGTTGCCCACCAGAAAGTAATACACCATTTTCACCAATAAGCGTATCTAGACCATTATCCATTTTTTCGATAAAGTCCATGGCATGTGCCATTTTAGCTACTTTTTCAATATCTTCACGACTATATTTATTGCCACAAGCATAAGCTATATTATTGGCAATCGTATCATTAAATAAATGTACATTCTGGGAAACTAATCCAACTTGCTGGCGTAACGATGAAAGTTCATAAGTATATAAATCATGTCCATCCAACAAAATATGCCCTTCTGGTATGTCGTAAAAACGTGTGAGTAAATTTGCTATTGTCGATTTACCTGAACCAGAACGTCCCACTAAGGCAACTGTTTTTCCCGCATTGATTTTAAAACTAATATTTTTTAATACTGGAGTATCCTTTGTTGGATAAGTAAATGTTACATTACGAAATTCGATATCACCTTTGACACGTTTAATCAGAAGGGAACCTTGATCTTTTTCTTGCTCCATATCTAAAATAGCAAACAATGTCTGACAGGCTGCCATACCACGTTGAAATTGTGCATTAACATTAGTCAACGATTTTAAGGGTTTCATTAATGCGAACATAGACGAGAATACCACGGTAAAGGTACCCGCACTGAGTGTATGCATTACAGTTGGAAAGCTAGCAGCAAATAAGACAAAAGATACAGCAAGTGAGGCAATCAATTGAACTAATGGATCCGAGATCGCCGATGCAGCGGTCATTCGCATTCCTTGCTGACGCATTTGATTACTAACACGATTAAAGCGTTCAGCTTCGAGTTTCTGCCCACCAAAAATACGTACTTCTCTATGTCCTTTTAACATTTGTTCAGCACTGGCTGTCACACTTCCCATAGTATTTTGCATATTCTTGCTAATATCTCTGAAACGTCTAGAAACTAGACGGATCACGCTTGCCACAATAGGGGCGAGTACAATTAAAATAACAGAAAGTTGCCAGCTATAGTAAAACATGACACTAAATAAGCCAATAATATAAGCTCCTTCGCGCACGACAGTAACCAACGCATTAGAAGATGCTGAAGCGACTTGCTCTGTATCATAAGTGATGCGGGATAATAATGATCCTGTTGATTGCTGATCAAAAAAGCTTACTGGCATTGCCATCATATGACTAAACAAACGACGACGTAATTCCATTATAACTTTACCTGATACCCAAGATAAACCGTACGTGGAAATAAAACTACTTAATCCGCGCAAGATCATTAAACCAAATACAATAATAGCGAGTTTACCTAATATATGGCTGTCAGCTTCTCCAAAACCTTTATCTAATAAAGGTTTTAATAATGAGATAAGAAATGTGTCCGTTGCTGCATTAATAATCAAAGCAATGGCTGCGATAAGTAGTCCTAGTTTGTATGGTACAATTAGTGGCCATAACCGACTGAACGTTTTACGGGTTGAAAGGTCTTTATCGTTTAACATGTAAATACCGATATAAAAAATGATAAGTGTCTATTCTACTCATTATAACGCGATGTTCCAAACCAGTTATGATACCATCTTGGCATCAATTCAGAACGATAACGTTTTATTTCAAAATGTTTATCAAAAAATAATACACTAATTTGACCTGAATGTGCTGTGTCATACCACTTTATTTGTTGATTAACGTAGCGTTTATAAACATTTTCTGCGGGTAAACGCCAAGGACTGTATCTAGCTACAGAGGCAATTGTGGCCGATGGTTTTACCGCCCGAATAAATGGTCCGGATGATGATGTATTACTACCATGGTGTGGTGTTAATAAAATATCAGCTGATAATTTTTTCCGTGATATTTGATTACTTACCAATGCTAATTCTTGTGTTTTTTCCAGATCTCCGGTTAATAATACCGTACTATGGCCATCTGTTAGGCGAATGACACATGAATCTGCATTATAGGCGCGCCATGCTAATATCGGCGGCCATAAAACATCAAAATGTAATCCTTGCCATTGAAAATGCTGACCTGCCACGCATTTACCTGCCAGGAAGACAGATGAGCTGTATAACCAGCGTTGTGGGTAAACGTGCGTTAAATCATTTAATCCGCCTAGATGATCATTATCTTGATGACTGATGATAATACCGTCCAATTTTAACTGATGCCAGTGTAAATAAGGTAAAATTTCCTGCTTCGCCATATTTCCCCCTGGCCAACTAGTCCCGGTATCATAAAGAATGGCATGTTTGTCATTATGTATAACAATAGCTAAACCATGCCCAACATCTAATACATCCATACGCCAATTATAGCGAGATTTATACCATTCAGGTATGAGCATTACCATTAACAATGACAAAATTAAAATAGGCTGACTACGCCAAATTGATAATCGTATAATTACCAAAAAAAACCAACCTAGGCAGCTTATAGGCATGATTGATTTTCCTATAGCTAACCACCCTATTTGTAACTCAACTAAGTAAGGTAAAATAAAATAAAGCGATTTATCAGCAAGAAACCATAGTGATGTAGATAATATTGGTAAAGGGCTTGTTAACAATGCAAATAGTAGTATTGGAACGGTAATAAATGTTATGACAGGTACTGCAATGAGATTTGCTGCGAATGATGTCCAGCTAAGACCATGAAATAACCAAATTTGTAGAGGGGACAACAATAATGTAATGGCAAATTGTAAGTAAATAAAGTTAACAATGCTATAGTGCCATTTTTTTAAACGAGAAGAAAGGGGGGCCAATTTATACCAAAAGAGTAAACTAAATACAGCATAGCAAGAAAGCCATGTACTTTCCGATAAAATTGTTACAGGGTCACATAATATCATTATTGCTAATGTGACAATAAACACTTGCCAACTAGACCAAAGATAACCTCGTTTGTGTAAAGTAAGCCAAATAGTCATTGCAATGAGTGTTCGTAATGCCGGTGGCTCGGCTCCCGCTAACCAGACATAAGATGCGGCACAAATCCATCCAATAATATAAGCTTGCTGACTATTAATAAAATGAGTTGGAAGAAAATAATGTATCCCTCTAATAAAGTAAAAACCAACTAAACCAGCC
Organism: uncultured Enterobacterales bacterium; assembly: GCA_945288535.1. Taxonomy (GTDB): domain Bacteria; phylum Pseudomonadota; class Gammaproteobacteria; order Enterobacterales; family CALYQQ01; genus CALYQQ01. The sequence continues at coordinate 34,121 of CALYQQ010000007.1, read as the reverse complement.
ATAGCTACATGCAAACCAGAAATTGCGATCAAATGAGCTATACCGGTATTTATCATTAAGTTTTTTCGGTCAGCATTCATTAAACTACGTTCGCCAAAGGTCAACGCAAAGAGAATATCAGCAGTCGGTAAATCGCGAATATATTTTGCAGCCGTACTAATAATACGTTGACGTAATCCTATATTGGCATTAAGTAACTCCGCATTATTGACTCTTGCACTCATGACACAATGATTTGTTATCGCCCAGCGTTGACTGTCAAACCCGCCTTGGTTCAATCTGCTATGAATCGGGCGTAGCTGGCTTTTTAATTTCCACTCCTGACCTGATTGGAAATGATATACTGTTAAATCTCCTTTGAGTAATACGCGAAATTGCTGATACCAATTAAGTTGGCGTTCTTCAACCTTTTCAACTAAAAATAAAATGCTTGATGCCGATGCTATGCTTATATTGGCACTCAGAACACGTCCCGTAATAGTAACGGATTTGTCCGTAGCATAGTAATAAATCGGCTGCATAATTTTTTGTGCTGAAAATGAACACCACACGAAACTAAGTAAGCTTACTGCAATATATTGTGACCAACATTGATGATATCGCCACAAAAAAACAGCACAACCAATAAACAACCCTAGTATGCTATTATTGATAAGCTGTGGTAAAAATAATAAAGGCAATGCACCGATAACGATAGCAAAAGCAGCCTGTCCAATTGATATGATTGGCAACAAAGGATATGCCTGTTTGATGAAATAAAGAATAAGTATACAGATTAAAAATCTTTGCTCTACAATATAGCTCTCTATATGAGAGTTGTAGAGCAAATAAAAATGATAATAAAGAAACTATTTAGCCTCTGTTAAAAGGAGTTGGGTATATTTCTCGACAAAATAGAAAGTACGCGCTATATATCTTAATCCTTTTTTCTTGATAATAAAAAAAGAAAGAATGCATCAACGGCCATTATTATGATAAATAAGAAATTATTAGATAGATATTGCATACAGACACCTATACACGCTAATCCTAATATGCCACCAACGGTATAGCTAATTAATAATAATTGATTCATAGTAACTAATTCTTTATGAGAAACTCTTTCACATCCCCATGCCATCGTGACAGGATAAAGTGTGAAGCTCGTACAACCAAGTAAAAAAAGTGCTACACGTAAAAAAGAAACATCTATCAAAATCAACGTGGCTGCTACAATTATTAGACATGCGAGAATTTTTAAAATAAGCGATCGCCCATAATGATCGGCTAAACGGCCAATCGGAAATTGACCAAGTATACCCGCTGCAACCAACCAAGCTATCCATGTCGCTATTTCGCTATTAGAATAACCTAAATAGTCTAAATATAAAGGCAATAAACTATACAGAGAACCAATAATAATACCAGATATAATGCAACCGATGATACTAATATGAAGATCTTGCCGTTGTAATAATTTTTTAATATTACCTAATTCAGTCTTATTATTTGTTGTATTTGTTGTATCTGTTTCATCGTCTACAACATGTACGAATGCAATAGGCAGTATTGCACAAAGAAATAAGAGACTTGTCCAGGGTAATACACTAATACTTGTGGTTGGGACGATCTTTAATAATAATTGACCGCTAACAGTTCCTAGATAATAAACTACCATATAAGCAGCTAAAAATAATCCGCGATTCGATACAGTTCCCATTTTTAATAATGCACTCTCAACAATGACCCACACCATTGCGCAGGCGATACCTGCTAACATACGGCTAAAACCCCACCAAAAATAATTAGTTGAAATTAAAAGGGCAATTGTAGATAACGCAAACAGTAAGCAGGCAAAACAGTAACTCTTATGAAATGCCCATAATTTTATCATCCTGCCAGAAACCAAAGCACCAATGAGATTACCAATAAAATAGCCAGAACCAATTAAGCTTGCCGCCAGTGTAGAGCCAACCCATAAGGGTGTTAATGTATTCAAAACTGCTGTAGAAAGTGTAAACAACATAAGTCCGCTCAATAAAAAACAGACTGAGCGAAAAATCGATGACTGAAAAAACATAAATACGACTACCAAAGAGAATAAACAAAATCTCTTGCATAATGTCATTTGCGTTAAAAAAGTCAATAGCAATAATAAAATAACTATTACTTATATTGTTAATTAATTTTAACAGAATTAATTAGTGTAATTAATTTTTTCAAAAACTATAGTATTTATGCTAGGTTATTTTTATATAAAATGCATTTTTTCTATACCATATAAATTAATTGGCTATTTCTATTATTAATATTATAACTTTCTTTACCATTCTATTCTTTTTAATAAAAATTAAAGAATAAATGAATTAATAAAATAATCATAATCTCTATTTAATTTTAATGATTATATTATTAAATATTATTATTTATACTAACTATAGTCTAATTAATATTTATTCGCTATTAGTCGCAGAAGTTTTTATTATGACATGCTTCAATTGCCATTAAAGAAAATAAAAGTAAATAGCATTCGCTCTGTTAAACATAATAAACAAGAGGATAAGTTTAGTGAGCTCGCTTATTAATTACAGAGAGCTTGCTTAGTTTATTTTGGATAACGTTAATCTATGCTATAGATACTCAAGTTAAATAGTATATTTTTATTATAATCACACTTGATGATAATGATCTGATCAGACATCTAACGGTAATAAATGCTACAAAAATTTTTAATATGTTAAATGTTATTAGCTACCAAGAATTCATTATTGATGAATATAAACAAAAAGCACAAATAACTTTGTGCTTTTTGTATCAATAATGGTTTGAATAGACGTTAAATTTAACTAATATATTCAGCATTTGCCATATAGCAACGTAATACTTCAGGAATTTTAATACGGCCATCTTCTTCTTGGTAGTTTTCCATAATGGCAACTAATGTTCTGCCAACCGCAAGACCTGAGCCATTTAATGTATGGAGTAACCGCGTCTTTTTGTCTTCTTTACTCCGACAACGAGCCTGCATTCTGCGAGCCTGGAAATCCCACATATTTGAACATGATGAAATCTCACGATATGTACCTTGAGCAGGAACCCAAACTTCTAAATCATATGTCTTACATGAACCAAAGCCCATATCGCCAGTACATAATAGGATCTTACGATAAGGTAAGCCAAGCAGCTGTAAAACTTTTTCAGCATGGGATGTTAACGTTTCCAATGCTGCCATTGAGTCTTCTGGACGCACAATTTGAACTAATTCTACTTTGTCAAATTGATGCATTCGTATCAAACCACGAGTATCTCGACCATATGATCCCGCTTCTGAGCGAAAACAGGGTGTATGAGCCACATATTTTAATGGTAATGCTGATTCATCAATGATTTCGTCACGAACAAAGTTTGTCACGGGCACTTCAGCTGTTGGAATAAGAGCGTAGATACTACTATCACCTTCTTCAGTCAGTGGACGCGTGTGAAATAGATCTTCACCAAATTTGGGTAACTGGCCAGTACCATATAACGTTGCATGATTTACCAGATAAGGTACATATGTTTCATTATAACCATGCTGCTCTGTATGGAGGTCTAACATAAATTGTGCAATCGCCCGGTGTAGTCTGGCTATTTGTCCTTTCATAACAACAAAACGTGAACCTGTCAGTTTTGTCGCCATCGCAAAATCTAGACCATTATGTAGTTCGCCTAGTTCAATATGATCACGAATAGTAAAATCAAATTTTCTCGGTTCACCCCAACGGCTTATTTCTAAATTATCTTGTTCATCTTTGCCCATTGGGACTGAATCATCAGGAATATTCGGTATCGTTAACGCTAACTCACGAATTTCCTTTTGTAACATATCAAGTTCAGTTTTAGCAGCTGTTAATTTTTCCCCCAATTGATTAACTTCCTGACGCAATGGTTCAATATTTTCACCACGTGCTTTAGCTGCGCCAATTGATTTAGAACGGGAATTACGTTCTGCTTGTAAACGTTCAGTTTCTACTTGAAGTACTTTTCGACGCTCTTCTTGTTTACGCAGAACGTCTATATCCAGTTTAAATCCTCTGCGAGCCAGCTTTTCGGCAACTGCGTCAGGCTCATTACGCAATAAATTGGGATCAAGCATATTAATCCTATATTAGTCAATTTAGGGTTAAAATTAATGGTTTTCTTAAAAAAAGACACCGTTAAAGATAAGATAACGGTGTGTATAATAGGTTATATAACCTTACCGTAATATTTAAATTAACGATAGCGTTTTATTGGACTATTTTTATCTAACTTTACTAACCAATCTAACTTTTCAGCTATTTTAGCTTCAAGACCTCGATTAGTTGGATAATAATAACGGTTATTTTCCATCTCTTTTGGAAAATAGCACTCGCCGGCAGCATAGGCACTTTCTTCATCATGTGCATAGCGATATTCACTACCTATTCCCATATTCTTCATAAGGTTCGTCGGTGCATTCCGTAAATGTTCTGGGACATCATAATCGGGTTTTTCTTTTGCATCTTTTAGCGCTGCTTTGAATGCAAGATATACCGCATTACTTTTCGGTGCACATGCCAAATAGACGATAGCTTGAGCAATAGCACGCTCTCCTTCCGCAGGACCAACACGCGTGAAACAATCCCATGCAGCAATGGCAATTTGCATTGCACGCGGATCAGCATTACCGATGTCTTCCGATGCTATGGCAAGTAAACGTCTAGCAACATAAAGCGGATCGCCCCCTGCCGTAATAATTCTTGCATACCAATAAAGTGCTGCATCAGGTGCAGAGCCACGTATCGATTTATGTAATGCTGAAATCAGGTCATAATAACGATCACCTTTATTATCAAACCGGGCAGTGTGTTCTCCTGTAACTTCTTTTAATAATTCAACGGAAAGCACCCGTTTACCTTGATGATTTATCGGTGCCATATCGACCATCATTTCCAATGTATTGAGTGCTCGTCTTGCATCTCCATTGGCTAATTCAGACAAAATATGACGTGTATCCTCATTTAAAAGAATATCCGCTTGTTTGCCATATCCATACATATCATCGCTCATGGCCTGATCAACCACTTGCTCTATTTCTTTATTGGTTAACGATTTTAATAGATAGACTTTTGCTCGCGATAATAATGCCGAATTTAACTCAAAAGAAGGATTTTCAGTTGTCGCACCAATAAAAGTGATTGTGCCATCTTCTATATAAGGTAAAAAAGCATCTTGCTGACTTTTGTTGAAACGATGAACTTCATCAACAAATAAAATTGTTTGACGTCCCATTTGACGATGCTGTTTAGCTTTTTCAATAGCATCGCGGATCTCTTTTATTCCAGAGGTAATTGCTGAAACGCGTTCAACGTTTGCATCTGCATAATGTGCAATTAATTCAGCTAATGTTGTTTTGCCTGTCCCTGGCGGTCCCCATAAAATCATAGAATGTAATTGCCCAGCTTCTATTGCCCGAGGTAAGGGTTTTCCTTTCCCCAATAGATGTTGTTGGCCAATATAATGCTGTAATGTTGTTGGCCGCATACGCGCCGCTAATGGCTGAAAAATATTTCCTACAAAATCAAGTGATAGGTTTGACACAATTATCCTCAGCGACGTTGATCATCTACGGTCGTACCTTTCGGCGGTGTAAAAATAAATGCTTTGTTATCAACCAACGCCGTTGTATTTTTATCAAGTTTATATATGCTCGTTTGTCCATCCATTTCTTTCGTGATAAAGGAATCGATTACACCTTGTGTATTAATGACAATACTAAAGGGATGCAAATTTTTCATAGAAGAACGTGGTGATAAATCAAATTTATTACCTACTTGCATAATCATATAATTATTCCAGTCTTGGGCCCTATTACGTGTAATTAATATAAGAGGTGTATTTTTTGCTGCATCATTCAGCCAGTTAGCCGTAACTTGTTCCACAAAGGGATCATAAAACCATAAAGTTTTACCATCTGAAACGAGTATACTTTCATCAGGCTCTAACATATGCCAGCGAAAAAGATCAGGTTGCTTTAACCATAATTCGCCTTTACCTTCCTGGATTAATTTTCCCTGCGCATCTTTAACTGTCTGAATAAAATGGGCATGTAAACTATTTACTTTGCTTAAGCGTTGTTGTAATTCACTACGAACATCTGCCATAACTGACATAGAAAATAAGCCGATAATAAAGTAACACAAGGTAAATATCTTTTTCATATTGCTATCTTATCCTTTAGTGAATTCAAAATAGATGATGGATTATTCGCTAATACTACTATTTTCAAGACGATTTCTAACTTTTACAGTACGATATTTTCTGCTAACTTTTATTCAAAAGGTGGCGGCGCTAATACTTCACGATTACCATTATGGCCTGGAGGACTAACAGTACCATCCGCTTCCATTTGTTCAACGATTCGAGCCGCCCGATTATAACCAATTCTAAATTGCCTCTGCACTGCAGAAATAGATGCTTTGCGTTTTTCAATAACAAATGCAACAGCACTATCATAGAGTGGATCAAGATCATCTTGATTATCAGAATTATTACCTGTACTACTATCTTCTACCGTTGCAGTAATGCTTTCAATATACTGTGGTTTTCCTCGTGCTTTCCAATCTTGCGCAACAGCGTGCACTTCTTCATCACGGACAAAAGCACCATGTACACGCATCGGAATTGATGAGCTTGCCGGCAAATAAAGCATATCCCCCATACCAAGTAAGGATTCTGCCCCCCCTTGATCCAAAATTGTCCTTGAATCAATTTTACTGGATACAGTAAAGGCTATCCGTGTTGGGATATTCGCTTTAATTAGTCCTGTAATAACATCAACAGAAGGTCGCTGTGTCGCAAGAACTAAATGAATACCTGCAGCACGTGCTTTTTGTGCCAGTCGTGCAATAAGCTCTTCTACTTTTTTACCGACTGCCATCATAAGATCGGCAAATTCATCCACAATAACAACAATGTAAGGTAATTTTTCCAGATGTGGTGGAAAATCATCCATTGTCATACCTGGTTTCCAAAATGGATCGGGTACGGGACGTCCCATTTGTTCTGCCTGCGCTATACGTTCATTATAGCCAGATAGATTACGTACACCGAGTGCTGACATTAATTTATAACGACGTTCCATCTCTCCCACACACCAATTAAGCGCGTTAGATGCATCCTTCATATCCGTCACAACTTCAGTTAATAGATGAGGAATGCCTTCATAGACAGACAACTCTAACATTTTAGGGTCAATCATGATAAAGCGAACATCGTCGGGTGTCGCTTTATAAAGCATACTAATAATCATAGCATTTACCCCAACCGATTTACCTGAACCCGTTGTACCTGCGACTAATACGTGTGGCATTTTAGCTAAGTCAGCGATAACGGGCTTACCCGATATATTTTGACCTAATACAATAGCTAATGGTGAGTTGATTTCACGGAATTGTTCACAATCAAGAACTTCTCGTAAATAAACTGTTTGACGATGTATATTTGGTAACTCAAGCCCAACATAAGGACGACCCGGTAAAATTTCAACCACCCGAACAGCTGTTGTTGATAATGAACGAGCTAAATCACGTGCTAAATTAGAAATACGGGCAACTTTTACGCCTGGGGCTAAATCCAGCTCAAATAAGGTAATTACAGGGCCAGGATGAATACCGACAACTTTGGCATTTACTCGATAATCCATTAATCTTTCTTCAAGTAACTCACCCTGACGTTGTAAGGCCCCCATATTAATTGGCATTTTAGATGCAGGAGGCGGCGTCAACAAATCGAGTGTAGGCAAAGGCGTCGTTGGTTTAGGTAATGAGGGATCATTTCTCATTAAAAAAGGATGGATTAATCCCTCATTAATATCGTAATCCCTATCCCTAGAAACGCTTTTTAGTTTTTGGCTATCATCGCAAAATGTATGTGATACATAAAGATCATGTAAGGGTTGATTATAAGGTTTCTCCTGTACTTTTACTTCTTCTATATCGTCTCGAGGCATCATATTATGATGTTGATTGGATCGTGTAACGGATAGAAACGCATCATGATCCTGATAAAAATTATCCGTTTTATCAAATATTACTTCTTTAGCTTCACCCTGATATGGATTAGCGATAACATCAAGTGCCATTTCGCTATCCTCATGTGTATCTAAATTAAATGCTGTCTCTGTGGTTAGCTTTTTATCATAACAATGATGATCTCCGTTTTCATAATAGTTAATGGACGAAGTAGCTAATTCATCAAATGTGATACGATCTTCAGATCGTTCTTGTTTTCGTATTTCAACCTCTTGCTGACGCTGGGATGGTAAGCGAATACCATAAGATAATAATTCACGACGAGTAGGAATACGTACCGGATTAGGCCGTGGTAACATCTGATGAACTTTTCGTTTTTCTTTATTATAGCGTTTAGGGGCGTTATTATGCGTTACATTTTCTTGATGTGCTGCTGTTTCTTTAGGTGTTACAGCTTCTTTATTTAACGCATTTATTTTATTAGAAGTAGCAACGTTATAAGGTTCATTTATTTCTGACTTATCATTCGTATTATTGAAAATAGAACTCGTTTTCTCGGTATAAGTTGTTACTTGCTCAAATGACACATTATTTGCATCATGTGCTTTATCCTCAACTAATTTATGATCATTAGATAAAGTAATGCTAGGCGATGTAGTATAATTATTCTCTGTAACATTTGGCATTAGTGTTGAATAGAGTGGCTCTATTTTCTTCTGGATTGCACCAGAGGATAAATAAGAAGGATCGACATCGTCAACATTCGGTTGCTTATTTGTCAAAATACTATCATTACTTATTTCTATTTGTTTATCTAGTTGTAGTTCATGTTCTTCTGGTATGATCTGAGGATAAACAGTACAGAGTTCATTTTTATCATGGATGATATTCAATTGGTTATAACTAAAATGAGACGATTTATTTTTACGCTCTGGAAGCGGGTCTTTTATAGCCGATTTTTTCCAATGCTGGCATAAACAACGCAGCAAATTAAATAGATAAAATGTTCCCCAACCAATTTTTTCTACAATAAGTAGCCAAGGCCAGCCAGTAAAAAGTGAAAAACCCGCCCCCCAAATAGATAAAAAGAGGAGTGTTGCTCCAATATGATTAAATTGATTAATCATAAATCCTGAGAGTAAACTCCCTAGCACACCACCAGACGAAAAGTAATGCATGTCATCAGCATTCATTGCCACTAAAGCACATGAACTTAAAAATAGCGCAACAGCACCAATTACTTTTAGAGCTAAAGTAAAATAATCAATTCGCCTTTCCTGGTAGTATTGTTGAGCAAATATCCAACAAAAAAGAAGGCCAACGATAGGTATAAAATATGCAATAACCCCACAACAAAAAAACAAAATATCAGCTATCCAAGCACCTATCCTTCCGCCTGCATTATGGATTAAATCATGCCAGGCAGTCTGTGTCCAGCTTGGATCAGCAGAATCAAATGTAAATAAAGCAATTATCAGATAGACAGAAAACACTATGGCTATCAGAAAAAAAACTTCAAGCAGTAAACTATATCCTGTTCTCTTTTTCAAAACAAACGCTTTCGATTTAGTATATTCCTGGCTCAAACAAAGCTCTCCAGGTGGTGTAATAAAAAACATTAGCACCGAATTATCTTCGGCGCTACGCTGTATAGATAAACAGGAGTGTAACGGATTTGTCGTAATTTTGCATCATTCCGTACAAAATTAACTGTCTTTAATAACCAAATTATTGGTCTGTTTTACTTCTTCCATAACTACATAGGTTCTTGTATCATTTACTCCTGGTAAACGTAAAAGTGTTTCCCCTAATAGCTTTCGATATGCTGACATATCTGCCGCTCTCGTTTTTAACAAATAATCAAAATCACCCGAAACTAAATGACACTCTTGAATATCATCCAATTTTTGGACAGCTTGATTAAATTGCTCGAAAACATCAGAGGTGCCACGATTTAGCGTAATTTCAACAAAAACAAGTAAAGACGCATTTAAAAAATGAGGATTTAACAAAGCGGTATAACCCTGGATATAGCCTTGTCGTTCCAGACGACGAACACGTTCCAAACATGGTGTCGGTGATAATCCTACACGTTTTGAAAGTTCTACATTAGAAATACGGCCATCCTTTTGTAGTTCATTCAAAATACAACGGTCTGTATAATCTAATTCTTTCCCTGGGCGAACTTTGGTTTCAACCATTCTATGTTCCTCTCCTTAATATACTCGATTTGATAACTTAGCAATTACACCTCATTAAACACAATAAAATTGTATTTTAATAATTACTAAGTCAGCCAATAAGCTTTTTAATATCGTTTAAAAGTAATTGTTACTTACATAAAAAATTTTATGATAGCGAAAATTACTTTGTGCATTTTAAAATATAAAAAAAGTATAGTCCAACCTGATTTAACTTCAATTTAAAAATAAATTTTTCATTAGTTCATAAACACTTCACATAACTATATTATTAAAAATAATTAAGTGCATATTTATTTTCAATATAAACAATTTAAATATTATTTACAATATGGTTAATTAAAATGTAGTTTAAAGCAAATTCGTTAATAATAAATAGAATATTATAATTACTAATTCATATTTATAATTTTTTTATAGAATTAATACTACAGTTATATATTTTTTCAAAATTTGTTCTCTGTGCAATTATTTGAATATATTTTTTTAATATAAATCTTGTTTTTTTTTATAAATCAGACAAACTCTTTATTAGGTTTAAAAAGAGAAAAATTATGTCTAAAAAAGTGATTCATAACAAATTATTAATTTTAGGATCCGGCCCTGCTGGCTATACAGCAGCCGTTTATGCAGCCCGAGCTAATCTCACTCCAATACTTATTTCTGGTATGCAACAAGGGGGACAACTCACACAAACAGCCGAAATCGAAAATTGGCCTGGTGATGCGCAAGGCCTCACGGGTCCGATTTTAATGGAACGCATGAAACAGCATGCATTAGCCTTTAATACAACGATTATCAACGACCATATTCAACGTGTTGATTTTCAAAAGAAACCGTTTCATCTTATTGGTGAAATCCAAGAATATACTTGTGATGCATTGATTATTGCAACAGGTGCGTCCGCACGTTATTTAGGTTTACCATCTGAAGAACTATTTAAAGGACGAGGCGTTTCAGCCTGTGCAACCTGTGATGGTTTTTTTTATCGCAATCAAAAAGTTGCTGTTGTTGGTGGGGGTAATACTGCTGTTGAAGAAGCATTATATCTTGCTAATATTGCATCAGAAGTACATCTTATTCATCGTCGTGAGCAGTTTCGTGCTGAAAAAATCTTGCTTGATCGTTTAATGGATAAAATTGCTGACAAGAAAATTATCCTTCATTTAAATAAAGTTGTTGATGAGGTTGTTGGTGATGAAATGGGGGTTTCTGGTGTGCATTTATCAGATACACAAACAGGAGCAATAGAACTGTTGAATGTGATGGGTGTTTTTATTGCCATTGGTCATTCACCCAATACAGAGATATTTACTGGACAGCTTGACCTTGAAAATGGTTATATTAAAGTACTTTCAGGGACAAATGGAAATACAACACAAACTAGTATTCCTGGTATTTTTGCCGCTGGAGATGTAATGGATCATAATTATCGGCAGGCAATAACTTCCGCTGGTACTGGATGTATGGCGGCATTAGACGCTGAGCGATATCTTGATGCATTAATAATAAAAGAATAATGCTTATATTTTGTTAGTTACGAGAATTCATCATGTTTATCTTATACATCACTTAATATTCATGATGAATTCGTTATTCAATCAATCTATTATCATCGCATTATTTTAATAGGTGTACTTGAGTACAGCTTACCAATAAATACCACTTTTATGTTGTTAATATTCATCTAATGCGCTATTTCTAAAACCTTTCTTATTAACGATACTCTATATACAGATAAAATATGTTCTAATAAGGTGATAATTTATACATAATATAATATTAATTATAAACATTACGATAATCATTAGCTCTATTTTATACATTAATCTATATTCTGTAATATTGTACATTGTAGAGTTGTTTTATTCTGATAATGACATCATATTAAATAATTCATTTTAACTAATATTATCAAGTCTAATATAAATAAAATAATTATTAATATAAAAATGCATATTAATTCAGTTGTTAATAAATATTATTACATAAATAAATTAATATTAGATTTTCTAAAAATTTATTTGTATTTTATAAAGAATAAGTAATGAAGTTTAATAATGATTAAAAATATAATCAAAAATATATTATTAATTATAATAACTATAATCGTAAATAGTTTAAATAATTTATTTTATATTCCTTAATATAATATTGTTCACAAACTAACATAATATTAACTCTCTATTTAGGTACTGGTTTTTAACATAATAACACGCTACACTTGCAGGTTTATAACATTTTACTTATGGTTAGACCTTATCTTTTTGTTTTTAAGAAAAAAGAACACATGAATAAAAATAGACAGAAAGAACTTGTTAGTTGGTTAAAAAAACAATGTAAACCTGCTAAAAATAGTTTCAGAGCATTATTAGCTATTGGTATTGTAAATGGCATCATTATCATAAGTCAGGCTTGGTTATTAGCATTTATTTTACACGCTTTTATTATTGAAAAAAGTGATAGACATTTACTTATTCCTTACTTCGGATTAGTAGTATTAACGGTTATTATTAAAGCGGTTTTAGTCTGGCTCAAAGAAACCATCAGTTTTTCATGTGGTGCTCTTGTTCGCCAACAAGTTAGGCGTGCAGTATTAACACGTCTACAAAATTATGGTCCTATCTGGATACAGGGAAAAGCTGTTGGTAGCTGGACCACTATGATTTTTGAACAAATCGAAGACATACAAGACTATTATGCTCGATATTTACCGCAAATGATGATTGCTATGATTATTCCTATCATGATCATTATCGCTATTTTCCCCCAAAACTGGGTAGTAGCATTAATTTTACTCCTTACGGCACCGTTAATTCCATTGTTTATGATTATGGTTGGTATGGGAGCCGCCGATGCAAACCGACGTAACTTTCTAGCATTATCTCGTTTGAGTGGTAACTTTCTCGATAGATTACGCGGTCTCGATACTTTGCGTTTATTTAATCGACGCAAATATGAAACAGATATCATTCGTTGTGCATCAGAAGCTTTTCGTATTCGTACAATAGATGTATTAAAATTGGCTTTTTTATCCTCTGCTGTTTTGGAGTTTTTTGCTTCGGTATCTATTGCTCTTGTTGCTGTCTATTTTGGTTTTTCTTATCTAGGTGAGCTCAATTTCGGTAGCTATGGTTTATCTATATCTTTATTCACTGGCTTTTTTTGCCTCATCCTTGCACCTGAATTTTTCCAACCTTTACGTGACCTAGGTACATTTTATCATGCTAAAGCGCAGGCTATAGGGGCTGCAGAAACCCTTTTTACCTTCCTTGACGAAAAGCAACCTCAACCCCAACTGATGAATCCATTGGGACTAACCTATAATGAGGCTGAAAAAGCAATAATTATTGTTGCAACTAATCTGATCATTCAGTCTCGTGATGGTAAAATATTGGCGGGTCCATTGAACTTTACGCTACACTCTGGACAACGCATTGCAATTGTGGGTTATAGTGGTGCGGGTAAAAGTTCATTATTTAATGTATTACTTGGCTTTTTACCTTATCAAGGAAGCTTAACGATTAATGGTATTGAATTATACACTTTAAATAGTCAGCAATGGCGACAACAGGTTAGTTGGATTGGCCAAACACCGCATTTACCTGCAGATACTATTCGTAATAATATTTTACTCGCTTATCCAGCTACTGATAATAATCGATTAATGGAAGTCGTTAGACAAACTGCTATTGATGAATTTATGCACAAACTACCTGATGGATTAGAAACTAAAATCGGCGATAGTGCTGCGAGACTATCTGTTGGCCAGGCCCAGCGAATCGCGTTAGCACGTGCTTTATTACACCCATGTAAATTGTTATTACTTGATGAACCAACATCGAGTCTTGATGAGGTCAGTGAACACTTTATCATGGAGACGTTACAGCAAGTCGCATTTAATCAACTGACACTTTTTATTACGCATAAGTTAGATCAAACGCTTCATTATGATGAAATATGGGTAATGGCTGATGGAAAAATTATTCAGTCAGGACCTTATTCTGTATTAGCCAAAGTATCTGGCGCATTCAACTCATTGTTAACTAGTCAAGAAGATAGTATATAAAAATGAAAATATTATTTCCTTTTCTGGCACTTTATAAACACCATTGGATTCGTATCAGCGCAAGTATGTTTTTAGCTATTATGACCATTCTTGCAAGTATTGGCTTATTAAGCCTATCCGGTTGGTTCTTAGCCGCATCTTCACTTGCGGGTTTATTTGGTATTATGGTATTTAATTATCTATTACCTGCTGCAGGGGTGCGTGGCGCGGCAATTATTAGAACCGCCTCTCGTTACGCTGAACGGTTGGTCAGCCATGATACAACATTTCGTATTTTATCATTATTACGTGTTGTTAGTTTCAACCGATTATTTCCTCTTTCACCGGCAGTTATTACTCGCTATAAACAAGCTGATTTACTTAACCGTTTTGTTGCCGATATCGATGTATTAGATCATCTTTATTTACGATTACTATCACCATTATTGACAGCACTTTTTGTCATTATTATTGTTACCATTGGTTTAACATTTATCTGTTATGATATTGCTATTATGTTAGCCATGATTATGCTAACGTTGTTAATAGTAATGCCATGGCTTTTTTATAAATTAGGTAAACCTATTGGCATACAAATGACACAATTACGTAGTCAATATCGTAGCGATTTAACCACATGGCTTACAGGCCATGCTGAACTAACTATTTTCAATGCAGAAGCTCGATTCCGTTATCAATTGGATAAAACCGAACAAGTATTAATACAACAACAAAAGAAAAATGCCACACTTACCGGAATATCTCAAGCAATCATGACGCTAATATCCGGTATAACATTTATTTTAGTCCTTTGGATCGCTGGAAATGGCATAAATGGTAATCCACCTGATGCATTCATTGCACTTGTTGTATTCACGACCATTTCATCCTTTGAAGCCCTAATGCCTCTTGGAAATGCTTTCCAGCATTTGGGCCAAGTTATCAGTTCAGCCAATCGTGTTCATGACCTTATTAACCAAGTCCCTGCAGTAATTTTTCCTAAGCCAAATAACATAACACAATTATTAGCAGCGAAAACAACAGTGGCGATCCAATTATCGAAGGTCAATTTTGTTTATCCTGAACAGCCCTTACCTGTTTTACAGGCTGTATCACTGTCTATTAAAACAGGGCAGCATGTTGCTTTATTAGGTAAAACCGGATGTGGTAAATCAACATTACTACAATTAATTACTCGTGCATGGGATATACAACAAGGTAGTCTTTTACTAAATGAACGACCTATTATTGATTATGATGAAGCGACATTACGTCAATTAGTTTGTGTTATAGGCCAACGTACCTATATTTTTAGTGCAACACTTAGGGATAACCTACGTCTAGGTAATGAAGATGCCAATGATAGTCAACTGATCGATGTACTTAAAAAAACGGAACTATTATATTTACTGGATGGTAATGGTTTAGATAATTGGCTGGGTGAAGGCGGACGGCTATTATCTGGAGGAGAGAGTAGACGTATTGCTATTGCACGCGCCCTATTACATCCTGCCCCCATCATTTTGATGGACGAACCTACAGAAGGATTAGATGCCGTGACAGAGCGGCACATCTTGTCATTGCTTCGTCAACAATTGCAACATAAAACAGTCTTGGTTATAACACATAGATTAATTGGTCTTGATAAAATGGACACAATTTTTGTAATGGATGGTGGCACAATTATAGAACAAGGAGATCATTATACATTATTAAAACAACAAGGTCGTTATTATGATTTTCATCAGCATATCAGGCAATAATAATGAAAATTAAACAATTATTAAACGACGATTATACTTTCCCTGACGTCAATTCAGCACTCGATGAACCAAACGGACTGTTAGCTATAGGCGGTGACCTTTCTGAGCTGCGACTATGCCAGGCTTATTATAATGGTATATTTCCATGGTTTGATGCAAATTCACCCATTTTATGGTGGTCACCTAATCCACGAGCAATTTTATTACCTGAAGCACTACATATTAGTCGCAGTTTTGCCAAATTTATTAAAAAGTGTGCTTTTCATGTAACCATTAATCAAGCGTTTGCTAATGTTATTGATGAATGCGCCTATCGTCAACATAACGAGGAAACTTGGATCACTAGCGAAATGCAATTGGCCTATCTACGGCTACATGAAATAGGAATAGCGCATTCGGTAGAGGTGTGGTCAACAGAGGGGGTTTTAGTTGGCGGTTTATATGGTGTTTCTCAAGGTCAACTCTTTTGTGGGGAATCCATGTTTTGTCGACAAACTAACGCATCTAAAATCGCATTGTTAGCTTTTTGTCAATATTTTAAGAAACAAGGTGGGCAATTGATTGATTGTCAAGTACTTAATGATCATACTCAATCACTTGGTGCTAGGACTATTTCTCGAACAGACTTTATGAATGCATTACGATATTTACAGCAGGAAAAATTACCTAAAGGCATGTGGTCACCACAATCACTACCCTTTAAGTAGAAAAATGTTATATAATCAGGATCATCTGATTATCGCGAGAAATTAGATATTGGGTTTTTTAATAAGTGTGTTAAGTTAACTTTATTAATGCTATTTCGCGATTTTGAAGTAATTTATTTATATTTATACGATTTTTAGCTGAAAAGGGATTTGTTAAATTTAATTCCAGACAATCACTTTACAGAGTCTGTGTTTTTCGGCATTATTCAGCCGTTAAAAATTCAGCGTTATCTAAACAGAGGGTTCAATGGCCAAAGAAGATAATATTGAGATGCAAGGCACTATCCTTGAAACTTTACCAAATACCATGTTTCGTGTTGAATTAGAAAATGGTCACGTGGTAACAGCTCACATTTCTGGCAAAATGCGCAAGAATTATATTCGTATTCTTACCGGGGATAAAGTAACGGTAGAACTAACACCTTATGACTTGTCAAAAGGACGGATCATTTTCCGCAGCCGTTAATTACTTACTCATTTATCTGTGATCAACAGTAGTAACTCTTATCTTCCTAGCTTACTACTGTATAGTTTTACACTTATTAATTCTATAGCATAAAAAGAACATAATAATTTGTTTTCTTTTTATGCTATTTTTCGCTAAATTCATAGAATCAAAACAAAAATAAAAATAGAATAATTATAATCAAAGATTACATTAACAATAATTATAATAACTATTATTCAAAGCTACTAATTAATGAGCAATATATTAAAAAAACTACGTTCTGCTATTCTAGAATTTCTATGCTATTCTATAGCTATAGTCGCCACATTTTCATTACCTTATATTGATATTGTCCATTTAAAAAACTATATCGAAGAAATATCGTTAACAGAAATAGCACAAGAATTAATAATAGTTTGTATTATTTATACTTTCCTCCGTATTGCTTATCATCACTCTTATGTAAGATACTCGAGTATTTTGATTGCAGGTTTGTTTACTTGCATGCTAATACGAGAATTAGACAGCATTTTAGACAGCATATTTCACGGCTTTTGGGTCTACCCTGCTATACTCGTGGCTTTAATAGCTATTTTCTATACTTTTTTTAAACACCCTAAAGACACCATTAATCAACTCGTTGCTTATAGTTGTCATTCAACTTATGGTTATATGATTGCTGGCTTAATCGCTATATTAATTTTTTCTCGCTTATTTGGTATAAAAATTATTTGGCAAACCTTATTAGATAATAATTATAACCGCATTGTAAAAAATGTTATTGAAGAAGGTATTGAGTTATTTGGCTATTCACTTTGCTTTGTTTCTACCTCCATTTATCGCTTTAAATTAACTCAGGCGTTCCGAGATAAAAAATAATTATTATATTTATGAAGGAATTATGACTAAAGAAAGGAATATTGCGATAAAATTAGATCCATCGTTAAATGACAGAATAGCAATTGCATTAAAAAAATGCGTATAGTTGATTATTTTCTATGGCTATTCTGGTCATTTAACTATATTTACTTTTGTTATTTAGATATTACTGCCGTTGTTAAACGTACTACACAACATAGGTTATCCGTGTCATCAAAAAGTTCAATTTGCCATACATGATGTTTACTCCCAAGTCTTAAAGATCGGGTAACTGCTCTTATATAGCCTCTATATACAGCTCGCATATGGCTTGCATTTATTTCCAGTCCAACTACTTGCTCATTATCCTGACAACAGAGATAACTTGCAGCAGATCCAACCGTCTCCGCCAATGTGACCGATGCTCCGCCATGTAATAGGCCAAAAGGTTGCATTGTCTGACGATTTACTGGCATTTTGGCTTCAAGATAATCATCACCAATATGTGTAAAAGTAATGGCCAAATGGCTAATCATTGAGTTAAAAGACAAGTGATTAAGCTGTTCTAAAGTTATTTGTCGTTTCCATAACATCTTATTTCTTCTCCAATAAATCTAAAATAGCTTGTAACGGATGTTTTAGTTTCATGTTATCAAAACGCTTTACTTGACTACGGCAGGAGTACCCCGTTGTTAGGCAAAAATCTGCATTTTTTGCTTGTAATGCTTTTTGCCAGGAAAGTTGGTAAATCCGATGTGAACTTTCTAGATGTTGTTGTTCATGACCATACGTACCCGCCATACCACAACATCCGACATTTACTGGCTCTAAGCGACTACCAATACGTTGAAAAATCGCTTGCCAATGTTTTATATGTACAGGTACGGCTGTACTCTCGGTGCAATGACCAAATAAATAATAACAGGAATTATTTTTAGTAATATCTTTAGGAATAACATCGAGTTGATCGTATAGCCATTCCTGAATTAATAATACGTTAAATGTACCACGCTTTTCAGCTAAAATTTCCTTATACTCATCACGGTAACTTAAAACAATGGCAGGATCAATACCCACTAAAGGAATCGATAGCTGACTCAATCTATTCAACATATCTGCCATCTTTTGAGCGGTTTTAGTAAACTGCCGTAAAAAACCTTTAATATGTTGTGCTTTACCATTAGGTAAAAAAGGTAATAGTACGGGAATAAAATTCAATTTTTCAACTAAATGAATAAAATCAGCAACAATTTTAGCATCATAATAACTCGTAAAGGGATCCTGTACTATCAGAACATAACGATCACGTTGTTCAATAGTCAGTGCTTCAAGTTGTTCGAGTGTCATAGAAAATGCTCGATGCCCCATGAGTTGTTGTTTAAGGTTTGGTGTTGATAATAAAGGTAAATCTATTAAACCAATCGTCTTTTTCGTTAACGCTTGAGTAACCGGCTGTCGTAAGAAAAAATTAAATAGGCCCGGTGCTTTAGCCATTAAAGGAGTATAGCGTTCAACACTTGCAACAACATGATCGCGAAGCGGTCTTAAATAACGACCATAATAAAGTTGTAAGAATCGTGCTTTAAAAGTAGGTACATCAATCTTAATTGGACATTGACTCGAACATGCCTTACATGCTAGACATCCTGATAAAGCATGTTTAACTTGATGCGAAAAATCATATTCACCTCGCAATGCTTTAACTGTGTTATATGTCCGTTGAAAAACAGTATACCAGCTCAACCGTTTTTCAATAAGTTGTTGTTCCAGAAAAATTGGATCAACACCTTGCAGGCTTAATAAACGTAACCATTCCCTCACGATCCCCGCACGACCTTTGGGTGAATGAATACGATTTGCTGATACCTTCATTGAAGGGCACATAGGACTATTTACATCAAAATTGAAGCATAATCCATTGCCATTACATTCCATTGCTCCCCGAAATGAATGACGCACATGCACAGGGATTTGCCTATCATAGGTTCCCCGTTTTGGTGCATCGACGCTTAGCATTTCATTATTAGAATGATAAGGCGTACAAATTTTCCCCGGATTAAGTCTATTATGAGGATCAAATACGGCTTTAATATGTCTTAATTCATTAAATAAAATGTCTCCAAAAAAAGCCGGACTGTATTCAGCACGGAAACCTTTACCATGTTCCCCCCATAACAATCCGCCATATTTTGCCGTTAAGGCAACAATTTCATCAGACAATATCTTTATTAGTTTTTCTTGCTCGGGATCACACATATCTAATGCTGGACGCACATGTAATACACCTGCGTCAACATGACCAAACATACCATAAGCTAAGTTATGGCGATCAAGCAACGCTCTAAATTCAGAAATATAATCCGCTAAATGCTCAGGTGGTACACAGGTATCTTCCGCAAAGGGAATCGGTTTCGCATCACCTGGCGCATTCCCTAATAATCCAACCGCTTTTTTTCGCATAGCATAGATACGTTCTATGTCTTCAAGATGGTGACATAGTTGATAACCAATAATACCAGACTGTCGTTGTTGCATTAATTGATCAAGCTGTTGGCACAATGCCGTTATATCCTGATTTATTTTTTGCTCATCATTACCCGCATATTCAACAATATTGAGTCCTTGCATATCACAGCCATCAACATCTGTTATCAATTCTTTTACTGAATCCCAAACAATATCTTGGCGCGCCAGATTAAATACTTTTGAGTCAACAGTTTCTACTGAAAGTGCATTCGCCTTTAACATAACAGATGCATTACGTAATGCTGAATCAAATGAATCATATTTTATATTAATTAAACGCCGTATTTTGGGTATCGGCGTAATATTAAGTTTTGCTTCAGTAATAAAAGCCAGTGTCCCTTCAGAGCCTGATAATAACCGTGTCAGGTCAAACTGTGTCATATCATCCGAATAAACATGACGTAAATCGTAACCTGTTAAGAAACGATTTAATTTAGGAAATCGATTTAAAATTAACTCACGCTGTTGAGCACAACGATCAAGAACCGTACGATAAATCGTCGCACTATGGCTGCTATTATCAGCTAATGTATGAGCTAATTTTGTAGACATCGGATAGACATCCAATAACTCGCCACTGATAAGGACTGCTCGTAGTCCTAAAACATGATCGGATGTTTTACCATAAACTAATGATCCTTGACCACTTGCGTCTGTATTAATCATTCCACCTAACGTAGCCCGATTACTGGTGGATAATTCCGGAGAGAAAAAATAACCATAAGGTTTAAGAAATTGATTAAGTTGATCTTTCACAACACCTGCTTCGACTTTTACCCATCCTTCTTTCTGATTAAAATCTAAGATACGATTCATAAAACGAGACATATCAACGACAATACCACCGGTTAAAGATTGACCGTTCGTTCCAGTTCCACCACCTCGAGGTGAAAATGTAATCAATTTAAAGTCTGGCTCTTCGGCTACTCGCGCCAAAATACAAACGTCTGAGGTTGAGCGTGGAAATAAAATCGCAGCAGGTAACATTTGATAAATACTATTATCTGTTGCCATCGTCAGTCGGCTGGTATAATTTGTTTCAATATCGCCGGTAAATCCAGCCGATGTTAATGCTTTTATATATGCTACAATTATAGGCTCAACATCAGCTGTTTGAGTAATCAATGGGATCATATTTTGCATTACCTACTATTTCCTTACGCTAAATCGTATCAATTTTATTATTTTTATCATATTGTTATCTAAACAATTTAACATAATTAACTAATAACCTTATCTTAATTTATTTCTGACCATAGGTTATATCATGAATAGTTAATACTATGCTATGGTATAATACGAAATTACGCTTTCTTTTATTTTGTTACCGATAAACTAACCGAATCATTTATGGCGAATATAATAAATAAAATAAAACAGGTGTTATAGGATTATTACAATAATTGTTAGTGCAGTATGGAACGAGTATAGATGTTATTGTCTGGTAATAATGTCTATTGATAGTATAAGCATAATTTATTATCTAAAGAAAAAGCACACGTAACCTTTCAAGGTTATCAGACAGAAATAATAACCTAATCATTATTCTCTATTTTGATGTGTATAAATAATATATTAAGTAAATAATTTATTTCTATAAAATAAATAAATTTTTAAATAAGCACCACCAAAATACTATCATATATATAGTATAATAGCAGATTATCCATCACCTATTTAGATTAATTGTTGATGATATCAATACTATTTTTATTACTCATAAAATAAAAATATATTAAAGAAACATTAAGCAGAGCAATATAAATATTAATGTGTTGTAATTAGTTATAACGTGAAATGACTTTTAATAATTAAATTTACATAACAAATATTAAAATTATATTATAGATATAACTTATATTCTTATTAGGCTTGATATAATAAAATGCTTTTTAACTAAGTAATATTAGTTAGTTTTTTTAAAATTATTGATAAAAATTATTATTAATAATTAGCACACTGTTTTTACCAAGCTAATTTCCATAATTAATAATGTAAATAAAATACTTTAGTTAAAAATAGGCTAATCATTGCAATTTAGTCTTTTTATAAGTAATGTTTATAACTTTATGAATATAATCCCTATTTACGCATAAATACTAAGTTAATCTACTAAAATGTAACTTACTTCAATTTACTCAATCAACTATTATTTAAGCTTATCTATTTGGCAAAATACAAAGAATAACGAGTAAAATAATGATATGACTAATAATAGATAATCGATTATGTAACTCCGATAAATAATACACTATCAGGATACCTTACTTTGATATCAAACTTGCAAGATTAAGATAACGACTTAAATCTTGTCTACCAGTGTAGCCTAGATAGGGAATTTCTCCTAATAAGGGAGCTTTTATTATTTGATTTAATAACGTTATGGTTTCCATATAATAGGATAACCCAGGATTAATGCGATTAACTATCCAACCTACTAGTATTAACCCCTTATATCTAATAATTTCTGCGGTTAATTGTGCATGATTAATACAATCCTTTTGTATCCCGACAACTAAAATAACAGGTAATTTTTCTTTAATTACCCAATCAGATAAGTTTTGCTGAGGTCCTATTGGCGAAAACCAACCACCTACTCCATCAATCATGATCACATCTACGTGTTGGCGTAATTGATCTAAGGGTTGAGATAATTGATCAAAATCAATTAGTTTACATTCCGCCTGAAAAATACTTTTTTCGTCACACTTTATCGGATTAATTTGCAGCTGGTTTAAAAATGACAAAGATACATTTTGTGTAGTTATATTATCATAATAGAAACTATGACTCTCTTCAGAACTAAATTTTATAGGTTGATAACCTACTGCCTGATAACCTGCATGATTAAATGTCTGGATCATTGCCTGGGTAACCAAGGTTTTTCCCACACCTTTCCCTGTTCCAGCGATAAAAAATTGCATTAGCGGAGCTTTCATTATGTTATCTATGATTATAGTTAAAATGGCTGAATCAACGTTATAACATACTATTTCCGTTTGACTTTTGCGCTCGCTCAATAAATAGAGATACTTTAACTATTTCTTTATACAGATAAATTACCAAATAGTGATCAATGACTGAATTTTTTCAACAATAATACACAATTATTGCAATATATCGCTATTTCATTACCATAATATCCCACACTGGAAGTTGTTAATTTACTATGAAAAAGAGAAAAAACATGTCAACACCTGAGTTTTATTATCAAGAACCTTTTCCTATGGAAAAAGACGATACAGAATATTATTTGCTAAGCAAAGAACATATTTCTGTCACTGAATTTGAAGGAAAAGAAATTGTAAAAGTGGCCCCAGAAGCCTTAACATTATTGGCACAACACGCATTCCGTGATTCAGCTTTTTTATTACGCAAAGCACACCAACAACAAGTAAGCCAAATTCTTAATGATCCACAAGCAAGTGAAAATGATAAATATGTTGCTTTAACCTTTCTACGTAATGCCGAAATTTCGGCAAAAGGGATCTTACCTTTCTGCCAAGATACAGGAACAGCAATCATTATGGGGAAAAAAGGTCAGCACGTTTGGACCGATGGCAATGATGAAGAAGCTTTATCACGTGGCGTTTACAATACCTATACGAATGAAAATCTTCGTTATTCACAAAATGCTCCTCTGACAATGTACGATGAGGTTAATACAGGTACTAATTTACCTGCACAAATCGATTTATATGCAACGAAAGGCAATGAATACAATTTTCTCTGTGTGACTAAAGGTGGCGGCTCGGCAAATAAAACCTTTCTTTATCAAGAAACAAAAGCACTTATTGTACCAGGTAAATTAGAAAGTTATTTAATTGAAAAAATGCGTTCTCTAGGTACAGCTGCTTGCCCACCTTATCATGTCGCAATTGTTATAGGTGGAACATCTGCCGAAACAAATTTAAAAACAGTAAAACTAGCCTCTACTAAATATTATGACAATTTACCTACTCAAGGTAATGAACATGGACAAGCATTTCGTGACCGTGAATTGGAAGATAAATTACTAAAAGCGGCACAGCAATTTGGTATTGGTGCTCAGTTTGGTGGTAAATATTTTGCCCATGATATTCGTGTCATTCGTCTGCCTCGTCATGGCGCATCTTGCCCAATAGGGATCGGGGTATCTTGTTCAGCGGACCGTAATATTAAAGCTAAAATCAATAAAGAGGGTATTTGGATTGAAAAAATGGAAGACAATCCAGGTAAATACATTCCCGAATCTATGCGTAATGCTGGCGAAGGCGAGGCAGTAAAAATTAATTTGAACAGACCCATAAAAGAGGTTCTGACGGAATTATCACAATATCCTGTATCCACAAGATTATCTCTTACAGGGACTATCATTGTAGCACGTGATATTGCGCATGCTCGATTAAAAGAACGTCTAGATAGAGGTGAGGATTTACCACAATATATTAAAGATCATCCTATTTATTACGCTGGTCCGGCAAAAACACCAAATGGATATCCTTGTGGCTCACTTGGACCTACAACAGCAGGTCGAATGGATGGTTATGTTGATGAATTCCAATCACATGGCGGTAGTTTGATAATGCTATCTAAAGGTAATCGAAGTAAACAGGTTACCGAGGCTTGCCATAAACATGGTGGATTCTATTTAGGAAGTATTGGGGGCCCAGCTGCAATTTTAGCGCAAAATAGTATTACCAATATTGAATGTATTGCTTTCCCTGAACTCGGTATGGAAGCCATCTGGCGCATTGAAGTTGTGGACTTCCCTGCATTTATTTTAGTTGACGATAAAGGCAACGATTTTTTTGCAATGATTGATGCTGGAAAACGCTTTTAATGAGAATAACAGCCTGCTTTTAGCAGGCTGAATCAACGCTTATAACGCATTCTTCGTATTTTAATCCGGTTACAATTACAAATAGCCATTAACTAATGACAAATAAGACGCAATATATTAATTATATTATACGCTTTATAGCATTATATAGTAACACGTTAATTAATCCCTGATAGCAAACTAGAAAAATCTTTTTGCTAAATACATAATGATACTGGTAACTTATTTATTATGTTATTTCGAGTATTATAAAACAGCTATAAATTATACTAAATATAGTCATGATAATAGTAATCTTAAGTTAATATATTGATATAGTCTTTAATATCAGTCTATTATTATGATAATTTGTTTATTGTAGTATTTTATGTAAATTAAATTAGTTTATCATATTGATTATTACCCTATTTTATTTATATCATTATTATGATTTGTTTCAACAACAGTAAATATCTATAAAAAATATTTATAATTTAACAATATTACTTACACTATTAAATTATTATCACTCAACTTAATTATTAAAAAATAACCATTAAAATTAAATAATTAGTTATATTTTTATTATAAACAACTTATTTCTTCAATAATATAATAAAATATAGAAAATCATTCTTTTCTAAAAGAAATTGATAATAAAAAAATATTAATTTTAATCAATTTATAAATACAATTGTTTGATAATATTAAATAAAACTTATTAAGAAGATAATATTACTGAAGTTATTTTATTAATAAATAAAATTATTTAATAGATCTATCATCAATTACATTATAAGTTAAGTCATTTAAAACAATTAAAATTAATTTTTATTAGCAATTATCTTTAATTACATGATATTCTACTATTAATAGTAATGATATATCTACTATTATTTCTTATTTATATTTTTAGAGCGAATAATATAATGAAAAAAAGCAATATAGTGATAACGGTAGCAGGTGTTACCTTAGCTGGTTGGGTTTATATGTCGTGGAATACAGGTAAAATTATAGAAAAAGATTTACCTGAGTATGTCCAATATATCAATACTAAAATAATAACCCAAATTCCCTATAATAAAACTGGATTTAATAACTTAGTAAAATTACCTGAATTTAAATTAGTAAAATTTAATCGTGGTATTTTTAGCTCAAAAATTCTCTTTTCTCTTAGCTATGATAATGCAACGCTTCCTCTTTCAGCAAATGTATCACATGGTCCATTTCCATTAGCCTCTTTAAGTCATTTTTCATTCAAACCTAAATTAGCTTCAGTTAATATTATGCTTGTTGCTGATAATCCAATGGTTCAAATGGCTAAAAAAATGTTAACCAATGGTAAAGAACCTTTTATAATTGATCTGGATTTGTATACGGAATATATGGGTTTCAATGGTAAATTTGCCACAATAAATATGAAAGATGCGCATACAAACATTCTTGTAAAAGGTATTGAGTTTTCAGGAAAAGTTAAAAACAACTTAGATACTATCAGTTCAACCTTTAAAATTGATGATCTTAATATTAATCTTGGTGGTCTAAAGTTTCTTTTATCTGGTTTAAAATATAAAAATAATATTAATCGTTTTCCAAATCAGCCAAACCAACAACCATTAAATATATACACAGGTAATGAACATTTTGACCTTAATGTCTTTTCAATTAATGGTGCAAACTCACTTGATTTTCCTAATATGGATCTTAACCAAGTTCATATTAATTCATCTTCAATACCTAAAGGCAATAATTATGAAGGCCAATCAACGTTCCAATTTGGTGGGTTAATCGTTAATCAAGCTAATTTTGGTACTATAAAATTCAACACAAATTTCAATAATATAAATGCACAAGGATTTAGCGTATTACTCGATCTATATAATCAATTACTATTGGGTGACACGAAGTATCTAACAGATAAAAGATTTAATGAAGGTATTACGAAAATTTTAGAAAATAATCCAACTTTCTCTATACCTTCATTTCATTGGAAAAATAATCAAGGCGAGCTCAATGCTTCATTTGATCTTCAAATGAAAAATGGCAAACTTACTTCGCCCAAAGATATTATAAAGTTAATTAAATTTAAACTAAATGCGCAAAGATCTATGTTAGAATATTCTTTAGCTAATTTAATATCATTAAAAAATAATTCGATGAAACCTTCGCAAATACTGCAATTGGTAAAAGAGATGTTTAATTCATTACAGCAGGCAAAAATGAATAAAGACGATACGGTCTATAGTAGAGAAAACTTACTGTCAATGTTAATTGATATCGATGATAAAACATTACATAGTGACTTATTTTATGAAAACGATCTCTTCTCTATTAATGGACATTCAATAAAAGCTGAAACTTTTTTAGACGCATTTAATAGATAGGTTAATTCCATTTAATGGATCGTATGGTTAATTAAGCTGATTTATTTACCTTAAAAAATAATGCTTTTTAAATGCCAGTATCTATGTTTAAAAAGTGCTTATTTTATTGTTCATAACTCGCAATATGAGTGAAATAACGCAATAGTTAGCTTAATAAGAATTAAAAGTATAGTTATTTAATTTTTTATTCTTTTATATGTAATACTATAAATAGCCTACTTAATCGGTAGGCTACTTTGTTAAACCTATATAACTCATTCTACTAGCAAAAATACTACTTCCTATACTTAGCTATTTTTTATTTTTCAATACCATTTTATTAATGATAAGTAACGTCATTTATACTATATATGCTGAATTTTAATGTGATCATTTTAAGGGATTAATAAGAGCTAAGTGCTGCTGGCTGTGTAATAATCCACTTACCCACAGTGCTATTATAATCGCTATTTTTAAGAATATTGATATATTGCTTATACCTTAATGCTTTTTAATTACTGTAATATTTTCTTATCAGCAAAGTGCTATATATTTACTCTTACTTACCAATAGCCCATTATCTTCATTAGTAAAGACCATACTATGTACGGTATATTTATTATTAATGTCAACTAACGCTTATTGATCATAGAGTGATACTGACTTCATTCTAAGAAAACGCCTCTTTTCCTTAGAAACATTTTATCTCTTTTATCTGAAAAAACACTAATGGTAATTTAAATTCATTTTCTATTTACTTAAAAAAGATGGTTTAACATTCTGATTGTATAGTTAATTTAGTTTTTTAACTTAATAGTATCATGATCATTACCAAAATATATTACGTGCCAATTTACGTGATTCAATAATCCTAGAATGAATAATAAAATAAGCATACTATTAAACCAAACTTATGGTGAATACCCTTTCACAATTAATAAGTAATAACAACGAAATTTCTTTGATAAATAAAACGATTTATTTATTGATGGGCAAAAAGCTGTGTGCCTCTATACGATAATGATATGGAACATACTTGCCTATATACTTAATACCCACACAATAGCGTTTTAGTCATTAACAATGATGACGTTGATGCTAAAAAACGACTGTTGTTTATTTAGACAATATCGTTAAATCATTCTCTATTTTTAACAAAAAGTCGTAGTTTTAGCAAATTGCTAGCTTAAAGGCAGGTATTAATACGCTAAAAATTGGTCTATATTACATTCGTCTTTATGAAATGCTAGCAATAAGCAAAAAAGCATTTGCTTGTATATATAATGTTCCAAACGTTATGATTGAATTGTTTATTTTTTATCGTAAAAAAATATATAAAAATCAATATATGCAATTATAATGGAATACTAATAATACCTTATTCTTTATGCCGTCATTTATTAACAGTATATACCTTATATAAAGGACGAATAACATCGTAAACAGTAAATATTAAAGCAAATTATGCCTTATCCGTCGCATCCCATAGTAGGAATGATCCGTCCATAGGATAATTCTTACCTAATATAAGCAAACCGTCATATAAGATTAAGTCATTATCTTATATAACTTATTTTTAGCGGGAGTTATACGCCATAATACGCTCTATCGTATCCACGATAGTTTGTGTTTGAGGATCGATTTCAATATTGACATTATCACCAATTTTACGGCTCAAAAATAAGGTTCTTTCTAATGTTTCAGGAATTAAATTAACACAAAACGTATTATCAATAATATCGCAAATAGTTAAACTCGCCCCATCAATGCCAATAAACCCTTTATATAATATATAATTCATTAATGATGATGGCATTTTGAACCACATTTGACAATTATTTTTACTACGCACAATTCGCGTTATTTCCGCCATACAGATAATATGTCCGGACATCAAATGCCCACCAATTTCATCATTAAAACGCGCAGCACGTTCAAGATTAACGCTATCACCAACCCTCAATAAGCCAAGATTAGTTAAGCGAAGCGTTTCTGCCATTAAATCGAAACTGACTAAATCATTATCAATCTTTGTGACGGTCAGACAACAACCATTATTTGCGACAGATGCGCCCGGCACTAAACCATCCAATAAATAATTTGGGAACTTTATCACGTGCGTCCGAAAATTTTCTTGTTCTTCTATCGAAACTAAGGTTGCTGTAGCTTTAACAATACCAGTAAACATAATTTAAATCCTCTTTTACACGGATAATAACAACTATTTTTCTTTTTAACTTTATGAATATGCAAACGAATTATGCCATTTTAGCTAATTCAAACGTCATCAACTTATTTAACGATATAATAATGTATTTTTCATTCCATCGCAGTAATACCTTGCTGTCGCTGAATAGGCTATTTCAGCACTCTATTTATGCCTTATGATAGTGTTAATAACTATCATTTATACTTTTTTTTGCTAAAATGGGCAGCTTTTTTATCTGTGACAGTCAGGTAAAAACAGTAATTTTAATTAACTTCATAAGCAAATATGACAATAACAATTTCATTGGCATTTTTCTGCTGTTCGGGTTAATGACTTTTTATGATATCTATTTTATTGATCTCCTATAACTAGCATTATTTAGATATCTTTATAACACATAACTAATTAATTGGAGTTTCTGTGCAAAAGTATGTTCAGGAAGCACGTAAGCTGTTATTACTTGCTATACCCGTGTTTATTGCCCAAGGATCACAAACGGCTTTTGGTGTTGTTGATGCAGTCATGGCGGGGCGTGTTAGTCCGACTGATTTAGCCGGCGTTGCTTTAGGGACATCCATTTGGATCCCTGCTATCTATTTTGGTAATGGTTTTTTAATTGCATTGACACCTATAATTGCACAATTAAACGGTTCAATGCGGCGAAGTCGAATAGCGCAGCTAGTTACACAAAGCTATTGGTTAGCCTTTTTTCTGTCAATACTAATTATGCTATTTCTTTATAATAGCAATATTATTATTAATATAATCAGTGCATCTGATCCTGCATTAGGCAAAGTCGCTATTGGATATTTAAGAACAATTATGTGGGGAGCTCCTGGTTTTCTCTTTTTTCAGGTGCTTCGTAATCGATGTGAAGGCATTTCGAAAACACTGCCCAGCATGATAATAGGCATTCTAGCACTCTTAATTAATATACCTGTAAATTATATTTTTATCTATGGTAAGCTCGGGGCCCCGGCTTTAGGCGGTATCGGATGTGGTATAGCCGGAGCGATTGTTTACTGGCTGATGTTTTTGCTATTTTGGATTTATACTAGCCATACGCCCAGTCAACGTGATATTCAAAAGTATAGCTACTTTAGAGGTCCTCAATGGTCAATATTAGCACGGCAATTTATGCTGGGTCTGCCCATTGCCATGGCACTCTTTTTTGAAGTATTTCTTTTTTCTGTAGTTTCTTTACTTATTGCACCATTAGGCGTAATTGCCGTCGCAGGCCATCAAATAGCACTTAATTTTAGTAGTTTTATTTTTGTTTTTCCTCTTTCGATGAGTGTTGCTGCTGCAATACGCGTTGGACATTGCTTGGGCCAAGGCGCACCAGAAAAAGCGAAAATTGCGGCCTATACTAGTTTAACCATAGGTCTTTCTATCGCCATTATTACGGCAATATTTACAATAATCGCACGAGAACAGATTTCTTTCCTTTACAACAAAGAGATTGATGTTGTTCTAGTCGCATCATCTCTTATGTTATTAGCGGCCATTTATCAATGTCCCGATGCTATTCAAGTTGTTTCTAGTGGTATTCTACGTGGTTATAAGGATAATCGACCCATATTTATTATCACATTTATATCTTACTGGATTCTAGGTTTACCTATCGGCTATATTTTAGCATTAACAGATTGGTTAATACCTCGAATGGGACCTGCTGGTTTTTGGTGTGGTTTTATTGCAGGCTTGGCAGCTTCATCTACATTAATGACATTACGACTGCGTTGGTTACAGCAACAACCTAAACACGTTATTCTTAAGCATATACTGTGATAATAATAACCTTTAATAACATTTATAGTTTTATAGTTTTTAATAAAATAACGATATAAATTGCTACATTTTATGGCGTTGTTATATGAAATAGATGATACCGCAACAGTATTAAACACACTGATTTCATTGACACAACGTCATGATAAAAAATCATTATCTTGTTTTGTTTTTCATAACATCCTAAATTTACGAACGAAAAATAAAATAGACCGCACCTAACATACATAAGCCAGCCCAAAGATAATCCAATTTAATTGGCTGATGCATAAAATAAAAACTAAAAGGAACGAATACAGCAAGTGTAATGACTTCTTGCATTATTTTTAATTGTGCAACTGACAACTGCGTATAACCAATACGATTGGCAGGAACTTGAATCAGATACTCCCCTAATGCAATACCCCAACTAATTAGTGCTGCAATAATCCATGGTTTATCATGTAGTCCTTTTAAATGTCCATACCATGCAAATGTCATAAAAATATTTGATAAAACAAGCATTACTGCTGTAATCATCCATACAGGCATAATAACCTCTTTTTGTATTATAAACGTAACTGATTGTTTATTCTGTTGGTAAAAGTTGTCATACAAAATTTTTATCAACTAGCCAGCGCATAATAGGTTTATTAACCCAATATTTTATTTAAATGAATTATTTAGTTTTAATAAACGATTATGAATAAACGGACATATATCTTATCTGTATTCCGCTTGAGTGGTTCTACATAATGCTGCTAAGGTAATTATCTAATTATGATAGATAACTTTGATACAAACGTGATAAATAGCAATAATCAATGCATCTAAACAAAATAATAATCATAAGAGCGCATTTTATGAAGTTCATAAAAATAAATGTTCAGAAGCGAATTTATAATTACCTATTGGTTATCTTTAACAATGCTATGCTACTTATGAAAGTAAATTACTCGCACTATTTTCAATAATGACTAACACTCATTAGCTAAAATAACAACAATGAAGTTACTTTTTCAGCATATTTTGCTTACAGATCAAGCAAACGAATTATAAATGGATAAATTACTTGTCAGCTACGAAAAATTACGCCATAATCTCAGCCCATAAATCAAGGAAATCAGTTAAGCGAATTGTTTGATTTGTACAGTGCGTCCGTAGCTCAGTTGGTTAGAGCACCACCTTGACATGGTGGGGGTCGGTGGTTCGAGTCCACTCGGACGCACCACTTCTAAGCCTTATCCCACAAGGCTTTCAGAGAAATAAAGGTGCGGTTAAATTTTGTACCGGGGTAAAACTGGGGTAAAACTGGGGTAAAACTATTTCATTTTGCACCGTAAAATTACACCATCTTTTGTCAAAAATTAACCTTCTGCAAAGATAAAAATATTCTTTTTTTTGTTTGTCTAAAAATTAGATTTTTTGATCTTCTAAAAGCCGCTCTTTGATGAATTTCATTCATATTCTTATCTAAATGACAAAGCATATTCATTTAAACTTCTCATTACTATTTCACGCAAAGTTCATTTTTATAAAATTTGTTAATAAACATAGCCTTGATTAACTATTTTTACTGTTTTACTCTTTATTTATTAATAGTGAATAATGGATTACTTTTGAATGGATACAACAGAAGAACTCTACGGATATTTTTATGCTGGGATGCCTAACCTTTCTGCAGGTGAATTGTTTTTTTGGATCACTGTTGATGAAACAATGAAACAATTGGGGGTTGATGATGTAGGTGCGGTTGTTGGTATTTTGTTAGGGCGAAATAACATTCCTACCCGGCAAAAACCTATAGGTGCAATAAGAGGAACTTCTGTTGCTTCAATTTATTCAAGAAAATTACTTAATTACAACCTGCCTTTCAATATATTACCTACATTTGTAGGTGGTCCTGTGACAAATTTAAAATTTAGATTAACTAATAATCTTGGCGCATTCGTGGGGCGTTCAGTACCTTTTGTTGGGTGGATTATTTTAGCACATGATGTTTGCCAAATTATTTATAAAACAGTAGTACATTATAATATTATTGCTCGTAGCAATGATAAATTATGGAATTAATCAAATGCAAAATAGTATATCTCGCTCTGTGCTCGAATTGATTAAACGCCAAGATGGACGCCCATGTAAGAAAAAAATCACATTATATACTGAGTTATATCGTGATATGGGGATAGTACAGGATGAAGCATCCGATTTTTTTAATGCCTATTTTGATAAATTTCCTATAAAATCAGATAATTTTGATTTTTTAAAATATTTTCCAAACGAGGGTGATTGGTTAATACCTAATAGATTTCTACCTAAATCTATACGCCCAACAGGACAAAAACCAGCCCCTCTTACTATACGAATGTTACTTAAATCTGCCAAAGCGGGTCGGTGGTTATATGATTAAATCCC
>CALYQQ010000006.1 GCA_945288535.1 uncultured Enterobacterales bacterium | reverse complement strand
AACTAACTAACTAACTAACTAACTAACTAACTAACTAACTAACTAACTAACTAATTTCTTTATTTTTATTAAACTAATGGTACCTTATTGTATCTATAAAAAATAGAGAAATCATATCAAATAGTAAGAACGGATTTAGTCTATAGCGAAAATTAGAAAACAAAGAATTATTCTTTTTTATCCATTATAGAATTTAGTTAAACATTATGATCTCTGAGAGAAGGTATCGTATCTAAAGTTATCCTCATGGGAAGAAATCGCCTTTTATGTTATTAAACGACACTATGTATTGGACATTGAATCAGCGTTAGGAGAGATAAATTTCCTAATAAAAACATCGAATTTTACATAGATACCAAAGCTAATCGCTTACATTATAAAATATTACGCCCAGAACGTGCTACAAACGTGTCAACTTTTTGTTATTTTAAGGTTGCTTTAGAGTAGACTACTTTTTATTTAGAATTAATCTATTGTTATGTATTAGACAGTTATATGTGCGAGTCTTTTACTTCCTAGCCACGCTAACATGTTATTTAATGTAAGATAGCTAATTTGTTGACAAACAATAAAATCCTTTCTTAGGAAATCGATCATGGTGATATTTATCAAAATAATATAATTAGAAATGAATGTCGTTATACTAGATCGTAATAAATTATAACTTAAAGCTGTATTTAATGATCTAAGTCTGTAAGCCTGTATATACTACAACATCAACGATATTGGATACTTTTTTACGATTGTATCTTTTTTTATTAAATTTATTAGATAATATGTTTATTGCATATTTTGGGTAGTTATCCATCGCTTATACTAACTCATTCATTTATACTTAAATATTATTGTATTAGATTAATTTTACTGATAAGAACAATTCATCCAATGGCTATAAAGAAAAGTACGCAGCAAAAGACGAAACCAAGTCACGATAAACAACTAGAACGAATTAAAATTCCCCCGCACTCTCTAGAAGCGGAACAATCTGTTTTAGGTGGTCTTATGCTAGATAAT
The DNA here is from genome assembly GCA_945288535.1 of uncultured Enterobacterales bacterium. Lineage (GTDB taxonomy): Bacteria > Pseudomonadota > Gammaproteobacteria > Enterobacterales > CALYQQ01 > CALYQQ01. The sequence goes on along the minus strand of CALYQQ010000006.1, from coordinate 146,390 downwards.
GAGCGCTGGGATACTGTTTCTGAGCGGGTGACGAGTAATGATTTTTATAGCCAATCTCATCGCCTTGTTTTCAATGAAATGCAATTTTTACTTGAACAGAATAAGCCTATTGATTTAATTACGTTATCTGAATCATTGGAACAAAAGGGCGAATTAGACAATGTCGGTGGATTTGCCTATCTTGCTGAATTATCTAAAAATACACCGAGTGCTGCTAATATTAATGCTTATGCAGATATTGTGCGTGAACGAGCCGTTGTGCGAGAGATGATTTTAGTAGCAAATGAAATAGCGGATGCTGGCTTTGATCCACAAGGGCGTAGCAGTGAGGATCTGTTGGATTTAGCTGAAAGCAGAGTATTTCAAATTGCTGAAAGTCGCGCTAATAAAGATGAAGGTCCTAAAGGAATAGATAAAATCCTTGAAGATACCGTTACTCGAATTGAAGAGTTATTTAAACGTCCTCATGATGGTGTTATCGGGGTTTCAACAGGTTTTACTGATCTTGATAAGAAAACAGCAGGTTTACAACGATCTGATTTAATTATTGTTGCAGCTCGTCCTTCTATGGGAAAAACAACATTTGCCATGAATTTGTGTGAAAATGCTGCTATGACAGAAGAAAAACCGGTATTAATATTTAGTCTTGAAATGCCTTGTGAACAAATTATGATGCGTATGTTGGCATCATTATCTCATGTTGATCAAACCAAAATTAGAACAGGTCAGTTAGACGATGAAGATTGGGCGCGTATTTCTAGTACCATGGGCATTTTATTAGAAAAACGTAATATGTATATTGATGATTCAGCAGGACTAACACCGACAGAAGTTCGTTCACGAGCCAGACGATTATTCCGTGAACACAATGGGTTAAGTTTGATTATGATCGACTATTTACAGTTAATGCGTGTTCCATCGCTGTCGGATAATCGAACACTAGAGATAGCTGAAATATCACGATCACTGAAAGCATTGGCAAAAGAGTTACAAGTACCCGTTGTCGCACTTTCTCAATTAAATCGTAGTTTGGAACAGCGATCTGATAAGCGTCCAGTTAATTCTGATCTACGTGAATCAGGCTCTATTGAGCAAGATGCCGATGTGATTATGTTTATTTATCGTGATGAAGTTTATAATGAAAACAGCGATCGAAAAGGAGTTGCCGAAATTATTTTAGGTAAACAACGTAATGGCCCTATAGGATCAGTAAAACTAACATTCCATGGACATTGGTCACGATTTGATAATTATGCCGGCCCACAGTATAGCGACGAAGAATAATGCATTACGGGTTATGCAAATTAATTAATTATTTTTCTTAATTATCAAAAACAATTCTCTAATATACCCTAGCAGGATATGATTTTATCAGGCAAAATCGATCTATTATGATCCTTTTTATTAAATAATGGAGCTGATGGGAAAAATGATCAGTGGTACAGGTTTAACGATTGCAACCGCAGAAGTAGATCGTCAAGCATTACGGCATAATTTTCAAATGATACAAGCACTAGCACCGGATCAGGCTGCTTTAGCAATCATTAAAGCTCATGCATATGGTCATGGTTTACTTGAGGTTGCTAAAACACTTGAAGATCTTGCTTATGGATTTGGTGTATCTAGACTGAGTGAAGCTATTGTATTACGTGATGCCGGTATCGAAAAACCGATTTTATTGCTTGAAGGTGTTTATTCAATTGATGAATTATTTACTGTATCAGTAGACCAACTTTCTATTGTTATCCATTGTGAACAACAAATTAGTGATATCGAACAGGCTAATTTACCTCATCCTATTGATGTTTGGATAAAACTCGATACGGGGATGCATCGATTAGGTTTTATTGAGGAGCAACAAGCACAAGCATATCAACGCTTAACTAAATCACTAAATGTTCGACAACCTGTAAATATAATCAGCCATTTTAGTCGAGCAGATGAAGAAGATGGTGTACCAACAGCACAGCAATTAGCTAAATTTAGCGCATTTACTAAAAATAAACCAGGCTTGAAATCAATTGCAGCCTCTGCCGGAATACTTAAATGGCCACAATCTTATTACCAGATGATCCGTCCAGGTATTATTTTATATGGTATATCACCTATCGACGGCATTAATGGTGAAACATTTGGATTACAACCTGCGATGACATTAAAATCATGTTTAATTGCTGTTCGCCAGCATAAGAAAGGAGAACCTATTGGCTATGGTGCAACATGGTTAAGTGAACGTGATACGTGTATAGGTGTTGTTGCTTTTGGCTACGGTGATGGTTATCCCCGTTCAGCATGTTCAGGAACACCCATTATGGTAAATGGTCGTCAAGTTCCACTTGTTGGTCGAGTTTCTATGGATATGATTTGTATTGATTTAGGACCAAATGCCACAGATAAAATAGGTGATGAAGTGATATTATGGGGTAAGCAGTTACCCATTGAACGTGTTGCTTCTTATTCTGGATTAAGTGCTTATGAGCTCATTACTCGGCTCACATCGCGCATAAAATATAATTATATTAACTAAATATAACGTATGATGCGTTATATGAATAACAATACTTATTGGGCTATTATTCTTTTATTCAGTAGGGTAAATAATAATATCAACTCAATGATTAGTTTACATATAAAGGAATTTGGATCCCTATTATTTTAGGGCACGATAACATAATAAAATGTTTCTTATTTATAGAATGACGCTTAACATCCTGTCTATCATTTTCTATAGAAAATAGGAGATAATATTATGTGGTATCAACAACAGATTAAATTAGCTGAAAAACAACGTGGATTTCATTTAATTACTCAAGAAATAATACAAGCAATACCGCAAATAGCATTAATAAAATATGGATTACTTCATCTACTATTGAAACATACTTCAGCATCATTACTCTTAAATGAAAATTGTGATAAATCAGTTAGAACGGATATAGAACGCTATTTTTTAAAATTAGTGCCTGAGCAGTATAATTGGATACATAATTATGAAGGAGAAGATGATATGCCAGCTCATATTAAGTCGTCAATCCTGGGCTGTTCATTACTCTTACCTATCTCAGATGGGCAACTCTCTTTAGGTATTTGGCAAGGAATATGGTTAGGTGAGCATCGCTATCATGGAGGTAAAAGGAGTGTTATAGCAACATTGCAAGGTGAGTTATTATAAATGAGCTTATTCATTTTTAATAGTTATTACTACGCAAGCAATATTAATCGATCAGGATCCATTATATTAATATTCTCTATATTAACGATAAATAATAATTTATCCTATATTAAATAACTAATTATTTTTTTAAGGATAATGTTTTTGCTATTTATATAATAGAAGATGATTAACAGATATTTCATATATAAAATATACTTTTAAATTATACTATTTTCATTCTGTTTTATTCCCTGATACATTATCTATTTACTCTTTTATTATTTAAATAGAGTATTATTGTATATTTTAAGTGATTTATTTCTTATTTTGTGTAAAATATAAAATATTGTGTTGATAATTATAAGATAATAAAAATGAATTTAAACCTCAGAGATCTAAGATACTTTGAGATTATTACTCAAGAAGGCAGCTTAGCATTAGCATCAGAACGTTTATCGCGCTCTCAACCGGCATTAAGTAAATGTTTGCAACGGTTAGAAGAAAATATTGGTGCACCATTATTTATTCGTGATGGGCGTGGCGTTCATTTAACTGCAGTTGGTGAAGCTCTTTTAACTAAAGTTAAACAGCTTAGCTTAGCTGTTGAGCAAACAGAAAAAGATATACGTAATTTTGTTCAAGGTTCTATTGGACAAGTACGTATCGGTTGCTTACCTAGTGTAGCTGAATATATTATTCCAGCTGCTTGTGGTAAATTTCTTGAAAATAATCCAAATGTAAATATTCAATTATTTTCAGATGTTCCTGATGCTTTAATAGAGATGTTATTGGGACAACAAGTTGATCTTATTATTTCTACTGCATCAAAACCTAATGAAAATATTATTACGTATCCAATTAGTGATGATCCAATGGTTATTGTCGCGCATGCAAATCACCCATTATTAGAAATTACGCAACAAAGACAACTTACATTAGAAGATTTATTACCTTATCATTGGACATTACCTAATAAATTATCCGTTGCTCGCCAGTGGATTGATCATAATTTTATTAGTTTAGGCTTATCAAAACCAAAAGTTCAAATTGAAACACAATCATTTCGATTAGTACCGAAAATAATAGAACGAACACAATTACTGGGTTTTATGCCAAGAAAGAGTTTAAGTAGTATAGAAGTAAAACAAAAAAATTTGATTGAGATACCTATAGTTGAGATGGTGTATAACCGTAAATTGACAATATCACGATTAAAAGCCAGAGTAGCCTCACCTGTAGTAGAAAAAATGATTAAATTATTGTGCGAAGAGAGTAGTAAACTTTTACTTTAAACACTATCTCTCATTTTCATCAGATATAACTAATGCCCTGATCATAAGATCTTTTTATCAGGGTATTAGTTTTATTTTTTAGTATGGCATTCATTATAGCAGTTTTCAAAAAAGTATAGTCGCTATAAATGATAAATTCTCTGGCTTCGTAAAAATAAAGACGGAGTAAGGATGTTTATTCCTTAGTCAACATAGGCGCAAGGAATTTTCCTGTATAAGATTTTTTACATTTAACCACGTGCTCTGGTGTTCCTTCAGCAATAATCTCACCACCACCACTTCCACCTTCTGGTCCTAGATCAACTAACCAGTCAGCCGTTTTTATCACATCTAAATTATGTTCAATAACTACAATCGTATTACCTTGATCACGCAATTGATGAAGCACATCAAGCAATTGTTGGATATCGGCAAAATGTAACCCAGTTGTCGGTTCATCAAGGATGTATAATGTTTGTCCTGTACTACGTTTCGATAATTCGCGAGACAATTTTACCCGTTGTGCTTCACCTCCCGAAAGGGTAGTAGCTGATTGTCCTAATTTGATATAAGACAAACCAACATCAATGAGCGTTTGTAATTTTCTTGATAAGGAAGGAATCGCTTCAAAAAAGTTACGCGCATCTTCAATGGTCATATCGAGACATTCACTAATGCTTTTACCTTTATATTTAATTTCCAATGTTTCTCTATTGTAGCGCTTACCTTTACATTGGTCACAGGGAACATAAATGTCAGGTAAAAAATGCATCTCAACTTTAATCATGCCATCACCTTGACATGCTTCACAACGACCACCACGAACATTGAAGCTAAACCGGCCAGGTGTATAGCCACGTGCTCTTGCTTCGGGGACGCCGGCAAATAACTCACGGATAGGCGTAAAAATGCCTGTATAAGTTGCCGGATTCGAACGAGGAGTTCTACCTATTGGGCTTTGATCAATATCAATAACTTTATCGAAATGCTCTAGACCATTAATGCTTTTATAAGGTGCTATAGTATTTGCATTTGCCCCATTTAAGCGCTGTTGTGCAATTGGAAATAACGTATCATTAATTAATGTTGATTTACCTGATCCAGAAACGCCTGTAATACATGTAAATAATCCAACAGGGATAGTAAGTGTTACATTTTTCAGATTATTACCACTAGCACCTTCTAATGTCAGAATTTTGTTTTTATCAATTGGTGTACGTTGTTTAGGAACGACAATTTTTTGTTTTCCAGATAAATAACGACCTGTTAGTGAGTTAGGATTATTCATAATGCTAATAATATTACCTTCAGCAACAATATGACCTCCGTGTACACCAGCGCCAGGACCTATATCAATAATATGATCTGCGGCTAGGATAGCATCTTCATCATGTTCAACAACAATTACTGTATTACCTAAATCCCGTAAATGAATTAATGTTGCTAATAATCGTTCATTATCACGTTGATGTAATCCAATAGAGGGTTCATCAAGCACATACATTACGCCAACAAGTCCAGCGCCAATCTGGCTGGCTAGTCTAATTCGTTGCGCTTCACCACCAGATAGTGTTTCTGCTGAACGCGATAAAGATAAATAATTTAATCCTACATTAACCAAAAATTGTAGCCTATCACCAATTTCTTTCAGGATCTTCTCCGCAATTTGAGCACGTTGGCCATCAAGTGATAACTGATGAAAGAAATTAAGTGCTTCTCCAATACTTAATTCAGATATTTTAGGTAAATTTGTTTTTTCAATAAATACGTTACGCGCTTCTTCACGTAGACGTGTTCCTTGGCATAGTATGCAAGGACGATTGCTAATGTATTTCGCTAATTCTTCTCTTACCGCTACTGAATCTGTTTCTTTATAGCGACGAGCCATATTATTGAGAATACCTTCAAAAGAGTGGCGACGAATAGCAATATCACCTCGATCATTAGCATATTTAAACTCAATTTGTTCCTTTGCTGAACCATTAAGAATAATTTTGCGAATTTTCTCGGGTAATGTATTGAACGGTGCCTCGATATCAAAATGATAGTGTTCAGCTAGCGATTCTAACATTTGAAAATAGTAAAAATGACGGCGGTCCCAACCACGTATAGCTCCGCCAGCAAGAGAAATGTCCTCATTTTGAATAACACGAGCAGGATCAAAAAATTGTTGAATACCTAGCCCATCGCATTCTGGACACGCCCCTGCTGGATTATTAAATGAAAATAATCGCGGTTCAAGTTCTGGCATACTGTAACCACATATAGGACAAGCAAAATTTGCAGAAAATAAAAGTTCTTCAGCATTAGGATTATCCATATCAGCAATAATAGCAATACCACCAGATAGCGCTAATGTTGTTTCAAGAGACTCCGCTAATCGCTGGGCGATATCCTCCCTAACTTTAAAACGATCGACTACTACTTCAATAGTGTGTTTTTTTTGTAATTCTAATGTTGGAGGATCAGACAAATCACATACTTCTCCATCTATTCTTGCTCTTATATAACCTTGAGCAGCCAAATTATCAAGTAATTTAGTATGTTCACCTTTACGTTCGCGGATGATTGGTGCTAATAACATCATTCTGCTTGTGCTTTGTAAAGATAAGATATTATCCACCATTTGACTTACTGTTTGTGCGGCTAACGGAACATGGTGATGTGGACAATAAGGTTCACCAACGCGTGCGAATAACAAACGAAGATAGTCATGAATTTCAGTAATAGTCCCCACGGTTGAGCGAGGATTATGCGATGTCGATTTTTGCTCAATGGAAATTGCAGGTGACAAACCTTCTATATGATCAACATCAGGTTTTTCCATCAGTGACAAAAATTGGCGAGCATAGGCTGAAAGTGATTCAACATATCGGCGTTGCCCTTCTGCATAAAGTGTATCAAATGCTAATGAGGATTTACCTGAGCCGGAAAGTCCAGTGATCACAATGAGTTTATCACGCGGAATTGTCAGATTAATATTCTTTAGATTATGGGTGCGTGCACCACGAACTTCAATCTTATCCATGAGTTACTCTTCGTTAGGTTAAACAGGTTAATAGCTATACTATAGATAGAGATCCTTGATTATTGCATAAAAAAAACTGAATGAATATACAGCATTTAATTGCAAAGTATGTATACAATGACATATTGTTAGAGGTATATTGAGTTAAGAACACATAATGTTGTTCTGTGATTGTCATGTTACAATTGCATAATCAGAATTTATTTTATCAAGAAAATGCAGGAGAAGTGATAATGGCAAGCAGAGGTATAAATAAAGTTATTCTTATTGGGTATCTAGGGCAAGATCCCGAAATCCGTTATATGCCAAATGGAGGTGCAATAGCTAATATCACTTTGGCAACATCAGAAAGTTGGCGGGATAAACAAACCAATGAATTAAAAGAAAAAACAGAGTGGCATAGGGTGGTCATTTTTGGCAAACTTGCCGAAATTGCTGGTGAATATCTAAAGAAAGGCTCACAAGTTTATATTGAAGGTTCATTGCAAACACGCAAGTGGCAAGATCAAAGCGGCCAAGATCGTTATACTACGGAAGTCGTTGTCAATATTGGTGGTACATTGCAGATGTTAGGTGGTCGCGGTAGTGAACATGCTGGTATGGCAACGGGTGGAAATTGGGGACAACCATCTCAACCACAAAGTGTACCTACGGCTAAACCGGTAGCGACGCCCGTTAAACCTCAGGCAATGAATGAACCCCCAATAGATTTTGATGATGATATTCCATTTTGATTAAATTTATTAATTGATCAATCATTCTTTATAAGATAAATCAGAGAATATCATTATTTATCAAAATATTATAGTTTATTTACTCCCTCTTTTATCGATAAAGATAATAAGAGGGTATATCTACTTATAGAAGCAATGTTATTTTAAACATATCTATAAATATGGCTATATTGTTATTATCAATATAAAAAAGTAATTACATCTTCATAGTTTAATCGTCTTAATTAAAGAGAGCTATCATGGATGTAACAAAGACATACTATATAGCTATAAATATGTAAGATGCTAAGCCTTATTAAAACTAAAAGAGTAATACCTAAAATTAACGTACTACAAATTATAGTAGACTAATTAGCGTATCCAGCACCTTCGTCAATATCACCATTCAATTGTAAATAAGTTGTATATTCATTATTTTTAATAAATACACTACCAAGTAAATCAATTTGCCATGCTAATATTTGATTATTTGTTGTTAAATAACCATAATTAATACAGCCGGCTTTTTTTTGGTCATCATCCCATTGTTGCTGAATTATGATTTTAGCATTTTTGAGTAAAGTAATTATTCGTTTCTGATAAAGAAATAATTTACTGCAAGGCCCTTTATACAAATAAGAACTATTTTTTTATAGGAAGAAGGGGTCCCTGTAACTAAAATAAATATTTGTTTAATGTTTAATAATTTTATTAAAAATGGATCGAGTTTTTCTTTAGGATTACTACAGATGTTAAGCATAAGTGAGATATATATAGTTAATAGAAATAATAAATTTTTATTTTTAAGTAAAAGCTGATTACTATTATTAATTTAATTAATCTATATATAATGTTTTTATTTTATAAAATTATTGTTATATTAGTTAAGTTAACAAAATTAATATATTAAAACAGCTAGTATTAATAGTACTATTTTATAAGATATAAATATATAGTATTGATAAAATAAATTAAAAATAGCAATAATATAATAATAAAAATTAACCTACTTATTCAGTTTATGTCTTATTAAGTTTAAGGTTTATTAAAATTAACTTCGGGTGCTGATAAATTAACATTATTAATTGTTAAAATTGCATTTTCTTGTGGTTTATAACCAAGTACTTTAGCAGTAATCATTTCGGGAAATTGTCTAATTAGTGTATTATATTCTTGAATAGCCTTAACATAGCGTCCTCTGGCAACCGCAATACGATTTTCTGTTCCTTCTAACTGAACCATTAAATCACGAAATAAGGTGTCTGCTTTTAATTCTGGATAACGCTCACTTACGGCAAGGAGTCGAGATAATGCATTATCAAGTTGTTGTTGTGCTTGTTGATATTTCACCAATTGTTCGGAATTTGCAGAGTTAGCTGATGTTGCTACTGAAACTTGCGCTACACTTGCTCTGGCTCGAGTAACAGCCGTAAGTACTTCGGATTCATGATTAGCATAACCCTTAACTACATTAACCAATTGTGGGACTAAATCACTACGGCGTTGATACTGATTTAAAACTTCATTTAATGCTGCTTTAATATTTTCATCTGCAGACTGTATGTCATTGTAGCCACATCCTGAAAGATTTAATATAAAAAAGAGTAAAGCACAAGTGCGTATGATTACGAGTATTACGTTATGCATAGCGACTGATTTCATCTTTATATCCTAATAGGTTAAATAATAAAATTAACAAATTAATAGTAGCATATACCTCACATAAACTAAGACAAAATTATTATAAGAAAGTTATTTTTGCTTACATCATACCGGTAACAATAATTTTCTAATTTATTAATATATTATTTAATATTTTAACATTATGTCAATTTAGCAAAAAAATAACGAATTGAAAAGCTACAGCTAAAGAAAGGAAGGAATAGAATTATCCAAAATATTATAAGGCAGAATAGACTTGCCACAATAAAAATTGAGGGGGAAGAATCTAAAGAATAAGTATAAAGTTTGGGTAATAATATTGTAATCAAAGGATCATTAATTGCAATTATAATAAACGTACTTAACAATGAACCAAATAAAATATTTTTAGGGTAAAACTGGGTAAGTTTAAACGGTAAATTACTTATAGCAATCAAATTAAAAATTATAATGTTCACAAAAAAGAATAAATAAGCAGCCACGCTTAGTAATGTTGACTCATATAAAAAATTCTTAATAATATCAGCTAAGTTAATTGAATGACTATAAAAATTAATACTAATGTAATTTAATAAAATAGCAGAAGTTAACAAACTATAACTTAAAGCATTTATTTTTTTTATAATATCGTTATCAATATAAATATGTGTAAATTTAATACCTATTTTGAAAAATAAACAATAAAAACAAATTAACATAGTAATAAATAAAACAATTATATTAAAAAAGAAATATAATACTCTTATAATGTAATTTAAAAAGTCATTTGTATAATAAAGTTTATTGTGAAGATAGATATCAAAATTATTAATTACAAAGTAAGTACATAAATAGTCAAGAATTAAGTAAAAAAATATAAATAAAATACACTTAAAAAATAATCCATGTTTTATGTACTGAGGTTGTCTATTATTTAGACCTAAAGACAAAAAGAAAGTAAGTGAAAATACGAGTGTTACATCAATAAGAGATGTTAACTGAAAAAGAGAAATGCAGTTCTTAATACTGATACGAACATTACTTTCCTTTAAATATTTCCAATAGTGTATTATTACAGAAAAAACAAGTGATAGTAACAAATATAATATTGAACATATTAAAGAAAGTTTAAATAATTTTTTCTCCATCAGCTATTTTTTCCTATGCATCCATTTTATTTTTAAATTCTTATAATAAATAAATGTGTTATTATAATATGTTATATAAGTTAGTAGTAAATATTATACCATTCCAATAAATGTTATTCCTTTTTTGCTTTATATTGAAAATATTTTAAGATAATAATTTAATCAACATTATTAATATTAATGTGATTATAGAATATTAATTAAAATAATAGAATAATTATTAAATGATAATTATATCATAATAAAATTTATCATATACTAACATTATCATTTAAAATAATTTTTTATTTTTTTTGTTTTAATTATAATAATTTAATTAAAAAATATTGAAATATTAATAATATTATTAACTATTTTAGATAAATATGGAAATATAAAGCAAGTTAAAATAGTTAACAATGAATTTATTAAATAAAGTAATTTATTTTTAATTTATATAACTTACTAAATTAAATAGATAAATATAAGGTTAATGTATTTATTTTCTTTTACGTTACCATCGAAAATAGCTATGTTATTTGATAAAATTTTCTTTAGTATTTACAAAATTTAATCATAGATAATTACATATATTCTTTTTTAAATAAGAGATCCTATTAAATGACAGTATTATAAATAGTAGTAATATTAATGATGCAATTATCATTATTCTTTTTTCTTATTATAGTAACTTGCTTATCATAGAGTATTAACTAAATTACAAATTTTATAGGTAATAAAAAGATGCGTATTTATCACTAAATGATATAGTAACAGTAAAATAAAAAGGTTAAATAATAAATTAATTGATAAATATAAGGTTTTATAATGAGCAGAATTGAGAAAGATTTTTTAGGCGAGCGTAAATTACCTGATGATGTTTACTATGGAGTTCAAACAGTTAGAGGAAAAGAAAATTTTTATATTACGGGTTTACCCATGTCTCGTGAACCTAAAATGGTTAAAAGTTTAGCCTATGTTAAAAAAGCTGCGGCAATGGCTAATAGAGACATTGGTGTATTAGATGCTAGTATCGCTGATGCTATTATTAAAGCGTGTGACCGCTTGATTGCAGGCGAATTTATTGATCAATTTGTGACAGATTTTATTCAAGGAGGTGCGGGTACCTCTACTAACATGAACGCAAATGAAGTTATTGCTAATATTGCATTAGAAATGTTAGGTAAACCGAAAGGTGACTATACGACGATTAGCCCAAATGATCATGTCAATTGTTCTCAATCAACCAATGATGTATATCCTACAGCCTTCCGATTAGCATTGATTATGCGGTTATCGTCTTATATTGATACATTACAAGAATTACAGCAGGCTTTATATAACAAAGGGGAAGAGTTTGCTGCTATTTTGAAAATGGGAAGGACACATTTACAAGACGCTGTGCCGATGTCGATGGGAGATGAGTTTCATGGTTTTGCGACAACAATAGGTGAAGAGATCCAGCGTATTGAGGAATCTTGCCATTTATTACGAGAAGTAAATTTAGGCGCAACAGCGATAGGTACATCAGTTAATGCACCAGTAGGTTATCCAGAATTAGCTACCAGATATTTAAAAGATTTGACAGGTATTGATTTCGTTCTGGCTCAGGATTTGGTTGAAGCCACATCAGATACAGGTGCCTACGTACAACTTTCAGGTGTTGTGAAAAGGACAGCTGCAAAATTAACTAAGATCTGCAATGATTTAAGGATACTTGCATCTGGACCACGTAGTGGATTGAATGAAATTAATTTACCACAACTACAACCAGGATCATCAATTATGCCTGGAAAAGTTAATCCCGTTATTCCTGAAGTTGTTAATCAAACAGCATTTTTTGTTATTGGAATGGATCTCACAGTCACATTAGCCGCTTCAGCAGGTCAGTTACAACTCAATGTAATGGAGCCGGTGATTAGTTATGCATTATTTAGTTCAATTAGTGCAATGCAAAACGCAGTTAAAAGTCTTACTAATAATTGCATCAAAGGTATTACCGCTAATAAAGAGCGAACTGAAGAAATGGTCATGAATTCATTAGGTATTGTAACTCTATTAAATCCAATATTAGGTTATAAACAGTGTGCTGAAATTGCCCGTGAAGGTTATCAACAAAATAAATCTATTTATCAAATTGTCGTACAGGAAAAACAGTTAATTTCACAAGAAAAATGGAATGAAATTTTTTCCTTTGATAATTTGATCCATCCTCATTTAGTAAAAAAATAATGTGTAATATTCAATAAATAATATATTAACCATTAATAAATAGGAAATTATATGGACTGGATGATAGTTGGACAATTATTAATTGTGTTAACTGCCATTTTCTTAGGTTCACGCCTAGGAAGTATTGGCATAGGATTTGCGGGGGGGCTAGGAGTTCTCGTTTTAGCAATGACAGGTGTCACGCCTGGTAGTGTACCAATTGACGTTATTTTAATTATTATGTCAGTGATTGCGGCAATAGGTGCAATGCAAGTTGCAGGTGGCGTTGATTATTTAGTAGTAATTACTGAACGTTTATTACGTAAACATCCAAAATACATCACCTATATTTCCCCAATTATTACCTATTTTATGACAATAATGGCAGGTACCGGACATACAGCTTTTTCTACATTGCCTGTCATTGCAGAAGTAGCTAAAGAACAAGGTATTAGACCCTCTCGTCCACTTTCCATCGCAGTTGTTGCTTCGCAAGTAGCGATTACGGCTTCACCAATATCTGCGGCCGTAGTATTTTTTGCGGGAGTAATGGAGCCACTGGGGGTTGGCTATATTGATATTTTAATGGTCTGTATTCCAACAACATTACTAGCAGTTATTATCACTTCTTTTATTACGAATACATTAGGTAAAGAACTAAAAGATGATCCTGTCTATCAAGAGCGTTTAGCCAATGGGTTAATAAGCATGCGTGGTGTCAGTAATATGCAAATAAAACCTTATGCTAAGTGTTCTGTAGTTATTTTTTTGATCGCAATCGTCGCGGTAACCCTTTATGCGACATTGATTAGTGATAAAATTGGCTGGATTAATAAACAACATATTGTACTAACACGTGACCAAGCCATAATTGTATTTATGTTAACTGCGGCAACGGCTATTTCTTTATTATGTAAGATAGAACCTGCAGAAGTTCTCAATGCACCAACATTTAAATCTGGAATGAGTGCATGTGTTTGTATTTTAGGTGTAGCTTGGTTAGGAGCTACTTTTGTATCGGCACATGAAACAGCAATTAAAGCATTAGCCGATAGTGTTCTTGAAGCTAATCCATGGCTATTAGCTGTTGCATTATTTTTTGCATCAATGCTTCTTTATTCTCAGGCAGCTACTGCTCGAGCTTTAATGCCACTAGCCATTAGTTTGACTGCAACGCCTGTGACATTAGTCGCCTCATTTGCAGCAGTATCGGCTTTATTTATTTTACCGACATATCCAACATTACTTGTGGCTGTCGAAATGGATGATACTGGATCTACTCGTATCGGTAAATATGTATTTGATCATCCATTTATTATTCCAGGGGTATTAACCATTATATTATCAGTTTGTTTTGGTTTTATTTGGGGCGAAATTGTGCTTTGATACAGAGCCATTTCTTTAAATAGTATTAATAAGATTAGAGAAATAAAACATCATAGGAACACTACTATTATTCAATAGTAGTGTTTACTTCTTATGATGTACTAATAGATAGTTAATTTAAAAATATATTAAATAACGCCAGGAAGAGTAAGTAGAATACTGATAAGTCATATAATTATTAATTATTCTTTATCAATAGATAATATTATATTTAAGCAATTTATAACAAATAAATGATAAATTGCATATAATAATTGAGAGATAAATTAATAGTAATGCACTACTGTATCACGGTTTTATCCTATATTACTAGATAAAAATGGAAAAATTGCTTTGATACAGCATTTAAATTGGCTTATGTTTTATTATTATGCATAATTCTTCAATTAATATATAAATATATAAAAATAACTATAATAATAAACATTATTTTTTATCTATAGATTAAGTATATTTTTTAATGACAACTAATTATAAAATAGTATGATAAATTTTATAATACCTATGAAAAATTTTTTCATATTTAATGAAATAAAATAAAGTTTTGCTATTTTTTTAAAATTTTAATAAGATAAAAAAGTTACAACATTATTTATAATTTTTATTTTAAATTTTGATCTTAAAAAGAAAAAATAGATTGTTTTTATTGATTGAAATTTTTATTATTTAGTGGAGTCATATTAACAACGTAGAACGTGTACTTTCAGCTTAATGTTTTCAGAAAAAACATGTTGGAAACTATTATAATATCAAAAATTTTTTGGGTATGTATTCTATAAGATTTTTATATGCCTAATTATCTTAGGATTATTTTATTATGTCTGATAGAAATTAATTCAGAACACTTTTTTGAAATAACAGTAGTTACTTAGTTTTAGCTAAAAAGGAATCTGTTGTTTTTCAGGTAGGAGACATTATGGCTTTGCCATTAGAAGATCTGGATAAGTTACTGTCTAAATGTCGTAATAAATACGCAAAACAGTATATTCAGGAAGCGATTCAATGTTATCAGGCAGGGGCCTTTCGGGCGGCCATTTTATCTATTTGGGCAGCTGTAACCTTTGATTTATTTGATAAATTAAAAGAACTTGCCGTGGCAGGCGAGGCGACAGCAGGTAAATTAATTGCAAGTATTGAGAAGAAAGCAGATATAAGTGATACCGTTGAGTTTGCTTGTCTTGAAAAAGATTTTATTACTATTGCACGTGATCGGTTTGAATTAATTTCTTATGCAGATAGCATTGATTTAATGCGTTTACAACAGGACAAAAAACGGTGCATAAAGCCCCTTCTTAATCCTGGTGATGAGATATTTGAACCTACAAGTGAGTTAGTAAAAGTTCATATCGTTTCAGCTATAACACACTTATTGCAACATCCTGCCTATTATGGTAAAGGCGAACTTGACTTATTAATAAACTACATAGAAAGCCAAGCTTTTCCTACAAATAAAGAGCAAATTATCTATTTTTTGAAAGACAGTGTTTTAGCACATGCTCGGGACAGTTTATTTAAAGAGTTTTTTACTTATTTGATAGAGAAATGTATTTCGTATGAACTAACTTTTCAGCAAAAAATACGCTATTACATTATATTTAATACAACAATAGAGTTGTATAAACGGATATCGCATAGAATATTACAGGTAGAGCTGCCTAAGATAGCGGCAACAATTAAGGACCAAAATGTCGAGCAAATTCTTTATCTCGTCTCTTATAGTCCTAAAATTTGGCCATTTTTTGATGACACCTCTAGAAAAAAAGTAGCCAATTATGTTAGGAATTTACCTATAAATAATGTGAAATTGGTCAAGTGGTTACTATCTTATGGACCACTTAAAAAGGATATCGAATATCGCATTGGTTCCCTTACTGATGAAGAGCTAACTTCTATTATTTCAGGTGGTGCCAAATCATTAAATCCAATATTTCTCGATAGAATTGTTGATTTTTATGCTCAGTCACCTTCATATGAATATTCAAATGAGTGGATGGTAAAATATTATGCTTATATTAGATATTTCAAGCCGAAGCATGTAGAAAAAATCATCTCTTCTGCTGGTAAAAATGACTATATTACAGGAAGTTATAATTTTGAAGAATTAATTATTAATATGCGCAATACACTTATTATACCAACGGCAAAGTTTGATGAGTTATTAGTCCAACATGGATTATATGATTCGCTTACTGCTAAGTTACAAATTTAATTAGCTAATTAAGAGAAGTTAAATCGGATAGATTAAACACGTCTTTTTGTAACTTACTGATAATTATCTTTATTATTTGGTTTGTTTGTTATCAGGTAGTAAATAAGTTCACTTGACAATAAATTTTTTTATTTTAGTGTCATTATATATAATAAAATTTATTATTTTTCAGCTTATGAGATTAAAAAATAAAATACAGTATGAAAAATATAAAGATTATTTTTCTTCATATATTGTTGTATATTAATCATAATTATTTTTATAGGCTGGATATGTTATCCAGCCTACTCTAATCATGAAAATTATTTAAGCATTATACTTCTCTGAAAAAAATAGCCATATCGTTTTCTACACTTGAAATACTTGTTATACCAAATTTATCCGTAAGAATAGCCAATATATTTTCAGATAAAAAGGCAGGTAAAGT
The DNA here is from genome assembly GCA_945288535.1 of uncultured Enterobacterales bacterium. GTDB lineage: Bacteria > Pseudomonadota > Gammaproteobacteria > Enterobacterales > CALYQQ01 > CALYQQ01. The sequence goes on along the minus strand of CALYQQ010000006.1, from coordinate 129,223 downwards.
TGGCCCCAAATGAATGTTTTTTATCCCCAAATAAAGAAGTGCTAAGAGCACAATAATGGCTTTTTGTTCATACCAGGCAATATTAAATATAATAGGTAATTGATTAACATCCTCCAGATTAAATGCTTTTTTTAGCTCAAGGGCAAGTACGACTAAGGAGTAACAATCATTACATTGCCCAGCATCCAAAATGCGTGGAATACCGTCAATATTACCTAAATCTAATTTGTTATAGCGGTACTTAGCACAACCAGCAGTTAATATTATGGTATCTTTTGTCAATGCTTGCGCAAATTCAGTATAATAATGCCTATTTTTCATTCGCCCATCGCAACCTGCCATAACAACAAATTTACGAATTTTGCCAGATTTTACGGCATTAACAATTTTATCTTTTAATAGCAATAATTGGTGATGGGCAAAACCACCGGTTATTGATCCTTGCTCGATCGGCAAGGGAGGGTGGCATTGCTTAGCGACATTAATAATAGATGAAAAGTCTTTTGGTTTTCCATCGCGACGTTCAGGAATATATATCGAATCTGTTAATCCTGTCGCTCCTGTCGTAAATAATTTATTACGATAGTTCGCCTTATTACTAGGTGGAACAATACAATTAGTTGTAAAAAGAATAGGACCATTAAATGTGTTAAAGTCCTTTTTTTGTTGCCACCATGCCCCACCATAATTACCAATTAAATGTGGATAACGTTTTAATGCAGGATAATAATGTGCTGGTAGCATTTCACTATGCGTATAAATATCGATACCTGTTCCTTCGGTTTGCTGAAGTAATTCTTCAAGGTCAAGTAAGTCATGACCGCTTACAAGAATACCTGGTTGTTTACCTACTGCTAGTGTCACGTTTGTTAATTCAGGTTGGCCAAAATGATCGGTATTTGCTTTATCTAGTAAAGCCATGGCTTGTATACCGTAGTTACCTGTTTCTAAAACGAGGGCAAATAATTCATCAATAGAAAGAGTCTTTTGAGTCATTTGAGCTAAAGCAGACTGTATGAAAAGTATAATAGCATCATCTTTTACATCAAGTTGTATAGCATGATACAGGTAAGCAGCAATACCTTTTATTCCATAACGAATCATTTCTTTTAATGATTGAATATCAGAATGCTCATTTTTTACTACACCTACGGTCAATGCTTTAGTTAAATAATCCTGTTTTTCACCAAACCACAAACACTCTTCAGGCCAATGGGTTAATTCTGAATTTATCTGCTTTGCCAAAGCCATTTTAATTGTAAGCCCTTCAGTAATTTTATGGCTAAGTTGTTCAAAATTAAAATTGGCATTTGTAATCGTCATAAATAATGCATCAATAACAAACTTGTCTGCATTGTAGGCACGTTTATTTTGTTTTTGTAATTCAATGTTATAAATACAAATCCCATTTGTGACATAGAGAAGTAAATCTTGAATAGCCGCTGTATCAGGGTTTTTTCCACATACACCTGTAGATGTACAGGCTTGACTATTAGTTGTTTCCTGGCATTGATAACAAAACATAACCATATGTTTTCCTCATAAATTATTTTTATAGATACTGGCTTTACTATTCTTGTTATATGTAATATTAATTATGAATAGCCTAAAATGATAAAATAGAATATATTAAAATTAACGTATTGAAATAAATACTAAAACTAATCTAATCAATTTAGAGATAAATTAGAATGATAAAAGTCATTTATTGAAAAACAAGGGTGTTTAGTAAAATAAAATAAAGATTTTGATAATAAAATTACATTAAGAAGAAAATACAATTTACTATAATTAATAATTTAATAAAGCAGCATGTGAAACTGGAATAAAAAAATTATCTAATATCAATGGTTGGATAGACTATTTTTTGATGGAAAATAATGGATGAACCGAATACTTACATTTATCGTGCTATTTATTTTGTTGATTTCAATGAGTTATGCGAGTGAACCGAAACGTATTGCTATCATTGATCGAAGTAAATTAAGACAAAGTGAGTTTAATAATCAAGTTAGTTTTGATGAAATGTCTCGTGCAGAAATTCTAGCATTTTCTCATTCCCTATTGGAAAGTGAAAACTATACTCTAAAACAACTTGTCGATTTACTTGATTTAAAATTAGAACAAATTAATATGGTCTCCATTGATATTGTTCGACAAAGTTTTTGGCGTAAATTACTAGATAATTATCAGCAAGCACTTAAAAGTTGTGGTATTGATTGTCAGCCAATGAAATCAGTCGAGCAACTAAAAAAATTGACCAAAAAAACAGCTATAGATCCAGAGCGACGCCAATTTTATCATAATTACCTTTATGAACAATTACGTTTAGCTGCGATTTTTCCAAGAATAACGAGTGAAATTCGACTTTTTTCTTCAATTGAAAAGAATGGATCAGAGTTTCAGGACGGGCAATTTATTTTTTCATTTGATGATGGACCAAGTCCATTAGAGGGATCAACTGATCAACTTCTTCATACGATTAAAAAATACAATCTTCATTCATTATTCTTTCTATTAGGTGAAAAAACACAACAACGTCTACGATATCAAAGAGTAAGTGATCTGGTTAAACTATATAAAGACCAGTGCGTGTCATCACATGGTTGGTTACATAAATCACATACAGCGTGGAATGAGTGGCAAGAATCAATTACACGTACACATAATTTCTTGGCTACTGTTTTTGGTCCGCATTATTTTCCCGCATTTCGCCCCCCTTATGGTATGCGTAAAGCAAATAGCAGTGATTTTTTTAAACAAAATAAATTAAGTGTCATATTATGGAATATTGATTCTCAAGACTGGAATACTAAAATTACAACCAAACAAGTTGCTGATCGTGTTTTAACATTAATGTTATTATGGCGAAAAGGTATTATTTTATTTCACGATATTCATGATAAAGCTAAATTTGTGGTGCCTTTTATCTATAAGAAAGTTAATAATACTGATATTTCCTGGTTAGATTGTCGTCAAATGGAGCAAAACTAACTTAAAAGGTAAAATGATCTTTAACTTAACAAGTTGGCTATTTTTCACAAATTGGTTTTTATATAAGCACTCTATTTGGTAACACCAAAAAATAGAACTATAAGAACATGGTATCACTATCTACTTTTATGTTTTACATTAGTAACAAATATAAATAAGAATAGTAAATCATGTTCTATTATTTTTTACCTTTTTCATTTAAAACTATATAAATAATCCCACTCATATTGAGTCATAAAAATTTTTTAAATAAACGTAAAGAACCCCACCATTTTAATCCATTTCGAAACATTGTCACTGCATTTTGCTTATTTCGATTAAGTGTAACCAAGGCCACAATACCTATCATAGCATAAACCTGTTTTGGTATACGGTTTAATAGCATCCAACCTGAATCAATATGTTGGGTTTGATCAAGCCATTGTTGAGATGTTGTACTAATTTTGTCTCGTTGTCTATAAATATCAAGCAACAATTGCTGCTTGATATTATCCATTTCTTGACGGGTTTTTTGTTTTTTAATCATCCGCTATATTCTTTAATGATTGACTATCAAGATATAACTGTCGACGTGTTTCTGGTAAGAAAGGCGTATTTTTGGTTTTCTTTATGACAAAAATGATACAAGTTATCGACAATATAAATAGCAAAACAATAGTTATAACTAATGCAATCAAGCGATAATCAGAGGGGATCACCCAACACAATAGTACGAGTAATGTCATGAGAGCAAACATAACAAATAAAAGAGCTAATCCAGCAGCGATAAATAGTTGAAAGAACAACGTACGTTGCTCTTCCAATTCGAGCGTTGCTAATTTTACTCGTGATTGCGCGGCATCCATTAACAAATAGCCAATTCTATGGATTATATTGAAGATACCTTGTCCTGGGCCTTTTCGATCCTGATATTTTGTCATAATTAGCGACGAGTTAATATCATACCAATAACAAAACCAATAGCAGTACCAGCAAGAACACTATGCCATGGCTTTTCATGAACAAATTTATCTGCACAGTCAGCCATATCTTTTGTGTGTTCCACAATTTTATCGCTAGCTTGTTCCATTTTCTTACGAGAATCTTTTAATATTTTTTCGGCTTTTTCCTTAATCTTATTAACTTCTTCTTCAGGTTTATCTGATGACGAAGATAAAACTTCTTCCAGGCTATTAGCAAGGGATTCAAGCTGTTGTTTTAGTAGATCTGTTTGGTTCGCATTTGATTGTGGCATAATAAAACACCTCCATTATTTATAAATAATATTTTAGCTAAAATAACCTAATTATTAACGCTATTAAAGCTATTAAACTAACTTTACTTTAATAAAGGTAACGGATTTTATTATTTTTCAGTAGGATGATAACCCATTTTTTTTATTTCAAATGATTACAAAGAAAGCCAAAAATACACTCAGCAAAATAATCGGCTTATTCTAAAATAAGCCGATAAAGTAATTATTTATTTAGTTATCCATTTTTTTTGTTAAATGGCGACGCTTTTTTTTGATAATAAAAAAAAGCGAACAAACGAGGCCAAAAAATAATAAAGCAATTGGAATAAGAAGTAATAAACGCGTCAAATCTTCTTGATATTTATAAAATAATGTTGTCTGCCCCAACGTAAAACCTGCAGTGATCAGTGTTGTAATCCATAAAAATGCGCTCATCGTATTAAAAAAGATAAAACGACGATTATTTAAACCTGAAAGACCTATCAGTGGGGGTAATAGTGTTCTTACAAAGCCAATAAAGCGACCAATAAATAAGGCTGCTAAACCATGCCTGTGAAAAAGAGTATGTGCACGTTGATGGTAATGTTCTGGTATATGGCCAAGCCAATGTTTAATGATTTTTGTATTACTGAGCCAACGACCTTGAATAAATCCTAACCAACTACCCAAACTTGCGGCAATCGTTAAAATGAAAATTGCTAAAGGGTAATTCAATGCATCTTTTGCACTTAATACACCTACAAAGATAAGCAAACTATCTCCAGGTAAAAAAGCGGCCGGTAATAAACTATTTTCAAGCAGAATAATCAGAAAAAGGATGCCATAAAATGTCCATATTAATGTAGGGGTGGTTAACATGGCGATATCCTGATGCCATAATGCAAACCAGAGTTGTTGTATTACTTCCATCTAAAATTCCTACTTAATAAGCCAAACGTTAAAAAATTATCTTATTGATAAAATAACATTTAGTTTAGTTGTTCTATAGATAATTAATATAATATTGATTTAATAAGAATTAATTACTTATTATATTTTAGTGCTTTAAGTGTATATCAAATAGTAGATTTGTTATCCAATAGATAGAAGTAATTACTAAATATATACATCTTAATAAAAATTTTCTCCATGATATCAATGTGATTAACTTTACATAGCTAAAAATTAGCTTCTATGTAGAATGTAGTGATAAATCTTAGTCAACATTTATCAATATCTATTAATGTAGACAAATTCTTCATTAAAATACTCAAAATAATATTTCGTTATAACATTATAATGTTTTAATAAATTTTTATTTTCATTTATAAAAAAATGAAAAGCAATATATTTACTTAATATTATATGTAACTAAAGTCAACCTATTTTCATATTTCTAATACTTTGGCTACATAGATTTTCTTAATCATATACTATATATAATATCGTGTTAAATGATGATTTTAGCATACTGACAAGCATAATGATGAAACTTAAAAAATAATTACTCTATTTAGATTTTAATTTAAGTTAAATAAAACAATATGTTTAATTTTAACACTGTAACAAAATTTTATCTTGTAAAATAGTGTAGTTGTAACTAACTAATATAACGCATTGATTTTATTATTAAATAAGTAATGTTAAAAAATGATAATTATGTGTTATTTATTGAGGTATATTTTGAGAAATGCATGTTGCACTACGTTTAAAACTAAAATGCAATGAAATGCTGTCCGATGATATGAGATGATCGATAAACTAGCGCAGTACATAATACAGCAGGTCTAAATAATGTATAAGTAGCTAAAAATAGAGATGCTGTTTGCTTTATTGTCGTTTAAATGATTAAACCCATACAGAGTTGTTATGGGCTTAATCGATGAGAATATATATTGCTAATCAGCTTAATCTATATAATCAGTTTGGTAGTAGTGATACTAATGTCGAAATAGGTTTACCTAAATCATCATTTAAAAGGGCTATATCATTTTCACTCAATGTTCCTAATGAATAATTTAGATTAAGTTGGTTTATTAAATAGTCATAACGTGCATTAGAAAGATTCGTTCTAGCACTATATAAAGCTGTTGTAGCGTTCAATACATCAACAATTGTACGTGTACCAACACTATAGCCAGCATTTGTTGCTTTTAGAGAGCTTTCTGCTGATATAACCGATTGTGAATAAGCATGAACAGTACTTATTGATGCTGCAATATTATTATGGGAAGAACGTACATTTTTAACCATTAAACGATAGGCACCTTCTGTTTGCTGACTTGCGCCGACATAAGAAAATTGTGCTTGTTTAACTTGAGAACTCGTTTGCCCTCCCGTAAAAACGGGAACATCAAGTGTTAGACCAATACTTCTGGATCCTGATTTTGTCGTATTACCACGATAGCGATTTTCGCTTCCTTTTTGATCGGTATCACCGACACTTGCTGATGCATCGAGAGCGAGGGTTGGCAAATGACCAGATTGTGCAAGTCTAATGTTTTTCTTAGCCATTTCTTGATTCAATCGAGCTTTAATCAAGGTTAAATTACTTTTTTCAGCTTGCGTTAATAAGCCATCAATTTCTGGCGAATTAACCATTTTAAAGCGTTTGGTATCAAGTGAATTAAGTTGATCGTAGGTTACGCCAGTAATTTCACGTAATGCTTCTGTAGCATTATCAAGATTATTTTTAGCAATAACTTCTTGAGCCAATGTATTGTCGTACTCAGCTTGCGCATTATGAACGTCAGTTATTGCAACTAAACCCACTTTAAAGCGTTGTTTAGTTTGCTCAAGTTGCTGCCCTATTGCGGACTTTTGTGCACTAATTTGACTTAATGCATCTATTGCACGCAATACCTGGAAATAAGCTGTTGCGGAATTCAGCATTAATGTTTGTTCATCTAAATTATAAGCAATATCGGCAATTGCTGCATTTTGTTCGGCAACTGATAATTGAAACCAATTAGCCATATTGAAAATAGATTGTTTCAGAGACACACCACCACGAGTAGCGTTTGTGCCAATATTATCATCAGAGCCACGGAAACCACGGTTTATCGTATAACTACCGCTTAACCCGAGAAATGGAAGTAATGAACCACGACTATAGTTGATTTTTTCATAGGCAACATCGCGATCAGCAGCGGATTTAAATAATTCGGGATTATTACTTCTGGCTTGTTGATATACCTGCAACAAATTTTCAGCTTGTGCACTTATTGTAAAACCACCAAGGCTTAAGCTGATCAGGAGAGAAAGCAGTTTCTTCATGAGTAATCCTTTGTCCAGCAGTTATCATTCTGCATTAAGTAAAAGTAAATATAACCGGCTGATTATAGCAGAGCTAATTTAATAGAAAAGGTAGCATTATGTGCCATTAGATTATATTTACATAAAAATTACATTTGAGTATGTATAACATGCGTCGTTTTTTCCCTAATCATGGGGCGACTATACTTATTAATTGTAATAGCAATACACAAAGCGAGTTATATAGATTTATATAGGCCTACGGCATAATAGGTTTATTATTGTTAGCTAATATCGCTTTGTTATCACGCGATTATTTATATTATAACTTATTAATTAATAATATAAGGAGTAAACAATGCCTGATAAAAAGTTGCCTGTATCCTTTGGAAAGGAAGATATAGAGTTTATTGAAAAAAGACCGTTATATAAAGGTTTTTTTTCTTTAATATTATATCGGTTTCGTCACCGATTATTTAATGGTGGTATGAGTGATATTATTTCACGAGAAGTATTTGAACGTGGCCATGCTGCTGTATTATTACCTTATGATGTTAAACGAGATCAACTTGTTTTAATTGAACAAATAAGAATTGCGGCACAAGAAACAAGTAAGACACCATGGTTATTAGAGTTAATTGCAGGCATGATTGAACCAGGAGAGGAAATTGAACACGTTTGTCGACGTGAAGCAGCTGAAGAAGCTGGACTAAATGTTGGACGTTGTCGACAAATTATGAGTTATTTAGCAAGCCCTGGTGGAACAAGTGAGCGTTTAACTATTTATATTGGGGAAGTCGATGCTTCCATTGCTGGCGGCATACACGGATTAGCTCAAGAGAATGAAGATATCCGAGTTCATGTCGTGGATAGGCAGCAAGCATTTCATTGGGTTGAACAAGGTATCATTGATAATGCAGCCTCAATAATTGCTATACAGTGGCTACAGTTGCATTTACAAGAAGTTCGTCGAGCTTGGCTCGAAAATGACGATCTTAATAACAAATAAAAATGTTCTTATGCTCAATAAGAATGAATTTTTTTTGACATACGGTAAGATAATTAATAAATAATATAACTTATTTGGTTAAGCCGATGTAAAAGGGGGATAACTGTTAGATGGCACTAACTGAAAAACACAGGATAAAAAAATATATTCCTGATTTTCCGGCTATGATGCGGTTGTATGAAGTAAATTACGCGCAATTATATAGACTTCTTCCTCGGCAACGTCAAATAGGCCAGATAATTGTATATCAAATTGGACTAAACGAATACCAGCTGAGTATTGAAGAACAAACACGTTATACAACATTAATTAAGATACAACAAATAGCACCAAGAATAAGTTATTGGCACTTACCGGAACTTATTGTGAGACTTTATCATGATGCATTAATCGCTGAAGTCTGTGCAAGCCAACAAATATCGCGGTTTAAAGCGAAATACGATTATCCTAATAAACATTTGCATCAACGTGATGAAAAACATCAAATAAATTATTTTCTTGCAAATTGGCTAACTTATTGTTTTAAATATGGTTTAGTTAAGGTTCAATAAATTAATTTATGATATTAGAGGTTACTTACTAGTTAATAAGAATTAAAGGACATTATTTGGAAAGCCTTTTGCAAATTACAGCGATAAATAACGCAACAATGCGGATCTTACAACTAACTGATTCCCATTTATTTGAACAAGTAAATGGCACTTTACTCGGTATTAATACTTATCAAAGTTATCATGCTGTTTTAAAGATATTAATGATGCAGGCAAAGCCTTATGATTTAATTGTTGCAACAGGGGATTTAGCACAAGATCATTCAATACGAGCATATCAACATTTTGCAGAAGGGATCTCAAAATTGTCTATACCATGTGTATGGTTGCCTGGAAATCATGATTTTCAACCTGCGATGATTGATGTGTTTAATGATCATGGTATCGTACAATCAAAACATGTTTTATTAGGTGAGCATTGGTATTTGATTCTTCTTGATAGCCAGGTAAATGATTCCGCTTATGGTGAACTAAGTGATTATCAATTAGAGTGGTTAGATAATCAATTAACAAAATACGCTCACCGTCATACTGTCGTTTTGCTACATCATCATCCTATTGTATCTGGATGTCACTGGCTTGATCAACACCGCTTAAGGAATTCACATATGCTTGATAATGTTCTTAATCGCCATCCACTAGCAGCAACAATATTATGTGGTCATATTCACCAGGAACTAGATTTACCATGGAATGGGCGACGTGTTTTATCTTCACCTTCTACTTGTGTTCAATTTAAACCTCATAGTACACATTTTGCACTAGATTTTCAGGCCCCTGGTTGGCGAGAGATAGAGTTACGGCCAAATGGCTCTATTCAAACAACCGTTTATCGATTAGTAGATAATACTTTTCAGCCCGATATGGATTCAGAGGGATATTAATGAATAACATATTATATTTACATGGGTTTAATAGTTCTCCTCGATCAACAAAAGCAACAATATTGCGAAACTATTTAACTAAATATCATCCTAACGTAAATATGATTGTTCCTAAATTGCCACTTTATCCAGCTGATGTTGCTGATTTAATTGAGCAAATTGTTCTGGAACACTCAGGACAATCATTAGGGATCGTCAGTGCGTCACTTGGTGGTTACTATGCAACTTGGCTTTCACAATGCTTTATGTTACCAGCCGTGGTAATTAACCCCGTTGTTAAACCTTATGATTTATTGCTCGATTATATTGGTACCAATGAAAATCCTTATACAGGCCAACAAAATATTTTACAACTACAACATCTTCATGATTTAAAAGTCATGCAAATTGATGAGCTTGAATCGCCTGATTTAATTTGGTTATTACAACAGACAGGTGATGAAATTTTAGATTATCGTCAGGCTATTGCATATTATGCATCATGTCGTCAAACTATTGAGTCCGGTGGTAACCATAGTTTTGTTGGTTTTGATTATTATTGTGCGCAGATAATCGATTTTCTTGGTATTACCACAACATAATCATCCTAATAGTCTGATTTTCCGAATTAAACATAGTATAATGAGGAATGATTTTCATCAGATTTAATTACATGAGTTTATATATAACAAAATGACACACTCCAGTTACAATGCGAACTCTATTGAAATACTTGAAGGTTTAGAGCCTGTTCGCCGTCGGCCAGGCATGTATACTGATACAACAAGGCCAAACCATTTAGCACAGGAAGTTATCGATAATAGTGTTGATGAAGCGTTAGCTGGTCATGCTCGACATATTCACGTTATTCTCCATGCGGATCAATCACTAGAAGTGATTGATGATGGACGAGGTATGCCAGTTGATATTCATCCTGATCATGGCATTCCTGCAGTTGAATTAATCTTATGTCGATTACATGCAGGCGGTAAATTTTCTAATAAAAATTATCAGTTTTCAGGTGGATTACATGGCGTTGGTATTTCGGTCGTTAATGCTTTATCAAAACGTGTTAATGTCGACGTCAAACGTGGTGGACAGCAATTCAGTATTTCTTTTGAAAATGGTGATAAAGTAAGTGATTTAACCGTAACAGGAACGTGTAAGGTTAAAGAAACCGGTACAAAAGTTCGTTTTTGGCCAGATGAACACTTTTTTGATACACCACGATTTTCAGTATCAAGATTAATACATGTTTTAAAAGCAAAAGCAGTATTATGCCCAGGTACCGAAATTATTTTTACAGATCATATTAACAGTACCGAACAACGTTGGTGCTATGATGATGGTTTAACTGATTATTTAATAGCAGCTGTCAACGGTCTCGAAACATTACCTCAAATACCTTTTGTCGGTTCTTTTACTTCTGATAACGAAGCTGTTGAATGGGCATTATTGTGGCTACCTGAAGGTGGTGAACTATTAACAGAAAGTTATGCCAATTTGATCCCAACACCACAAGGCGGAACTCATGTTAATGGATTACGTCAAGGGCTTCTTGAAGCGATGCGCGAATTTTGTGAATTTCATCACTTGTTACCGCGTGGGGTTAAATTAAGTGCAGAAGATATTTGGGAACGCTGTGCTTATGTTCTTTCAATTAAATTAGAAGATCCGCAATTTTCAAGTCAGACGAAAGATCGTCTTACATCAAGACAATGTGCTGCATTTGTATCTGGCGTAGTAAAAGATACTTTTAGCCTATGGTTAAATCAACATATACAACTAGCTGAAAAATTGGCTGAAATGGCAATTTCCAGTGCGCAAAATCGGTTACGTGCAGCAAAAAAAGTTGTAAGAAAAAAACTGACTAGTGGACCTGCATTACCAGGGAAACTATCAGATTGCTCTTCACAAGATCTGACTAAGACAGAGTTATTTTTAGTTGAAGGTGATTCGGCGGGAGGATCGGCTAAACAGGCGCGTGATCGCGATTTTCAGGCAATAATGCCATTAAAAGGCAAAATCATGAATACGTGGGAAGTTTCTTCTGATGAAGTCTTAGGATCTCAGGAAATTCATGATATTTCTGTTGCTATTGGTATAGATCCTAATAGTGAGGATCTTAGCCAATTGCGTTATGGTAAAATTTGTATATTAGCTGATGCCGATTCTGATGGGTTGCATATTGCGACGTTATTATGTGCCCTATTTGTAAAACATTTTAAATATATGGTTGAAAAAGGGCATGTTTTTGTTGCAATGCCACCACTTTATCGTATTGACTTGGGTAAAGATGTTTTCTATGCCTTAGATGAAGATGAAAAGTTAGGTATTCTTGAACAACTAAAGCGTAAAAAAGGAACACCTAATGTACAACGTTTCAAAGGGTTAGGCGAAATGAATCCTATGCAGTTGCGAGAAACAACAATGGATCCAAATACGCGACGCTTAGTACAGCTTACATTAGATGATGAGCAAGGCACGCTAGGATTGATGGATATGCTGTTAGCAAAGAAACGTTCTGATGATCGACGCAATTGGTTGCAGGAAAAAGGTGATCTAATCGATCTTACCGTCTGATTATTTCCAATTTATTATCCAGTGACGATATTTACATATTTTACTAATGTTAAGTGAGAAAAAATAGGTTATGAGTGATATGACTCAAGATGACAATATTGAGCGTGTAGCGTTACGTCAGTTCACTGAAAATGCTTATCTTAATTATTCGATGTACGTCATCATGGATCGTGCGCTACCTTTTATTGGTGATGGACTAAAACCCGTACAACGTCGCATTATTTATGCTATGTCAGAATTGAACTTAGATGCAAATGCGAAACATAAAAAATCTGCTCGCACGGTAGGAGATGTATTAGGTAAATATCACCCTCATGGTGATAGCGCGTGTTACGAAGCAATGGTATTGATGGCACAACCTTTTTCGTATCGTTACCCGTTGGTTGATGGCCAAGGTAACTGGGGATCGCCTGATGATCCTAAGTCATTTGCTGCAATGCGCTATACAGAATCACGTTTATCTCGTTATGCTGACTTATTATTAGATGAATTAGGGCAAGGAACCGTTGATTATATACCTAATTTTGATGGTTCTGTTCAAGAACCAAAAGCATTGCCCGCGAGGTTGCCCAATATATTATTGAATGGTACTACTGGTATAGCCGTTGGTATGGCAACGGACATTCCTCCACATAATTTAGATGAGGTCACAAAAGCCGCAATAATGTTATTGGAAAAGCCAGATTCTAATCTCGATCAGTTAATGACATGTATTCAAGGTCCTGATTATCCTACGGAAGCCGAAATTATTACGCCTCACAATGAAATTAAAAAAATTTACAAATTGGGTAAAGGCTCAATAAGAATGCGTGCTATTTGGCGTAAAGAAGAGGGAGAAATTGTAATCACGGCATTACCACATCAGGTTTCTGGTGCCAAAATAATTGAGCAAATTGCTAATCAAATGAAGGCAAAAAAATTGCCTATGATCGAGGATTTACGTGATGAATCTGATCATGAAAATCCTACACGTTTAGTATTGATCCCTCGGTCTAATCGTATAGATGTTAATCAAATGATGAGTCATTTATTTGCTACAACCGATTTAGAAAAAAGCTATCGAATTAATCTAAATATGTTAGGATTAGATGGTCGTCCTGCTGTTAAAGGCTTAGTCGAATTGCTTACTGAGTGGTTGATATATCGTCGACAAACCGTAACTCGTCGATTGTCTTATCGTCTCGATAAAATTATTAAGCGTTTGACAATCCTGGAAGGAATGTTAATTGCTTTTATGAACCTCGATGAGGTTATTAATCTTATTCGTTATGAGAATAACCCTAAGAAAGAGTTAATTAGCCGTTTTTCATTATCAGAGACGCAAGCCGAGTCTATTCTTGAGTTAAAATTGAAACAGTTAGCAAAGCTTGAAGAAGTGAATATTCGAGCGGAGCAAAGTAAATTAGCAAAAGAGCGTTCTTTATTGGAAGAATTACTTTCTTCTGAGAAGAAATTAAAAAATCTCATTAAAAAAGAATTACAAGCAGATGCTAAGGTATTTGGAGATCCTCGTCGTTCGCCATTAAAAGAACGTGAAGAAGCCAAAATGATCAGTGAAAATGATCTTGTGCCCTCAGAACCTGTGACTGTTATTTTATCCGAAATGGGATGGATAAGAAGCGCGAAAGGGCATGATATTGATCCAAAAGGTCTTAATTATAAAGCTGGTGATATGTTTAAAGCTGCCGTTCGTGGTAAAACAAATCAACCCGTGGTTTTTATTGATTCAACAGGACGTAGTTATGCATTAGATCCTACAAGTTTACCTTCTGCCAGAGGTCAAGGTGAACCCTTAACAGGTAAACTATCCTTACCACCAGGAGCTAAAATTGAATATATGCTAATGGAGAAAGAGGAGCAGCAATTATTGATGGCGTCTAATGCAGGCTATGGATTTATTTGTAAATTTAATGATCTTATAGCCCGTAATCGGAATGGTAAAAGTATATTAACATTACCACAGCATAGTACACTTTTATCACCACTATTAATAGATAACAATGACTCCCTATTATTATCTATTACCCAGTCTGGACGAATGTTATTATTTCCAGTCATGGAGTTGCCTGTTTTATCAAAAGGTAAAGGAAACAAGATTATTTCAATTTTACCGCCACAACTGGCTGATGGTTCTGACAGTATAGCCTGGCTAACATTACTATCAGCAGAAGCATCCATAACATTATTTGTTGGTAAGCGTAAACTAACTTTACGGCCTGCAGAGTTAGAAAAATATAAATCTACACGAGGCCGAAAAGGTAATCTTTTACCAAGAGGATTACAGCGAATTGATAAAATTGAGATCAATCTACCATCTGGAATTACTCATTCACAAACATAATTAACAAAGTAGTTGAATGTGGGTTATGCTGACCATATTACTATTTACGCCACTAATTGAATTATAGTGGCGTTTTCTTAAACTAGGCTTATTTCGTGTTTTAATAAGGATATAGCTAATATTGTAATGATGTATTGTTATTGTTTAGCAAGTGCGTATACTGCATAATAATGAATACAAGAGGCTTTTTTATGCTATTTTTCTTGCGGGTTATTATATTACTACCTTTATGTTTAATAATTTGTATTTTGGGATCAATTTATTGTTTATTTAGCCCAAGAAATCCACGTCATGCATATGTATTTGGTCGGTTATTTGCAAAACTCGCACCTTTATTTGGATTGAAAGTAGAAACACGATTACCAGATAATGCGGCCCATTTAGGTAATTGTGTCTATATTGCTAATCATCAGAATAATTATGATTTAATCACTGCCGCAGGTGCAGTACAGCTAGGAACGGTAACCGTTGGCAAACGCAGTTTAGTATGGATACCTTTTTTTGGCCCATTGTATTGGCTAACAGGTAATATCTTAATTGATCGTAATAATCGAGCAAAATCACATGGTACGATTGCGCAAATAGTTGAGCAAATGAAAGCACGCGATCTTTCTATTTGGATGTTCCCTGAAGGTACACGTAGTCGTGGTCGCGGTTTAATGCCATTTAAAACAGGAGCATTTCATACTGCCATTGCTACAGGTGTACCTATTGTGCCTATTTGTGTTTCAACAACATCAAACAAAATAAATTTAAATCGTTGGTCGAACGGGTGGGTTATTGTAGAAATGCTACCACCTATTGATACATCTGCATATCATAAAGATAATATTCGGGAGTTATCTGAATACTGTCGCGATATAATGATCGAAAAAATCGCTGAACTTGACAAAGAAGTGAAAGAACGTGAGGCTGTAATGCAAAAACAGCATCATATATAAGACAAAAAGGTATCAGTTCCCCTTAAACCATTTTGTGTAGCCATCTTAATAAGTGAGTTTACTTAAAGAGGAACGGCTACTTTATGAGTGTTAATGCTGACATAATAAATAGTTAATTATGTTTTATTCTAATTAGAGAAAAATAGTTAAATTGAGTGAGCGGCTTTATTATAAGGAGATTTTATGTCACTGAGTCGACGCCAGTTACTCAAGGCGTTTGGCCTTTCATGTATTAGTGGATTACTACCAGTAAAAAGTTATGCTAAACAAAATAGTTCTTTACCTATTCCCCCTTTATTAGAATCAACGCGTGGACAACCTTTATTTTTGTCTTTACAACGTTGTCAATGGCAGTTCTTTCCTGGAGAGCATTTGACAGTATGGGGATTTAATGGCTTATATTTAGGTCCTACTATTCGTATTAATAGAGGTGACTATACAAAAATTATTTGCAGTAATCAGCTGGATCAGCCTATTTCTTTAACATTTAGTGGATTAAATGTACCTGCAAGTATCATAGGTAATGTGAATCGCATTATGACACCACAATCAGATTGGTCACCTGTTTTTCCTATTCGTCAACCTGCAACGACCTGTTGGTATCACGCCAGTACCCCTGGTTTAATGGGTAAACAAGTTTATAATGGTTTGGCTGGAATGTGTATTATTAGTGATGATGATCCTATACAGCAATTATTTCCCCAGAATTATGGTATTGATGATATTCCTGTTATTATTCAGGATAAGCATTTTACCTTTACTAATGAATTAGTTTATAACCCAGAAGATGAAGGTTTTACAGGTGAAGCATTATTAACGAATGGTGTATTTAATCCACACATTACGGTACCTGCCGGTTGGGTAAGATTACGTTTATTAAATGCTTCTAATGCGCGTCGTTATAAATTAAAACTAAATACTAATGAGGCTTTTGTTATAATAGCGAGTGACCAAGGAATACTTGAAAAACCTCTTATTGTTGATCAAGTATCGCTCGCACCTGGAGAACGGCGTGAAATATTAATTAAAATGATAGCGAATAAGCAAGTTTCATTAATAACAAATAACCAAGTTATGTTAATGGGACGACTCGGTATCCCTTTTGAAAGGTCAAACAAACTCATTTCTAATAAAGTCATTACGTTAATAACACTGGCAAATAGTAATCGTGTGGCTGAACCACTTCCCGCAGCGTTTCATAAAATACATGCACTACCTGAATTTACGAATGTGCGAACTAGAGTAATAAAATTAAATTATCCAGCTGCGATTAATGGTGCTGTTTGGGATAACAAGCGTATTGATATAAAAGTCAAAATAGGCAGTATAGAAACTTGGATTATTCAAGCAGAAAAACCGCAATCTTTTTATATCCAGGGTGCGATCTTTTTAGTAAAAAGTCGTAATGGTAACTTACCTACAGCAGATGATGCTGGTTGGAAGGATACCGTATGGGTGAATGGCCAAATTGAATTATTAGTCAGATTTATCCAGTTTTCTACTGAGAAATATCCATTCTTGTTTGGTAGTCAAACACTTGAGTATGCGGATAGAGGAGCAATTGGGCAACTGGAAATTAGTAGTTCATAACATATAATTAATCAATTGAGTCAATTTATATATGGAGTGCGCCATTTTGATCAATGAGATAAGTTTAATCGCGCGTGAAGCCGGTGAACGAATTATGACATATTATCAACAAACTAAACCGCTTAATATTCATATTAAAGCGGATAAGTCGCCAGTGACGATTGCTGATATACAGGCGCATCAGATTATTAGCAAAAAGTTAATGCAGCTTACCCCAGAAATTCCACTATTATCAGAGGAAGATCCCGTTCCCTGGTCAATTCGTCGTCATTGGCAGCGTTATTGGTTAATTGATCCGTTAGATGGTACACGTGAATTTATTAATAATGGAGAGGAATTTACTGTTAATATTGCGTTGATTAATCAAGGAATTGCTGAGTTAGGCGTAATTTATGCACCTGTATTTGATACACTTTATGCAGCGGAAAATCGACCACACCATAAATTAGCTTGGAAAATGTACGATAATAAACGCCAAACGATTGTCTGCCTTGATAAAAATGATCCTATAAATGTAGTCACAAGTAAAGTTGGAACAGATCCTTATATGGCGCCTTATTTACATCGATTAGGACATTATCAACATCAACGTATGGGATCTTCCCTTAAATTTTGCCTTATTGCTGAAGGTGTTGCTCAAGTTTATCCTCAATTTCATCCAACTTCGATTTGGGATACTGCAGCAGGTCAAGCAATTGTTTGTGCTGCAGGAGGTATGGTAACAAACTGGCAAGGTTTACCACTATGTTATCAGCCTGTTGAGTCACTGCTTAATCCTAAATACTGCGTAGCGACAGTCGATTTAATCAAAAAACTTACCCCTTATAGAGCCGTATCATAAATAGACAGAGATGATAATTAATTAAGAACCTTAAAAAGATAAAGTGATTATCAATATACTTACTAGTAAAGGGATTATTCATTAAACAAAAAGCAGTAATAGAGCTAATAAATGAAATTAATTATGGCTTAACTAAAAAAATCATTGTTATTTAAACGACTTGCCATAAAAATAAAAGATTATTAGAAAAGATATTATGATGAGAACAGTATAGGTAATGATATCTTTAATTCATGCTATATACAGTGAAATACTTATGTACAAGATAATAAAACATATTATTACGTACCGAAAACAAAATCAGTATTGTAACTGATTCTGTTTGATTAAGAATAAAGTTTTAGAAAAGTTAATTATTATTATTTTCTTCATCAACATGGTTTTCAGCGACTAATGATGTTTCGTTGGTTGACAAGGCTGTTTTTTCAATGCGAGTCACTAATAATTGATCAATTCTATTACAATCAATATCAACAACTTCAAATTTATAACGGTCATGTTTAACATAATCTGTACGCTTAGGGATTTTTCGTAGTATGTACATCATAAATCCACCAATAGTTTCATAATTTTCAGCATGAGGAAAACTATCGATATTAAGGAATCGCATTACATCGTCAATTGGCGTAGTACCATCTATCAACCATGAATCAGCATCACGAGAGACAATTTGTTCTTCTTCACCTTGATTAATAATTCCCCCCATAAGTGTAGTCATAACATCTTTTAATGTAATAATACCAACGACTAATGCATATTCATTAAGAATAACAGCTAAATCTTCTCCGGCACTTTTAAAACTATCTAGCATTTCAGAAAGTGTTAAAGTATCTGGAATGAGTAAAACGGTATGGATTTGTACACCATCTTTTAACGTCAATGTTTGACCATTTAATACGCGATTAAGAAGATCTTTTGATTCAACATAACCAACAACTTGATCAATAGAATCCTTACAAACCAGAAATTTAGAATGAGGACGGTTAGCAATTTTGTCTTTAATCGTATCTTCATGTTCGTCAAGATCAAAATAAACAACATCTTCACGCATTGTCATTGCCGAAGGTACAGTTCTTGAATCTAACTCGAATACATTTTCAATTAATTCATGTTCTTGTTTACGTAATACGCCTGAAATCGCACCCGCTTCGAAAACAGCATGGATATCGTCACTGGTGAGATCATCCTTACGCACTGTAGAGATACCAAACAAGCCAAATAATAGATTTGCCACTCCATTAAAAACCCAAACTAAGGGTCGAAAAATTAATAAACAAAAACGCATAGGCGTAACAATATGAACAGCAATTGCCTCGGGTGCAAGCATACCAAGCCGTTTGGGCATTAAATCTGCCAATAAAATAAATAAACTTGTTACTAATGAGAATGAAACAATAAAACCTATTTGTGTTGCTGTTTCAACAGAGACAAAATCAGTCAAATATTCCTGAATATAAGGCGAAAACATGGTGTCGCCTACAATACCGCCAAGAATAGCGACTGCATTAATACCAATTTGTACTACCGTGAAAAAGACACCTGGATTATCTTGTAACTTTAAAACATATTGTGCGTTGATATTACCTTCATCTATCATTTGCTTTAGCTTAAGTTTTCTGGAAGCAGCAAGTGACATTTCGGATAAAGAAAAAAAAGAGCTGATAAGAATTAGTATAATAATGAGTAATAAGCTATTTAACATAAGTTAATCACTAGGTTTTCCATTAAGGTGAATTTATTAGTGCGTCATTTATATAAGTAAAGCATAACTTTAAATAAGAAAATAATTTGCATTATAACAGTTATTAATCGTTTCGTGTCAGATTGTTATATTTTTATTATGAATAGGTCGAATGATGTTTGTTAATATAAATTATAAGAATAAATTATTGTTACTCCAAATCTCACGTAATGACTTATTTCCGTTTATAATAAAAATATATTTATTGGTAAGTGATTATTAGATAATTTATAGGTGCTCTACATTTTTATAATTTACTCGCATTATATAAAGAAGGCAATTTAGTAAAAAACACTATTTTATTAACTAATACAGAAATGCGATCATATATACAATCACTCAATTTTTATCATTATGATTAATATAATAAATTTTTAATCATCATTAAATTTATTTCATTATAGCGAATCAAACAATAGCGTTGTGAGCAGGAGATATAGTGTACAATTTTCCATTCTATATGCTGTCTTTTATTATACCGGTAGTACCATCAACGGAAATAAAAATTGATGTTCAAGGTTTATTCGGTGATTTAGCTGCAAATGTAAAAGGCATGGTATCAATGATATCAATTAGAGACGAAATAATTAATCAACAATTAAAACAACAAATCATAAATGCTATTAAAAAAGGCCTACGAGCCAAAGGATATTATCATCCAGAGATCCACTTTGAAGAATCGCAACAATTTCTAACGGGTGCGCCCCTACTAGTTGTGCATGTTAATCCTGGTAACCCAGTTTATATAGAAGCAACAAATGTTTTAATTGGTGGCGATGCCGCCACGGATCGCGATTATATCATGTTAACTCAGCAACAGCTACCTAATAAAGGCGATATTCTCGATCATGGCAAATATGATAACTTTCGTAGTTCGCTGACGAATTTGTCAGTAAATAAAGGTTATTTTAATGCACAATTTATCCAACATCAACTAGCTGTGTCGCCACAACTTAACCAGGCTTTTTGGAATATCCAATTTGATAGTGGGCCTCGTTATAAATTTGGTAAAGTAAATTTTAGGGGTTCACAAATCCAAGAAAAATATTTACAAAATCTTGTGCCATTTAAAGAAGGGGATCCTTATGATGCAGAACAATTATCAGAGTTAAATCGTCGACTTTCTTCCACTAATTGGTTTTCTTCGGTTGTTGCTTCACCTAATTTTGAGCAAGTTGAAACAACAACTGTATTGCCAATAGATGCCGTTTTGGTTCGTCGTAATAAAAATATTGTTTCTACTGGTATTGGTTATTCAACAGATGTAGGTACACGATTTACAACAACCTGGACAAAGCCTTGGTTAAATGCACGAGGCCATAGTATTGAGACGAATATCAGTTTGTCCGCTCCTGAACAATCTATTGATTTTTCATACACAATTCCTCTTGAAAAAAATGTTCTTGAGCACTCTTATGTATTACAAGCAGGCTACAAGCGAGAAGATCAAAACGATACATTATCGAATTCGGCAGTAGCAAGTGTTTCACGTTTTTGGAATATATCAAATAGCTGGCAACGTTCCGTAAGTTTGAATTGGAAATTAGATAATTTTACCCAAGCGAATCAAAGTGAAAAAAGTATGTTACTTTATCCTGGAGCTACATTAAGCCGTACTCGCCAACGTGGGGGCTTGATGCCTGTATGGGGTGATAGTCAACGTTACTCCATCGATGTATCCAATTCTGCAATGGGTTCGGATGTCGATTTTTTTATTTTTCAAGCTCAAAATATGTGGATTAGAACATGGTATGCAAAACACCGTTTTTTATTTCGCGCGAGTTATGGTTGGATTGAAACAAATAATTTTCAGCGTGTACCACCTTCGATGCGTTTTTTTGCTGGGGGCGATAGAAGTATCCGAGGTTATAAATATAAGTCTATTTCACCAGTCAATAGTAAAGGTCAATTAACCGGTGGTACAAGAATGGTAACAGGGTCGCTCGAATATCAATATAACGTTACGGGTAAATGGTGGGGAGCCGTTTTTGCAGATACCGGAGAAGCTGTAAATGATTTTAACCGTGATGACCTGAAATATGGTATGGGTACGGGTATTCGTTGGGTATCACCCATTGGACCAATTAAATTGGATATTGCTAAACCGATAAAGGATAAAAATAAGACTAAAAATATCCAATTTTATATTGGATTAGGTTCTGAACTATGAGTATATTAAAAAAATTAAGTATTATTTTTCTTTTTTTGATTCTATTTTTGCTTGGCGGACTAGCCTATTTATTATTGACACAAACAGGCATACATTTTTTACTAACTCAAGCAGATCGAATTGTTCCGGGATTGACTATTTCGAATGTTGAAGGCGATTTACATGATTTAAACATTATTGATGCACGTTATGTAATGCCTGGACTAGACGTTCAAATAGGCGAACTAAAATTATCGACCAATTTCTCCTGTATAGTTCATAGCAAATTATGTATAGATCATCTAATAACGCGTAATGTTAAAGTCACGGTTGATCCTAGTCAATTTAGTGATAATCCATCATCGATACCTGAAAAACAGACTCCGGTTGAAAATATACAATTGCCTTTTCCTCTTTTTTTGCAGGCAATCGATATAACAAATCTTTATGTGAACGTTGATCAGACGGTAAGCGTAAAACTGGATCGTTTTGTCAGTGGTGCAAATTGGCAAGGTAAAATGATTAATGTTTTACCTAGTCGAGTAGAAAAACTCATTGTCACTTTACCCGAGTCGACAACGCAAGAAGTAGCAAATAAAGATCCTGGGTTATCACAATCACTCGGCGAACAAGTTAAAACGTTTTTTAATAAGCCAGTTTTATCTGACTTAGAAGCAATCCGTTTACCTATTGATATCTCAATTCAACAATTAGATGGTGTTGCGGTATCTATCATCAAAGGAAAAGCATTTAATATAACGTCACTAAACTTTTCTGGTAGTTTAGTTGATAGTCATTTGCATTTAGAAAAGTTACTTGTTCATACGACATTAGGAAGTATATACCTACGTGGACAGGCACAATTAGCTAAAACCTGGCCTTTAGAACTGACATTAAACAGTGATATTTATGCTGACGGTTTAAAAGGAGAACGCATTAAAGCGCATGTTAAAGGAAGCTTATTATCTGAATTAGTATTATCACTAAATAGTTCAGGGCCACAACGAGCTCAAATTAATTTAAAAACGCAATTAGCAAAAAAAGGCTTACCCCTTACATTAAATGTATCGAGTAATTACTTAAAATGGCCTTTGAGCGGCGCGATCGACTATCAAATTGATAAACTTAATATTAATTTAACGGGTCATGCCGAAAATTTTAAATTAGGATTGACATCATCTATTACAGGTAAACAAATACCTGCAACAACCATTACGCTCAAAGGTAAAGGTAATACACAACAATTTGAAATAAATCAATTATTGCTAAATTTATTACAGGGTAAACTTGAACTAAATGGCTTAATTTCGTGGTCAAAAGCAATAAGTTGGCGAGCAGGACTTGCTATTGATAATATTAAGACAGAAAAACAGTGGCCAGAATGGCCTGCACAACTCAATGGTAATTTGCAGGTAAAGGGGAGTTTATACGGGGGTAACTGGCAGTTAGCTATTGCGCCTATATTAATTAAAGGGAATATAAAACAAAAATTATTGACACTTTCTGGTGCAATTAAAGGTAATGCTGCAGGTCAATGGGATATATCTAATTTACTTATACAGTTAGGAAAAAATAGAGCAGATGTTAATGGAAGCATTAATTCAAAAATAGCCTTAAATGCAATAATCAATGCTCCTACTCTTTCTGATATTTTACCGGAACTACATGGTGATATTAATGGCTCTGTACAATTACGAGGAACTCAAAAGGCACCACAACTTGATGCCAATATTATAGCTAATCAATTACATTGGCAAACATTGATGATAAATCATGTAGAGCTTTTGGCAAATATTACTTCAGCCACTCAGATCGCTGGACAGACTAAGCTATCCATCACTGGATTGCAACAAAATGACATTTTGTATAAAACGATTTCACTTAATCTGACTGGTAATGAACAACAACATAAGTTTACATTTACAGCGGATGGCAAGCCCATAGTGGCATCAATGAATTTGACCGGAAAATTTGATCGAAACAAAGGTAATTGGCAAGGAATACTAACAAAAACGCAATTTAAAACTCCGGTGGGGTTATGGCAACTTAATCAAAGTAGCAAAGTGAATTATATAGCAAGCCAAAAAAAGTTTACAATGACATCGCATTGTTGGTTAAACGCAAATGCAGAGGTTTGTTTTGATAAACCAATAGATATTGGGTCTAGTGGTAATATCAATTTAGCAGTTAAACGTTTCGATCTAGTGATGCTAAATAACCTTCAGAAAGATATGGTGCTCACGGGGATATTTACGGGTAGTGCAGCAGCGAGTTGGCAAAAAAATGACACCTTACCTAAAGTAAACCTGCAATTAGGTAGTAACAACGTAAGTATTAAAACAAAAGTAGGTCAAGCATCATTACCGTTACAGTTCGATACAGTTACAGTTGATAGTACTTTAAAAGATCAAAAAGCAAAGCTTAACTGGAATATCAAACTGCGCAACAATGGTACATTTAATGGTGCCATTCAAATAAATGATCCACAAAAAAACCGTATTATTTCTGGTGGTATTTCCTTAACTCAATTATCACTAAAGGATTTGCAGCCTATTTTAAACCATAATGAATCAGTTAATGGAACAGTAGAAGGCCAATTACGATTGGCTGGCGATCTTGTACGCCCAAGAATTAATGGACAACTGAAACTTGATAACTTTGGTCTTGGGCTTATGGCGCTGCCTGTTTCAGTGAAAAATAGTCATGTTAGTTTAGAATTTAATGGTTCACGCTCGATACTCGTTGGCAAAATTTCAACTGCAAATGGTAATCTAGACATTAATGGGAATGCGAGTTGGGATAGAACAGACGATCTTCGTGCAAATATTACTGCAAAAGGAAATAAAATTCGTATTTCGCTATCACCGACTATGAAAGTTGATATTTCACCTGATATCATGGTAACCGCAACAGCAAAATCGGTTGATTTAACGGGTAAAGTTACTGTGCCTTGGGCCAATGTTGTTATTGAAGAACTGCCGCCGAGTATTGTAACGGTATCATCTGATGAAGTTATACTTGATGCACGACTTCAGCCTGTAACTAAACAAAAGCAGGCAATTCAAATTAATACAGATATTTATTTGGAAATCGGCCCTGATGTTTCAATTGATGCATTTGGTTTAGATGCTAATCTTACTGGTATTTTACGTGTTAAACAGGAGCAAAATGGTATAGAGCTGCATGGACAAGTTGATATTCCAAAAGGACGTTTTAAGGCATATGGTCAAGATCTCTTAATACGCAAAGGACTCCTCATTTTTGCTGGTGCGCCTTCCCAGCCACGATTAGAAATTGAAGCTATTCGAAATCCTGATTCAACAGAAAATAATGTTACGGCTGGCATAAAGGTTACCGGATTGGCAGAACAACCTAAAATTGAAATTTTTTCTGATCCAGCGATGTCTCAGGAACAGGCATTATCCTATTTATTACGAGGTCAAGGACTAGATAACTCTGGTAATGATGGAGATATGATGACATCAATGTTGATCGGTCTGGGTGTTGCGGGGAGTGGTAAACTTGTCGGTCAAATTGGTGAGACATTCGGTGTTAAAAACCTCTCTCTGGATACAAAAGGCGTCGGTGATAATTCTCAGGTTGTCGTCAGTGGTTATATTTTGCCTGGTTTACAGGTTAAATATGGTATGGGTATATTTGATGCGCTTGCGACTCTAACTTTACGTTATCGATTAATGTCAAATCTTTATCTTGAAGCGGTATCTGGTGTATCCCAAACCTTAGATTTGCTTTATCAGTTTGAGTTTTAATATAAAATTCATGCTTTTGATAATGATAAAATCGCTTAAATAATAAGATAATTTAACTTAAAATTATCTTTTATCATCTAGATAAAATGGCTCGATGTATAGTTTTAATTTATATAGATTGAGTCATTATTTTACGATCTTTGTTCTAGATTTTTTGTACTAGCTTTCTCTGAAATACTTGTTTAAGCTCTGCTAATCCAATTTGTCTGGTTATTTTGTTTTATTGGCTATCTAACCTTAAATAACGAGATGAATATATAGAATATAGACAAGGGTATAATAAAATATTTATATTCAAAAATGACTATATAACAAATGCTATATTTATTGTTTATTTAATAAAATTATTTTAATTGGGATTCTTATTTTTATGTAGAATCGCCCATAAAACAGACGATTAGTTTAAGTTTGACGCTTGCCAATTGGCGATTACTTCTATTCTGTGCATATTCATTGCATTTTTGATCGCTATACCAGTTAAGCCATTCGCTATTATTTGCTGGGCTTTGACCGTATTTGCTAGGTTAAGGGCATGCTGTAAATAATCACTTTGTGGCCATTGCTTGGGTGGATGACCATATTGATCACAGGCATTTGCCTGACTGATTAAAAGCAAATATGAGAGAAGATGGGGTTTACGCCAAACATCAATACGGTTAAATAATTCAATTATTTTATCTGCGGTAAGCGTTAATGCATTAATGAGATCATGATGGCTATAAACAGCCTGTATAAGTAAATCACGAATCTCAATAGGCAAGCGTAGATGAGCTGCCATTGTCATGATATGTTGCTTGGTTAAAGGATCTGAAAGTGAGTAAGCATTAACATATAATGCTGTAAAACGTACAGCGATATTTTGACTTAATTGGCTTGCTGCCAACAGAGCCATAAGAGCGTGCGGTAATGATTTTGATGTACTTTTTTTAAATAATGGAAGCAATGCTGGAAATAAGATCGCCAAAGCCCCACATTGATAAAGTACTTGAAAATAAATATGTGGAGAGTCTGTATTGAGTGCTTTTTCTGTTTCCTTCCAGACACGCTCAGCAGTTAAGTGTTCAATCTCATTTGCCTTAACCATGTCACACATTAAGTGCCATGTTTCAGGAGCAATAGTAAAACCTAAATGTGCATAACGTGCAGCAAAACGTGCTACACGTAATAAACGAAGTGGATCTTCACGAAACGCTGTAGATACATGACGTAATAGCCGTAATTCTAAATCACGTACACCATTGAAAGGATCAACTAATTGACCATGCTGATCTTGAGCTATTGCATTAATGGTCAAATCTCGGCGTAATAGATCTTGCTTTAATGTAATATCTGGTGTGGCATAGCACATAAAACCAGTATACCCTTTACCTATTTTCCGTTCGGTTCTTGCCAATGCATATTCGTCCCCCGTGTCTGGATGGAGAAATACGGGAAAATCACGTCCAACTTGTTTAAAACCTTGAGATAATAATAGTTCTGGGGTTGCACCAACAACAACCCAATCAAATTCATTAACATCACGTCCAAGTAAACGATCACGAACCGCTCCACCGACTAAATAAATCTGCATTATTATCTCCATCTGGCTTGCATTGTAAAAATTAGTTAATCACATTAGTTCATCCAACGATCACGTGATTTACGTCGCGGGATCAGATAAGGGAGTATCAAGCCAATAAATAAACCTGCACCAGCAACACCACCTCCGTATAAACACCATTTTAAGGCGATATTAAGTTGTTTTTCGTCAAGTTGTTTTTCTAATTTACTTAGTTCAGCTTTATTTTGCTCTAACGTGTCTACAAGCGAGGCATTTTTTTGCTTAAGAGAATCGATTAATGATTTATTTTCATTAGATTCTTTAAGATAATTCGCAGATGTCGCTGCTATAGATGCTTTCAATGTATCTAATTCAGATGTTAATGAATTCACTTGTTCTTTTAATTTTGGCATAAGAGCTTGGGCGCTAATATCATTTTTTAGCATATTCAATGGAATCCAGCCTACTTTACCTTTGCTTGTTTTAATTTGAGCATAGTGGGTCTCATTATTCACATCGATTAAGACGACTTCTTCACCGGCTAAAACATTACCTATTATACGAAAGTGGTCAGAAGCACCAGCTCGTAAAACGGTGGATAAGTTTTCTGATATATAATAGCTATTGTCAGCTAATGCATTAGTTGAAAAAATAAAGCTGAACAGTACTGCTAGTCGTAAATAGTACTTTGACATTATCATTTATTTCCCATAAGAATTATATTACAAAATAGTAGAAGGTTTGATTTAAAGGTACAATAGTAAAAATCATTTCTAGGAGGTTCTATTTTTATGTTAATACATAGTAACCCAATGATATCTTAGAATTTAATATATCTTTAGCATATTGTGATAAAAGAAGAAAGCCTTAATGTAGCACTAATTAGGCTGAATATAACGCAGATCAATGATATTCACTATTAATTTACTTTTTCTGTATTAAGGAAAGCATTCTACTGTTGTGGTGATAATTTACCTTTGTTAATTTGATTAATTGATTTAACTTTACGCCAGGTTAGTCAATACATCGTTATTATTTTACGGTATAATTACAACGTTGTGATTTAGAATATTAGACATAACACACTATACAAAGATTAATCATAAAACACTTTTTATAAGTAACAAAAAACAAAAAGGGTTTTGTTTTTACTATAGGTCAGTTGCAATTTATTGAGAAAGTTAAAATGGTAAATGAAATTGAGTTAAAGTTACTTGCCCGTGAAAATATAGAAAAAATCCTACCGAATATACTTACTCAATTTAAAACTGAAAAAAAATCAACCTTACAGTTAGTGAATGAGTATTATGATACGCCAGATCACTATTTGTACCATCATAAAATGGGACTTAGAGTAAGGCAAAATCAAAATCAGTATGAAATGACCATAAAAGCGGATGGGAAAGTGACTGGCGGATTATCTCAACGTATTGAGTACAATATTGCACTGGAAACACCAAAACCCGATATTGCACAATTACCCTTAAGTTTATGGCCTGATGAAAAATTACCTGAATCATTAAGCAAAGGTGTTCACCTCCTTTTTAGTACACATTTTCGCCGGCATCGTTGGCTAGTTGTTTATGCAGATAGTCAAATTGAATTGGTTTACGATCAAGGGAGTATTACATCTGGTGAACAACACAAACCCATTAATGAAATTGAATTAGAACTCATAAAAGGAAGTGCTGATTCTTTATTGGCATTTGCCGAACAACTAGCACCTTGTGGTAAATTAAAATTATTTGATCAAAGTAAAGCCTTCAGAGGCTACCAAATGATTGGTTTAGCCGAACCATTAAAGGTTTCATTTTTGTCGGTATTACCAGTGACATCAGATTTCACCGTTGAACAAGGATTTATTGCTGCATTAGAATTAGCATTAGCGCATTGGCAGCATAATGAAATATGCTGGTATAAACATCAAAACGGCGGAAAAAAACAAGTTCTCACTGCTTTAACACTAATCCGCCAGATATGGCTTGTCTGGGGATGTATTATACCTCGCAAAGCAAGTGATTCTTTACGCTTATGCCTTGAACACGTTCAGTCTCTTATTCAGCAATCAGATCAAGCTGAACATGTGGTTTGGCGAGAGGAATACCTACAAAGTAAACTAAAATTTTTACATTATCTACAGCTAAAACAATGGCGAATGTTTTGTGATGAAAAAGCAAAACATAAACTTATGATGCCATTCAAAAGCTTTGCGGATACAATGCTCGAACGTACAGGCCGCGAACTAAAAAAAGTCTTTCGTGAAATCGAAAATGAGCAGGAATTTCGCGTACAATACCTTTTCTTACGTCGCCAATTATTTAACTTGTATTTATTTAGTGGCTATTATCCAACGTCTCAATATCAAAAATATCTCCAATCTTGGTCAATATTATTAAATAAATTACAACAAAATAAATTAGATGATTGGTCTAATGCAATTAGAGTAGCTCTTTCAACATCGGTATTTTGGCGTACACGCTAAACATGATATCAAGGTGAAAAAAGGAGCCTGATTATGCTGTCACCAATGCCTGTATTCAAGCCTTTGCCCGTATCACTCAAAACGACATCTGCATTATTACTTGATCAACTACCTAATGCAGAGAGTAAAGCCGCACAGATTGTTTGTGCTATAAGTCGATTTGCGGGGGAATTATTGGTTCGTCATACGGATTGGTTAGAAAAAATTCATACTTCACCGCCACAAGCTGATGAGGGAAAATATTATCAACAGTGGTTATCCATAATTTTACAGACTTGCCAAACCGAAGCAGATTTAATGCGTGAATTACGTCTATTTCGTCAATATATTATGGTTCGCATTTGTTGGGCTCAAACTTTGCAATTATACCCTACGCAACAGATTTTATGCCAATTAAGTGAACTGGCGGAATGTTTAATTATTGCGAGCAAAAATTGGCTATACCAAAAACTTAGCAGCGATTTAGGCACACCTTATAATCATGAAGGAATACCACAACCTTTATTAATTATAGGTATGGGTAAACTTGGTGGTAGTGAACTAAATTATTCTTCTGATATTGATCTTATTTTTGTCTATCCAGAATATGGTACAACGCAAGGTGGGCGTAAAGAGTTAGATAATAACCAATTCTTTACTCGATTAGGCCAAAAACTTATTAAGGTATTAGATCAAATAACCGTAGATGGTTTTGTCTATCGAGTTGATATGCGCTTACGTCCTTTTGGGGATAGTGGCCCATTAGTCATGAATTTTTCTGCTTTTGAAGATTATTATCAGGAACAAGGGCGTGACTGGGAACGTTATGCTATGGTGAAAGCACGTATACTTGGTGAAGCTGATAATTTATATCGCTTGGAATTACAAAAGATTTTACGCCCTTTTGTTTTTCGTCGTTATATTGACTTTAGCGTTATTCAATCATTACGTGATATGAAAAGTATGATTGCACGCGAAGTTCGTCGGCGTGGTTTACATGATAATATTAAATTAGGTGCGGGGGGAATAAGAGAAATAGAATTTATTGTTCAGGTTTTTCAACTTATTCGAGGTGGGCGTGAAAAGGCATTACAGCAGCAATCCTTATTGACTACATTAGATGAAATTGATCATTTAGCCCTGTTGGATCATGAACAAGTTATCATATTACGAGAGAACTATCTTTTCTTGCGTCGCTTAGAAAATTTATTGCAAGCTATTGATGATAAACAGACACAAACATTACCAACAGATCCGCTAGATCAAGCACGTTTAGCATGGGGAATGGATTTTCATGATTGGTCATCACTGAAAAAAAACCTTGATAAGCGTATGCTGGATATTCGAGCCATATTTAATTATATGGTCGATAAAGATCCTTGTGAACCAGAAGAGAATTATCCGGATATGCGATATACGTGCCTATGGATTGATCAATTTGAACAACAAGATCTCTTCGAGGCAATGCCCAACTTATCTAAAAATGTTTGTTTAGAAATGGGTATCATTATAGAAAATTTTCGTCGTGATATAGCAAAACGACCTATCGGTCAGCGGGGTCGTCATGTTTTAAATCAACTGATGCCGCGCTTATTTTTGCTTATTTGTGAGCGACATGATGCCCCAATTATCTTAACGCGGTTATGCCACTTACTTTCAAGTATTATCACCCGTACAACTTATTTAGAACTGCTATTTGAATATCCGTCAGTACTTGCTCACTTAATTCGGTTATGCGCCGCGTCACCTATGATCGCCACGCAATTGGCACAATATCCAATATTACTTGATGAATTATTGGATCCAGTCACACTATATCGACCATTACCGCTTGATGCGTATAAAGATGAACTTCGTCAGTATTTACTTCGTATTCCAGATGATGAAGAGCAACAGCTTGAAGCTCTTCGGCAATTTAAACAAGCACAGTTACTGCGTATTGCAGCGGCCGATATTAGTGATGACCTGCCTGTGATGAAAGTAAGTGATCACTTAACCTATTTGGCTGAAGCTATTATTGAGGCTGTCGTAAACATGGCTTGGCAACAAATGATACAACGTTATGGTCAACCTATACATCTTCAACAACGGCAAGGGCGTGGATTTGCTATTGTTGCTTATGGTAAATTGGGGGGTATTGAATTAGGTTATGGTTCAGATCTTGATTTAGTATTTATTATTGATAGCCCTCAGGATAGCGTTACTGATGGTAATAGAAGTATTAATGCAACCCACTTTTATCAACGATTAACACAGCGAATTATCCATTTATTTAGTATTCGGACTTTGTCTGGTGTGTTATATGAGGTTGATGCACGTTTACGACCATCAGGTGAATCAGGATTACTCGTAACGACAATAAGTGCTTTTGCAAATTATCAACGTAATGAAGCTTGGACATGGGAGCATCAAGCATTAGTACGATCACGTATGGTTTATTGTGATCCGCAATTATATACCCAATTCAATCAACTTCGTCATGAAATTTTATGCCGACCACGACAAGAAATATTACTACGCCAGGAAGTCGCTGCTATGCGCGAAAAAATGCGAGGTCAAGTGACAGAGAAGCGTGAACAATATTTTGATTTAAAAAGAGATGAAGGAGGAATTACGGACATTGAATTTATCGCACAATATTTAGTGCTGCGCTTTGCGCATCAACAACCGGAATTAACTCGTTGGTCAGACAATGTGCGAATTTTTGAATTGATGGCATACTATAATATTATGTCTGACATGCAGGCTGAAAGTTTGATTTCAGCTTATGTAACTTTACGTGATGAAATCCATCATCTGACATTACAAGAACGTCCTGAGAAAGTTGCTGTAACTGAATTTAATGATATACGTAACTTAGTCAAACAACATTGGCATTGCTGGTTAGAGATATAATGCATTTACCATTTGCTTTTGATTAGATCATATTTAATTGTTAATTAAAATATATTGGTTAATCAATAGAACAGGCAAGTAAGCACACCTAGTTTTTGTTCACTCTATGATAACGATAAAAGAATTAATCGTAGCTAAAATTTATCGATTTAACATGAAAAATAACGTTTTAAAAGGGTAGAAGTAAAGTTCTTTTTTAAATAAAACCCAAGTGGTGGCGTCATAATAGGCTCTCCATTAAAACCTATACCCTGGGTAAGTACACGTTTATTTGCTGCCTTAGGACGTAATTGTAGTACTTCGCCATAACGGGCAGTAATAGAAGTCACTTTTCCTAATACAATAAGATCCATCAATTCTTCCCAATCTCGGCGTAACTGTTCTTCTTCCTCATAAGTTGGGCTCCATAATAAGGGTGAACCTATTCGTCGTTCTCCTAAAGAAATTGTCCTTGTACCTTCAACAGGGATCCATAGAACACGTTGTAATTTGTGCCTAACATGACTCGTTAACCAGCTAACACCACTGTTTCCTGTAAGTGGGGCAACACAAACAAATGTTGTTTCTAGAGGGCTACCAGATTGGTCAACCGGAATAGTTTTTAACTCAATACCAAGTTCAGGAAAATCTTGCTCCGGTTTACTACCTGCATTGGCGCCCAAATAGCGTTCTAATAGCATACCGACCCAGCCTTTGTCTCGCTTTAGGTCGTAAGGTAATGGCAAATATGCATTTTCAGCTAATTCAGCTATAGTATGGCCAGCTAAAATATGTGCGCGTTGCATGAGTTGTTCTTCTGTTTTAGGGGGAGCAGGAGGCTGCCAATTCACACGCATAAAAGTGATCCTTTATATTGCTAGATAAAAAACGATCGAGCTTATCACAAATAACGAACATAAATAGGTTAAAAAATGAGCAAGTAGATAAGTAAATCTTGGCATAGATAATCGTTCTTTTCATCATATTTGTCAGCATAATGATTACTAAAGAAAAAAACTTGCCTTTTCTATTAATTTTGACGATAAGTCAATATGGGAAAAATAAAATTCAACACTAATAAACAGGTTTTTACACTATGTTATCCACAGTTTTTTGGGATAACTGTGAATAGAGATATTTTGCTGGTTTATTTGTATTAGAAGCACACTATTTTTGAATAAATATAATGCGAAACATTCTTTATGAACAGATAGTAGACAGAATAATTGTGAGTTATTGTTAAACGTATGTCAGTGATCTTCAAAATGTAACATGATGATTTATATTGATTAACGGCTATTATTCTACCATGTTTTAGTATTATTACGATTTCTTCCACACATAATTACACGTTTGCTAACAATGTTATCCACAATAATAGTGGAAAAGTGAATGAATGAAAAATTTACAAATACTATTAATCAGCTTATTTCATTTTATGAGACGATAAAAGTCATAATGATATAAGATAAAATAACTCTGTAAGAGATGATGTTACTCTTTTGCGAGTATTACCGCGCGGCTAGTTTATCAATAATTCATCAATATCACCGGCATCCTTATAAATGGTATTATGCGCATTTAGTTAATGAGTTCTATTTGACGACATTAAAAATGTTTTGCTACATATTTACCTTTGTTACCTGGTGTATTCAAAATAATGCTTTAAAATATAAAGATTTTATTTCATTGTTTTCTTTATTTTACGCTGTATCCACTAAATTAACACAGAGCAATTGCATTATCATGTTTACCCTGTTCGCGTTGTATGAAACAATTAACTTATTATTAAAGATGAACTATTAGGGGTAGTCGGGTGATCGATAATGATGGCTACCGCCCAAATGTTGGTATTATTATTTGTAACAAACAAGGGCAAGTGTTATGGGCGCGTCGGTATGGACAGCACTCATGGCAGTTTCCGCAGGGCGGAATCAATCAAGACGAAAGTGCGGAACAGGCAATGTATCGCGAACTTTTTGAAGAGGTAGGTTTAAGAAAAAAAGATGTCAAAGTATTAGCAACGACGAGAAATTGGTTACGCTATAAACTACCTAAAAGATTAGTGCGTTGGGATATTAAACCTGTTTGTATTGGGCAAAAGCAAAAATGGTTTTTATTACAATTAGATGTTAGTGACGATGCTATTGATATGCAACGAACGCCAATTCCTGAATTCGATGATTGGCGATGGGTTAGCTATTGGTATCCGGTAAGACAAGTTGTTTCTTTTAAACGAGATGTTTACCGGCGAGTGATGAAAGAGTTTTCACATATTGTATTTAACTTATCTGAACCAAATAAGCGATCTACAATGATGGGACGTAACCGCCGTAAACGATATAATTAATAGCCTTTAGATAACGCCTTACATGTAAATAAAATCGTTGTTAGAAAAGAATAGGTTCACTGTTCTCATACGCTGTGAAACAGTAGGTACTCAATAAAATAAACAATACTATGGTGAGAAATGATTACTCATTTTTTAAATTTTCCAAATTTTGACCCAGTTATTTTTTCTATCGGACCTGTAGCATTACACTGGTATGGTCTAATGTATCTTCTTGGTTTTTTATTTGCGTGGTGGTTAGCTACAAAACGAGCTAATAAGCCTAATAGTGGTTGGAGTAAAGAAGAAGTAGAAAACTTAATTTACCTATGTTTTATCGGGGTCTTCATCGGTGGACGTGTAGGATATGTCATATTTTATAATTTTCCCTTATTTTTAGCTGATCCACTCTATTTATTCCGAGTTTGGCAAGGGGGGATGTCGTTTCATGGTGGTTTACTTGGTGTAATAACCATGATGTTTATTTTTGCTTGGCGTAACCATCGTCGCTTTCTTCAAGTTTCGGACTTTGTTGCACCTTTAATTCCCTTTGGCTTAGGTCTTGGTCGGTTGGGCAACTTTATTAATGGTGAATTATGGGGACGTGTTACGAATATTAGTTGGGGAATGCGTTTTCCTACGGCGATAAATGCTGATCAACGTTATATCGTTGAACATCCAATGTGGGCTCCATTAATGGAGCATGGCATGTTACCACGCCATCCTTCCCAGCTTTATCAGTTATTTTTTGAAGGTATTCTATTGTTCATTTTATTAAATGTTTACCAACGTAAACCTCATCGTCTCGGCAGTATTACTGCATTATTCCTTATTGGTTATGGTAGTTTCCGTTTTATTACTGAATATTTTCGTGAGCCTGATGCACAAATTGGTTTACTTGCTGGTGTTATAAGCATGGGACAATTATTGTCATTACCAATGATTATTATTGGCCTTATTATGATGCTTTGGCCTAAAAAAGCAGCTTCATTACACGTAAAAGAGTAGAGGGTATATGCAACCGTATCTTGATCTTATGCAAAAGATCCTCAAGGACGGCACAAAAAAAAATGATCGTACGGGTACAGGAACACTGTCCTTATTCGGTCATCAAATGCGTTTTGATTTAAAACAAGGATTTCCACTGGTCACAACGAAAAAATGTCATCTTCGTTCAATTATTTATGAGTTATTATGGTTTCTCAATGGAGATACAAATATTCACTGGCTTAACGACAACCAGGTCACAATTTGGGATGAGTGGGCGGATGAAAAAGGTGATTTAGGACCTGTTTATGGTAAGCAATGGCGTTCATGGGGTACGTCGGATGGCCGGCAAATAGATCAAATTAGTCATGTGGTTAATCAGTTAAGGCAAGATCCTGATTCGCGCCGTATTATTGTCTCTGCATGGAATGTAGGCGAATTAGACCAAATGGCACTTGCGCCTTGCCATGCGTTATTCCAATTTTACGTTGCAGATGGCAGACTATCCTGTCAACTTTATCAACGCTCATGTGATGTCTTCCTTGGATTACCCTTTAACATTGCGAGCTATTCCCTTTTAGTCTATATGCTAGCACAACAATGTGATCTAGGCGTTGGTGAATTTGTTTGGACTGGCGGAGATACACATTTATATCTTAATCATCTAGAACAAGCTCGTTTACAGCTGAGTCGAGCACCAATGGCATTGCCAACACTTAAAATAAAACGGAAGCCAGCGTCTATTTTCGATTATCATTTCGAGGACTTCGAAATAGAGGGTTATAATCCATATCCCCCTATCAAAGCACCTGTTGCAGTTTAATTTGTTTATTTTTTAATTACCCCAGTTTAATCTGGGGTAATTACTTTTTATCTTATCATTGTGATCGTGTTTATTTTGTCAACGTTTACTTTTACATACATACATATTAATTCACGTCATTAATCGCTATTTTTTTATCTAATAAAGACCATTAATGATTTTGCAACTAGAGTAGACATATGAAAAAAATAACGTCTCTCTCTTGCGGCTTTAGTCTATTAGAATTATTAGTGGTGCTGGTCATTATGACATTAACAGCAAATATAATAACTTATTCTATAAGCCAACATCACCAACATCAGGCTTTGCAAAATGCAAGCCTAAATGTAATGCGCTTTCTGATTAATGTGCAGGCTCAAGCTAATTGGTATAATCAATCTTATATTATTCATATTGAAAAGATAAAAAATTATTGGCAGATAACAGCAATGTTATTTTCCCATCAACAAGGCCGCGAAACAATCGGGAAGGTTACTCGACGAAGTGCATATCTAAATGAAAAAGAGCTCCAACGCTTAGATTATACTACTATATCACCTATTATTTTTTATGGACGACGAAATATGGCATCGACAGGACATATTCGTCTTAGTAATAGTATTGGTGAAATACAAATAATTGTTTCAGCTAGGGGACGCATTCGTCGCTGTTTCCGCTCACGACAAGGGGCAGCTATCACTATGGCGGAGGTGCCACAATGCGAATAAATGAGCAATGTGGTTTTTCATTACTAGAAATGGTCATTGCATTATTAATCGGTTCGATACTGTTGTTATCAATAACGACATTTTATCCGCATCTAGTTAAATACGCGATTAATAGTTACCGACAATT
The DNA here is from genome assembly GCA_945288535.1 of uncultured Enterobacterales bacterium. Taxonomy (GTDB): domain Bacteria; phylum Pseudomonadota; class Gammaproteobacteria; order Enterobacterales; family CALYQQ01; genus CALYQQ01. Next base: position 91,534 of record CALYQQ010000006.1, on the reverse strand, counting down.
TCGGTTAGAACAAGTATTATATCAAGCTACACATAGCTTAGAAAAAGATTTAAGTCGTGCTGGATTTATGCTGCCCATAGGAGAGGAAGGCGTAATAATGTCTACGTATGACAGTATTCCTTTTTGTATCATTATTTATTATAGCTATACGCGTAACCATTATTGGCAATTAACGACATCAAATAGAGATCGATTCGCTTACCGTTTGAAAAATGGGCAATTAGCACATAAAAGAGGAAGTAGCGATTGTACGAGTCATGATTGGGAACGATTAATCGATCCAACAGAAATTAATATCACGGAATTTTCAGTGATTAAACATAATAATCCACTCAGCAAAGCCGTCTACTTTACTATCCGATTAGCTGCCCATTGGCAAGGCTTTCCGGCTATCCATCATCAACTTATTAGAACTGTAATAGGAGAAAATATGTGATAATAAAGGAACAACAAGGATATAGTTTAATTGCAATGGTTATGTTATTACAAATAACTGGCCTGTTATTACTCATATCGCTTGACCAACGGTTATCAGAGCAACTCTATCTATACAGTGACGAACGAGTTTTTTTAAGAGCTAAAAATCAGGCATTATCGTCGTTAAGTTGGGGATTAGTTCAATCATGGCCCAAACCCTCAAATAATTGGAGATGTTTACAAAATAACCATCACCAACTTTATGCTTGTTTAAAATTATCGAGTCAAGATAATAAAGCGTTATTAGTCGGTTATAGTCAAACGTCTTCTGACGAAGATCCGATCCGTTTTTACCATTGGGTACATTTGCCTATTGCTTGGCAGAACAAAGAATCTATTTTTTTAATAAAACATGCCAGAGGTTGGTTAGATTTTTGTCCCGAATCTAGTGAATCTATATGCATATAAACCGTAGACTAAATATTTTCTATCAAAATATATTATCATTTAATGAGAGATTATAAGATATGTTTTGTCCACCAAAGGTTGTATGGTCTATATTGCGTAGAAGCCATTATCAAACAGGCTTTATGCTTATAGATACGCTCATTGCATTATTGTTATTTACAATTATGCTTCATGGCATAATGAACTATCAGCAGGCACAACTAAGGCGTTTTAGTTATCATAATGAAGAGCAGCAAGCTTGGCGATTAGCCCAACAATTGTTGGATATTTATCCTGCGTCTTCTTCTATACGGCCACTTGGCTGGCAGATAACAACACAAATAATAGCAACATTAAAACAATGTAATTTTGTAGAAGTTCGTATTACAACAACAAGAGGCATCCAAGCCACATTACAGCGGTGGTATTGTGGTATTGCCAATAATCAATAAATTAAATATTTCCAATAAAACTTGCTAATAAGCAAACAAACTGCCGATTTTTTACCTAGCGATAAAGCAGTATCACTGACCATATCGGCTCCTGTCTTCACCGTCAATTATGATAATCTCTTACATTATTTTATTATGAAATAAGATAATTATGATTAATTTATTAATATAAATGAGCAAAATAGGATATAGTTTCCTTTATTAAGGAAGCTAATGCTATTGCAAAAGGCCTAATCATTGATAAATGCGTGTAATCAGATAAATTAATAAATTTTTTAAAATAAAATTAACTCCGTTAATATTGATCATTTTAGTCAATAATTAAAAAAATAATAATTTATTAATAATAGTTTGGTTTAGATGTTTAATATATTATAAATAATAAGAAACTATTATATTAGAAAATACACTAACTATATAGCTTAGCGTCATACAGTTATTTTAATTTAAATAAATTGTTATAAAATAACTGTATGATCATAGAATGTATTACCTATTTTCAGTTGATGACGCCGTTATCACTTGCTTATGATAATAATATTCACTTATTAATGCGATAATAAAATAGCATATAGTTAATATCCATAAATGCCAATATTGAAGACTAAATTCACTAAATGTGGCACCCATCTGATTAATTTTAATAGATCCTATTATTGCGGGGATAGCAGGAATTAAATTACCAATATAATGGAATATATCGGGTATTAATTCTTTTGGCCATGATAACCCTGTAGAAAAGAAGATGAGCATACTGACAGGTAACCATATACAAAAGATGTCATCAACGGTTTTCATAAATCGTGAACAAGTACGAGCAAAAAGAGAAACAGAGAGAATAAATGGTATAGCAAATAACAATGAGTCAATAAAGCTACCAATTCGCGGTAAATTATACCAATAACTCGCAACAACAGTATAAATAGTAAAATAGACTAAATAAAGAGGCAAATAAGCCATTAATTTACCTATAATCATCATTAATGCGGATTTTAATGCATCTTTTTTCTGGTGAATAAATGCGAGTTCCAATGATGATTGGCGTCCTAAATGACAGCATAGTATACACCCAATAAAAAGCGTTTGATGTAGGATCAAAATAAAGGCAGCAGGAATAATATAAGTTGCATAGCCTGATTGTGGGTTGAATAAGCTAATCAATTGGGAAGAAAATGGCGTTGTATTTCCATTAGCTATTACAGGATCTACACCTTGAGCAATTTTGCGCATTACCGATATTTTAGCACCAAACGTACTAGCTATCGTATTGATGGCAGTTGCGGTATTACTATAGAGCAAGATATAGCTAGCATCGCCATAATATGAAATAGCACTACTTTTACCTGCCAAAATTTGTTGTTCAAAACGGTTTGGAATAAGCACGATACCATATACTTTACGCTTATCAATTAATTGTTTAGCGGTTTCCATATCATCTATATGATATGAAATTTTAATAAATTGATTAGCATCAAGCTGGCGTATTAACTCACGACTTGAATGAGTATGATCTTTATCAATAACAGCAATAGGTATATTACGAGCCGATTCATTTAAATAAGGTTGAGGATAAAAGAAAAAATAAATCACCAACCCAATACACATAACACTGAGAATAGCCGGTGTACGAAAAATACGTTGTAGCTCATTTTTTGCGATAAGAAGTAGTGATTTAATCATGATGATAACCGCCTGCTTATTGATCGCATGTTTAAACTCACAAACGTTAACATAATACTAAATTGGATAAATAAATATAAAAAAGGTTCTAGCGATGATAAAACACTTGTTCCTCTTAGCGTTTGATCGAGACGTATCTGAATATACCAGGTAAGTGGTAATATTGCGCTCCAAATATAAGGGAACGTATTCATAGCAATGCGCGGGAAAATAAGGCCGGTAAAGCCAAAGGCAGGCGAGGAAAGTAACCCTGTACTACCATAAGCTCGATTAGTTGTACGGCTAACAAGCCCTAAAAATGTACCATAGAGTAATGATGTAACAATATATAGCATACTTCCTAATAGCAATAAGCCTAAATGACCATTAATGGGTAAATCATATCGTGATATTAAAATAGCATCAAAACAAACTAAACAGAGTAAAAAGTAAATGAAATAAGGTGTAAGGCGGCCTAATAAAAATATTACTATACTGCAATTAGCAAGTTTAAACGGTTGTTCAAAACCAGTTAACCCGAAACGATCACGGGTAATACTATTTACCATTGTGACCATCATAATTATTTGTAGGATCGTTGGAATAAGGCCATTGATTAAAGTATATATGTAATTTAATGTTGGATTAAATAAGGGATGCAAGGCAGTTGGTACTGTTTGCATTTGACTTTTTGCTACTGGCGTTGCCACGCCTTTTTGTACTAAGGTTTTTAAAATAATTTGACTATTTGCTGTTTTTAGCGCATTACTCATCGCTCGGTAAATAGTCGAGCCAGCAGTCATGTATTGATTATTATAAAATGTAATAACTTCAGGTTGACGATTAGCTAAGATATTTTTTTCAAAATCCGGTTGGATAAACAATACAGCATAGATTTCCCCATGAAGTAATGCTTGCTTCGCATGCGTCAAATCTTGATATCGTTGAGCAACTAATAACTGTGGTGACGCTGCTACTTGTTGGATAAGTGAACGAGATGTTGTTGAAACATCTTGGTCAATAACAGCGATGGGTAGTCGAGTGACTATACCAGCATTATACATCGATAAGAATGATAAGATTATTAAAGCTGGGTAGACGAAAACCAATATGCACAACGAACGACGTTGTGCAACTTGTTTCAATTCCCATTTAATAACAGAAAGTAATGAGTGAAACATCAATAATATTTCCTATTCGTAAAAATCCCAATAAAATCAGTTATGGGATTTCCACTTAGTGGTAACGCTCATTCCTGGACGTAAGCCCTCTATTTTGTTTATGGGTTTGACTCGCATTTCAAATGTTTTTAAATCAAAATCCCCCGTTGCTTTAGTTGCTTGCCAATTAGCATATTGCCCTAATGCATTTAATACCGTTACTTTAACTGTCACTTTTTTATTATTTAGAGCAGGAATTTCGACATCAAATTTATCGCCGACTTTAAGGCTACCAAGTAAATCTTCACGAACATTAAAAGTAAACCAAATATCATTTAAATCAATAATAGAATAAAGAGGCGTTCCAGGACTATAAAGTTGGCCTACTTCAGCAATTCGTGTAGTAATTTGACCACTAATAGGTGAAACTAAAGTCAATTCATCAACATCCGTTTTTACTTGAGATAATGAAGCAATAGCCTGTTCAACTTGTGCATCTGCTAATTTTTTTTGCTCGAGACTACTGCCATTTTGCGCTAATTCTAAATTCGCTTTAGCGGCATCACGGGCTTTAATCGCAGCTTGATATTGATTAAATGATTCATCATAGTTTTGTTTAGAAACAGTACCGTTTTTTGCCAAACTATTTACACGGTCATAACTTGATTTAGCCAAAACTAAATCAGACTCCGCTTTTTCAAGTTGAGCCTTTTGCACTTCAATTGTTTCAGGTCGTGTACTATAGGTATTATCCCGGCTCGCCAAGGAAACATTAAGCTGGGCTTTTGCTGCATTAAGTTGAGCCTGTAATGCTGGACTTGATAGAATAAGCAGAGTATCTCCCTGCTTAACGTTATCGCCAACATCAACGTTAAATTGCGTTACTCTTCCTTGAACTCTAGCAGCAACATCTACACGATTGGATTCAATTTCTCCTTGGAGAAAAATTGTTTTAGGTTGACTAGTGTAGTAACAGATAACGATGATCGCGATAATAGCGATAGTTATTAACATGGGTAAAAATGGTTTTTTTCGCATAGAGATAGTACTTACAATTGAATATTAAACTAGCTAAATAAAAAACGAGGATTTAACATGATAATATATAGCTTAATTTTGGCGTAGACAATTAAAATATTGTTTTTATTTTTTTCACAATTTAGTTATAGCACAAAAAGTTAAATAAAATAATGTTATTAATAAAGCAATCAATAATGCTAGTGATAAAAAAATCAATATTATTCTATACCTTATTATAAATAAATAGATAATAATAAAATCGACTGTTTTAATCTAAATATATTTTTTGCATTAATATAAATAATCATAAGTTATTTTAAAATTTATTTGTTAACTAAATAATATATTTATAACTTTCAAATGAAGTTAACTATAAATTCATAGTAATTTATTACATTAGTTAAATAATTAGTGTAATTAAAATTAATTTTTTAAACACAGTTTATTTAAATAATAATCATATAATACATAGCAACCCCAAAAACTAGATAACTTGTTTATTTTGAAGTGTTTTATACAATTAAGCAATTCTATGCTATTTCATTACACTTTAACATTTTCTAAAATATGTAAACATTATTAATAATGCATTACTGCTATAAAATCTTTTTACTGCTTTTTATTTATTAAAATTTTTTAAAATAAATTTTATAAAATAAATAATAAATAAAATTTTAATTATTCAAAATAAAATACCAATAATGTTAAAAATTTTACTGCTATCGGTAAATTTATTTATTTTAATTATTTATAAAATATTATTTTTATTTTTGATGAATTGGAAATAAATTTATTAAAAATAGTAAATAACTATTTTGATAAAATCATTAAAAATTAAATAAAAATATTTTATGTTTTTATTAATGACTGTACTAAATTAGGTAACTATATTAATAATATAGTAATCCATAATCGTAATAAAATAAGCTGTATCGATTATGTAATAAATTATATTATAATTAGTTAATCAATGAATAGGTGTATTAATAAATATAAACTAAGTAATTTCTGTATTCATTTTTCATATAGAAGTTGTCAAAGATAAATAAGGATAAGCAAAAAGTCACATTGTTAAATTAAATTTACACTTTTATTCTTATAATAAACTAACTTGCTAATATCTATTATAATTTACATTAATGAAGATAATATTTTCCGAAAATGCTCTTTTAATATATTAATTAAAGAGCTATGCTTAGTTTTATTAGCAAGAGTGGATATTGATTAAAAGAAAAATATGATAGGAATCATCAAATGCTATTAAATAATAATCAAAAATTAGAGTTATATTGCGTGATAGTTTTTTCACTGTTTTTTATCATATTATTGCAAATACACTTGATGTCCGCATTGATAGCGGGTTTATTAACATATACATTAACACTTAAATTGGATATCTTTTTATCTAGTAAAATGAATAGATTTAGTAATAAATCTAAATTAATATCAGTTCTACTCCTATCAATTGTAATTAGTATTATCTTTATTGGTGGTTTTTCTTATTTATTTGGTTGGTTTGTAGGAATGGCCAAGAATCCCAATCAGGCGATGTATAATATTCAATCAATAATTGATAGCATATCATCAACATTACCTGATAATATTAAAGAATACTTACCAGATGATATTAATGAGATAAAATATACAATCATTCTATATCTCAAGGAGCATGTTCTTTATTTACAGTCAATAATTAAACGAATATTCCATACATTAATTATCTTAATTATTGGTATGATTATAGGGTTAATATTCGGTTTTCAAGAAAATCGCCGTAATCTTAAAGAGCAAAACATCATTGAATATACGCCATTAACGCAAACCTTAAAAATTTGTCTAAACAGGCTTGTTTTAGTATTCCAGTACGTTGCAATTTCCCAAGTTATGATAGCGTTATTCAATGCAACCATGACGGCGATATTTTTATTTATTATATTACCTATTTTTACTATTTATCTTCCATTTAGTAAAAGCTTAGTGATAGCAACTTTTATATTTGGATTAATTCCTATTATTGGTAATATTATTGTCAATATTTTGATGTTTTTTGTTGCTTTTACCGTTTCTTTTAAGGTTGCACTTATTGTTCTTTTATATTTAATTTTGATTCATAAATTTGAGTATATTTTAAATGCTAAAATTGTTGGTAGTAAAATTCATGCAGGAATTTGTGAATTACTTATTGCAATGTTATTTTTTGAAACATTATTTGGTGTTGTTGGTCTCATCTTTGCACCTATATTTTATGCCTTTTTGAAATTATCATTAAAAGAATTGGAGTTAATTTAAATAATGTAGTATGCCATAAATGAAAAGAGAAATGGTTATAGTATAAGCTTCTAACTTCATATGATTTTGGCGTGCCTATAAAACAGTTATTTGTAAGCATTATATAACTTTCATTATTGATTGTTTACGATAACCCGTTTAATTATTCATTTATTTCTCTATTTATTACTTTGTTTATTTCTTATTTCAGACAATTTTATTATAAATTGCTACGACAAAGGTTAGCCCAGATAGATAAAAGGTTATTTGCCATGAATGAATATATAAAAGCTTTTATTATGTTTTATTCAATATTAAAAATAAAATATAGTATAAATCAATTGATGATTGTTTATTGATAGATACATCCTATGTGATAATTGTTTAGAGAATGTCATAATTAGTCATTTTAATATACAAAATAGTGATATTTTTTTGTAAAAAATTAACTAATCATAGTATATATAACTAAATAGATTATTAGCTAGCATAATTCTTTTTATTTATGAATAACGTTTTTACTGATGGGGTGAGTTATCGTTTATTTTAATTACCATGCAAAAGCAAAAAGACTTATTAAAGACGGGCAGTTAGTGCGTTACGAAATTGTTGAAAATTGGAATGGAATAAAACCGGCACTCGTTCTTTATTTTAAAAATGAAAAACCAATGCCTATAAGAGAATATCGTTGGCACGAATATATGTTATTACTTTAGTAAAAAATGACTTACATGAATAAGTTAATTATTTTTCGTATTACAATCTTTTATTGTTAATTAAATAAAATAGTACAGAAATCAATTGATAATTACAATTGATTGTAAATGAAACAATAGTTATTGTTGATTATTTTTATAATCAATAGACACAATAATATTAATAAAATAAGTTATTTTATTAATATTATTGTACTAATGTTGAATAAAGACTATTATTTTCTGCACTATTTTTATTGATAATGGATAAATCATCCTGCCTTAAACAAGGAAAGTAGTCACATATTAAATTTAAATTTTACATTAACGATTAAATAACAAGCAAATTATATCTTGCTATTTAATATTAATTACATCATTTTTCATTTAATTTATTGCTTATCCCCAGTTAGGCATTGTTATTTTTTTATTTAAAACAGATAATAATGGAACTTATATCAAGTATATGTATTCTAATTATCTTTATACTTGAAGTTTAATAGTAGTTTATTCTTATGGGATTTATATGAATATTAGTAATGGCAATATGGAATAAATATAATTTTTATTAAAAATAAATAGATTAAATAATGAAAATGATTAGCTTGATGTGCATAAAATAGCACAGGCATAAAATCCTCAGTAATATATAAGGTTCAGTATCTTTATGACCCCAAAATTTTCATGGGAATTTCTTCATCCCCGCTACTGGTTAACGTGGTTTGGCGTTAGTTTTTTATTTTTATTAGTTCAATTACCTTATCCGATTTTATTTCCCCTTGGTAAGTTTATAGGTCGCTTATCAATATATTTTTTGAAGAGGCGAGCTATGATCGCTGAACGAAACTTAAACGTTTGTTTTCCTCATTTATCTGACGAAGAAATCAGACAACGTGTCATCAATAATTTTGAATCAGTAGGTATGGGACTTATTGAAACCGGAATGGCATGGTTTTGGTCGGATAAACGTATTAATAAATGGAGTAAAGTTGAAGGGTTAGAACATCTTGATGACGCGGTACAAGCAAACAAAGGAGTATTGCTTGTAGGTATTCATTTTCTAACATTGGAATTAGGCGGCCGGATCCTTGGTCAGTTTCATGAAGGAATTGGCGTTTATCGAGCGCATAATAATCGCTTATTAGACTGGATTCAGTTAAAAGGACGTCTAAAATCGAATAAAGCATTCATTAATCGTTATGATACCCGGAAAATGATTAAAGCTTTAAAGGAAAATGAAATACTCTGGTATGCGCCAGATCATGATTATGGGATAAAAAATAGCGTGTTTGCTTCTTTTTTTGCAATGGATCAAGCGGCAACAACAATTGGTACACATTTATTAATTAAAACTGCCCGTCCGACTGTTGTCGCTTTTGCTCCTATACGGAATGTTGATGGTAGCGGTTATACTGTTTCTGTTTCTAAGTGTGTTAATGATTTTTCTTGTGATACAGCACTTGAGTCTGCTGAAAAAATGAATCGTATTATTGAAAAAGAGATAATGAAAGCCCCCGATTTGTACATGTGGCTTCACCGCCGATTTAAAACGCGTCCCGAAAATAGAGCATCGATTTATAATTAGTAAACACTATATTTTTTTAGGTTATGTTTATTAATCATTAATATTATTGGTATTAAAATAGACGCGATATTATTTAGCCAATTATCCTAAACTCATTAAATAAAGGCACTAACATTATTGTAGTGCTTCTAAATTTAGCTTAGCTAAATAGAAAATATATCAGTAAGTGGCTAAAGATGTTTTATTATAAAGTTCGTAGATAAAATATAAATATTACTATTAGTTATAAACGTTTTAACCTATATAAGGTTACTTGATGTGATTATAATACTTATCACATAATTTTGTGTACGTATATTTGGATTATACTAATCAACAAGCTCAGTATAAATAAAGTGGCTTATTATTAAATGAAATATTATCTAGTGTTATGTGGTTATAATAGCTTAACCAATAAACATTAGCTTGAAATTTTAAATAATCTATATGAATGAAATCCTCAATTAATTCAGTTAATCAAGAGAAAGCCATCTTATAATACATCCCATTATTTACATGGTTTGATTCTTCTGGCTATATCAATAGCATAATTAAAATTTATTTTTTTGACTAATATTGATTTCATTATAAACAGAGTTATCCACAGTTTAATAATCTTTATTTTTTATAATTATATAATTTTACTTTTATCATCATGATTCTATCTTGATGATTCTAAACAATTTTATTTAATTATGTAAAAGATGATAATATATTAATAAATACGTTATTCACTATTGATTAGCTTAATTCTTTTTTTATCCACAGGAATAATTATTTCCTATATTGTTTGTAAAAAACATGTTTTCATCATTTTATAAAACTTTATTTGTTAATTCTCTATTAGTTTATATGCTAGATATCTTGTAAGTTTATTTATAATAATTAAATGATATCATCACAGTTCATATTGATATTTTATACTTAAGCATCTCTTGGAAGCCCTTTCTTTACAGAACGAAGTAAACGTTGCTTTTTCATGTGATGTTCATTTTTGATGGATTTATTTCCATGCAATTGTGCTAATGCCCAGATAATATGTTCATCAACCATGGGATGGTAGCCTAATCTTTGTTGTAATGCTGTTACTATTTCGACATCATAATCTGCATTTCCTAAGGCAACGCTAATATTTCTTAACCAACGTAAATAACCAATACGACGAATTGCAGAACCTTCAGTTTTTTTGAGAAATAATGCTTCATCCCATCGATAGAGCTCTAAGAGTTTCGGTGTATGTAATGCTTGACGAGGATGAAAATCTGATTCACTAGTAAGTGCAGAAAAACGATTCCAAGGGCAAATTAACTGACAATCGTCACAACCATATATACGGTTACCCATTAGATGACGAAACTCTTCAGGAATGCTCCCTGCGAGTTCAATAGTTAAATATGAAATACAGCGACGTGCATCAATGACATAAGGTTTTATAATTGCACCTGTTGGACAGGTTGTCATACAAGCAACACAACGTCCACATTGTTCTTTAATAGGCTTATCGATAGGTAAAGGAAGATTAATATATATCTCGCCCAAAAAAAACCATGAGCCTGCGTTTGCATTAATAATTAATGAATTTTTCCCTGTCCAGCCAAGCCCTGCTTTTTCTGCTAATGGTCGTTCCATCACGGGAGCAGAATCAACAAAAGGGCGAAGATCAACATCGCAATGATATTTTTTACAATATTGGCGAATATATTCGCTAAGTTGTTTGAGACGATTACGCATTAATTTGTGATAATCTCTTCCTAGCGCATAACGGCTAACATAACCATAATGTGGATTACTTAATGTTTTAATAAAGGCTGCGTTAGGTGGCAGGTAATTCATTCGCACACTAATAATACGTTGGGTTCCTGCGTGTAATTCCTCTGGATGCGTTCTTTTAGACCCATGTCGAGCCATCCAATCCATTTCGCCATGTAATTGATTATCGAGCCACATTTGAAGTGTTATTTCAGCTTGGTGTAAATCAATATCAGTAATACCTGTTTGCTGAAAACCGAGCTCTGATGCGCGTTGTTTAATAAATTTAACTAAATGCTGGAGATCTATTTCGCTCATAACCACATCATTGTTGAAATAGGGCTAATGGTTAAGAAGATATGTTTAACTAAAATAATAAAACCAAGCATTTTTTATGGAGATACATGCTTGACGAATTTTAGTTATATACAATAGATTAATTATAACATTATTAGTGTGATAGGTTCGAGTGATAATTTATTGGTACTTCTCCTATTTAATTGGCTTTCAGCTTAAAAGATAACATTTTTTATGAGGGTCATATAGACTATTTGTTATGATGAGGATTGGTTACATTGATATTTGAGACTACTCCTCATACTTAATAAACCGTTAGTTAATATTTCTTGTGATCAGGAAATTATTTTAAACAAAAAATATATACGCGTATAATTAACTGTTTTCATGTAATTATTTATATGTAAGATGATATTGGTGATGACATACAGATTATTTATTATGTTATATAATAGGTTTCAACATAATAAGATAAAGTATTTCTTATTGTTAAGAAGGTATCATATATTGATGTATACTTATTAAAATAATTACTACTTACTAATCAATATAGCAAAATATATAAAATTATGGGGTTCTACATACTATTCATGGCAGTAGTATATTCACTTATTATTTATGACTGATGATAAAATGTTTGAACAGATACACACTATAAAAAAAGAGCAATCTATTCATTTGATTGATGAGTCAGCAACACTTGCTATGGCTAAACAACTTGCGAATGTTATCAATGAATCTGTTGTTATTTATCTTTATGGTGACTTAGGTGTTGGTAAAACGACCTTTTGTAAAGGGCTATTGCAAAGTTTGGGCTATCAAGGAAATGTAAAAAGTCCAACATACACGTTAGTCGAGACCTATTCAGTAGGTAAATTTGACGTATATCATTTTGATTTATATCGGTTAGCTGATCCTGAAGAACTTGAGTTTATGGGAATTAGAGACTATTTTCAGAACAATGCTATTTGTTTGGTAGAATGGCCTCAAAAAGGAAACGGTGTTCTGGCTGAACCCGATTTATCTTTGACATTTGCATATTATCCACAAGGCCGGATTGCAACATTAACAGCAAATAGTCACATTGGGCAACGTATATTAGAACATTTAATAAAATAATCTCGTCATAATAATTGACTGGGAAAAACAATATGACGTATTGGTTGAAAAATTTTTTAATTTTTGTGTCAGGTTTTTTTTTGCTGTCTTGTGCTTCATCGCCTATAGCGATTAGCAAGCCTATAGAAACCACTGCAACTAAAAATAAAATTATCGTTGCAATTGATGCAGGTCATGGCGGTAAGGATCCTGGAGCGATTGGTCAAAATGGCTTGCAGGAAAAAACAATTAATCTTGCTGTCGCAAAAGCACTCTATGCTTTATTAGATAAGGATCCGGCATTTTCCCCAGTGATGACTCGAAAAGGTGATTATTTTATTACAGTTTCCCATCGTTCTGAAATCGCGCGTAATCATTCTGCGCATCTTTTGGTTTCCATTCATGCTGATGCGGCCCAAAATAGTAAAGCAATAGGATCGTCTGTTTGGGTATTATCTAATAAACGCGCTGATTCGGAATTAGGTAGATTACTTGAGCAGCAAGAAAAACAATCTGAATTATTAGGTGGAAGCGGTGATGTGTTGGGCGGGGATGTCGATCATTATCTGAGTCATGCTGTTATTGATCTTCAATTTGGTTACGCGCAACGTATGGGTTACGATTTAGCCACAAAGTTGCTTAGTGAAATGAAAACGGTAGGAAGACTTCATAAACATAAACCAGAGCATGCCAGTTTCGGTATTTTACGATCACCCGATATTCCTTCAGTACTTATAGAAGTTGGTTTTATTTCAAACGCTCGTCAAGAAAAACTATTAGCTAGTCCTGAATATCAAGTTAAATTAGCTAAAGCCATTTATCGAGGAATACGGCGTTATTTTCATGATAATCCTGTTGAGTTAATTACGAGAACTGACACTAAAACAAGCGTGAATCTCGCCGTACCGAATAAAACTAAAGGTAAGCAACCAAGTAAAATAACAAAGTTGCCTACTCAAACAATTACAACGTCGAGTAAAACAACGTCAGAAAGGATGACTGCTATTTTGCCATCGGCAAATATTCATATAGTTAAACAAAATGAGACATTATTTAGTCTTTCAAGGCAATATGGCATAACAGTTGATAAGATTCGTCAGTTAAATAATTTGTCTGCAAAACAGATCATTTATGTTGGTCAACGACTGACTATTGCGACAAATAAAGATGAGCCGTCGACAAATACTCTTTCTCTAAATAAAAAGAAACAAGCCTACAAAAAGAAAAATGATCAGTTAACTAAATCAAGAGTAACTGAAAAACAATTAACCCACAAAGTCAGTAAAGGAGAGGGACTGTCAATCATTGCTAGCAAATATCGAGTCAAAGTGACCGATTTAAAGAAAGTTAATAATATGAAAACAGATATTGTTCGTACGGGGCAATTACTTAAAATACCGATGAATTAATCGGTGTTACTCTAATTTATATAACAACATTTACAGAAAACTTTTAGTAATGTATGTTGAGATAACTAAAGTATACATAAAATTACTGACTATCTTATTTTAGTTATCGACGTTTATTATCTACCTGTAATAAATAAAATTTTATCGTTATAAGAATAATTTTCCAGAGGTTATGATGCCAATTCACATCCTACCACCCCAACTAGCTAATCAGATTGCTGCTGGTGAAGTTGTGGAACGTCCTGCCTCCGTGATCAAAGAGCTTATAGAAAATAGCCTGGATGCGGGTGCCGATCGTATCGATATCGACATCGAAAAAGGCGGTGCAAAAGTTATTCGTATTAGAGATAATGGTTGTGGTATTAGTAAAGATGAATTAGAACTTGCTTTAACACGTCATGCGACAAGTAAGATTAGTTCATTAGATGATCTTGAATCTATTGTCAGTTTAGGTTTTCGTGGTGAAGCATTAGCAAGCGTAAGTTCTGTATCGCGTTTAACATTGACATCTCGCCCTTTACATCAACAAGAAGCTTGGCAAGCTTACGCTGAAGGACGTGATATGCAAGTCACAATTAAACCGACTGCACACCCTCATGGTACAACAGTTGAAGTACTAGATCTATTTTTTAATACGCCGGCACGACGTAAATTTTTACGTACAGAAAAAACAGAATTCAATCATATTGATGAAGTCATTCGTCGTATTGCATTAGCGCGTTTTGATGTAACAATTAATTTAAAGCATAATGATAAAATAGTTCGACAATACCGTGCTGTAAATAATGAACACCAGGAAAAGCGATTATCAGCTGTTTGTGGTGCTAAATTTGTCCAGCAAGCTATTAGCGTGGACTGGCAATATAATGATCTACATTTACATGGTTGGCTACATTTACCTAGCAATATCAATATAAGTAGCGATCTACAATACATTTATGTGAATGGGCGAATGATGCGAGATAGATTACTTACTCATGCAATTCGCCAGGCTTATTATGAATATTTAAACAATGATAGTGTACCGGCCTATGTGTTATATCTTACACTTGACCCTCGACAAGTTGATGTGAATGTGCATCCGGCAAAACATGAAGTCCGCTTCCATCAATCACGTTTAGTTCACGATTTTGTATATCAGGCAATTATTACGGCATTACGTCAGGTTGAACAATCACTTGATAACGCGCCAACCAGTACAGCACATACAGAAGATTACGCTCAACAAGAGCAAAGTACCCCTTTGTGTTTAACCAGAACAGCATCGGGCCTTAATCATTTTCACACTGCATCATCTTCTAATCACGCCGATTATAAAAGAACGAAAAAAAATAATGGTATTAATAAAAAACTCATTGGCGCTGATATTCATCGGCTTTCACCTCTTCAGATAGCAGAAGCTCGTACACAATACGCGCAGTTATATACAACATTGCCTACGAATGATGACGCATCCATAATTAAAATGTCTCCAGAATCACATTCCTTTGTTGATTTAAATAATGCCACATTGGGAAATCCTGTATTATTCCCAATACAAAATAAACCGTTATCTGAAAAATTAGCTGATACGACAGTAAATACCCGCCAATCCGATAATATAACCTTAAAAAAAATCGGCCGATTATTAGCAATATGGCAACAATATTATGCGCTAGCAGAATGGGGAAAATCATTGGCAATTATATCGTTACCTTATGCTGAGAGAATGGTTAAACGCTATCAACTGAGCCCAACTGAGTCAACTTTGTGTTCACAGCCGTTATTGATTCCATTATCGCTTGCGGTTAATACAAATGAATTAGAATATTGCCTGAAACATAACAAATTACTTGCACAATTTGGTATATCTATTTCATTAGGACGAGATAAAATCACCGTAAATAATGTGCCAGCACCCTTAAGACAGCAAAATTTACAAATAATTATTACGCAATTGTTGAGTTTTTTAAGTGTTAATGATGAACTTACTCACATTCAGTTAACGGATTGGTTTGTTGAGCAACTTGTTAATCGTGAACAGCAATGGACTTTAGCACATGCTGTTCAGTTAATTGGTGAAGTTGAAAGACTATATCCTGATATAGCAATGCAACCACCCTCTGGATTTTTACAACTTATTGATTTAAGTGAATCATTATCTATATTACAACTATGATAGAAAAAAAATCAGTTATTTTTTTGATGGGACCGACTGCCTCAGGTAAAACTGAATTGGCAACCCAATTACATAAATTATTACCAGTAGATATTATTAGTGTAGATTCTGCATTAATTTATCGTGGTATGGATATTGGCACGGCAAAACCCTCATTAGCTGAACAAATTATTACGCCACATAGGCTAATTGATATTCGTGACCCTGCAGAATCTTATTCAGCAGCTGATTTTCGTCATGATGCGTTACGTGAAATTGAAGAAATCATTAGTCGGGATAGAATACCCTTATTAGTGGGAGGAACAATGTTATATTTCAAGGCATTGTTAGAAGGACTCTCACCTCTACCGCCTGCTGATCCAACGATCAGGAAGCAGATAGAACAATTAGCAATAACCCAAGGTTGGCATGTCATTCATGAAAAATTATGCAAAGTTGATCCTGTTGCGGCACAGCGTATTCATCCTAATGATCCACAGCGATTAAGCCGAGCTTATGAGGTTTATTTAATTACGGGTAAATCAATGACAGAATTGACCCGTGAACAAGGCGATAGCTTGCCCTATAATGTTCATCAATTTGCTATTGCGCCAAGTGATAGGGCAATATTACATGAAAGAATTGAAAAGCGTTTTCATATTATGTTAAATGCTGGATTTGAAGGGGAGGTAAAACAACTTTTTGCCAGACAAGACTTGCATGAAGCGTTACCATCTATCCGTTGTGTTGGTTATCGACAAATGTGGGCTTACATTTCTGGTAACATAGACTATGATAATATGGTTTATCAGGGAGTTTGTGCAACACGACAACTAGCTAAACGCCAGATGACATGGCTAAGAGGTTGGTCAGATGTTACATGGCTAGATAGTGACAATCTTGAATTATCACTAAAAAGTATTGCACAGGTTATTAGTGTATCAACGTAGGATTGTGTACAATTAGAGAATAATTTATTAATCTAGTTTAACGGTTGAATTGATAAATGACTCTCAGATGCTAAGTATTTATTTGGTTTTTTATGGCTTTTTTTAGCTAGTGATTATAAACATTGAACAAAGGATAAAATAATGGCTAAGGGGCAATCTTTACAAGACCCATTTTTGAACGCATTGCGCCGCGAGCGCGTGCCAGTTTCGATATATTTAGTTAATGGTATTAAGCTACAAGGGCAAATTGAATCATTTGATCAATTTGTTATTTTATTGAAGAACACGGTAAGTCAAATGGTATATAAACATGCTATTTCGACAGTAGTTCCTTCACGACCAGTATCACATCATAATAGTACACCGGGTACTCCAGGATTTAATCAGTCAAGTACGGTTATCGACGGTGACGATGCTGAATAACGATCAATGTTTAACTGTTGTAGCATAAGAGGGACCTTGCTTGTTTGACCGTTATGAAGGTGGTGAACAGGCCATACTAGTTCATATCAATTACCCCCAGGAGAATGATTCAGAAGACCTGGGGGAATTTGAATCGCTTGTTCTTTCTGCGGGTATAGAGGTTGTTCAGATTATTACTGGTAGTCGTAAAGCACCTCATGCAAAATATTATGTAGGGCAAGGTAAAGGGCAAGAAATTGCTGATGCTATAAATATAACTGGTGCAGATGTTGTTATATTTAATCATGCCTTATCACCTGCTCAGGAAAGAAATCTTGAAAAATTATGTCAGTGTCGCGTTGTTGATCGAACTGGACTTATTTTAGATATTTTTGCGCAACGAGCTCGCACTCATGAAGGAAAATTACAGGTTGAACTTGCCCAATTACGGCATTTATCAACGCGTTTAGTGAGAGGCTGGACACATCTTGAAAGACAAAAAGGTGGGATAGGACTAAGAGGGCCAGGTGAAACACAACTTGAGACAGATAGACGCCTCTTAAAAATAAGAATCAAACAAATTATGTCACGTTTGGAAAAGGTTGAAAAACAGCGTGAACAGGGACGGCAAGCAAGGAGTAAAGCAGATATTCCAACGATATCATTAGTTGGTTATACGAATGCAGGTAAGTCAACATTATTTAATGTACTTACTCAATCGAATGTATATGCGGCAGATCAATTATTTGCGACACTTGATCCTACTTTGCGTAAAGTGAGTGTGGATGACGTAGGTGATACTATACTAGCAGATACAGTTGGTTTTATCCGTCATCTTCCCCATGAATTAGTTGCTGCTTTTAAGGCAACATTACAGGAAACGCGCCAAGCAACGTTGTTAATGCATGTGATTGACGCAACAGATGATCGATGTGATGAAAAAATAGAGGTTGTGAACGCGGTTTTGAACGAAATAGGTGCTGATGATATTCCAGTCTTGTTTGTTATGAACAAAATCGATATGCTCGAAAGCTTCGAACCGCGCCTTGATTATGATGAAAATAATGTAGTACAGCGCGTCTGGCTTTCAGCACAAACAGGTGCTGGATTGGATTTATTATTTCGGGCATTGACAGAGCGATTATCGAAAGAAATTGTTTGTTATCAATTACGTTTACCCGTTAATTCAGGCCGTTTACGTGGCCGTTTATATCAACTTCAAGCTATAGAAAAAGAATGGATTGAAAATACAGGTGAGATTTGTTTAATCGTAAGATTACCAGCTATTGACTGGCATCGTCTTTGTAAGCAGGAACAGCAATTGGCTGACTATATTATACAGTCATAAACCAAAAAGGTTGTAGACATAAACAATCAATAATAAGTGGGGTTTTATACATGGCGTGGAATCAGCCCGGTAATAATGGTCAGGATCGTGATCCTTGGGGTAGCGATAAAGGCACTAATAACGGCAATTCTGGCAATAATCACAGAGGTGGCAGAAATAGTGCATCAGGAATGGATATACTATTTCGTAAGATTAACCAACTCTTAGGTGGATTGAATAAAGGTAATAGTGGTAATAAAGGTCATCAATCTCCTGGTATGTTGTCAGCTGGAAAAGTTATTACTACAGGTATACTTATTGCGGCTATTATTTGGGGCATAAGTGGCTTTTATACGATCCGTGAAGGTGAAGTTGGTGTAATAACGCGTTTTGGTAAACTACAAAAAGATAATCTTGTTAATCCAGGACTTAACTGGCGTCCACTTTTTATCGATGATGTAACCGCTGTAGATGTTTCTAGTCGTCGAACCATTGAGACAAGTGGAACAATGTTAACCAAAGATGAAAACGTTGTTCAGCTATGGTTAACGGTAGAGTATGATGTCGCTAATCCTGCACAATATTTATTTAGTGTTACAGATGCTAATAATAGCTTAAAACAGGCAACAGATAGTGCATTACGCGCTATTATTGGTAAATATCCAATGGACACTATATTGACTGAAGGTCGTCAGTTAATTCGTAATGATACTCAGGATGAGTTAATTAAAATCACCAAACCTTACAACATGGGGTTGCGTGTTATCCAGGTTAACCTAAAAGATGCTAAACCACCTGAAGCAGTAAAAGACGCATTTGATGATGCTATTGCTGCTCGTGAAGATGAACAGCGTTATATTGTAGAATCAAGAACATACGCAAATAAAGTTTTACCAGAAGCTGCTGGTAATGCGAGCCGTATAGTAGCTGATGCTAAAGCTTATCGAGATAAGTTAGTATTAGAAGCGCAAGGTGAAGTAAAACGTTTTGAGCAGTTATTGCCTGAATATTTAATTGCGCCTGAAGTAACACGGCAACGGCTATATATGGAAACAATGGAAAAAGTATTATCTAAAAATAGTAAGATTCTAATGGACGGTGGTAAAAACAACTTAATGGTTCTTCCTCTTGAGCAACTACTTAATAACCAAAAAAGTAGTGCATCAAAAGAGAAACACGTCGCATCGTCACAAATGGAAAATACACAACAATCAAGTATAGAACAAAATATACCAACACAAATACGCATACCAATCCAAGTACAGCGTGCTGATGATAATATATTTGGTGCTACTGGTGCTCGTTCTGAAAGTGTTCGTAGAGGGAGATAATAAATAATGCGTAATATATTTTTTCCCTTTCTAATCGTGGTGGCCGTAGTCTTATATTCTTCGGTTTTCGTGGTGCAGGAAGGTAGTCGAGGGCTTGTTCTTCGATTTAATAAGGTACAGCGTGATGCAAATGGTGTTGCTAAAGTTTATGAGCCTGGATTGCATTTTAAAGTCCCTTTTATTGAATCAGTTAAAACCATGGATTATCGTATCCAGTTAATGGAAAACCCAGCAGATCGTTTTATGACTAGAGAAACAAAACAAGTCATGGTCGATTCATATTTGAAGTGGCGAATAGTTGATGTTAATCGGTTTTATATATCTACTCGTGGCGGTAATATGGCGCATGCTGAATCATTACTAAGAAACAGATTATATGATCGTTTACGCTCTGAAATTGGTTGCCGGGAAATCAAACAAGTCATCACTGATTCACGTGGCGAGTTAATGACTAAAGTATTAAAAGCCCTTAATGGTCATTATGCAGATATTTCGATTCAATGTGCGCCAAAACCTGCAGAAAATGATGAGGGAATTGACGAAAAAACAATTTTACCTACAACTGATCTCGCTGTGACATTAGATGATGTGAAAGTTGTTACAGATAATGTTGATACTGGTGAGAATACCGATAAAGTCATTCCAGCTGTACCAGTGATGACAGCAGAAGAAGAACGTGCAGCAAGAAAAGCCGCTATTGAAGCAAGCAGCGTTGCTGGATTAGGTATTGAAGTCATTGATGTTAGAATTAAACAAATCAATTTACCTGAAGAAGTTTCTAAAAGTATTTATAACCGGATGCGTGGCGAGCGAGCTGCTGTAGCTCAACGGCATCGTTCACGTGGTCTTGAGCTTGCCGCTGTTAATCGTGCAAATGCTGATTATGCGGTAACGAAAACATTAGCTGAAGCTCGAGGAGAAGCATTAAAAATCCAAGGGGAAGGTGATGCTACTGCTGCTAAAATTTTTGCTGATGCATTTAATAAAGCACCTGAATTTTATCGATTCTTGCGCAGTATGACAGCATATGAAAATAGCTTCGAAAATAGTAATAACATTATGGTACTTGATCCAGATAAAAATGATTTTCTGTCTTATCTGAAAAAACCAGTTCAAGCTAATTAGCAGCGATAAGCGACTGTTTAATAAATAACATAAATATTGACGTGCTGAATGTGTTTAACGACCATTCAGCATTTTTATGATTATGACAATAACTCACTATTTCGTTAAATTAAATTGGCAATTCTATCTTGTCTCGATTTTTTCTACCGCTTTTTTACTAAAATAAATTCCTAATAAAATAATCTTATTTATCAAGTGTCATTTTAGATAGATGAGCATAATGTGACGATAAAAAAGCTTCCAAAATAAACATAGAGTTAACTAAAAGAGAAAGATAAGTAAAATGAAAAGAATAAAGTAATTATAACAACTAATAGCTCCTTAAATAAAAGATCTATTAGTATAATTGTAAGTCGATAGCCTTAGATAAGTAATAAAATGAATTCAACTATAATACGGCAAATAATTCTTTTTCCTAAATTTTTTTTATCTCAACTTGTCTAGCATGCGCTTGTTTATCTATATTTTTTATCAGTTCAACCAAATTTTCATCTTGCTGTAGGTGATGCTGGATAATTGTTGCATAATGAAATTGATTATATAAGCTAAGATGCCTTTCTAAGCAAAAAATAATGAGTATAGGTAATAAACAGAAAAGGTAGATCGCTGTAAATGATTTTACTGGTATGAATGTACCAAAGAATACACAAGAAAAAATTGTCCAGATAATACAGATGAAAAAATACCACAGATAATTTGTTCTTATTGTTGAACCATATTTTTGAATAATAGGTGTGGATTGCATTGATACTGCATCAATTTCGCCAGAAAGTAGTTCACCAATAAAGCTATATTTACGTTGTGCTTTGGCTGTGATAATAGTAAAAAATCCCACAATAATCATTAATATTAACATTGCGCCAATAAAGTTGATTGAATAGTAACCCTCTTTTAAGCTGAAATCGGCTCTGTTTGCAATGGGTAATACTAAGGCTAAATTGACAAGAGTATAATTGAACAAATCCCAGCAAATTAATGTAGTTAAATTATTTTTTTGATGATAATCATTTTTTTTGTTTGTTAAGAACAACAGTGTTTGAGCAATGCTATATTTTAGTATGTAATAATAAATGCCACATGCTGCAATTGGATAAACCACTATCCCTATAAAAAAAACACAATAAGTAAAATAATTTGGTATAGCTAAATAGCTTACATAAGTAAGTATAGCAGCGGCAATTGTCGACATTATTGCTGATATTAAAGGCTGACGAGTTATGCTGAATTCTTTGGCATATGCAGATTTATCAGTGTAATCTACTTTTTTTAAATCGTTAGGATCTATAATTGCTTTTGCTGACCGAATAACATATAACCAATAATTTCGCTGTTCACGAACCAGATTATAAGTGATAGCAAAAGCAATTGAACATAAAGCAGCTACCGCATCTATCAGACTAATAGTCGTTGTATTACGCATAAAAGAAAACATCAGTAATGAGCAAATCACAAAAATTACCATAACAATCAGATATGCATATCGTACATAATATTCTTTTAGAGTGGGTAGCATATTAATTATCCTTATTCTAATCTAATATTTAAGCAACCTGTTTATTCATTTTTGACATATAATCAAAAAGATGGAAAATCGTGATTTGTTGATTAAGCGGTTCATGATTTGCCAATAAGTGGGATAATACTTTTTTACAACTAATTTCAATGAAGTTTTGATAACCATGTTGATGAAGATTTTCCATTGTTTCACGCCAACGAACGGTATTGGTTATATGATAAATAAGATTACTTTTTATTTCATTCAGGTCATTAACAGGTTGGGCCGTCATATTCATATAAATAGCTCTATTTGGAGCATTGAATTGAATATTTTTAAACGCATCACTTAAGGCGCTTTCAGCCGGAGACATTAAATGACTATGCCATGCACCGTTAACCGGTAATTTAATTTGAGGAAATCCGGCTTGCTGAAGATAAATAGAAAAATGTTTGATAATTTCGCTATCACCAGAAATAACTTGTTGGCGTGGTGAATTATCATTGGCGATTTTCACATTGTTATCTACATCTGCATCTTGAATAAACTCATAAAGTTGTTGATAAGAAATATCTTTTACAACAAACATCATGCCCTCAGTAGATTCAGCAATTTGTTGCATAATTGAGGCTCGCGCGAAAATAGCTTTAAAAAGATTTTCTAAATTAAAGACACCTGCGGCATATAATGCAGAATATTCTCCCGCACTATGCCCAGCAAATGCGGCATTTTCAGAAATATCATTATATTCACACATATTTTCATACATAGCGATATTAACGGTCGTGACAGCAATTTGCTGATGAATTGTTTTTGTTAGGCGGATCATTGGCCCAGCCATACATAATTTTCTGATATCAGTACCAGAAATATCACATGCACAATCCCATATTTGCTTCGTTTTTGGGTTGTTATCACAAACTTCTTTCCCCATTCCTACAAATTGGGTTCCCTGACCAGGAAACAAAAAGACATTACGATTTTGCGATAATATAGTATTACCAGATGTATTGCAGTCCAACATAAAAACTCCCTTTTTCACCAAATTGTCCAAATTCAGAATGCTCTGAACCAAAGCTATAATAGCTACCAAAATAGCCTTGTAGGTTTTCTGTTAAATAGCTATTTACATGAAGATTAACTACACTACTGAAATCTATTAAGTTAATTAGTGATGAAACACTAATATTAACTGAACGAAGTTCATCATTACTATCACTCATATAGAGTGTGACGTAATGCTTACCCAAAGGTCGTCCTAAACGAGATTGATTATCTACTTCTAATGCAAACAAACTAGAATATAATTTATAGCCCTCCGCTAGCTGACGCCAATTTTTAGCGGGAATAAGAGGATAGCGTTTTTTAAAGGCAGGGATATAGCCTCCATTAAAAAATGATGTAAGGCCAAAATAGCGATCCCAATCACTGCGAGAGTAACCCCGACTTTGGGTATAATATTCAATCCCAAATTCTTGTTTAGCCGTCCTCATATAGCGTAAACCTGCACCAAATTCATATGAGTCTCTTTCTTGATATGAAAATAAACTACGAGGAAATTTTAAATCATGGATTTCAGCGACTGATGAAAAATCTAGCTCACGCAGTTTCTGTCGCATATAGGCCGCTTCAACGCTTAATAATAAACGATCGTTTAGGTGAGAACTAATACCAAAAGTAATACCCCGTTGATCACCTAAATACATTGCTATTGAAGGAGTTACATCTTTTAAGCCAGTAGATACAAATGAAATAGCATAACGATCGTCATTATTTGTTCTATCTTGCATATGCCATTCATTAGCTGATTTTAAAAAAATTCTATTATCAGAAATACGTGGTAATGCAGTAAAATCAAAAGTGCCTATGTTCGTATAAAAAGTTGCATTAACACCTATAGCCCCTTCACTATAGAAATCTTGCCATTTTGAACCAGATGCATTTATTCGTGTGCCTCTAGGATTTACCGTAATATTACGTAGTTTATCCATGGGACTAAGGGCAAAGAGATAACTATTTTTTTTATCAATTTTGCCTATATCAAAAAATAAATGCTCAAAAGGTTGCCAAGATAAAAATGCTTCACTGTAGACAAAGCTTCTATTAACATCTTTTCCTTCAAACATACCTTGATGATTATAACGCTGAGAATATTCCATTCCATTTTTTAATCGGAAACTAAGTTCGTCTACGACACTGCAACGAATATCAATGGAAAAATACAAACTAGCATATTGATTATTCGTATACGCCTTTTCTCCGATATTTCTGGTAATATTATTAGCGATATGCTGTCCGGTTTCCTGGCGACCGATTGCTCCACGATTGGAGCAATCGATGGCGTAAACATTAGATTGTAACAGCAAAGTAACGCATAATGTGATCGCCCATGCTAATATACAACGATTAACAAGGGGGTATTTGCAGTTTGCTATATATGCTGAAACAATAAAATAAACCATGTTATTTCATTCTCATCAAATATTCTTTTTGAAAATAATTCTCAGGTAAAGACTCATAGCGTAAATTTGAATAATTCATTACGGTATAGTTTTCTTTTTGTAAAGAATCTTCAATAATAATTTGATGAGGTCTAATTTGATCAAGTGCTTTACGGTAGTCTTTGTAGTAGGAACGTTTTATTAAAACACCACTACTAGACATAAAATCGGCTTGACGAGGATAGTACGTTTCTTTTTCTACCCAATAGGTAATACTTGGGTAAGTTACTTGAGGATTACGACGTTCTAGATGAAGCTTATAGCATATTTTTCCATCACAGGCTTCTTCGCCAAGTAGCTGAGCAATATAAGATAAATCAAAATCAGTAGCAACGACATCACCATTTGATACTTGACCAATAAGACGTTGTTGTCTGGAAATTGGAATAGGGTTACGTAACTCAGGTGAGAAATACCACATTTTATCAAAGTCAGATAAGATCCGTTTACCTTTATCTCTGACAGGGGCTAAAAAGCGGATTAATGCTCTAGCATCAAAATCGCTATTATCTCCCTGCGGCTTAAAAAAACGCATTGATACATCAAGCGTTTGTTTATTAGCTAGTTTATTAGCACGGTATTCCTCTAGTAACAATTGATAGCCAAATGGTTTTTCTGGCGCGCGTATTCTATCGGCTCTTACAATAATATCAATTGCTTGTTGATCTTCATTTTGTTTTGCTTTTCTGACTTTTACAATTTCTGTTGCCAATTGATTTTTTAAATCGTCATCACAATAGCCTGGATGACAAAGTGATGATATGGCTACTATAAAAGAGATATTAACCAGATTTTTTTTCATAAACTTTCCTTGTTACAAAATAATATAAGACAAATTATTTGCATCACTTCAGTAAAATCTGCCAGGTACAAAATACCCTATTTAATACGTCTCAGTTTTTGTATTAAGGTTCTAGCATATTTCCCAAATCAGCTACAATAGTTGTTCCTCTGATAGCGCTCGATTGTTCTGAAGCTAAAAAGGAAACAATATTAGCAATTTCTTCTGGCTCGACTAACCAGCGACGAGGTTGATCTTTGTATCGTTGGAATAAATCAGGCCATAACTCAGTAAGAAAAGGGAATACATCAGTATTAAGGAACCCTGCACACACAGAGTTAACACGAATATTCTTTGAATAAAGCTCAATTTCAAGGTAACTTGTAAGTTGTTCAAGAGCTGCTTTCATTACACCTAATGGATACTTATTTAGTACGCGGCGGCTACCACAACTGCTAATAACACAAATCGTTCCGCCTTTTTTCATTAAAGGCACAATGTTGTTAACACAAGTGACATTGCCAATTAAATTCGAATTAAGAAGTAATTTCCAATCATTACGTGTCATATCACCAAAATGTTTAAATGGGGCAGAAGCCGCATTGAGGACGAGATGATTGATCTCATCAACACCGTCTTTATTTAGGTTAGTGACCATTTTTTCAATCTCGCGTGGTTCAGAAATATCCGCTTGAGCAAGAGTAACCTTAACACTGTTGGCTAAATCACTTTTCATGAAGCGAAGCAAATTAGCACAGCTTTTTCCTTGAGGTTTCCTATAATTTAAAACAAGATCGTAACCTTCTTTTGCAAATTTTTCAGCAATAGCAAAGCCAAGTCCTCGTCCAGCACCAGTAATAAATACAGTTTCACCTTTTTTCATTTACTCTTTAACTCCATGTAAAAATTTATTATTGTTAAACAAATCTAAATGCTTCTGCTATTACCAAATTTGAGGCTTTTCTTGCTGGTATAATAGAAGCAATAACCGCTGTGACTAAAGGTAATGCGCATGAGAACCAGAAAAGATTATATCCTTCATTCCATAGAACAAATGCAAGATAGCCTTTGGTATAACCAGGAGAAGGTGGCATAGGAATACCATGAATATTGATTAATTCAGCAATGACTATGCCTAGACTGACACTAAGCAAAGAACCAACAATGCCAATGATGACACCTTCTAGTACAAATAATCGGCGAATATAGCGTTTGGTTAAGCCAAGTGCGCGTAAAGTGGCAATTTCTTTAGTACGCTCAATAACATTCATCATTAATGTATTACTGATCATAAAGATCACGATGATGCTAACGATTGATTTAATGAAGAAGAAAATCCCCTCAAAGAGGTTGACGACTTGGTGATAATAAACTGCTAATTCATTCCAAGGTTTATATTCCAGTGATAAATTATGCTGCTTGATCAATTTAGCAATATTTTCGATAACATTATTTGTTTGCTCTGTATCATTAAGAAGTATAATAATTTTAGTAATATCCGTTGTTTGTAATAGATGTTGCGCTGTTTCTAATGGCATTTTAATTGCGGTTTCATCATATTCTTTTATACCAGACTGAAATACACCGCGTATTTTTACTGACATGGCATCCTGTCCGCCATTAGGATTAACTACTAACATATCAACCCAATCCTGATAACCTGCAGATAATAAATTTGAGACTCCGGAGCCGATGGTGATCTGATGTGTCATTATACGTGATAAATCACTACCAGAAATAACTCTATCTAACGATCCAAGTATTAATGAGCTTTCGGGTTCAATACCTACACCACTAAAAAAAGTAGAAATGCCTTTATCGTATTGCGATATAATGCCAGAAAAATTCAATTGACCAGTTATTGCCTTAATATTTGGTCCAATATTCGGGTCATTTACTAATAAAGTTTTAATTTCATCATAATTTGAGATAGTGTAATTTAACGAAGTTGTTGGTGACCCACTCTTTAGATAACCTTCTTTATAAAGCTGAATATGCCCAATATTTGTTCTGATTGTTTGCTCTTTCAATTGCCAAAATGAATATTGTACGAAGCCGCCAAAAATAAAAACTGCAACCCCTCCCATAATGATGGCTAATAATGTAACCGTTGAGCGACGACGTTGCTTTATCAAACTAAGTAGTGTATATCGCACATCTGTTGGCCGAGTAATGCAAGTATAAAGCATTAATAATAGGGCATACGCCATAATGAGATTAGAAATATAAAATAGTGCAGTCGTCAACATTATTTACCTTCTAGAGCAAATTGGAGGATATTTGAAATCTCTTCCTCAGTTAAAAAAGGAACAACATGATTTAGTTGAGCAAATAAATTACCATGCCCAGGCAACTCACCTAACTGCGTCTCTATTTTTTTTGCTTGATCCGATTGTTGACAATGTATTAATGCATTGATGTATAAATAAGCAATAATCCCTTTTAAATCATTAGGTAAATGTTGAGTTCCATTAAGCGTTTTCAAATCGTTTAGCGCAATAACACAACGTCCTTCATCTGTAGGTACAAAACTATCCATCCTGGCGCGCAAATAACGTAATCTCCACGCATCAGGTTTTTGTTCAGCCGCTTCATCAATATAGAAAAATCCTTGCTTCGAGAGTTCAGCGGCACGCATATAGTTTTTATTTTTCTGATAATGACTTGAAAGGAATAAAAGCCCATAGCCGTAATACATCTTGGCAAATAGGTCGTTAGGATTTTGTTCAATCCATAATTTTAAGGTATCGGTTGACAGTGTTAACTCACTTAATGATGTTGATGTGTTAATAGTGATAATACTGCGATTGCGAGCGCTATTATTCATTGTCTGTGATAGACGTATCAATGCAGCCTCACTATCAACCATATATTCTTTTACGCTTTGGGCGGACAATAGTGCTATATGTAAGCTTAAAGATGATATTAATAATAATGAGATCATTTTTTTTATTTTCATCTTAATATCCTATCGTCAATTATTGAACCATCTTCAATATCAATAACACGTTGCGCGGTATCACGCATCATCATCGAATGTGTCGATATAACAAATGTTGTTTTTAACACTGCATTCATATTGAGTAGCAGTTCACTGATCTCATATCCTGTCTTTGTATCCAGATTTCCTGTAGGTTCATCAGCAACAACTAAAGCAGGGTTTTTTACTAATGCTCTTGCAATAGCAACACGTTGTTGTTGACCACCAGAAAGTTCACCAGGGCGACGCATATAATGTTTTGTTAATCCCACTTTATCAATAATGTCCATAACACGATCTTTCGCCATAGAGCGACTATAACCATTTAACATTAATGGATAATAAACATTATCAAAAACAGTCAATACCGGTAATAAATTAAAAAATTGGAAAATAAATCCAACAGAATTTGCTCGCAATATTGATATTTCTTTATCATTTAGTAGAGATAAATCTTGTGCTAATAAATGGATGTTTCCAGTTGTTGGTGTATCAATACCTACCATTAAATTTAATAATGTGCTTTTACCACTACCGGATGGTCCACAAAGTGCAACATATTCACCAGCATTAATTGAACATGATACATTACGCATAGCATGCACTGTACTATAACCAGAACCATAAATTTTGCTGGCATTATTAATATGAATAACGGGTAATTCTTGTATGTTTTTTATATTCATTTCATTATTCCCAATGATGGGATAGGAAGAGTTGAATTTCCCTCATCCAAAATCATGTTATACAGTGATGTTGTTTCATAAATAAGGTAACCCTCAGGAGAAATCCATGAGATACGATCGCCTTTATTATCGTGGCTCTTTACTAAAAATAAGCAAGCATTAGATATGGTAGGCCAAGATACGCTAGGTATATAATTAGCTCTTTTATCAGAAGGAATAAAAGTACTGGCAAAAGAAGTAATCCGCCAATTTACAACATCTAATATTCTTGCTTTATAGGGTGGATGTGCTGCCGCAGTATTGTCACAAGGTTTTGGAAAACGAAAGGCAAATAATGTAAGATCGTATTCATCTCGATCAACTATTTTTTCTTCAAGTAATTTATTATCCTCATCAGGAGAGAACTTTCTTAAGATTAATTGATTGCCTTCTTTAGAACGAAATCCGTTAATTTTTATGTTGGTTTTATCTTGGATATCAATAGCAAGAGAAATAACACCTAATTGCTTATCAAATAAGACTATGTCTTTATAGTGATAAACGACATTTTTTAACAAGCCTGGGTAAGTAAAATAGATTTCGCCTTGTTGCTGATAGAGATGCGGTTTTGTTAGTCTTTTTAAGCTAACGCGATAAAAACCGATCTCTTTGCCATTATTTTTTGCAATTAATCGATAATTTGCTGAATAATCAGTTGCATGGGTAGTAAAACTAATACCACACAATATTATAAGCGAAAATGCATTAATAATGACTTTCATAATAACGATCCCTGTTATTGATTCCTAGTTAAATTAGCCTTGTTATTATATAGTTACTGTTTAACACATTAATTATTTTACTATTTTTGCCAGCATTCGACTAACCATACACCATTATACTTATCTTGAGCATTAATAATGCTATGTACAAAATTTGCTGAATGAGATGGACGCTCCGCTTTATTTTGGTCAGTGATGCTTTTTTCCATATGAGTAAAAGCATGATGGATAGCCATAAATGGATTGATACAGCCACTTTCACCATAGCAATTAAACGTATTGTAATAATTAATTGAAGGTTGAAGGCTACGTGCTGCTTGCTCTTCAATATGGCTTACGATTTGCCATGGTAATACGCCACCATAAATTCCTTGTGTTTCCGGAACAATCAACGAGTGCCATTTCTCTGTTAACAATTGACGTTGTTTACGTTGGTTTTTGGGTAATCGAAAATAATCAGTTATTGATAGATGACGTAAGGCATTATCATCATTGCGTAATATCATACAACCAATCCGTTCTATAATATATTGACTATTATGGGGTTTATATAGCTTTGCTTTTTCAGTAGAAAAAGCTTCAGAAAACACAAGTGGCGGAAAACTCCGATATAATCCGCAGACAATGACCGTATCAACAATTTCACTTTTTAAAATGTCTATAGCAGCACGCAAACACTGCAATGCCCCATTGCGCTCTCCACGAGTTTTAAATGAAAAATCTTGTACCGAATAATCACGAGCAATCGATTTGGGTAACATATCTACACTTATTGAATCGCGCCAGCTATTAACAATCTCATAAATGGAAGGTTCTCCCCATGAGTCAAAGTAAAGTAGCCCGAGTTTGCCTTTACGCATTTTTGCTTGTAAAGGGGAAGGGATCGTTTTAAACGCTTGTTTGCAACACATTGACATACCATTTAACGCATCACGATAACTGGCATTCCGATAAGTATGTTTTTCATCCATACCAAATCGATTAAATAACCAATTCTTACGGCCTGTTATCTTTTGACTTTGCGCAAATAGTGTATCTTCCCATGCATTAATATAACTAGGTTGAAATGAAGAAAAATTAGAACTTGCTTCAAGTATCGAAAAGCCAACTAATGCAACACTCTGTTCATTTATCATCATTGGATTTGCCATATTTCGAGTCACCTTAGATGCAATTCTAGTTATCTAAACGCGATAACATACAGGCTATAACCGACCCCTCCATACCTAAAGTAATCTTCATAATATGAGGTGTTTTAAGTTCGATAGGTGAACAATCATTAATAAAATTTAAGGGGATAGTAGAGCTCAATTTATGTTTCGTTATAAAAGGAATGATCCTTGATTGTGCTAGTGTTTTTATTGCAATAATTAAATCAACAATAGTACTATTGGTAGACATATATCCTATCTGTCCTTTATAACTCACAATTGGTACAGTATTATTTCCCCAGATCTTCTGTATTGCTTGTATTTCTGATTTATCACTGGCATATACCCCATTAGCATGGGGAAAAACACAACCAATATCGTTAGGTTGTAAATCTGATTTATTTAATACGTCTTTAATTATATTTGCTACGAAACGAAAATCAGCCGAAAATGAAGTACTGCCACGACCACCACTACTTTGTTGTGACGAAGTATGGTGTAACCAGTAACGCGGTTTCATGCCACGTTGTTCAGCATGTTGTCTGTTTTCTAATAAGAAAGCAGTCGCAACATTAGCGGGCAAAATGCCATGTTCCTCAAGAGAAAAGGGTTGTTCTTTTCCTGTGCTTAATAAATTTTGTGAACCAAGAAATAATAAGTCTTGTAATAAAGTATCAGTCCATCCAATAAGTAAACAGATATCAGCAATTCCTTTTTCAATAAGATTATTTGCCATATGAATGGCGCTCAAACTTGAACAACTTGCACTATAGACAGTTATAGGTAGCCAAGAAAGATGATATTGCTCCGCTAATTTCGTCGCCAATTTATCCTGTGCATAATTTTTGCTACTGTTTTCTTTGATATTGGGATATAACAGCAAATCCTCCTCATCATTGCGAATATTGTAGAGTACAGTATCAATTAAATTGGTTCGCAAACCATGCCCAGTGAGATAAACACGAACTTTTTTACCTTGAAGATATTTTTTATCCATGTTAGCTCGATTTAGGGCTTGTTCAATGACGCGTTCCAAAAGATCTAGAATAAATTCCATCCGCAAGGTTCGAACTTTCGCCATTGGTTGCTTAGGAAAAGGAACAAAGTCAGGATTTCTGGTTAATCGAAGTAACTCTAAGTCGTGATTATGTACATTTTTGATATAATGCTGGCGTTTTACCTGTTTATGATGAATTAACCCCTCAATCAATGCTTCAGGGTTGTCCGCGTATTCAGTATAAATTCCATACCCAGCAACGATTGATTGGCGTATACTCATCCTACATTCCCTTTTTTAAGTAAGATTGCATAATGATTTCCGCCTTCTGTTGATGCCAATACTAAAGCAATACTTACTTGTTTTTTCAGCGGTTCAGTTACAAAAGAGAGATCATCTCTTATAAATGATTTCGTATAAGGGATAGGTAAAATTTCACCCCGTCTCATGATTTCTATGATAGTTGCAATATTAAGTATGCCACTACAGGATTCAATAAAACCAAAGTAACCACAATAATTAACGACAGGTATTTGGCTATTATTTTTTGAAAATACAGTGTGAATCGCCTCAAGTTCAAATTCATTATAAAGCGCTGTACCATGACTGCTGCCACAAACCAAATCAACCTGTGTTGCATCTATTTTAGCTTCATTAAAGGCCTGATAAATAGCTCTTGTCATGGCTACTGACTTTTTCTTGGGATCAGTCGCATTAAAATCGAAGTAAGTTGTATCATTAGCTTTACCATAACCAATAATTTCTGCTTGAATTGGGACATTCCTATCTAACGCATGCTGATAATCTTCTAAAAATAAAATACCGGCACCTTCACCCATTAAATAACCTTTACTTTCTTTGTCATAAACACGAAAAGCCGTGTTATCGTCAGTAACTTGTAGTGCACCGGTAGCTGACATAATATGAACAACTTCTTTGGCAGGGATTTCATCAGCACCGCCAGTAATGACTTGTGGTTGTAAGGACTGCCTGATTAATTCATAAGAATAGGTAAGCGCACCAACACCCGCATTATATCCAGTTGCTAATGTCGTGTTATAGCCTTTAATTCCTTCTGAAATAGAACAAAATGTTGCAACAGCATTCATTAATGAATTAGGAAATTCAGATGTCCTTACTTTATTTGGATCGGGATAAATACTGTCTAGGAAACGTGCGACGACTTCTTGTGGCCCTTTTGACATACCAAGAATTAAGCCAATATTTTGACCGTCACGTTTAATTTTACGTTGGGCATGCTTCATTGATTGGGTTACAGCAAGTAGAGCGTAAGTCGAAATAGCAATTGCTTTTCTTGGATCAAATCGACGTAGGTATTTACGGGGATCAAGATCAACGACTCTATGTGTATAAGTGAAACCATCAATGGTATTATTTAATTTTTCTTCAGTTGTATAATTTTTAACAAAATCATCGCCATTCTTTGAATCAAAAACTTGGATCCGCTTTAATCGTTCACGGTAAGTTAATTTTTCCTCTTCGTCACTAAAAATAGGTAAATATGTAGCTGCATTATCTCCATTCCATAATCGTGACATAATAGTTGTATAGTTATGACCTAAAGATGAGATTAGTCCAATACCTGTAATCGCAACACGCTTAGGTTGATAACGGCTTATTTTTCTATCAAGGAAGTGAGGACTCGCAATAATACTACAATTATTACCACCAAAAGCGTAATTATTTTTCATAAACATCTTAACATGCCCTTCCTGAAACTCGTTGGGAACATAGTTAAGATCACAATTTTGGCGAGGTGTCGTAAAATTCAATGTGGGTAAAATTTTATCTTCTTTAAGTGTTAACAAACACGCAACCAGTTCAATAATTCCTGCTGAACCTATGTTATGACCAACATATGATTTAGTGGAACTGACTGGGATAGAAGCAATATTCGGGAAAACCTTTTTCATGGCCAATGTTTCAGAACGATCGTTAGCATCTGTGCCTGTACCATGTGCATTAATATATTGTATATCTTGTGGGGTGATCCCTGCATTCTCCATTGCCTTATTCATTACTTGTACTGCACCTGTAGCTAAAGGATCAGGTGCTGTTTCATGATAAGCATCACCAGATGTTGCATAAGAAATAATTTCACCATAAATGGTTGCACCACGTGCAACAGCATGTTCGTACTCTTCAATTAATATTGCACCTGCACCTTCACCAATTGACATTCCAGGTTCGCCAGAAAAAGGACTAGAAGGTGTTTTTTTCATTGCTTTTAAAGTATAGAAGCCTGCAAATGTAGGTAAATAAAGAGGCTCCGTGCCAATGATTAACGAGTATTTATTCTTATTATTTTGAATATTATCGAAGCCCATACCTAATGCATTAGTGCTGGCCGTACATGCGGTAGCAATTAACTCAAATCCCCCTTGGATGTTTAGTAAGGCTGCAACAATTGAACTACAAGAGGAAAAACTGCCAGAAATTAATGATTTTCCTAAAGAAAAGTTTTCATAACGATGTTCTATAATCGGTATGTAAGCTTCAGTACCTGCAGATGATACACCTATGATTAATCCCATATTGACTCGCAGAGCAGGATCGTCAACTTTACCATTTTTTAGTGCTTCATAACCGACTTTGTAAGCCCATAATGCTGCATTATCTAAATTTTTTATTTGTTCTTGACTGAGTCCTTCATAGGTTAAATCTTGTAATATTTCAGATGCATTCGCTCCATCAAAAAAGGGTAAGTATTTTTTACTAGGCTTAATACCACATTTTTTATCATAGAGCGCTTGTTTAAACTCATCAATATTACTAGCAATCGAAGACAAATGTCCCATTCCCGTAACAACAACTCTTTTCCTTTGAAGATTCATTATGGTGGTCTCTTAAATTTTGTGCTTTTGCTATATTAATAAAAAGCACATATCAATCACGATAATCAATACCATCCTATCCTTGTAATAGGTATTCAAATTGGCCTGAATTATTTTTTCAGACCAATATTGACATCATTCTTCTGTTTTATTCGTTGTAGCTATTTCAGCGGCCTCTTTTTCATGTTTTGCTTTTTCTAATTGTTCTAAAAGATTTTTTGGCCGATTTGGATCGATATAGCTATGTTCAGATGCATTAATTAGATAGCTGTAATTTTTTATAAATGGTATTGGGGAGGTTCTGATTATTTGATCACCTTGTGCGGTTTTCACTGTGTAATAATCAATAATATCTGCATAGGCGTAATTAGAATGTAACATTATTCTGCCAATATGGCTTTTAGCAATGTCGGAATAACCGCTTATCATGACATAACCGATTTCTTCTCCATCATTATAAACTTTATCATTTATTGCTATGCCTAAATCGTATTCGCATGGAACGCTAAAACCAATTGCACGTTGTTTTATGTCATTTTCTAATTTTGCGATTAAAGATTCTCGGCCAATAAATTCACCTTTATCATAATGGACGGTCCATTGTAATTGCATTTCAATTGGACAATGGGTGAAGTCACCATACATCTGTGGGTCCCAACAAGGATTTTCTAATCTAGCTTGTTTTTGATAATTTAGTCCACCGACTTTCAGATTGAACTTTTCACCTTCTTGTAAAGAACGTTCCCATAGTTCAGCGAGAATTGCTTTATCCGCAATAACTTTATAAGAATATTCACCGTGTTTGCCCGAACGGAATAAAAGTACATCATCAGAAATGGTCATAAATTCCATAAAAGGTAAGCCGATAACATCCATGCCGTAAAATTCACAGATAAGTTCCCAGCTATAAGGACCTTCAAAATGTAAAATGCCAAAAGAGTCATTTAGTGAACGTATAGATATATCTTCATATTCAATTTCATCTGCGGCACTTTGTAACAAGTTGACAAGTTGATCAGCGGTTATCCATTCACTAAGTAAGATAAAACGTTCATCATCACACAATATATATAAGTCGGTAAGAATATGTCCTTGGTTATCAAGTAATATAGAATATAAAGCTTGTTCATCACGTATTGATGATAATTCGCCCGCAATGACGTTATTTAAGAGTTCATAACCTTCTTCTCCATTGACTTCAACAATTGCAAAATGAGAATAGTCAACGAGTAAAATATTTTCACGTAACGCTTTATGTTCGACAGCCGCATTATTATATGATAATGGTATTTTGATACCATTACGTAGCCCCATTATGGCATTATTTTTAGCATGAATTGTTTCTAATGCATTCATAGTAATTAATCTCTTCTGATAATATTATTATTTTCGTTATCAAGCGACGGCGTTGATAGTATTATCAATAGCCATTTTTTCTTGTGCGGCTTCATCCAGCTTTGCAATAACAAAAGTTGCTAATGTATTGATATTCCTCATATAAGATGGATCGTCACCTTCTGTTACACGAATACCAAATGACTCATCAAGTAGAACCATTACTTCTGTTGCATCAACGGAATCAAGTTTTAACCCGCTACCAAAAAGGGGGGTGTCATCGTCAAGATTCTCTAACTTTTGGGGTAAATTAAGGCGCTCTGTTAGGCCAAGTTTAATTTTGTCTAATACACTTTTACGTTGTGTAATTACCTCATCTAATGGTTTAATATCCATATTCTCTCCTGAAATTATTCTTCAATGATAATACCTGATTGTCTTGCTTTTTCTCTGTTATTACGGTAATTAACGACTTTCCCTGAACAGGCCACATGACGGCCAACACGAGCTTCTACATTATAATGATGAAACCCATTTACATCGGCCATAATGAGTTCGCTATAGAGATAAATAGTATCGCCAGGCATAACTATATGGCGAAATTTCAGATCTTGAGCCGCTAAAAAACCAAAAATATTATTACGTGCGTCCATAATAATTTTGGCACCATCAGGTGTTTTTAATGCTTTTGCAATATCATCTGCTTTTTTTAGATCAACACCTTTTACAATTTTATAATCACGACAAAAATCGCATAATAGTGTTGAGTATTCGCTGGTTTGCCCTAACATTTCGGCAATAAGTACACCCGGAACTAAAGGATTGCCAGGAAAATGACCAGGAATAAAGGGTTCATTAAATGTACAATTTTTAATGGCGACTACTGGGCCACCTTTTACGAGCGGATTAAAATCAACAATACGATCAACTAAAAAAAAAGGATATCGCCAGCCACCAACTTTCAATAATAATTGTGGAGAAATTAATGATTTTTCTACTTTTGCCATATTTTTGATTATTCCTTTATATAATTGTCCATGATATATACTACGACCAGCGATAACTAACGCATGATTAACCCACCATCAACGACAATTGTCTGACCAACAATATAACTTGATGTTTCTGAAGCTAAAAATGCGACAACATTAGCAACTTCATTAACGGTCCCCATTCGTTTTAATGCAACAGCTGAAATGACTTGTCTGATAATATGTCGAGGAACACGTTTTACCATGCGCGAATCAATTATGCCTGGCGCTACTACATTGACTCGAATATTCTTTGGTGCCAATTCTGCCGCAAGTGTTCGACTAAATCCCTGAATCCCTGCTTTTGCTGCGCTATAATTTGTTTGGCCAAAACTAGATGTCAAACCAGAAATGGATGAAATATTGACGATAGATGCATTGTCGCCTTTACGCAATGCTCTTAGAAAGGCTTGGCTACAATAAAATGCGCCATAAAGATTAGTTTTAATAATAATATCAAAATCTTCTTCACTCATCGTTGAGAACAATATATCGCGATTTATCCCTGCATTATTAATAAGAATATCTACTTTTCCTGCTTCATTTAGGATCTTTTCTGCGGTTTCTTCTAAATGATCTCGACGTGTTATTTCACACTGGACAATGTGAATTTTATTTTTGTATTTTTCTTTTAAAGGAAGTAAAGATGAATTATCACTATGATAAAAAGCATAAACATTCGATTGTTGTTCGAGAAATTTTTTGACTATAGCCACACCAATATCACCACTTGCTCCCGTCACAACTACTACTTTTTCTGCCAGGTCTGAAAATGTAGACATAATATTCCCTTATTTATTCATGTATGATATATGATAAAAGTGAAGATCAATCTCGTCGTTAAGTTAGTTGAATATTGTTGCAGCGATAGCATAAGTCCGACAATGAGAAATACTCAATGCAGATTGACTTAGTAATTTTCCTTGCATTAATTGATAAAATTGACCTGAAAATTGGAAAAATGGCGCGCCAAATTCATCATGATTAATTTGAATATCATGAAATGTTATACCAAGCCTAAATCCTGTGCCTAATGCTTTAACGGCAGCCTCTTTTCCCGCCCATATACCTGCAATACGTTCGATATTTTCGTTTATATCACCAATATATAGATATTCTGCTGGGGTTAATAACCGAGACAGAAATCCATCACCACTACGTTCAATAGCACTTTTTATTCTATCTATTTGTACAATATCAATACCAAGTAGTGGCGGTAATTTTGATTGATTTGTCATATTTTTCATCATTATATTTTTTATAGTGTATTAAAATAAAAAATATATTGCTGGATATATTATCTGACTTGATCTTTTTAAAGATAAATATGGAAAACATCAATAAATAATTTAAATATCAGAAATATAACTAATTCCATTTAGCAATAATAATATTTAAAATACATTTCCTTATTAGATTTAATTGATATTAAGTAAAAAGAATTAATTAAAATAAAATATAAAATTAATTTATTATCTTTTCAAGTAATTTTTAACATTAAAGATTATATTATATTAAGCATAGTTATTATTTATATTACTTTTACTTTTTTTTGCTATATTTTACGCGAAAACAGATTATTATATTAATAATGCTAATGTATATTAATATAATTGACCAAAAAATCAGATAAATTATTTATTTAAATAATAAAAATAATTTTAATCAAAAAATGTAATATACTTAAAAGTAAATAAAATTATTGTAATCATATTTTTATTATTAAGCTAACTTAATATAACTATAAAATTTTAAAGGAATTTACATTATGATCTATAATAAATAATGTGTTTTTGTTAGCTATTGTTAATAAAATAATAAATTTATTTTCTAAATAAATATCTTATGCTGCAATAGCACTACTTTATTAAATATTATTTTGTTTAATATATCCGTTTGTAAAATAATAAATATTTTTATTTTATATAAATAAAATAACATTATTTAATATTATTTATTTATATTATTCTTTAAAATTAAATTATTTTGTTTATTCTTACTTGGTTATATAATCTATACACCTTATATAATTTGGTTTTTTATTATATTATTTGTGAGAAATAATTTAAAATATTATAGTAACTAAATTAAAATGTAAGAAAATTATAAAGATATTAAAATTACTTTTTTATATTTTTCTCACCATATTGCTAAGGATCTGATAAAGCTAGTCCTTATTTCATAAACTTGTTTTGTTTTAAAACTTATCGCTATTAAATGAATTAGCCATATTATCAAGAATATTATAATGATAAATAGTGTCATTTTTTAAACCAATTTAGTGTAAGTCGCCTATTGAGATAAAACGAGGTGTAATGCTAGAATCTCTTTTTAACTACTCTGGTGATATAAAGATGGGAAAA
Organism: uncultured Enterobacterales bacterium; assembly: GCA_945288535.1. Lineage (GTDB taxonomy): Bacteria > Pseudomonadota > Gammaproteobacteria > Enterobacterales > CALYQQ01 > CALYQQ01. The sequence goes on along the minus strand of CALYQQ010000006.1, from coordinate 51,091 downwards.
AATGTTGTCGTACTTGGCACTCAATGGGGTGATGAGGGTAAGGGCAAACTTGTTGATTTGCTAACAGAGAAAGCAAACTATGTTGTTCGGTATCAAGGTGGACATAATGCCGGCCATACATTAGTTATTGATGGTAAAAAAACAGTTCTTCATCTCATCCCATCTGGGATCTTACATGAAAATGTAATTAGTATTATAGGTAATGGCGTTGTTTTGGCCCCCGATGCGTTGCTGAAAGAAATGACCATGTTAGAACAGCAAGGCGTACCTGTTCATAAACGCTTATTTATTTCAGAAGCATGTACACTTATTCTTCCTTATCATGTTGCATTAGATAATGCTCGCGAAAAAGCACGCGGAGCTAATGCTATTGGTACTACTGGGCGTGGGATAGGTCCAGCGTATGAAGATAAAGTTGCTAGACGTGCTTTGCGTGTTAGTGATTTATTTGATAAAACGCGTTTCGCTGCCAAATTAAAAGACTTGGTTGATTATCACAATTTCCAGTTGGTTCATTATTACAAAGCTGAACCTGTTGATTATCAACAAATATTAGATGATGTATTAGCTGTGGCCGATCTTCTTACATCAATGGTTGTCGATGTACCCGATTTATTAGATCAGGTACGGAAACGTGGCGATAATATTATGTTTGAAGGTGCGCAAGGAACACTTTTGGATATCGATCACGGTTCTTATCCTTATGTAACCTCATCAAATACTACGGCTGGCGGGGTTGCAACAGGTGCAGGTATTGGTCCATGTTGCGTCGATTATGTTTTAGGTATTATGAAAGCATATTCTACGCGAGTTGGAGCAGGACCATTTCCATCAGAATTATTTGATGATATGGGTGAATATTTGTGCAAGAAAGGCAATGAATTTGGTGCAACAACGGGTCGCCGGCGCCGTACAGGATGGTTAGATGCTGTAGCTGTACGTAGAGCGGTTCAAATAAATTCATTATCTGGTTTTTGTCTCACTAAATTAGATGTTTTAGATGGATTAAATGAAATAAAAGTATGTGTAGGTTATAAATTACCCGATGGTCAGGTTATCAATACTACACCAATCGCGGTTGAACAATGGGAGCATATTCAACCCGTTTATGAAAGTATGCCAGGCTGGAGTGAATCAACCGTAGGAATAACGGATTACAATAAACTCCCACAAACAGCAAAAAATTATATTCGACGGATTGAAGAGTTAACTGGCGCGCCTATTGATATCATTTCTACAGGCCCAGATCGTAAAGAAACGATCATTGTTCGCGATCCTTTTACGATTTAATTTTGAAGTATAAAGACATTTAAAAAAGAAACCGAAAGTTAATTCGGTTTCTTTTTTTATCTATAGTTTGAACAAATAGTTGATACGATAATATGACTAATCATTGAACAATATCATCAAAAAAAACGGTGCAAAAGCACTTAATTAAATGATTATAGTGATAATATGCGACAGAATGTTTACATCTTGTTATAGTTATAACTATTACATTATCTTTATTATCAGGTCATTTATTGTTGCCTATCTAATAAGGTTTATAATTAAAGCTGGCTGATTATATTGACATAGGTGCGGTTATCACTGGACATGATCGTCAGCATCTTGTGAATTCGTTAAGAGTGAATATTACCATGTCTAAAGATCCTTTTTTTCAACGTGAATCAGAAAAATATGAATCGCCCGTGGCCAGCCGAGAATATATTTTAGAATACCTTACTAAGCTTACTACTCCTGCAAGTATTGATGAACTATTTGAAGCCCTATCCGCAAGGACTCAAGAACAACAAGAAGCTTTACGTCGTCGGTTACGTGCGATGGAAAGAGATGGACAATTAGTTTTTACGCGACGTAAACGTTACGCTCTACCCGAACGTCTAGATTTAGTTAAAGGTTACGTTATTGGCCATCGTGATGGTTATGGTTTTTTACGTGTCGAAGGTTTGCCAGATGATCTTTATCTTTCGTCAGAACAGATGAAAATGGCGATTCATGGTGATTTAGTCTTAGCACAACCGCTAGGTAATGATCGAAAGGGTCGCAGAGAGGCAAGAATAGTTAGGGTTCTTGAACCCAGAACGGGGCACATTGTAGGTCGTTATTTTACTGATGCTGGTATTGGATTTGTTGTTCCTGATGATAGCAGATTACATTTCGATATAATTATTCCTCATGAACAAACGGCTCAACTGAGAATGGGCTTTGTCGTTGTTGTAGCATTAGTACAACGGCCGACACGACGAACTAAAGCAATTGGCAATATTGTAGAAATATTGGGTGATAATATGGGAACTAATATGGCTATAGATATTGCCATTCGCAGTCATAATATTCCCCATATATGGCCTAATGATGTTATTCAGCAAAGTCATCAATTTTCTGAAAACGTTCCCAAACAAGCAACACAAGGTCGTATTGATTTACGCCAGTTACCTTTAGTCACTATTGATGGTGAAGATGCCAGAGATTTTGATGATGCGGTATATTGTCAACGGAAAGCGGGCGGTGGTTGGCGACTATGGGTTGCTATTGCAGATGTTAGTTATTATGTACGGCCATCTACAGCGTTAGATAATGAAGCCTATAATCGTGGTAATTCTGTTTATTTTCCATCCCAAGTTATACCGATGCTACCAGAGGTATTATCGAACGGTTTATGTTCGCTTAATCCCCAAGTTGATCGTTTATGTATGGTTTGTGAAATGACTATTTCAGCGAAAGGCCGTTTATCGTCATATAAATTTTATGAAGCGATAATGAATTCACATGCCAGGCTGACCTATAACAAAGTTGCCGCGATATTAAAAGGTGATGAGGCGTTGTGTCAACAATATCATGCATTAATTAGTCATTTGCAAGAATTACATTATTTATATCAAGCTTTAGATAAAGCACGGCAAATCCGCGGTGGTATTGTATTTGAAACAGAAGAGCCTAAATTTATTTTTAACGCTGAGCGACGCATTGAACGAATCGAGATAACATCGCGTAATGATGCACATAAAATTATTGAAGAGTGTATGATTTTAGCGAATATTTCTGCAGCGCGCTTTCTTGAAAAAGGTCACGAGCCAACGTTGTATCGTATCCATGACAAGCCTAAAGGTGAAAATTTAACTTCATTACGTTCTGTATTATCCGAATTAGGTTTAGTTTTACATGGTGGAAATGAACCTAAGCCAAAAGATTATGCCAAATTAATGGATGATATAGCTGAGCGTCCTGACCATGAAATGTTACAAACGATGTTATTACGCTCTATGAAGCAGGCTGTATATGATCCAGAGAACCGAGGCCATTTTGGATTAGCGCTATCGGCTTATGCTCATTTTACTTCGCCTATTCGTCGTTATCCGGATTTAATTGTTCATCGTGGTATTAAAGCATTACTTGCGTGTCAACAAGATAAAAATAGCAATATGCATAATCAAGGAGCTGTTCATTATTCAATGCAAGAGGTCTTACAATTAGGTGACCATTGTTCCATGACAGAGCGTCGGGCTGATGAAGCGACGCGAGATGTTGCCGATTGGTTAAAATGCGATTTTATGTTAGATCATGTCGGCGGTATTTTTAATGGTACGATTACCAGCATCACTGGTTTTGGTTTCTTTGTTCGTCTTGATGATTTATTTATTGATGGTTTAGTCCATGTATCTACTCTTAATAATGATTATTATCGATTTGATAACGTTGGCCAACGCCTTATAGGAGAATCATCAGGTTACATTTACCGATTAGGTGACCGTGTTGTTATCAGAGTCGAGGGGGTACATACAGATGAACGCAAGATAGATTTTTCTTTAGTCTCAACTACACGCAAACCACGTCGTACAGGAAAAACAGCGACTTCACGGGGAAAAAATAAGTCAGTAAGTCATAAAACAATACGGCATCGATTAGCAAATTCGGCTTCTTCAGATGTGATCAATACTCGCGATACGACGAAATCAAATAAAAAACGTCATGCAGTGACGAGTAAAAGTAAAGCAAATAAACCAAAAAACAGGCAGTCAAAAAAGAAAAAGTGAAATAAAGTAAAACGTAGTCCCAACGCGTAATTTATTGTCACTGATATTAGCAACTAATCGTTATAAATAGCTAACATGAATTGCATATAGATTTATAAGAGCATAAAAAAGAACATTATGAATGAAATAATTTACGGTATTCATGCAATAAACGCGTTACTGGAAAAAGAACCTCTACGTATTGTTGAAGTTTTTATACTGAAAGAGAGACAAGATAAACGCTTACTTACTTTGATTAATCAATTAGAAGAGAATGGGATTTCTATTCAACTAGTTAGCAAACACTGGTTAGATAAACATTCTGAAGATGCAACACACCAAGGTATACTGGCTCGAATTAAACCAGGGCGTCAATATCAGGAAAATGACTTACCTGAAATTCTTGAAAAAGTGGATATGCCTTTATTACTCATTCTTGATGGTATCACAGATCCACATAATCTTGGTGCATGTTTGCGAAGTGCAGATGCCGCAGGTGTCAACGCGATAATTATGCCCAAAGATAGATCGGCACAATTAAATGCGATAGCGAAAAAAGTTGCTAGTGGTGCAGCGGAAACAATACCTTTAATTCGAGTCACTAATCTTGCAAGAACAATGCGTTTTCTTCAAGAACAAAATATCTGGATCGTGGGTACGGCTGGTGAAGCTGATCACACATTATATCAAAGTAAGCTGACAGGACGAATAGCCATTGTTATGGGTGCGGAAGGGGATGGCATGCGCCGATTAACCCGAGAACATTGTGACGAATTAATCAGTATTCCAATGCAGGGTAGTGTTTCTTCACTTAATGTATCTGTAGCAACAGGTATTTGTTTATTTGAAGCTGTTAGGCAGCGTCAATAAAGGTATGCGATATAACTAGTTTAATTAGTTATATCGCACATATTTAATAAAATAAGTACGTTTTACGTTATTAATAGTCATGTAAATATAATACCAGGTGATGATTATTTTATTAAATATATCGAACAGTTACTCTCAAAATAAAGGCATTACGATTAGTTATTTTCTAAATTTTTACGAGTTATAAGTTTAAATAGGCCGTTTTCAATGAGATAATTTTCCGTTTTGACATTATTTATAAGAGGTTGATCTAGTTTATTGCCTCTTTCACCCTTTTCATCATAATTGAAATAATCAATTTCTTGTAAATAAATTGTGATAAATCCATTTTGAATTTCTGCCATGCTCTTTTCAGCAAAACCATCATAAAGAATAAAGGTTGATAATGGAAAAGCATCAATGATTTGACCGTTATTTGAAAATGTTACAATTGATAGCGCTAAACCTTCAGTAGTATCAATAAAGCGATCATCATCAAATGTTGATAAATAAATAACCCAGGCAATATTATTTATCATCCCTGCTTTAATGGGAATAATAATATTGTTATTTTGGCTAGCTCCTTCTTTTAGATGTGCGTCTTGCTCCGTTTGAGGTTGATAAAGATTACTCACATTACATTGTATATTCAGTCTATCAATTGATTTAAATAGATTATTGATTAGCTGATGATAATTTGTTGTATTAATATAATCGCTAATATCAATTTTCATCTTTGAAAAAAAAGGAGGATCATCTACGAGGGAATAAGCTCGAATGCTCTCTATACAGGGGTCGGCCTTGACTGAGTGGCATAAAATAATTACACATATTATAACTAATGATTTATTAATGATAATCATGTAACCCTTATTTTAATATTTATATAAGTAACATATTTTATGTATAGTTTTTATTAAGTGAATTACAGAATAAATAGTTTACTATTCTATAAATATCATAAACTTCACTAAACTAGAATTATCATTGATAATATTATATTAGTTTTGAAGTTTTAGTTCTATGACGTATAAACGATAGTAATAAATCTTTATTATCTCTATAAAATAACTAAAAAATTTTAATAAAAACCAAATATAGAAATAATATTAAATTCTAATCATATAATAAGTGAAATGAATTATTAAAGCTATATTATAACAATTAAAAATAATATTATAATAAGCGTAGCAACTATAATGTTTAGATAATAATAACCTTTATAAAAGTATAATATTTATTAGACAATGGCAATAAAAGTTTATATAACATGAACATTTGTTTTAAATTCATATAGTATTAGTTTATCGATTGTTATTTTAATATTAATCTAATTTATATTTATAAAATAATAGAGTAACTATTTAAATCTAAAAATAGTTAAAATAGAAAATGGGTTGATTATAGACAAGATGATAATAAAATTCATTTTGACGAGAAAAGGAGCCTATGTCAAATAATCGGCACATAATAAACAAATAATAATACAGTAGGCGAAGTTAGAAGAGCAAACTGTCATTACTTAACAACTGACTTATATTCGTTTAATTTTCGTTATCTAACAACAAGATAACTCGCTTTTTTCTATAACAAATGGTTATACATCAGAAATCTTAATAAACAAATATAGGATAGATATAACTATATGAACAATAATACCAACCAAATTAGGCAAATGTGTTCTTTTAATGTTAAAACCGGCAATAAAAATTAAATATTTTCTCACTTGAGTTAATGTTCGTTTGCTTATATAATGCCGCGTCGATTTTCAGCCGCTGATTCTATTAACGTTCCTTGCTTCCAGGGGTGCGGCTGACCCAGACAGGAGGCTGAATAATCCGTAAGGAGCAATTGATGCGTCATTACGAAATCGTCTTTATGGTCCATCCAGACCAAAGCGAACAAGTTCAAGGTATGATTGAACGTTATACAGGTGCAATCACTGCTGCACAAGGTACTGTTCATCGTTTAGAAGACTGGGGTCGCCGTCAATTGGCGTATCCAATTAACAAACTGCATAAAGCACACTATGTTTTGATGAATGTCGAAGCTCCTCAAGAAGTTATCGATGAGTTGGAGACAAACTTCCGCTACAACGATGCTGTTTTACGTAGTTTAGTTATGCGTACTAAAGATGCAGTTACTGAAGCATCTCCGATGGTAAAAGCTAAAGATGACCGTCGTGAGCGTCGTGACGATTTCATCGAGGATGTCTCAGATGAAGATATTCAGGATGATAGCGAAACGGATGATATTGAAGATTAATTGGTATTAATGATTGTGAACCGTTTGGTTTTAAGTGGTGTAGTATGTAATTCACCTATCCAACGTGTAAGTCCGTCAGGTATTTCGCATTTACAGTTTGTTATTGAACATCAATCACAACAATGTGAAGCAGGATTTAAGCGATTAGTACGTTGTAAAATGCCTATAGTGCTAAGTGGCTCACAGTCAACACAATTAGTTAAAAGTATAACGATTGGCAGTAACTTGGTTATTCATGGTTTCGTTTGTAATCATTATGATCAACGAGGTTTGAATAAATTGGTTTTACATGCTGAACAAATTGAATTTATAGGTTCTGGAGACTCGCCATATGGCACGTTATTTCCGTCGTCGTAAGTTCTGCCGCTTTACAGCGGAAGGCGTACAAGAGATTGATTATAAAGATATCTCAACTCTAAAAAATTACATTACCGAAAGTGGCAAGATTGTACCAAGCCGTATTACCGGTACTCGTGCAAAGTATCAGCGTCAACTAGCTCGTGCTATTAAACGTGCGCGTTACATTGCGTTACTACCTTATACTGATAGTCATCAGTAATAAAAAAGAGGATACGGTAATGGAAGTTATTTTACTTGATAAAGTTGCTAATCTGGGAAGCCTAGGCGACCAGGTTAATGTAAAAGCGGGTTATGCTCGTAACTTTTTAATTCCTCAGGGTAAAGCTGTTCCTGCGACTAAAAAGAATATTGAATATTTTGAAGGTCGTCGTGCTGAGCTTGAGGCTAAATTAGCTGCTGAATTAGCTGCGGCTCAAAAGCGTGCAGATACCATTGAAGCACTTGCTTCTATCACTATTACGTCTAAAGCAGGTGATGAAGGTAAATTATTTGGCTCTATTGGTACGCGTGATATCGCTGATGCACTTGTTTCAGCAGGTATACAAGTATCTAAAGGTGAAGTACGTTTACCAAACGGTGTATTACGTACAACGGGTGAACATGAAATCATGTTGCAGTTGCATAGTGATGTTTTCGCTAAAATGAACGTAAACATTATTGCAGAATAAAAGAACCTTTAAGGTTATCTACTAAAAATACCGGCAATCGCCGGTATTTTTATATACATATACGTCAATGATAAAAAGCCTATTGGATAATTTGATTTAATCACATTTGATGAAAAAAGCTTATTACAGCATGATAAAAGTACCATCAGGTTGACGCACAAAATAAATCTGTTCCTGATTAGATAAATTAATATCAACCGCAACAATTGTACCATTTTTGGCTTGTTTTACTCTAATAATTTGGCCTGGCGGTAGATTATTGAGTTGTGAATTGTCACCTTCAGCATTAGCCAGTGCAAAAGCGTCATTAACGGGTAAATTATTATCCCTAAATAATTGCGCAATAGATTGCCCCGGTTGTAATTGCAATTGCTGCCACTCTTCATTTGTATTGTTTATCTGTGGTTGAATTAATGGCTTTTGTTCTGGCAATGACAGATTACTTTCTACTAGACTTACTTCCTTTTTTGTTACTTGATCAGTAACTAGTTCTTTTTGCGGCTTCGGATAAAGCGATAAAAGAGTTAGAAATACTAAAAAAATAGTTAATGAAATAATCCATGGGCGATGAGATAAAGAGATATTATTGAGCCAAGTAATATTCTCAGTCCATTGTATATATGATGCCCAATATTTTCGCCAATTATACTGCAATTGACTATGAGACTTCCTTTTTGCCGGCATAATTGATAACTCCCGGAATTATTTATAATTAATAGCTAACCAAGCGATTATCATTAATTAAACTTACCCTATGGCCACCAATAGGTACTGTTTGGCACATTCAAGCCATAACGTTGCAATATATGACGTTAGTCCTAAACGATAATAGCGCTAACAAGAATACACGTAATGAGATAATACGATATATTATTAACCATTAACTCGTTTATAGTTATAATTGTAACCATACTTATAATAATGTAAATAAATTTTACTTTTTACTGACATTTATTACATGGAATTTTTTGTACTAAAAGTAATATGGTTAAATAATAAGTGGCTTAGCCATTTTACCTAAGTGTAATTGATTGCTATGCTGTTAACTTATTAGCTAAACAAGGGTTCATTATGACAACATGTCGTTTCGATTCTATCGAAGCTCAAGCGAGCTATGGTATTGGATTACAACTTGGCCAACAATTGATAGAATCGGGTTTAACAGATATTCATCCAGAAGCATTATTAGCAGGATTATGTGATGTTTTAACGCATAAACCCCCTGTAATTGCCATTGAATCGATTCATAAAGCATTACAGAAGCTCCAACAACGTGCTGATGCAGTAATGCATGAAAAAATGAAATCATATATAAAACAAGGTGAGGATTATCTTACTGAAAATGCACGTCGTGAAGGAGTGAAATCGACAGAAAGTGGTTTACAGTATCAAATTATTAAACAAGGTAATGGGGCGATCCCTTCCAAACAAGATCATGTCAGGGTTCATTATACCGGACGTTTGATTGATGGAACCGTATTCGACAGTTCATATGAGCGTGGTCAACCCGCGGAATTTCCCGTTAATGGTGTAATTGCTGGTTGGATCGAAGCCTTGTCATTAATGCCTGTAGGCTCAAATTGGCAATTAACGATTCCTTATGATTTAGCTTACGGTGCCAATGGAGCTGGTAGTGCTATCCCTCCCTATAGTGCTCTTATTTTTGATATTGAATTATTAGATATCGTGTAAATACGACTGTGCCAGTAAATATATAGACTGGCACGATTTTATCATTAATAAGCATAAATTGGCCTATGCAATTATTCTTTATTTATTCATGTATGATGAATTAGCTTAAAGAAAATCCTATCAAATAGAGTTTATAATAGTATAAATACTAATATTTACTATTGTCATAGTATATAATTTATTTTTCATGCCTAAATTTTTGGAACTTCTATTATATTTTATAAAGATAATATGATAATAATCTGTAAAATAAATATAATAATAATAACACCATGAGAATTGATTAATAATATCTATAACAATATTATTAATAGTAAATATTAATTATTTTATTAAATTAGTTGTAAATATTATTTTTTAAATTTTATTGCTAAATTAATCTTTTAAATTAATGCGTATTTTTGTAAATATAATCCTAGCTTATGCATTATTTTGGTATTTATATATTATGAAATTACTTAAATTATTTTTCTGATAATAGTTAGTAAAAATACAGACTATTTCTCTTTTATTGAGCTTTTCTTTATTATCATTACACCTTTTATCACAATAGTAGTAAAATTTAGTATATTCTGAAATAAAATATATTTTATTTATTGGCATGATTATTTAATTAGTATTTAGTTTATTAAATATTATTATATTTTCTTTATCTACTGAAGTAGAAAATAGTATTAAAATATTGCATTATAAATTTTATATTCAACGTATACGCTCATAATATTAGCAATGATACGTGTGATTGTAGTGATAAAGATAATAAGTCTAATATTACTAAAGAAAAGCTTTCTTCAATAGAAGATAACCAAGGCGCACCTGAAAGATTTTGTAAAATAAGGGATTAATAGTATTTCTTATGAAAAGTAGTACTACCAAAATATTTCTATACTAGTTATTATCAGTATCAACTTTAATAAGTTGGATAAATTTATTGTATCTTTTAATTATAAAGATTAGCATGATATAATAGAAAAAGCTTTAAATAAGCTGAATAAATATATTTTTAATAATAACTATTATTTTACCCATTATGTCGTTAAATAATAATCTTTGTTCGTTAATAACTGATGAGCATAATTAATGATAATATGAAATATATGAGTAAAATTAGTATCGCTCATCAATAAAATATTAATAAGCCCATACTTATTTTACCTATTATTTTCTAATAATAAATGCTATTTCTGCTTAATAGGATAAAAACAGAAATAGCTTCATATAAATAATGTTATTAACTAGTAAACGATTAAATAGTTTCCATAGTACATATTATTAAATAGTATTAGGCAAATAATACTATATTTTTATGTTTTAATTATTTACCTAGTTAACATTAGTATCATGTAACGCGCTTAAATAATAAATGTTATTAAATAACGCATTTATAGAATAATCTCACGAAGTTCAGGATCTTTTTTATTAAGATCATGAGTAGAGATAATTCGTCTGATCGTTCTTGATTTACCCCTAATTAAGAGTGTTTCGGTAGATGCAATGTGACGTTGGCGACTAATTCCATTAAGCAAATCACCTTTAGTAATGCCGGTTGCAGAAAAGATAACATTATCATTACGTGCCATATCAGAAAGTTTAAGTATAGTGTTTGCCGTTATACCCATTTCTTTACAACGAGATAATTCTTCTGATGCAATTTTGATATTTTCTTCTGTAACGCCTTTAACTTGTTCACGACTTAACAAGCGTCCTTGCATATCACCATCAAGTGCGCGAATGACTGCCGCAGAAATTACGCCTTCTGGTGCGCCACCAATACCATAGAGTACATCAACTTCACTATCAGGCATACATGTTAGAATTGATGCTGCGACATCACCATCAGGGATAGCAAAAACACGAACACCAAGCTGTTGCATTTGCTTGATAATTTCTTCATGCCGTGGTTTAGCTAGGGTGACAACAGTTAATGCTGATAAAGGTTTTTGTAAACGACACGCAATGTGCTTCAAGTTCTCAGTTAAAGGTCGATCTAAATCAATAATACCTTGTGCAGCAGGACCTACTACGAGCTTTTCCATATACATATCTGGTGCACGTAAAAAAGTACCTTTTTCTCCAACAGCTAATACAGCTAGCGCATTAGCCTGTCCCATAGCAGTCATGCGCGTACCTTCAATGGGATCGACGGCTATATCGACCGCTGTACCTTGCCCAGTACCAACGTGCTCACCAATATAGAGCATAGGAGCTTCATCGATTTCACCCTCACCAATAACAATCTCGCCATTAATATTAATTTTGTTTAGCGTAATACGCATAGCATTAACAGCGGCGTTATCAGCCAAATTCTTATCGCCACGCCCTAAATGACGATAACCTGCTAATGCAGCGGCTTCTGTTACACGGGAAAATTCAAGAGCTAATTCGCGTTTCATGCAATACCTTATATAAGACTAAACTTAATAAAATTAGAATTTACTATGTTAGCATAATAGATCAAAGCGGATTACCGGGTATTCACGTTATTTTATTAAAAATAGTAATACTTATGTTTATCTTATTGCGTTGCATTTACCCTAATAAAATAATCAGGCAATAATAAATAAGTAATACCGTTAAATAAATTTTATATTATTCAATAGATTAATTGTATAATGTATAGTTAACTTTTATGTTAGGCGGTTTAAATTTTTATTTATTCTTTTTAGTATATATTTGTAGTATATCGTTAGGCTTTATATTAAAAATTGCCTATTTATTACTTATTCTAACAAGAATTGTTAATAGCATAATAAGTTTTTTTTGAAAATGGTATTGCCTCAAGCGAAAGTAGATCTTTATTGTCAAGTGGACGTATTTCCTGTTCAATTAAATAAGTTGCAAAAAATGTATAGCATAATAAGGAAAAACGTAAGATGGCTGGTATCTATCTATGAACTATATATTCGTGTATATACTTAATGTCTTATGAGGTAATAAAATGTTATCACGATAATTTATAAGAGGGCTATTATGCCCACTTATAAGATCAAATTCCCGTTTAATCTTTAGGCTCTTCCCACGCCATTGCTCGATTTACAGCCTTTTTCCAACCTTTATAACGAAAATTTCTTTCTGTCGTTTCAATGCTTGGTTTAAAACAACGTTCTATTTTGCTTTTATTTTTAACTTCCTCAAGATCATTCCAATAACCAATAGCGAGACCCGCTAAATAAGCAGCACCTAATGCAGTAACTTCAAGTACGGCTGGACGCTCAACTTTGATCCCAAGAATATCCGACTGAAATTGCATTAGAAAATTATTAGCTACTGCACCACCATCAACGCGTAATGTATGTATTCTAGCATTGGCATCTGCTTGCATTGATTCTAAAAGATCACGATTTTGATAGGCGATAGATTCCAAGGTTGCACGGATAATATGATTAGCATTAACACCTCTTGTTAAACCAACAATGGCACCTCGGGCATAAGGATCCCAATAGGGTGCTCCTAAGCCTGTAAAAGCAGGGACAACGTAGACGCCGTTGCTATCTTTTTCTTTTGTAGCAAAATATTCAGAATCAGCGGCATCATTAAATAATTTTAATTCATCACGTAACCATTGGATAGAGGCACCGCCAACGAAAACAGACCCTTCTAGTGCATAATTTACTTCTCCTTTTGGCCCACAAGCTATAGTAGTTAATAAACCATGCTTCGATTTAATGGCATTTTTACCTGTATTCATTAACATAAAGCACCCTGTGCCATAAGTATTTTTTGTCATACCATTTTTGACACAAAGTTGACCAAACAAGGCGGCTTGCTGATCGCCTGCAATACCTGATATGGGGATCCTAATTCCTCCCTTTCCCCCAATATTTGTTTTACCATATATTTCTGATGAAGCTTTTACTTCAGGTAGCATTGATTGCGGAATGCCCAAAGCTTCAAGAATATGATTATCCCAATGTAATTTATGAATATTAAATAGCATGGTACGCGATGCATTTGTATAATCGGTAACATGAACTTTGCCTTGCGTCATATTCCATACGAGCCAGCTATCAACAGTACCAAATAGAAGTTCACCGTTTTCAGCACGCTGGCGAGCACCCTCTACATTATCCAGGATCCATTTAATTTTGGTTGCAGAAAAATAAGGGTCAACAACTAATCCAGTATTTTCTTGAATATAGTCTTCTAATCCTTGGCTTTTTAATTGTTCACAAATATATGCAGTGCGCCGACATTGCCAAACAATTGCATTATAAACAGGTTTACCTGTATTTTTATCCCAAACAATAGTTGTTTCACGCTGATTCGTAATACCAATAGCAGCAATTTGATCTGTAGTAATTCCTGTTTTTGCTAAAACTTCAATTAATGTTGAACTTTGTGATGCCCAAATCTCCATTGGATCATGTTCAATCCAACCCGCACGAGGATAAATTTGCTTAAATTCACGTTGGGATACCCCGACAATATTTGCGTCATGATCGAGAATTATTGCGCGTGAACTTGTCGTCCCTTGATCAAGTGCAACAATATATTTTTTTCCAGTCGTCATAGTTGTTTCCTGTTACAATAAACGTGCTGCTATTTTTAACAAATGAGAAATAAACGATTCAATTTTTAGTCACATTGGCTTGAAAAAACGCTGGTATATCCAAGCACCTAAACAGCCTCCGACGATCGGTGCAATAATAGGGATAAACATATAAGGAAATATCTTATCCCCTGTTAATGCAAAGCTATCCTTGCTAGTCAAAAAAGCAAATAATCGTGGGCCAAAATCACGTGCTGGATTCATAGCAAATCCAGTTAACGGGCCAAATGATGCTCCTAATGTTGCAACTAATAGCCCTATAAGTAATGGGGCGAGTGGGCCATTTGGTACACCGTTATTATCATCACCAATTGCTAAAATAAGTGCTAATAAAATAGCAGTAATTGTAGTTTCAACACAAAAAGCTTGAATAAGGGTAAGCTTATCATGTGGGAACGTTGTAAATATTTGTGCGAATGCGATATTGGCTTCATGCTCGTCTGCAATATTTAACGTGTTTTCCAGACTAATAAATAAATTATGATAAAGTAGATAGACTAACCATGCAGCACAAAATGCACCAAGAAGTTGAGAAATAATATATGGAATGACTTGATGTCGTTGAAAGCCTGAAAATAACCATAATGCAATTGTTACAGCAGGATTAAGATGGGCACCAGATATACCGGCAGTAAGATATACACCTAAAGCAACCGCCATTCCCCAAATAATGCTGATCTCCCATTGGCTATAAGTTATACCACTTAATTTTAAGGCTGCAACAGATCCTATACCTAAAAATAGAAATACACCTGTACCTAAAAATTCTGCAAGATATCGAGAATCAATACTAATCTTCCTTGCTTTAGCCATACTTTCTCCAATCCAGTTGTTAAATAAAATTAAATATTGAGTAAATATGTTGTGAATGTACTATAAAATGGAGGATTGCTGAAATAAATGATATGTAAATTTGTGTTGTTTATCATAAAAAAACTAAATCAGTTTAAAATAGTAGGGCACTAAGAAAGCACATAATAAAAAGAAATTATTGCCTGCTTTTTTTAGTACATTATTCATATAATTTTTATACTATTGGGTAAGATAACTACAATATTATGATTGAAGTGAGGGATAATAAGCATAGATACTAGACATAATGCGTTTGCTATCCTAGAATCGCTAACAATCTATTTTTTTTGAGATATCTTTGTTAATAAACGACAAAGAATATTTATCTCATCGTATTGTTGAGGACGTATAAATGTCATTTGAATTACTTGAACATCTTGAATCTAAAGTTCAACAAGCAGTTGAAACCATTGAACTTCTTAAAATGGAACTTGATGATTTAAAAGAAAAAAATAAAACATTAACAGATGAACTTGCGGTTACGCGAGAAAATAAACAAGCATTACTAGATGAAAATGCAAAAATTAAAGAAGAACAAGACAAGTGGCAAGAGCGTTTACGTCTTTTACTTGGTAAAATTGATGATGTTAAGCCATTTGATTAATCATAATATATTGAGATTAAGTTAAAATTTTCAATAAATGATAATTAAAATCATTATTTGCTAATTAGTTAAAAAGATATTACTTAATTTATTTTATAGCTAAAACTGATTGAGATATTTAACATATTTCAACCAGTTTTTTTATTTGCCAAGTAATAATCATAATAAAAATATTATCAATGAAAGTAAATGAAGAGTAATTATGTGATCCCTTCTATTTTTATATATTCATTATTTATAAAAAATAAACATGATTTAATAACAATATTCCCTAATTAAACTGTCTATAAAAAAGCATAACTTTAATCATAAATCAATATATTATTGGTAATAATAGAGCGTAATGTTATGTCAAATAAAATAATAAACATAGCGAAATAAGTAGAATGATAAAAACACAACTAAAACCCGCAAAATAAAAAACGGGTTTTTACTTGTAGTGAATCGCTAGAAAAAAATTATTATTCAATATCGAGAGCTTCTTCCGCAAGAATAATACCCGTATTATCAGCATAAAGATGATCGCCTGAAAAAAACGTTACCCCACCAAAATTAACTCGAATATCGCTTTCTCCAATTCCGGAGTTTTCTGCGCCAACAGGAATCGCTGCTAATGCTTGAATACCTATTAATAATTCCTCTAATTCATCTACTTGACGAACTGCACCATAAACAATAATGCCTTCCCAATCGTTTTGAATCGCTAGACGAGCAAGTTCTGCATCAATTAGTGCACGGCGAACAGAACCACCACCATCAATAACTAATACTCGACCACGGCCATTTTCGGCAAGTAAGTCATAAAGCAATCCGTTATCTTCAAAACATTTTACTGTAGTTATTTGACCACCGAATGAAGTTCGGCCACCAAAATTAGCAAAAAGTGGCTCTACAACATTTACTTCTTCATGATAAATGTCACAGAGTTCTGAAGTATCATATTTCATAGCATTCGCGCCTATTAATTGATGACTGATTATCAGTATAACGTTACTTTTACTGAATGAATAAAGATATATGCTTGGCTAATATAACGTCTTATCCTTCAAATAATAAAATACTTTTCCAAAAGAATAAAGAAACATTAATTAGAATATTTATTTTTTCATGGTATATTTATTTATATTTTATTCTATTAGATCTCTTATTATTTTGATATTTAAATGAGTTAACTAACTAAGTATAATACCAACAGAAAATAATAGGTTAGTGAACAATGCAATTTTTACCATATTTTCTAACATGGGTTTCATAGCGATAGCAGATATATTATTTAACACATATTTTGCATGACGATATAATAGTGGGGTTATTAATATAAATAACCAAGATTGCCAACTTTTCATATAATGTAATGTAAATATAAAGAAACAAAGAAAAGCAATTGCTAAAAGAAGACAATGATAACGTCGAGCCCAAATTGGGCCTAACCGAACTGCTAGCGTATTTTTACCATTATCACGATCTTGTTCTATATCACGCAAATTATTAATATTCAGGACAGCAGTACTTAATAAACCGCAAGCAGTAGCCGGTAAAATAATAGCACTATTAAAGCCATTAGCTTGTAAATAATAGCTGCCACCAATGCTGAGCCAACCAAAAAAAATTAATACAGAAATATCACCTAATCCTATATAACCATAAGGTTTCTTACCGACAGTATAAGTAATAGCCGCGATGATGGCTAATAGACCAAGTAATAAAAATACCACAATATCAATAGGTTTTTTACAAGCTAGTATAATTAAAATCACACCGGAAATAAGTGTAAGCGTAATAGTAACCAATAATGCTTTTTTCATTTGTTGTTGATTTATAAGTCCTTTTTGCATGCCTCGGTTAGGTCCTAATCGTTCACTTGTATCACTGCCTTTAATATAATCACCGTAATCATTTGCTAAATTTGATAAGATTTGTAAAAGTCCTGCAGTTAATAATGTCATCATGCTGATATCCCAGCGAAAAAAACCTTGCCAAGCAGCTAATGCTGAACCGGTAAAAATTGAAGCAAGGGCTAAGGGTAATGTACGCAGACGCAGACTTTCTAGCCAGGCTTTGATTTGTATTGTATGACTCATAGTATATTTTTATAGTTACATTATTAATTAAAAGAGGATAATTATATCTGTTTTATTACATTTATATTTGAATATTAATCTTTAGTAATTGACTAAATTAAATAGATACAATCATCAGCATAAATAGCCTTGTTGATAATTCATGGTATCAAATAGTTTTAACTGCCGGCTATTTTTTATTGTAAATGAAATAAAAAAGTAGTATTGAAAATGGATCAATCTCATCATGACGCATATTATAAAGAATAATCCCTAAGGTGAGCTACGCACATATAATAAATTATATGCACGTAGAATAAGAACTATAAGATAAAACGGCTTAGATCTTCATCAGCAACTAATTCATCCAAATGACGAGCAACATATTCAGCATCAATCTTAATAGTTTGTCCGATATTTTCGCTAGCATTATAAGAAATATCTTCCATTAAGCGTTCTAATACGGTATGTAAGCGACGCGCACCGATATTTTCAGTACGTTCATTTACTTGCCATGCAGCTTCCGCAATATGACGAATGCCTTCTTCAGTAAACTCGACAGTTACTCCTTCAGTAGCCATTAATGCTTGGTATTGTTCAGTTAGTGAAGCATTAGGTTCAGTTAAAATACGTTGAAAATCTTCAGTAGTTAATGCTTGTAACTCAACACGAATAGGTAAACGACCTTGTAATTCAGGGATTAAATCTGACGGACTGGCCGTTTGAAATGCACCAGAAGCAATAAATAAAATATGATCAGTTTTAACCATACCATGTTTTGTTGATACAGTACTTCCTTCAACTAAAGGTAATAAATCACGTTGAACACCTTCACGCGATACATCTGGACCAGATACCTCACCACGTTTACAAATTTTGTCTATTTCATCAATAAAAACAATACCGTGTTGTTCAACTGATTCGATGGCCTGTTGTTTTAACTCTTCATGATTAACGAGCTTAGCGGCTTCCTCTTCGGTTAACAGCTTAAACGCATCTTTAATTTTCATTTTCCGAGGTTTAGATTTATTACTTCCCAAATTTTGAAACATGGATTGTAACTGGTTTGTCATCTCTTCCATGCCTGGAGGCGCCATGATTTCCACGCCTAATGGTGCACCAGCGATTTCAATCTCGATTTCTTTATCGTCCAATTGACCTTCGCGTAATTTTTTGCGAAAAGCTGTACGTGCTGCAGAATTTTCATTTGCTGGATCACTTGTATCTCCCCAACCATTTACAGCGGGTGGGATCAGCACGTCTAAAATACGTTCTTCTGCATTTTCCTCTGCACGAAACCGCATTTTTTCCATGGCTTGTTGGCGAACCATCTTAACCGAAACATCTGTCAAATCACGAATAATCGAATCGACTTCTTTACCAACATAACCAACTTCAGTAAATTTTGTTGCTTCAACTTTAATAAAAGGTGCGTTCGCTAATTTAGCAAGACGGCGGGCAATTTCGGTTTTACCAACACCAGTTGGACCAATCATTAAAATATTTTTTGGTGTCACTTCATATCGTAACGATTCATTTAATTGCATCCGGCGCCAACGGTTACGTAAAGCAATAGCAACTGCTTTTTTGGCATCTTTTTGGCCAATAATATGATTGTCTAATTCACTAACAATCTCACGGGGGGTCATTTCGGACATGATATAAACCTTATCCTGTAATTAAATCTTTGGGCTCTGGGTAAGAAAGCTCTTCAATTGTTTGAAAACCATTAGTATAAATACAAATATCACCTGCAATCGTCAGGGATTTTTCAACGATATCACGCGCATTCATATCCGTATTTTCTAATAATGCTTTGGCGGAGGCTTGTGCAAATGGCCCCCCAGAACCAATAGCAATGAGGTCATTTTCAGGTTGAACGACATCGCCATTGCCTGTGATAATTAAAGATGCTGTTTCATCGGCCACAGCAAGTAGGGCTTCGAGGCGACGTAATATTCTATCTGTACGCCAGTCTTTTGCTAATTCTACCGCAGCTTTAACCAAATGACCTTGATGCATTTCCAATTTACGTTCAAAACGCTCAAACAAGGTAAACGCATCAGCCGTGCCTCCAGCAAATCCAGCTAACACCTTTTCATTATATAAACGACGAACTTTACGGGCATTAGCCTTCATAACCGTATTGCCAAGCGTAACTTGACCATCGCCGCCAATGACGACGTGTCCGTTACGACGAACACTTACAATAGTTGTCACGTGCAGACTCCTATAACAGATAAAACAACGCTATACTAAATAGCATAGCGCACAATAGCTAATAAATGGGGGAGTATTTAAGAATTTCAACCCCGAGGAAAAATGAATATGCAGCCTTTAATGCCAACACTTTCAATAAGAGGCAATTGTTTGACTATTTGTTCTTTACTCATATAAGGGCCAAGAATAACACGATGCCAGTCACCGTTGCGTTGTATTCTAGTGGATATGTTAACAAGTGCCAAAGCAGCCCGAATAGATTCAGCTTGCTCTGTATTACGAAAAGCACCACATTGTAAATGCCATTCCGATTTTTGATTTTTCATAGTCGAAGGTGTTGATAGAGTATTATTGGAGAGTGAGGCTGATGATTGATTATTCCTTTGCGGCGTTGGTGTTTTATCGAGTAATTCACTTTTAGGCGTAGCAACTTGTTGATTATACGTTCCTGGTAAGGCTACATCAGGATTACGCATATCAGCTTTGATTTGTGATAAAAGTAAGCGCTGCTCTTCAGTTAAAATATCTTTAGATGACAAGTTTTGCTCACTATTTTTTTGTGGAATAGGGAGGGGCGTTGAGTGTGGATTTTCTAATTTATTTCGATATATCCAACGTGTTTCAGGCTTGGGTGGTAACTGAAGTACTCGCTCTTGTCTGTGTTTATTTCTCACTGGTTTTTGGTTTTTATTCGTCTTAAGATAATACAATCCACTAATAAATAATAATAATAGCGAAAAAGCTACCATTCGCATTGTAATGGAAGCTCCAGCAGATTTATTTTTACGGGATTTTTTCTTACCGTTACTTTTCCGACTGTTATTATTGTTACGTGAACGGCTAACGTAATCTCTTTGTGCCACTGTTTATATTCACCATTAATGTTATTATTGCTATTCTTATTTAAACAACTTTAACATGTATTTTTAGTTAAATGATTATGCAATAGTATAGTCGATTCCCTGACAATAAGTTCACACTCTAATTGATAACCATTTGTAATATTAATACCCTGTTCTATTTGTTCAGTTAATAACGAAAATGCACGTTTCGCTAATCCTGAGACAGAATAACCAACACTTGTCAGAGAGGGATTACTATATTGTGCCATTTTAATATTGCCAAAGCCAATAACAGAAAGTGATTTAGGAATATTTAATCCTTTATGTCGAGCATGGAATAAAACACCAAGTGCTTGAAAATCAGAATGACAAAATATTGCAGTAGGGCGAACTGGTAAAGCTAATAATTTATCTAAAGCGGCTATACCACCTTGAAAAGTAGGCTCTGCTTCTATGATATAAGGCTGTTCAATAGCAATAGCCCAGCGTTTTAATGCCTGTAAATAACCTAATGTTCTTTCTTTATAACGAGTATAATGAGTAGGCCCACTAATACATGCTATTCGATGATGACCTAATTGATAGAGATAACTTACGGCGTGAAATGCTGCACTTAAATTATCAATACTAATCGATGCACTAATATGATGACTAGTAAAACCGTTAATGATGACTTTTGGTAATAACAAGAGCTGGTTTTGTTTTTGGAAAAAAACGAGTGATTCTAGGTGAAGAAAGAGTAATCCACAAAGTTGTCGGGATAATAATAAATGATTTAAAAATAACTCTGAAGTGCTTTCAATACAGAGCATAAGCAAACTATAGTTTTTTTCTGTAATTTCTTTCTTTATGGCAAGAAGTAACTCAGATGATCGACTCAAATCATCACGAGAAATAATAAGAAGAATGGTATTGGCATTTTGTTGTGGT
The DNA here is from genome assembly GCA_945288535.1 of uncultured Enterobacterales bacterium. GTDB lineage: Bacteria > Pseudomonadota > Gammaproteobacteria > Enterobacterales > CALYQQ01 > CALYQQ01. The sequence goes on along the minus strand of CALYQQ010000006.1, from coordinate 29,184 downwards.
TGTAATTTGGGAAGCTCTGGTATATATCCTAACTCTTTTACGATATTTTCTACCTGCTTTCGTGTCAAAGTGGCGACCTTAGAAGGATTACTAAATGTTCTTGATACGGTAGCAACCGATACGCCAGCTTTTTGAGCTATCTGACGCAAGGTTATTTGGGACGGGTTTTTTCTTCGTGACAAATCAGACTCCTGTAATAAATCAAAGCTAAAAAATAACAAAGAGGATTGGTATTAGATGGAATTCACGTGAGTTTAGGTAGAAAAATCTAAAATCCATCTATACAAAATATCACCAGCTTTATATTTAAAGCTCCTTTTTACATGAAGATAAATGGTTTCTCATGAAAGAATAAAGTTTTCTAGAACTGATTCGCAGTGACTTATCCATTTTCATGGCAGTCATTTTTACACGTCGAGCTAGATCACAAATGTATAGCTGACTTTGTATGTACAAATAATATTATTCTTTACGATGCGTATGCTTTAATTTTCAATAGGATCAATGTCGAGTGACCATTTTATTTTTTTTGCTAAAGGTAATGCCGTAATTTTTTCTACTAGCCGTTGCAATAGCTGTTGTAAATAGTGTCGTGAAGGGTGTTGTATGAGGAGTTGCCAGCGATAACGACCGCTTATTTTGGCTTGGAGAGCTGTCACTGGCCCCATAACCCATAATGTTGATTGTTCTTGTTCTACTTCAGCAAATAATTCTCGTATATGTTGTAAAAACGCGTGTGCTTGTTCACTTTTATAGTCTTCAGCACGAAATAGTGCATGATAAGTAAAAGGCGGTAAAAATGCGCTTTGTCGTTCACTTAGGTCTTGTAGTGCATATTCATGATATCCTTTATTCATTAATATACGCAATAAAGGATGCTCTGGGTGATGTGTTTGTAGCAAAACTTCCCCCGCTTTACTGGCACGTCCAGCGCGTCCAGCGACCTGGGTATAGAGTTGAGCAAAATGTTCAGCCGCTCTAAAATCAGCTGAGAATAAAGCACTATCAATATCGATTAAACCAACTAATGTAACATTAGGAAAATGATGTCCTTTTGCCAACATTTGTGTACCAATTAAAATACGTGCACCACCAAGATGGATATCAGCAAGGTACTGTTCAAGCGCGCCTTTACGGTTAGTTGTATCTCTATCTATTCGTGTAATAGGTGTTTCTGGAAAAATGTCATGTAATGTTTGTTCTAATTGTTCCGTACCAACACCTACAGGTAATAACTGTGTCGAACCACATTTAACGCATTGATAGGGTATTGGTCGTTGACTATCGCAATGATGGCAACGTAAACAGCGCTGTTGCTGATGTAATGTATAGTAACGTTCACAACGAGGACATTCGGCTATCCAGCCACATTCATGGCATAATAGCGTTGGCGAAAAACCACGTCGATTAAGAAATAGAATAACTTGATTATTATTGGCTAAATGTTTTTTTATCGTCTTAATCATAACTGGGGTCAAACCAGCTTGCAAAGGTTGGCTTTTCAAATCAATGAGATAATGTTTAGCCATTGAGATATTACCAGGACGTTGAGTTAAGCGTAAGTGATAATATTTGCCATGTAATGCATTATTTAACGTTTCTAATGATGGTGTTGCTGAACCAAGTAGTATTGTTATATTTTCACTATGTGCTCGCATAATCGCCATATCACGTGCATGATAACGCCAACTTGTTTGTTGTTTATATGACGTATCGTGTTCTTCATCTACAATGATAAAACCAAGATCATTAAAAGGCGTAAATAGGGCTGAACGCGTGCCAATAACAATCGCAGTATGTCCTTGCTGGCAGCGTAACCAAACGGCTAATCGTTCGCTATCATTTAAACCAGAATGCAAAATATCAATAGGTACATTAAAACGTTGCCGAAAACGATGAATAGTTTGCGGGGTCAAACCAATTTCAGGGACTAATACTAACGCCTGTTTACCCTGAGATAAAATATGTTCTAATACGTTTAAATAGACTTCTGTTTTTCCAGAACCTGTAACACCATCAAGTAAAAAGGTTCTAAATTCATGCAAATGGCTTAAGATGACAGCCACCGTAGTTGCTTGCTCTTTTGTCAGCTTACAACGGTCAGTTTGTACTGAATACTTTTGTTGCCAGTTCGGTTGCTCGGGTAAACAGGCTGATAATGCCACTAATCCTTTCTTTTTTAAGGCCTGTAAAATAGCATCAGTTAATGCCATCTCTGAAAGCTGATGACGATAAATTGGTTGCTGACGTAATATTGCTAATGCATTTTGTTGTTTTTTAGCACGATGTAGATTGTTAATATCAATTAAATGGCCTTTTGGTGTAATTTGCCATTGCCAGAGTGGCGTCATTTCCGCTGGTTTACCTTGGCGTAATAATACCGGTAATGCATGGAATAGTACTTCACCCAAGGGATAATGATAATATTGTGCTGACCAGTGTAATAATCGCCAAAGCTTATCTGAAAATAAGCTCTGTTTGTCTAAAACTTTCAATATTGGCTTTAGCTGATCAGCAGGTAGATTACTTTGTTCAGTAATATTAGTTATGATACCAATGGCTTGTCGCTTACCAAACGGAACAACAACTCGGCCGCCAATAACAGCTGAAAGAGTAACTGGAACTAAATAATCAAATGTGCGGTCTAATGGGACAGCTAAAGCAACATGGGCAACAGTCATAATACCTGTGGTTTGAGATTTATTACGTGTATCTATGGATATTAATATTGTGTTCCGATCATAGCATAAGCTTGTAAAAAATGTTCTATTTCATATTCCTTGCCTTTATCGGATAACATCTGTATGATCCGCAGCCTTGGTAGTATAGAGATATATTCGTTCTTAATTTTAATTACGCGTGGTGTCAGGCTAATTGACCTGATAGCGATGCGGCCTAGTAGAGGTTAATCATGAAAAAAGATATTCATCCAGATTATAAAGAAATTACTGCAACTTGTTCTTGTGGTAATGTTATTAACATTCGTTCAACTGTCGGTCATGATTTGAATTTGGACGTATGTGGTGCGTGTCACCCATTCTATACTGGTAAACAACGTGATGTTGCTACTGGTGGACGTGTTGATCGCTTTAACAAACGTTTTAGTATGGGCGTTAAAAAATAATATAAATCAGCGATCCGTGTTCTAAAAATACCGCGTATTAAGATTATATTGACATTAATCGCTAAAACCCCGCTAGTTTGAAACTGCCTGATTTTCTTTATTAGCAGTTAAAACTAGCGGGGTTTTGTTGTAATAAAAAAATTTGCTAATTTTCTTAAAAAAAGAACAAATGGTCTGATTATCAATGTGAACAATAAAAAAAAAGCAATTAATAATCCCATTGTTCAGGATCAATGCCCAATTCTCGCATTTGTTGCTTGGCTTTTTCTGGGATTTCATTATCATGTTCTTTACGAAGATCATCATCATCAGGTAAAGGTTGTCCTGTATACGCATGTAAAAAAGCTTCACATAATAATTCACTGTTAGTTGCATGACGCAAATTATTTATTTGGCGGCGTGTACGTTCATCAGTAAGGATCTTTAATACTTTTAACGGGATTGATACTGTTATTTTTTTTACCTGTTCGCTTTTTTTACCGTGTTCAGCATAAGGGCTGATATATTCGCCATTCCACGTAGCCATAATCACCTTGTATAAATTTATTGATAAAGTATATGTTACACCAGCTTACTAGACCAAAATACATGATTTATGGTTGTTTCATAAGCATAGAAACTTGATTGTTTAACTTATTCATTCACTGCTGAACAAACTAATTAATATAACGTTACGATAATTTATAGTGTCAGTCTAAATTATTAACCTTATCTAATTCTAACGGTTTCTTGCCAATAAGACAATTTGTAGGTTAAGATGTTTAGACATCCGGACGCCTTTATGTCTAATGTGATTAAAGTTAAGTTATAGTAACGTGGTTTTCCTGGAGGATGACTGTGAAACGCACACAAGAAACATTAGTTGTACGTAGTGGCCTTAATGTAGATCAACAACATGGTAGTGTTGTTCCCCCTATCTATTTATCGACGACTTATAATTTTTTAGATTTTAATCAACCGCGTAAACATGATTATGGACGTCGTTCTAATCCAGGTAGAGATGAAGTTCAGCAGGTTTTAGCAGCATTAGAGGCAGGGCATGCTGCAGTATTAACAGGAAGTGGTATGGCAGCTATTCACTTGATATGTACCGTCCTGTTAACACCTGATGATTTATTAGTTGCCCCCAAAGATTGCTATGGTGGCAGTTATCGATTATTTGATAGTCAACAAAAACGTGGAGCTTATAAAGTCCTCTTCATTGACCAACATGATCCTCAGCAGCTCAGTACTGCACTGGCATTAAAGCCCAAAGTTATATTAATTGAATCTCCAAGTAATCCATTATTACGTATTGTTGATATAGTGTCGATTGCGCAGCAAGCACATAATGTAGGTACCATCGTAATTGCCGACAATACTTTTTTAAGTCCATATGTACAACAACCTCTTTTATTAGGTGCAGACGTTGTCGTACATTCTTGCACAAAATACCTTAATGGACATTCTGATGTTATTGCTGGTGTTGTGATCACTAAACATGCTGATTTAGCGGACGAATTTGCTTGGTGGGCTAATAATATTGGCGTGACAGCCGCACCTTTTGATAGTTATCTGTTATTGCGTGGTTTACGAACGTTACCACTACGGATGGTACAAGCTCAACAAAATGCGTTGGACATTGTTAATTTTCTTAAACAGCAACCGAAAATTAAAAAATTATATCATCCTTCTTTGCCTGAACATCCAGGTCACGAGATTGCTAAAAAACAACAAAGAGGATTTGGTGCAATGATTAGTTTTGAGCTCGGTGGAGGTGAAACAGAGATACGACAGTTCATTTCTGCACTATCTCTATTTACACTTGCAGAATCATTAGGTGGCGTTGAAAGCTTAATTTCGCATACTGCGACGATGACACATGCGGCTATGTCCAAAGAAGCAAGACATGCCGCCGGTATCTCTGATAGTCTATTAAGAATTTCAGTAGGTATCGAAGATAGTAAAGACTTAATTGCCGATTTGGCACACGCTTTACAATTAATTGCCTAACCAGATTGCTTATCTAATGGAAAAAAGAACACAAGCAAATCAAGTATTACACCAATTGCATAAATTTGGTGGCAGTAGCTTAGCCGATGCTGCATGTTATCAACGCGTAATTGCTATTTTGCGGGAATACAGTCATCCCAATGATCTCATTGTTGTATCTGCAGCAGGTAATACAACAAATCAATTAATTGAATGGGTAACATTAAATCAACAAAATCAGATAGCCTCCTTAAATATTCAACAAGCGTTGCGTAATTATCAATTAGATTTGATTACCACTTTATTACCGCCAATAAAAGCAGATCAATTGATTAAGGCATTTATGGAAGATTTATGCCGATTAACAGCATTATTAGATTTGCCTATGACTGAAGCAAATTATGCCGAAATCATAGGTCAAGGTGAGATATGGGCTGCTCGTTTATTAGCTGCATTACTCCAACATCATAATATGAATTCGTGTTGGTTAGATGCACGTGACTTTTTGCGTGCAGATCAGTCAGCTTTGCCTCAAATAGATGAAGAAATTTCAAGACTATTATTAAAGGATATATTGGTTTACACTAATGAACAATGGTTTGTTATCACAGGATTTATTTGTCGCAATAAAGAAGGTGACACGCTGTTATTAGGGCGCAACAGCAGTGACTATTCGGCAACACAAATTGGTGTCTTGGCGGGTGTTGATCGTGTAACGATTTGGAGTGATGTAGCGGGGATTTATAGTGCGGATCCTCATCAAGTTAATGATGCTTTTTTATTACCTTTATTACGCTTCGATGAGGCCAATGAATTAGCGCGTTTAGCTGCGCCAATATTACATACTCGAACGTTACAACCGTTAGTTAATAAAGATATCGATCTTTATTTACGATGCAGTCATCATCCTTCACAAGGATCTACCCGTATTGAACGCATACTCGCATCAGGTTTAGGTGCTAAAATCATTACTAGCCACAATGATGTCTGTTTACTAAATATTCGTGTTGCCGAACAGTATGATTTTAATGCATTACAGGGTGAACTAGAGATTTTATTGCAGCAATTGCAACTAGAGCCGTTAGCCTTAAACAGTACGACTGATCGTCTTTTATTACAATTATGCTATACCACTAATCAGATACAAGATGTAATTGAAGCGATCAATGAAAAAGCATTACCCTGTTCAATTACCTTAGAGAAGGGAATTTCATTAGTTGCTATGGTAGGGGCAAATGTGGGTAAAAATCCATTACATAGTTATCGTTTTTATCAACAAATAAAAGATCTCCCTGTCGAATTCATATGGCATGCTCATACCGCAATAAGTATGGTGGCAGTTTTACGTGGTTCAGTAACTAATACTTTATTAACTAAATTACATCAAAGTTTATTTAAAGCTGAAAAACGTATTGGGCTAGTGCTATTAGGTAAAGGTCATATTGCCAGTTGTTGGCTTGACCTCTTTGCGAAAGAACAAAAATCATTGTCAACACGAAGTGGTTTTGATTTTATTTTAGCGGGTGTTATAAATTCGAAAAAGATATGGTTAGATAATAATGGACTAGATGCTCGGCAGGTACTCGCACATTTTGACAAGCATGCTCAATATTATGAACAGCGTAATTTGATCCCTTTAATATGCCACCTTCACTTTGATGATTTAGTTATATTAGATATCACAGCGAATGAAGAATTAGCTCAAGTATATCCCCATTTTGCCCATTACGGCTTCCATGTTATCAGTGCGAATAAAATAGCGGGAACGGTTAATAGTCATACCTATCATATGATCCGTGACGCATTTATTAAAACACAACGTCATTGGTTATATAATGCTACGGTTGGTGCTGGGTTGCCTATTAATTATACTATTCGGGATTTATGTGACAGTGGTGACACTATCTTCAAGATTAGTGGGATCTTTTCAAGTACATTATCCTGGCTCTTTTTACAATATGATGGCTCAGTCCCCTTTATTATGTTAGTCGAACAAGCATGGCAACAAGGATTAACTGAACCTGATCCTCGTATTGATTTATCAGGTCAGGACATTGTACGTAAATTAGTTATTTTGGTACGTGAAGCCGGCTATGAGTTAGAGGCACAGCAAGTTAATGTTGAATCTTTAGTGCCTTTTGAATTACAACAAGGCACAATTGAAGATTTTTTTGAACATGGTCATTTAATCAATGAACAAATGGATACGCGTTTTAAACGAGCTCAAAAAAATAATCGAATGTTACGTTATGTGGCGCGATTTGATACAACAACGCATAAGGCTAGCGTGCGCATCGAAACAATAGATAAAGTACATCCACTGGCATCGATATTACCTTGCGATAATATATTTGCTATTGAAAGCCGTTGGTATCGTGATAATCCATTGATTATTCGTGGTCCAGGTGCTGGACGAGAAATTACTGCGGGTGCAATTCAATTAGATATAAATCGTCTGGCCCGCTTACTCTAAAGTATTTATCAAATACTGGTTGATCAATATGTTGTGATTAGTAGTAGGTAGATACACTGTTGGTATGGAATATTCATAGGAGATACGATCCCACAGTAATTATCTTATGAAGGCATAATTTTACAGTCAGCCCTATTTATCAAACATATTTTAACCTTATTTAGCTTGGCTATGAGCCATAGATTTTACCTTCTTTATTTATCATTTATAACATTTTTCGTTGACATTATTATTAATTGCGTTAGATTTAGACGTCTAAACGGATAGATGGTTATATAATGTGACCAATACTAAAATAAGGCGATATTATGGATTTTTTATACGCAAGCCAACGTGAAACACAAAATAGTCATTTAGCTGATCTCTATGGGCATATTAATGTCTCGTTTGAATTCTTTCCGCCTAAAACGCCCGAAATGGAGCAAACATTATGGCAATCTATTGAACGTTTAAGCAAGCTTAATCCTAAATTTGTATCGGTAACTTATGGTGCGAATTCAGGAGAACGTGATCGTACTCATTTCATTATTAAAGCAATAAAGGAAAAGACGGGTATGGAGGCTGCACCTCACTTAACCTGTATTGATGCTAGTCGTGAATATTTACAGGCTATTGCAAAAGATTACTGGCAAAATGGTATTCGCCATATTGTTGCTTTACGAGGCGATTTACCAAAAGGTATGGTTAAACCTACGATTTATGCTGCTGATTTAGTCGCATTGCTAAAAAGAGTTGCTGATTTTGACATTTCTGTTGCGGCATACCCAGAAACTCATCCAGAAGCGAGTAGTGCGAAAGATGATTTAGATAACCTTAAACGTAAAATTGATGCAGGTGCTAATCGAGCTATAACGCAATTCTTTTTTGATGTAGAGCAATTTTTACGGTTCAGAGATCGCTGTGTTGACGCTGATATCCATGTTGATATTATTCCAGGAATTTTACCGATATCTAATTTTAAGCAATTACAACGTTTTGCATCGATGACAAATGTTCATATTCCTGTATGGATAAATAAAATGTTTGATGGGTTAGACAACGATAGTGAAACACGTAAAATGGTTGGTGCATCGATTGCTATTGATATGGTGAGAACCTTAGTCAGCGAAGGCGTAAAAGATTTTCATTTTTATACACTTAATCGCTCTGATTTAACTTATGCAATATGCCATACATTAGGTGTACGGCCTAAGAATAAATAATTAATTCTATTTTTTAAACGTTATTCATTAAGTACAAAAGACAAAATAAACAATTTGTCAAAACTACATTTTTTTCATAATAATGCTATCTATTTATACGATATTATTGTTAGTGAAATACATAATGTTTTAGTCGATCGTAGCTAGTAAAACAAATCATAAATAATCGATCTATTTAAATAAAAAGTAAGTCAATAATACAAATGCCTTATTGAAGAATTCTTTGTTTTTCCTCAATTAGAAATTATATATTACTTGAAGCAATCCCAGTTTAATAAATAATAGTGCCTCATGATAAAACAAGGTAAATTGGATAGGGATAATTTTGGCGCATTATTAAGTATAAGGATCACCTTATTTGCTATACGAAGTACATTAATATTCCTTGTTCAATATTTTCTTATTCTATCTATTGCTTACGTTAGATGAAATTCAAGTTTTACTTAACATGTATAATAGACTTACAACATCTATTTATTACTCAACCTGTTGTTTAGCGAGCAAAAGATAATACATGTCTTATTATTTTTTACAAAATAAAAACAATACCGCCTAAAAAAGCGGTATTGTAGGCAATATATGATATTAGCCAGTATTACGCATACCTGCAGCAATACCGGAAATTGTGACCATAAGAGCTTGTTCAACGAGCGGTTCTGCTTCTTTATGATCGCGACTACGTGCTAACAATTCAACTTGAAGTAAATTTAATGGATCTGTATAAATATTACGCAAGGCAATAGAGTTTGCTATAGCCGGTAGTTTTTGCATTAGATATTCATCACTAGTAATACTCAATACGATTTGAATATCTTTAGCTAACTGTGTTCGCATTTTTTGTCCCAAATGCCAGAGTTTATCATCTACCAAGCGTTGATCATAATATTCTGTGATTTGTAGATCTGTTTTTGAATAAACCATTTCCAACATACCCATTCGAGCAGAAAAGAAAGGCCAGTTACAACACATTGCAGTAAGTTGATCTTTTTTACCATTATCTATTGCTTGTTGTAATGCTTCACCAGCACCTAACCAGGCTGGTAACATTAAACGGTTTTGGGTCCAAGCAAAAATCCATGGGATCGCACGTAAACTCTCTACACCACCTGAAGGTTTCCGCTTGGCAGGTCGAGAACCAAGTGGTAATTTGCTTAATTCTTGTTCAGGTGTAGCGCATCGAAAATAAGGTACAAAATCAGGATTATCACGAACAATACTACGATAGGCCTTACATGAACTATCTGACAAATTATCCATAAGATCGCGCCATTCTTGCTTTGGTTCTGGTGGTGGTAATAAATTAGCTTCAAGAATAGCGTTCGCGTAAAGTGTTAAGCTATTTACTGTAATCTGCGGCAAACCTAATTTAAAACGGATCATTTCGCCTTGTTCAGTAACACGTAAACCACCTTTTAATGATCCTGGCGGTTGTGATAGTAATGCTTCATAGGCTGGTGCGCCACCACGACCATTTGATCCGCCACGGCCATGGAAAAGTGTTAATTTAATATCAAATTTGTGGCATAAGTTAATTAAAGCTTCCTGCGCACGATATTGTGCCCAAGAGGCGGCTAATACACCTGCGTCCTTGGCTGAGTCAGAATAACCGATCATGACCATTTGTTTGCCTTGAATAACACCGCGATACCAGTCAATATTGAACAATTGTTGCATAACGCTTTCAGCGTTATTCAGATCGTCAAGCGTTTCAAATAATGGCGCTATCGGTAAGTTATAGCTGCAACCAGCTTCTTTTAATAATAAATTTACTGCCAATACATCTGAAGGCGCTTTTGCCATCGAAATGACATAAGCCGCGATATTATCTTGCGGTGTTTCTGCAATAACTTTACAAGTATCAATAACTTCTTGTGTTTCTAAACTTGGTTGCCAATTATGCGGAATTAAAGGACGTTTCGACGCTAACTCACGGATAAGGAACGCCTGTTTATCAGCTTCTGCCCAACTAGCATAATCACCAAGACCGAGATAACGCGTTATTTCAGCAAGAGCATCGGTATGGCGGCTACTATCCTGACGAATATCTAGACGAATTAACTGTAAACCAAAACAACGTATACGACGTAATGTATCGAGTAATTGTCCATTAGCAATAATTTCCATGCCACATTTTTTAAGCGATGTATAGCAGGTATATAACGGATACCATAACTGTTCATTGTTTTCTAGTAAATCTGCTGGTTTTAATACAGATTGCCCATTAATACAATTTGTAAGGTAATCAATGGTATTTGTGAGTTGACTACGTAACTGCTTCATAATTTGGCGATAGGGTTCAGCAACGTCTTCACCCCCAGCAAGTTCATATAATTCTGGTGTAGCAGGTGACATAGATAATTCTGTAACCAAGATCTGAATATCTTGTAAAAAGAGCTGCGCTGCTTTTAGGCGACCTAGTAATAAAACGTGACGAGTCACTTCTGCTGTAACATAAGGATTACCATCACGATCACCGCCCATCCAAGAGGAAAAGCGAATAGGGGTATAGTCAATATCAGGCTGATAATGTAGAGATTCATTTAGCTGTTCATTAAATTCACGCATAAATGCCGGAACGCCTTGCCATAAACTATTTTCGACAACCGTTAGTCCCCATTTGGCCTCATCGATTGGGGTCGGACGAATTTTTCTAATTTCATCTGTATACCAAGTTTGGACCACTAATTGACGTAGGCGACGCATGATCTTTCTATGCTCATAGGCTGTAAGATCAGTATGATCAAGGTGTTCTAGGCAATTATTAACTTCTATTAATTGATTGATTAATGAGCGACGGTTAATTTCTGTTGGATGTGCTGTTAGAACTAAATCAATAGATAACGCATTAATTGCATTACGTATTGCAGTTTCATTAATATTTTTTTGTTTTAAACGATGAATTAGTTGCTCAAATGCGCTAGCGACATAGGTTGTCTCATTTCCTTTTGCCGAAATACCTTGGTATTGTTCGGCTGTATTAACTAGGTTAAGAAACTGATTAAATGCTTTTGCAACAGGTAATAATTCTTCTGTAGGTAAATTTTGTAATATGGATAACAATTTCTTATGATCAGCCTTATTACCTGAACGAGCTGATTTAGATAAACGACGGATCGTCTCAACACGCTCATAGATTTGTTCGCCCAAAGCACTTTTTATCGTATTGCCCAACAAAGTTCCGAGCATACGGATATTGCTGCGCATTGCTGAATATTGTTCGTTCATAGCATTCCTAATTCAATTTGAATTTGTTAACCTCATTACATTGATTACTTAGTGTTATACCACGCCCAGTTTCTGATGCATCTATTTTTTACAAAAAAAACAATAAATTTTATCTTTTTCAACGTGATAATAGCTAAATAATACGGCTAATTGTAATATGTTAATATATTTTAAAAATGTTATTAATTATAACAAAACTGATAAATTAACTGACTCATCAATTGGTGTGTTGGTTCAATAAACGCACAAGATAAATATTCATCAGGCTGGTGAGCCTGTTCAATTGATCCTGGTCCTAATACTATTGTTGGACAACGCTGTTGGATAAAGGGTGCTTCAGTACAATAATTAACGGCTATAGCATGTTTTGATGATAATAATTCAAGCGTCTTAATTAAAGATGAATTTTGTGGATATTGATATGCAGGAATAGCATCATCCAATGCTGTTATTGTGATCCTTTCAGGCCAAGATGTCATGATTGGACTAAAGGTTTCATCTAGTAGTTTATCAAGTTTAACAAGAGATAATTCTGGTATAGGACGAATATCTATGTGCATTTCACAGTAGCCACATATTCTATTTACCGCATCACCACCATGAATATTCGCCAAATTGAGCGTTGGATATGGGATCGCAAAACTTGGGTTATGATAACGTTTCTTTAACTCTTTTTTCAAGGTCATTAACTGACCGATAATATCATACATTAGTTCTATAGCGTTAATGCCTCGAAAAGGATCACTAGAATGACCTGACTGACCAGTAATTTGAATCATTTTACTGACATAACCTTTATGTGCATAGACCGGTTGTAATGAGGTAGGTTCACCAATAATCGCTAAATCGGGGCATAAATGACTTGATTCAGAAAAATAACGAGCGCCAGCCATCGTGGTTTCTTCATCTGCAGTCGCTAATAGATATAATGGTTTATGCAATAGATGTAAATCTAGTTGACGTAATGTGTTCAAAATAAAGACAAAAAATCCTTTCATATCTACGCTACCTAAACCATATAATTTTCCACCATCTTCTATAAGTTTAAAAGGATCATGTTGCCATCTATGTTCATCACAAGGAACGGTATCGGTATGACCAGATAGTAGTAGTCCCCCAGTTCCATGCCCGATACGAGCTAACATATTATATTTATTTCGTGTATTGGGTACGGGCTTAATATCAATATGAAAACCTAAAGCGTCAAACCAGTTAGCTAATAAATCAATCAATGCTTTATTTGTTTGATCATTCATGGGATCTAGAGAACTAATTGAGGGTAACGCAATCAATGCACTGTACATTTCCCAGAAAGTAGGTAATTTCATATTAAGTTACCTTATCATGTGAATATAATTGCATCATTGTGGTGAGGTATTTTTATTATGCGCCTTACCATTGCATTATTGCTATCAATAAGTATTACGTTAGTGTCACTTTAAAATTATTTAATCGAATTAGCTGTGAACCAAATAGTATATATTATTAAAATATCATTATAATCTGATTCATTTTAGTTTTTCTTGTTAAACTTGAATAAGTTATTTTGCAGATTTGTATTAATTAATTATTGAATAATTATATAAAAATAATATATAAACCAACTCACCAACTCACCAACTCACCAACTCACCAACTCACTATCACTGAATTAATTTAATTATGTTGTATAACTATTAATTACAATAAGAAAATCTGAATATAAAGTTAGTTTTGATTACCAAAAAATCGTGCCATAACTGTTTTTTTATTCAATTATTATGAATAAAAAAACAAAAAATGTTGTGTAATTGACTATTATTAAGTAATCTAGGTTCTATATCATCTTCCGTTAGCGTAATACAGGATGTTATATCTAGATTAGGGGTTTTTGCGGTGAAGCCATTTAGATTAACAAGAATACGGAGCTATCATGTTAACTATATCGATTATCGGCGCTAGTGGTTATGTTGGTGCGGAACTAACTGCATATTTGCATCAACATCCAAAAGTCCATTTACATAGTTTGCTCGTTTCTGTGCATAGTCAAGATAAAGGTAAATTATTTTCAGATCTCTATCCTTATTATCGCAATAGAATTGATCACCCACTGATTCCATTAAATGATATTAATGCTATCGCAAAAGAAGTAGATGTCGTTTTTTTGGCTGTAGCTCATGAAATAAGTCATGACTTGGTACCTATTTTTGTTCATGCAGGATGCATTGTGTTTGATCTTTCAGGTGCTTATCGTGTTAATCAGCCAGGATTTTATGAAAAATATTATGGTTTTCAACATAATTATCCTCAATTATTAGCCAGTGCTGTTTATGGATTAGCTGAATGGCAAAATGATACGCTCAAACAAGCGCAACTTATTGCTGTTCCTGGTTGCTATCCTACAGTATCTCAATTAGCACTTAAGCCTTTAGTCGAAAATCATTTATTAGACCAACAGCAATGGCCAGTAATTAATGCCGTTAGTGGTGTAAGTGGTGCAGGCCGGAAAGCAAGCCTAAAAACGCATTTTTGTGAAGTAAGTTTACAGCCTTATTCTTTATTTACTCATCGACATCGACCAGAAATAACCCACCATCTTGGTATTCAACTTATTATTACGCCTCATTTAGGTAATTTTGAGCGTGGTATTTTGGCAACAATAACGTGCCGATTAAAATCGGGTGTAAATGCACAAAGAGTTCATGCTGTTTATTCCCAAGCTTATAAAAATAAACCACTGATTCGTCTTTATGATGAGAATCTACCATCAATTAAGGCTATTGTAAGACAACCCTTCTGTGATATCGGTTTTAGAATACAAGGTGAATACATAATTATTGTTGCAGCTGAGGACAATTTATTAAAAGGTGCAGCAACCCAGGCTATCCAATGCTTTAACTTACGTTTTGGATTTCATGAAACTCAGTCCTTACTTTAAGGGGGAAGATAATGACACCATTAGTAATTAAGTTGGGTGGCGTCTTACTCGATAATTCTAAAGCAATGGAATGTCTTTTTCATACATTATCTCAATGTTGTTCGCAATATCAACGACTTATAGTGATTGTTCACGGCGGAGGATGCTTTATTGATAAATTGATGAAAAAGTTAGCATTACCTGTTATCAAAAGGGAAGGCTTACGGGTTACATCTGATGATCAAATTGATCTTATTGTTGGTGCTTTAGCAGGCAGTGCCAATAAAACACTATTAGCCGTGGCTAAAAAATTTAAATTAAAAACAATTGGCTTATGTTTAGCGGATGGCAATATGGTTGAAGTTGAGCCATTGTCTAATGAACTTGGATATGTAGGTAAGGCCAAATCAGGTCAAGATGAATTACTTTATCATTTATTTGATAAGGGATATATGCCTATTGTTAGCTCTATTGGTATTACAGACGACGGACAATTAATGAATGTAAATGCTGATCATGCAGCAACGGCAATAGCGATGACATTAAAAGCGGATTTGATTTTATTATCTGATGTAGGCGGTATTTTAGATAATAAAGGTCAATATATTGCGGAGTTATCTTTAGCAAAAGCAAGTCAATTAATTGCAGAGGGGATTATTACTGATGGAATGAAAGTTAAAGTTAATGCTGCACTTGAGGCAACAAGGCAATTAATGCGGCCAGTCATGATCGCAAGTTGGCAAAATATGGATAAATTGCCTCATTTATTTAATTATCGTTATGAACATCATAAATGGATTGGTACTCGTATTATCAATTAATTATTAACATAAACAACATGAAATTATTCATGACATAGCACACATTATTGCAATAATAACATCATCGAAGGATATGATAATGAAAAAAGCGAACGTAAACAAAGTTGTTCTAGCCTATTCGGGTGGGCTCGATACTTCGGCAATTATTCCCTGGTTAAAAGTGCATTATAATAATTGTGAGGTAATTGCATTTGTTGCGGATATTGGTCAGGAGCGCAGCGATCTAGAGGGTATTGAAGAAAAAGCAATAAATTCCGGGGCATCATCTTGCTATATTATTGATCTGCGAGATCAATTTGTGAATGATTATGTTTATCCTGTTTTACAATCAGGTGCGTTATATGAAGGGAGCTATTTATTAGGAACATCAATGGCCCGTCCACTTATTGCCAAAGCGCAAGTTGAATTAGCGCTTTCTTTAAATGCTGATGCCTTAGCGCATGGAGCAACAGGTAAAGGTAATGACCAAGTTCGCTTTGAAACAACGTATGCTGCGCTAGCACCGCAATTAAATGTTATTGCACCTTGGCGTGAATGGAATTTGCGTTCGCGTGAAGCATTGCTGGCTTACCTAAAACAACATAATATTCCCACTACCGCGTCATTAGAAAAAATATATAGCCGTGATGCTAATGTATGGCATATATCAACTGAAGGTGGCATTCTAGAAAATCCGTGGAACGCGGCAAACGATGATTGTTGGGTCTGGACTACGGCACCTGAACTAGCACCTGATCATCCAGAATTAGTCACATTGACTATTGACAAAGGTTGGATTATTAATGTTAATGGTGAATATTTATCACCTTTGCAAAGTTTAGAGAAACTTAATTACCTTGGTGCTAAACATGGTATCGGCCGCGTTGATATTGTTGAGAATCGCTTGGTGGGCATGAAGTCACGTGGCTGCTATGAAACACCTGGCGGTACTATCATGATGGAAGCATTTCGAGGTATTGAACAATTAGTTTTAGATCGTGATTCTTACAAATGGCGTCAACAATTAGGTTTAGAAATGGCTTATATTGTATATGATGGTCGATGGTTTGCACCTTATCGTAAATCGTTGCAAGCTGCGGTCGAATCGCTATGTCAAGAAATCAACGGTGAAGTTGTGATCAAGCTATATAAAGGTCAAGCCACGGTAATCCAAAAAAGGTCAGCTAATAGCCTCTATTCTGAAGCATTTGCCACCTTTGGTGAAGATGATGTTTATGATCAACGTCATGCAGCAGGATTTATTCGTCTATTTTCATTATCATCACGTATTCGTGCTATCAATGATCATAAAAGCCTATCCAAGGATAAATGAGATTAATTTATATCAGGATGATAAATTAATCATCCTGCATATTTAGGAGAAAAAAGTATGGCTTTATGGGGTGGTCGTTTTACTCAAGATGCAGATCAACGATTTAAGCGGTTTAATGATTCTTTACGTTTTGATTATCGCTTAGCTGAACAAGATATTATTAGTTCTATTGCGTGGTCAAAAGCTTTAGCTTCTGTCAATATTTTAACTGTGCAAGAACAAGCAAAAATTGAAGAAGCACTACAACAGTTGTTAGTGGATGTAAGGGCTGATATATCCATTATTTTATCGAGTAATGCAGAAGACATTCATAGTTGGGTTGAACAAAAACTCATCAGCCAGGTAGGCGATTTAGGCAAAAAATTACATACGGGCCGTAGTCGAAATGATCAGATTGCTACTGACATTAAATTATGGTGCAAAAGCGAAATCAACCTACTGCTTGCTGCAATTAAAAATTTACAACAAACAATAGTTAAAACAGCCGAAGCTAATCAAGATGCGGTTATGCCGGGATATACTCATTTACAGCGGGCACAGCCAATAACATTTGCTCACTGGTGTATGGCCTATTATGAAATGTTACTACGTGATAGTAACAGATTGTCTGATGCCTTATTACATATGGATAGTAGTCCGTTAGGTTGTGGTGCATTAGCTGGAACAACTTATCCTATTGATAGAGCACAGCTTGCTGGCTGGTTAGGTTTTTCTCGCGCAACTAATAATAGTTTGGATAGTGTTGCTTCACGTGATCATGTTCTAGAACTATTATCTATTGCGTCAATTAGTATGATTCATTTATCTCGCTTTGCCGAAGATTTGATCTTTTTTAATAGCGGTGAAGCTGCATTTATTGAATTATCAGATAGAGTTACTTCAGGCTCTTCATTAATGCCTCAGAAAAAAAATCCTGATGCACTTGAGCTTATTCGTGGTAAATGTGGTCGTGTTCAAGGTGCATTGACTGCTATGATGATGACAATGAAAGGCTTGCCTTTAGCCTATAATAAGGATCTGCAAGAAGATAAAGAAGAATTATTCTTTGCGATGGATTGTTGGCATGATTGTTTATATATGGCGGCATTAGTTTTAGAGGATATACAGATTAAACGTGAGCGTTGTAAAGAAGCTGCATTACAAGGATATACTAATGCAACCGAACTCGCTGATTATTTGGTTTTAAAAGGAGTAACTTTTCGTGAAGCCCATCACATTGTTGGTCAACTCGTTTTAGAAGCCATTGAAAAAAATAAAAAATTAGAGGAATTATCCTTACCAGAATTACAACAACAATGTTCAGTTATTGATGATGATGTCTATAATATTTTATCGTTATCTTCTTGTTTAGAAAAGCGATGTGCTCAGGGAGGGGTAAGCTCACAGCGTGTTGCCAGTGCTATAGAACGAGCACATTACAAGTTAAAAAATGAGTAATTAAGTCGAAAGAAATAAATGCATCACTAATTTTATTATGTGTTGATATATAAAAACGATTTGATAAAACATAGCCAGCTATTTCTAGTGAACTATGTTTTATTTTCAGCGTAATACTTAATTTGTGCTACATCGGAAAAATTACATTACTAAAATGCTTCTTTTGATGACATAACAGTTCATTTTATATAACTAGATGATTACTCAAAAAATAAAATAGCATTAATAGTCAATAAATCAATTTAATTTTTGTCATTTGTTTAATTAAAAGTGAACAAAACTAAGCTGTTATTCAAATGAAATAAATAGCAATAATCGCTAATATAATTGAATATTATTAATTATATTTATCATTCTTTATGTCATGATATCTTTAGAATCCCTAAGAAAATTTATTTTATAAGTTAATTTTATTAACAAACACATCTAGCAGCGTTTTTTTATTTGACATTAGCTATTCTCTAGTAAGTGCCAAAGAGGGATGTAGCATTGATGCACGTCTAGCTGGAATAAAGCCAAAAAGTACGCCAATTAAGCTAGAACTAATAAAAGCTATTAACATCGTATTAATTGAAAACACGGGAGTAATTTCGGAAACAAAAAATGAAAAAATTAAACCAATAAGACGCGCAAGAAATAAACCAATACAGCCACCTAGTAGACATAATAAAACAGATTCAACTAAAAATTGTTGTTGGATATCACGGCGTCTGGCACCGACAGCCATACGAATACCAATTTCTTGTGTTCTCTCAACAACAGAAACTAACATAATATTCATAACACCAATTCCACCTACTAATAATGCAACAATAGCAATAGCGACTAACATTAAGGCGAGCATTTGGCTTACATTTTCTGTAGTTTTTAATACAGCGTCAGCATTATACATACTGAAATCTTCAGATCCGTGCTGTCGAATCATGATATCTTTGACACTATTTTCTCCCGTATACGCATTTACGCCTTCTTTAAAGCGAATAATAAATTGGTCAAAAGAAGTATCTGAACCAAACCAGCGGGCAATACCAGCACTATAACTTACCCAAAAACGAAGTGTTTTATCTTCAGAAGCAAATAAACCAGGTTTAGAATCAACTACGCCAATGATGACAGCAGGTTGATTATTGAGATCGATACGTTCGCCAAGTGCTTTACGTTTGCCAAATAAATAATTGCGCGTTTTCTTATCAATGACGACATTTCCTAAATAGTTTGAAATATCGTCATTTGTAAATGAACGCCCCTCAATGACATTGAAATCGCGTACTCTAAAATAGTCCTGACTTACACCTTGTAATAATGCCGGATTTTCTTTAGTTGCGGTTCTCACTTTTACATTACGACTTGTAACGGGGGTAATGCTATCTATGTAGCTTTCTCGTTGTAATACTTCTAAATCATAGGGTGTTAATAACCTAACAGCGGTATCATCATCACTATATTCACGACCAGGATAAAGATATAGTGTATTACTGGATAATGAACGGATCTTATATAAGGCAGCATTTTTCGCACCGGTCCCTATGGCTTCAATAGATATTACCGCAGCCGTACCAATCATAATGCCGAGCATAGTCAAAAATGTTCTTAATGGTTTTGCTGTAATTGAGCGCCAAATATTATTGAAAATACTCCGCCAATCAGTTTTAGGTTGACCTCTACTGATTATTTCTTCTTCGTTTTTTTGTCGTGATAGCGATTGTTTATGTGTACCACTATCACTCATGATTCGACCATCATCAATAGTAATGACGCGTTCAGCCATTTCAGCAATATTAAGATCATGTGTAATGATAATAATTGTTTTACCTTGTTGATGAAGCTCTTTAAGGATATTTAAAACATCGTGACCACTTTGTTTATCTAATGCGCCTGTAGGTTCATCCGCTAGAATAACATCTGCCTGATTCATTAATGCACGACATATACTGACACGTTGCTGTTGACCACCTGATAACTGATTAGGTTTGCTTGCTAATTTATGGCCTAGTCCAATTTTGTCTAATAATTGGGCCGAACGGGCATGACGTTGGCGAGCCGTAACACCATTATAAAGAGCCGGAATTTCTACATTTTCCGCGGCTGTTAGATAAGGAATTAAATGATAACGTTGAAAAATAAAACCAAAATGGCTACGACGTAATGTAGATAATTCATCACCATTTAACATCTTTGTTTCTTTGCCAGCAATCTTATAGCTACCATTACTGGCAACATCAAGACACCCAAGAATATTCATTAATGATGATTTACCCGAACCAGATGCGCCTACAATGGCTACCATCTCACCACGATATATCTTCAGAGAGATATCAAAGAGTACTTGTGTTGCAGTATCGCCATTAGTAAATATCTTTGAAATATTCTGTAATTCAAGCAGTGGTGGCATTGCCATTTGCTGTTGTGTAACAATTAGTTGAGATTGATATTCATCAGTGGGCAATGTGTTGTTCATTATTTTCATTGACTAATAGCGGCCTCAACATCACGATAAAACAACTGATCTGGAATGATTTCATCACCGTCTTCAATACCTGAGAGGATCTCAATAAAATAGCGATCAGCTAGCCCAAATTTAATTGTTCGGGTCATTTTTTGACCTTTATTAATAATGCGAACATTAATTTCTTTTTTCGGTATTTCGCCATGAATTAACTCACGGCTAACTGCCATAACGTCCGTTGCTTGACCCTGAATAATGGTTACATTTGCCGTCATATCTAGGCGTAACTTTTCATCCGTGTTTGGGACATGTAGTTGTGCTTTATAAAAAATAGAATTATTACGGTTTTCTGGTGATGGTTTTATTAAATCGAGTTCTGTTTTATAGATAACAGAAGGTTCGCCAAAAATAGAGAAATAAGCTTTATCTCCTTTATGTACTTTTAAAATATCAACTTCCGAAATAGAGGCTTCAACCGTCATATTAGTCAAATCTGCCACCCGCATAATAGTAGGAGCGGCTTGTGATGCTATAATTGTTTGCCCTTCTTGGGTGATAATTTCAACAACAGTACCACTTAAGGGAGCATTTATTTGAGTAAATGACAGATTTTTGCGAGCATTCCTAATTTCAATTTGTGCTTTACGAAGTTCTTCATTTGCTTGCTCAAGCTCATGTTTAGCAACAAGATAGGTTGATTCAAGTTCTTCAAATTCTTTAACGGAAATCGTTTCTCGTAGTGACTCTTCTTTGAATCGGTCAAAGTTTCGCTTTGCTTGAGTTAACTTCACTTTTGCACTACGCTGTCTGGCTATAAGTATTTTGATTTCTGATTCAGTTTGCGACAATGTATTCTGCATGATGGTGGAATCAACTTCTGCAAGCAATTGTCCTTCCTGTATACGATCACCTACATTTACATGAATTTTTTTTAGCTGACCACTAATTTGCGCACCGACATCAACATTTTTTGTTGCTTTTAATATACCTGTTGCCATTACACTTGGAGTGATATTAGCGCGTTGCACAGGATAGGTTAACAGCTTCGGTTCTTGTTGATATGAACCGAAACGTGTGACATATAGCCAACCAAAAATAAACAATCCTAATAAAGGAATGATGATGTAAGGTTTAATTATTATTCTTAATAATTTCATCAATACCACTCAGGCAAAGCCTAGTTTATTTCAAGTAAAACTAAGCAACTTTTTGTAGTTGTAAGCGAATTAAACGGCCTTCAGACATGCTATAAACTTCATCAAATTGCTCAAGATATTTATTCTCATGGGTTACAATGATAGCAGTCTTTTGACTTTGTAAAATGACTTTCATTGCCACAGCAGCCGATTGTGTATCAAGATTTGCTGTAGGTTCATCTAATAAAATAATTGGTTTAGATTGAACTAAGGCTCTTGCTATCATTATTCGTTGCCGTTGGCCAACAGAAAGAGGAGAATTATTTTCTGAAATAATCGTATTTAATTTATTAGGGAAATTTTCAATAAGTGAGGTTAATCCCAGATTATCCAATTGTAGAGCGCATTGTTGACTTGTAATCGATTTATCATAGAGTCGAACATTTTCTAGTACAGAGGTATGTAACAAAATATCGTCTTGAGTAATAATAAAACTACGTTCAGCCAGCCATTCCCATTGTGATAAATCATCGGTGATATGTTTATTGATTAAATCCCCCTCTTTTGGGGTAATTAATCCAGCGATAATTTTTAATAATGTACTTTTACCACTCCCTGAAGCGCCAACAATGGCAATTTTTTTGCCAGGGGTTAGCGTTAAATTAATATCTACTAAAATCGGCTGGCGATCATAAGAATAATTTAACTGACTTAATTGTATAGTATGCTCAAAATCTTGTTTCGGCTTTATTGGACGATCTTTAGAAGCTAAGATCATATCTTGAGCACGAGTTATAGCAACATCACACTCTTTACGTTGAATTTGGTTGAAAAAAAAGCTTGTTGCTGAACCTAATGCTATTTGGCGAAAGAAAGTAAAGGCATAAAACTCACCGAATGTGAGTGAATGAGATGCAAGCAATGGTAATGCTAATGAGATAATAAAGATTAATTCAATGCTCGCTATAATAGTATAAATAATTTGTTGTTGTGATTCATTTAATGCATTTTTCTGCCAAATGGTTAGCATTCTTGTTAACTTTAAGGAAAATTTTTCACTTAAAAAGGGAAGTAATGCAGCCGTTTTTATCGTAGTAATACCGCGAATTGATTCATAAAGTAATTCTGTTTTTGCCGCAGTTGCGCGCTCCAGTTCTTGTGTGAATGTAACACGTTGGTTTTTATAATAAATGCTTGCTATGCCATAGATGATTATGGTCAAACCCGCTAAAAGAGTTAATAAGGGATTAATTAGCAACATTGCAATAATAGCTAGAATTAAAATAACAGATGATACGGCGCGTTCATTATCAATGCTAATACTTTGTAGTAATGTACGCTCATAAGCAGCATAACGCGAGGCAATATCACCTGTTTCCCGACGTTCAAAATAATTTAGTGTATTTCGCAGCAATCTAAAATAAGTAGCACTTAGTTCCATACAACTTTGTGCCAAAATTCGGTGTATTAATAATTTTTTAGAAAGATAATCAATTAAAGATGTAGATAGAATTGCTAATAAAAAGACAAACGCTAGTGCCCAGATGGTTATTGTACTGTTGGCAGTGTTTGGCAACATTTTGTCTAATGAGAAAGAGATGTACATCGGAATAAAAAATGAACCACATCCGGCAAGCAGGCTAATAGACAATAATTTTTTATCTGTATTCTTAATAAAATCACTAATAGACGACAACCATTTTTTTTGTTTAACATGTACATTAGTGGTTGGCGTTTGGCAAAGAATAGCAAATGGACTTAAATAAGATTTTAAGATCTCAACAGGCAGCAATCTTGCTCCCATTGCAGGATCAATAATGTATGCATAATTACCCTTACAGTAAGCAAGATAGATAAAGTGATTTTTGTTAAAATGCAATATTGCTGGTGTAGGTAATTTATTTAGTTGTTCAATATCAAATTCGACTGGTGTTGCTTCTAATCCATAAAATGTAATAATATCAATTAGATCGGCCATAGATGCACCAAATAATGAAACCGGAAATTTTTCCCGTAATTCATAAAGTGTAGGTGCGTTTTCTATGTGCTGAAGAGCCATAGCAACACAAGCTAAACCGCATTCAGATAATTCGTTTTGATAGATGACTTCAGGAATAATAGGGGTCACTTTTTCCATGTGGTAGCCTGTAATAAATTTATATTAATAATAGTTATTTTTCTGTGTTTAAATAAAATAAATTGGTAGCATGCCACATAAACCAGTCAGTAGGTCGCTCTTTTAATGCAGTTTCAATATATTCACTTGTTTTTGTTGTCAGTTCTTGCTTGCTTACTGCTGGAAATGTGCGCAATTTAACAGTGTTATTTTCCCAATAGAGGTAGAAGAAGATAACCTCGGCGTCCACCATGGTTGTGAGTCTATCTATACCACTATATAAACGTCCTTCACGACCAAATAATTTAACTAGTTTAGTTGGCATACTATAGCCAACAATAGATTCCGTGATTTGTGGTAATGCATCGGCGAAAATGACAATATTTTCTTGACGTTTTTGTGTTTTTTTCAATGTCCGCGCTAATTTAGTAGATGCTTTTTCTGGATTAACTTGTTGGAGCGATGTATTTTTATTCTTTTTAAAGAAATTATTCTCATTAAGACCAAAGTAGTCTTCATTATAAATCGAAATAACCGATGTTGAATATGGCTGCACCATTGAGCAAGCAATAGCGGCTAACATATCAGAACACATATGTAATGGTGATAAAATAGGTGTTTTTGCTCTGCTTTCAACACTAGCCACCTCTTTATCTAGTTGGCTGGCAATGTTTCTTATTTGTTCAATAATTAAAGGGTTTTCATAATAAATATACTTTTCTAGCATATTCTTTGTTCGCCAAACACGGGAATAAATATTACTTTTTGCTGGCGGTTCATTCATTAATAGCTGATAATTTTGGGCAGAGATTTGATTCAGTAATACAGCACGGCGAAAACCGATATCTTTATATTTATGATAAATCCAATAAATATAGCTAGCTATAGTAAAGCTATATCCCACACCAAGACGACGAACAACAGAACGCATTAATTTATTAGAAATAGTCTGCCAATGTGTAGCAAGCCATTTTTGACGATCATAAAAAAAAGCTAATAGATTGATATAAATTATAGTCATAATCATTAACCAAATATACAAGTTGACAACAGACTGAAATATATCGAGATGCATATAAAATATTATGCAAGAGATCGCAATTTCTGTATATGTCTTTAATATTATATTTATTCTTGGTATAAACGTTTTTATAAAAAATTACTGTAAAATAACGGATGATAGAATATCTTATTTTTTATAATCAGCTAGTTATAAAGAGATTAAACTATAAGATATAATACGAACAATATAACACAGTAAATTTAATGAAGATACTCAATTAATATTTATATTATAAATCATATAAATATAAACATATTTGTATATAAATAAGCCTATTTTTTTTTAAATAGAAAAATTTCTTTTTTAGTAATATTGTTTTTAAAAATCAATGAAATAATTATGTTATATAATATATTTGTGTTTTACAAAGGTTTGTTATATAGCGGCACGCCATAAGCGTACCGCTAATTTTATTAAAAATTAGTTCTTAGCAAGATTAGGTTTATCTTTGTTACCTTTCCAAGAACCAACATAATCACCCCAAGGAGTGTTAACATTAACATCGACTTGGCTTGTAAAAAGACCACCGATTACTTTTTTAGCTTCTGATTTTTTAATAACTGAAAACATAATAGTACCTTCCTTAATTCTGATAACATCATATAGAGTGAATCTATATAATTAACGTTTCCTTGAATATATTTGATGAAATATAATCGATAAAATAATTTTATCTTTTATTTTTCAAAAATTTTTACTGAATAAATTTTTATTCAGTAACAAAATAATATCTTACAAATAATTATAAATCAACTTAGGATATAGTATGTTTAATAAAAACAAAAAAATTATTTTTTATATGAAATAATAAAAATAACATTACTTATAACTAAAAAAATTAAAAAAATAACTATTTTTTAATTTTGAAAATAAGTAATTACTTTTTCAACAAAAAGCATGACGGTTAAAATTTATATTTAATAAAATAGTAATTAACATAAGAACTGTATTTTAAATAAACATTAAAAGTGATCTTTTATTCTAAAATAAAAGATCACATCAAATCTAATAACCAACTACTTTAATTAATTTTTCTCAGCTATATTGCCTTTATTGTGTTCAACTGCTGTATGAATATGCTCAGAAGCTTGCCAGATACGGTATTTTACTTCTATATCTTTTGGTGCGTAAATTACCAAGGGTAATTGACTATTATAACGCTGTAAGTCTATTCCATTAATGGTAATAAATTTCTCAGCTTTTTTATGATTAGGGCATGCCATTAAAGTTGATGCAACAGGTCCAACATTTTTGACGACAAAATAATCATACCCCCAACCTTCAAGTTCTTTTTTAACAAATGTACCAGCCATCATTTGTTGATTACAGTCACTATTGATAGTTTTACCAATAAGCAATTCTACCTTAGCATCTTGTTCATTAGCTAAGTGAGGTAAATAGATCACATGGCGATTAAAACCCTCTTGAGGATTTGGATAAGGTATCGCTTTTTCTGTTGAAGATTTTGTTAACTTCGTTGCTGATTTATTATGAGCATAAGCTACAGTATTTAACATTAATGCACATAATGCTGATGCAACAATATAATTTTTTTTCACACGACGTCCTCTTTATCAATATCAATTTACACTTTTAATTAATTAATCATTTTAACATCTATGTTAGATAAGCTAAATCTTAAAGCGTTCATTATCGAATAAATAAGAGCACATTTTTTGAACAGATAATACTTGCTATTATAGTTAACAGATTGTTATATTTATTAATTGTCTAAATGCTAATGTATTGTTATTTTCGATAATATTACGGATGGTTAATCTTTAGAACATATTTTTTTAACTTATAATATCATTAAGTTATTTAGTATCAGAATAATAAACAAACTAAAAAATACAATTTTGACTTAAGTAATAGTAGATAAGAAATGATGATAATAAAATAAAGAAAACAATAATCTATTCTAAGATTAGCTTAATACGCTTAACTTATTGTTATTGTTTTTTCATTATTAGTTAGTATTGTTATCATAAAATAAATAATTCATCTGCTTGTAATATAAAAATAAAATTATTTTAAAAAAATAGTTGATTAATAATTATAATTAGTATAGTTAATTAATAGGGTTAACATATTTTTCATTATAGTATAAAAAGTTATTGTGATGTTTTTAATATTACCTTAGGATTTTTCTTGTTATCATGATATATAGATATATGTTTTATTTATCACTATATATGATAGTAAGAATTCGCGAAAATAAGACAATTATTTTATAATTTAGTATATTGTAATGAGTTAGCAATAAATAGTGTAATTATTTGATCTATTTAATGGAGTCTTGGATCATGAAGAAATTTAATATAAATTGACATTTTTTAAAATGATAAATCAGCTATTTTAATAGCTGTGCGTGATTTCAATACATCGATACGGTATATGAGGTTATATGCCTATGAATGCTGTGGGGATCTTGTCAACCAGAATACATTTAAAAAAATAAATTTTAAAAATCATTTTTTAAATTGCGTTTTTCTTTTAGTAATATAATGATTAATAACCTAATCCATGAGAAAAATCATTATTAGTTAAAATAACATTATGTATTTAAAATAAGTATTATTTTTATTCTATATCTATTTTTTATAGATAAACTATTTTGGCAATTTAGTCAGTTACTTATACTTATTTTTTATCTTTTTATGCTATAAGCAGCTATTTTAATGATTTTGTACTAACACAGAAACAATATTCGATTTCCATTTAATGACAATATTTAATATAACGTTATTTTTTGGAGTAAGTTAACATACTATAATTACTAAGAATATGGATAATTCATTCGTCAAAAATGCCAAATCAGAATTAAAAAAGCGAATAACATCGACCGAAACGTCCGACGCGCCTCAGTCCGAAAATATATTACCTTTGGAATTTGATTCAAAAGAATATAATTCAACACAATTAAATAATGCACATGACGTTAACCTAACAAAAAAAATAAAATCATTAAACTTTGATTCAACTACTTATTATCCAACATTATTGGATTACGATGAAGAAGAACAAGTTATTCAAGAAAAAACTATAAAATCATCATCTTTTGAATCAGAAGCTTATTATCCAACGTTATTGGATTATGAGGAAGATACGGAAATAAATGTAACTCAATCGCAAACAGTAGGCTCACAATCATTTGGCTCAACAATATTTCAGTCAACAATATTGGATAATGATTTAGAAGCTGAAGCCGAAGCTATTCAAGCTGAACTGGTAACAGCATTAAACTCTAACACAGATTATCATACGATGACGTTAGATAACGAAATAGCTAGTGAAACTAAAAACACCAAGACTAATATAATAAAACCATTAACACCTGATGTAGAATGTCATCCTACCTTATTAGATTATATTGAAAATGAAAATGAAGATGCGGAAGCAAAAATTATTCAGCCTGAAGAGATGGCTAATTTTTTGTTGGAGTTAAATAATATCCAACCATCAACACTATCAGACAATAGCAATACTCATATCATTCAGACTAAAATAGAAGAACATACGATTATTGGAACTTACAATAATCAGTCAGTGAAACAAATTGTTCCTAAACAGTCTAATTTTAATAAAAAAACACCATTATACTTCGCGAATGAACTGAATGAACATATTGCAACTCAGCACGAGATTGAACATTCAAATAGTGATGACTTGTTACCGCCGGCCCTGGATGCTCTTGTATCTGATGTGTCTGAACCACCAGCCTTAGTGGACAGTACAGATATTATTTTGTCTGAGACCATAAAACATGTGGCGGATGAACTGAATGAGCATATTGCAACTCAGCACGAGATTGAACATTCAAATAGTGATGACTTGTTACCGCCGGCCCTGGATGCTCTTGTATCTGATGTGTCTGAACCACCAGCCTTAGTGGACAGTACAGATATTATTTTGTCTGAGACCATAAAACATGTGGCGGATGAACTGAATGAGCATATTGC
>CALYQQ010000005.1 GCA_945288535.1 uncultured Enterobacterales bacterium | reverse complement strand
ATTTATACTTATTTTTCTTTCTATTTTAATCTTATTAAAGAAAAAATAGGTATTATTTAGTTATGCATATACATACTTTTAACCAGTTATAAAATAATATACTATAATTTCTGTTATAAGTTTATATATAAATTAATTCTTTTGACTATATACTTTTATGTCTACTAAAGTAAAAAACAGTTGATATTGATATGCGTTAGTTTAAGTTTGTAAATAATTGATTAATTTATAACTAGACTTTAACTAATATTATTAATGTAGGTATAATTTATAATGTAATCGCCAAAAAATTTAACTTAGAATAGGGGATATATATGTCAAGTGAGTTAAAATGGGCAATAGCCACGGTTATATTTTCTTTAGGCATTATTTTTTTTCTTGGTTATCTTATTGTGATCTTTTAATTTATGTATAATATATTAAATATATTTAAATTTTATAGTAAATTTTATAATTATTATTATTAATGAAATTTATTTTTTATTATATAGCTATGTTTAAAGTGTTTATTTCATATAGAATTACTATTTTATTATAAATAAAATTTATCTTTAAATCTTTTTGGCTAATTAATTGAAATACCATAGTATAATTTAATTCGTTATATTAATGATTTGCTAATTTTTGTAATATATTAATAATAAATAGTACTAATATTTGATAAGTAAATTATTAATAAATATCACCTTTACATTCTTACCTAAAAAATAATGTGTGTAAATAAAAGATGATTATGTTTTAATAAAACACTAGTTAAATTTACCACTCTATTTTTAACAAGTAATCTATTTTAATAGATTTAATATTATTGTGACTAACCAAAAAAGGACATGATAAGAAGAAATTTAATTATTTGATTATGGTTAGATAATTTACTTAGTGTATTGGTAAATAACGCCATCTAAATAAGCTAAAATAGCCAACTATACTATTATATTACTATTAAATTTTAACTAGCTATATTTATTAATTAGTTAGAAAATAGACAATATAAATAGGTAGATTGTATAAAAAACTCACTTGAATATATTTTATACAAAGCAAATAAATTGAGTAATGATGGCGTTTAAAAAGCGATCAATAAAGAAGCGATTTAGTAACTAGGCTCATTATCTGTGTTAAAAAAATGTTAACAATTTTTAAGATGGCGATATCATATAAAGGATTGTTTTTGTATAAGTTTGATGTATATATGAGAAAGATGTTAGATCTAACAAAGTGAGCTAAGCTATAACATTATAAAATGTTGTTATAGAATTACCTTAATGCATAATACTTTGTTATCTAATTGTAATTGATTGATATAATTGATAAAATAGAATCTTATGGAAGATACTTTATTCATATAAAGTGATATAAATAAAGTATCTGTTTGTCGAGTTTGATATTTGCGATATTATGATGTGGTAATCCCAAAGTAGATTAAACTCATTTAGTTAGCAATAAATAAAAAATATATATAAGTTACAATCTTTACTATTAACTATTTATAAGGAGTGGTAATATCTGTACCTCAGCGTACGGGTCACATCCTGTTTTGAATATAATTTAGTAAAAACTGGCGTGTATATATCTCACAAGGTAAAGTGGATAGCCTGTCTGCTAAAACTAATTAATTAAATTTATGATGATTTACTTTATAGTAAGTCAGCTTTGTTTGTTTACACGTGATCTTACGTAGGGATCACCACTGTAAGAAAGGAATTATTATGCCAGTTATAACTCTTCCTGATGGTAGCCAACGTCACTATGAGCAAGCCGTTACCGTTATGCAGGTAGCTCAAGATATTGGTCCCGGCTTAGCAAAAGCATGTCTTGCTGGGCGAATTAATGGTGAACGAATAGATGCATGTGATCTCATTGAACAAGATTCTCATCTTGAAATAATTACAGCAAAAGAGGAGGACGGTTTAGAAATCATCCGTCATTCATGTGCACATCTGTTAGGTCATGCAATTAAGCAATTATGGCCAAATACTAAAATGGCTATTGGACCGACTATCGAAAAAGGCTTCTATTATGATATAGAGCTAGATAAAACAATTGGTCAGGAAGAAATTGAGTTGCTGGAACAGCGTATGCGTGAACTGGCTAAAAAAGAATATGATGTCATAAAGAAAAAAGTCAGTTGGCAAGAAGCTCGAGATACGTTTGAAAAACGTAACGAGTCCTACAAAGTAGCTATTCTTGATGAAAATATTGGACATGACGAGCATCCCGCGCTTTATCATCATGAAGAATATATTGACATGTGTCGAGGTCCTCATGTACCCAATATGCGTTTTTGTCAACACTTTAAATTACAAAAAGTTGCAGGTGCTTATTGGCGGGGCGATAGCAAAAATAAAATGCTACAGCGTATTTATGGTACAGCCTGGGCTGATAAAAAGCAGTTAAATACCTATTTAAAACAACTTGAAGAAGCTGCTAAACGTGACCATCGAAAAATTGGTAAACAACTTGATTTATATCACATGCAAGAAGAGGCTCCAGGCATGGTCTTCTGGCATAATGATGGTTGGATTATTTTCCGTGAATTAGAGGCGTTTAGTCGTTGTAAATTACAGGAATATGGCTATCAGGAAGTTAAAGGTCCATTTATGATGGACAAGGTTTTATGGGAAAAAACAGGACACTGGCAAAATTATGCTGAACACATGTTCACAACATCATCAGAAAACCGTGAATATTGTATCAAACCAATGAACTGTCCTGGTCATGTTCAGATTTTTAATCAAGGATTAAAATCATACCGCGATTTACCATTACGCATGGCAGAATTTGGTTCTTGCCATCGTAATGAACCTTCTGGTTCTCTACATGGTCTGATGAGAGTTAGAGGTTTTACACAAGATGATGCCCATATTTTTTGTACCGAGAATCAAATTCGTTCAGAAGTAAACAATTGCATCAAAATGGTTTATGATTTATATGGAACATTTGGTTTTGAGCGTATTAGTGTTAAACTTTCCACGCGACCAGAAAAACGAATTGGTAGCGATGAAATATGGGACCTTGCAGAAAAGGATTTAGCTGAAGCATTAAATGGTTTTGGCTTAGAATTCCAATATCAGCCTGGTGAAGGTGCATTTTATGGTCCTAAAATAGAATTTACTTTGCATGACTGTCTCGATCGAGCATGGCAATGTGGTACTATTCAGCTAGACTTTTCTTTACCGGGCCGTCTTGGTGCTTCTTATGTAGGAGAGGATAACGAACGACATGTTCCGGTGATGATCCATCGAGCTATTTTAGGATCCCTTGAACGTTTCATTGGTATCTTAACGGAAGAATGTGCTGGTTACTATCCAACTTGGTTGGCACCATCACAAGTTATTGTCATGAATATTACTGATGGACAAGCAAATTATGTAAATTCATTGACAGAAAAACTACAGTCTGTTGGAATTAGAGCAAAAGCAGACTTGAGAAATGAGAAAATAGGCTTTAAAATTCGAGAACATACATTGCGCCGTATACCCTATATGTTGGTTTGCGGCGATAAAGAAGTTGAAGCTGGCAAAGTTGCAGTGCGTACCCGTAAAGGTAAAGACCTCGGCAGCTTCGACATTGAACAATTAATTGAATTGCTGCTGAAAGAAATTCGCAGTCGTAGTCTTCATCAACTGGAGGAATAAGGTATTAAAGGCGGAAAAAGAGTTCAAACGGCACGACCTAATCGTATTAATAATGAGATCCGTGCCCGCGAAGTACGACTTATGGGAGTCGATGGCGAACAGCTTGGTATTGTCAATTTAGATGATGCATTACGAATGGCCTTAGATGCCGGTGTTGATTTGGTAGAAATTAGCCCTAATGCTGAACCGCCAGTTTGTCGTATAATGGATTATGGCAAATTCCTCTATGAAAAGAGTAAGGCTACTAAAGAGCAAAAGAAAAAACAAAAAATTGTTCAGGTCAAGGAAATTAAATTCCGACCTGGTACGGATGACGGCGACTATCAGGTAAAACTACGCAACCTGATTCGCTTTCTAGAAGATGGCGACAAGGCTAAAGTAACACTACGATTTCGTGGTCGTGAAATGGCACATCAACAAATTGGTATTGAAATGCTTAACCGCATTAAAGAAGATTTGTCCGAATTGGCTGTTGTTGAATCTTATCCGAATAAGATTGAAGGACGTCAAATGGTGATGGTACTTGCGCCCAAGAAGAAATAGTGGGGTTTATCAAGTTAATGGAGTCCTATTAGACTTTATTCGCCTGACTATTTGATTTAATTAACAATGCGAAGTGGATATATTTATGCCAAAGATTAAAACAGTACGTGGCGCCGCTAAACGTTTCAAAAAGACTGCTTCTGGTGGTTTTAAACGTAAGCACGCTAATCTACGTCATATTTTGACTAAAAAAGCAACTAAACGTAAACGTCACCTACGTCCAAAGGGCATGGTCTCAAAAGGCGATTTAGTGTTAGTTACCGCGTGCTTGCCGTACGCTTAACTTTTTTATTTAGAATTTGACATAGGAGAGCGTAAATGGCTCGTGTAAAACGTGGTGTGATTGCTCATGCACGTCACAAAAAAATTATGAAACAAGCGAAAGGTTACTACGGTGCTCGTTCGCGTGTTTATCGTGTTGCTTTTCAGGCAGTAATTAAAGCTGGTCAATATGCTTATCGTGACCGTCGTCAGCGTAAGCGTCAATTCCGTCAACTTTGGATTGCTCGTATTAATGCAGCAGCGCGTCAAAATGGTTTATCTTATAGTCGTTTCATTAATGGCTTGAAAAAAGCATCTATTGAAATCGATCGTAAAATACTTGCTGACATTGCTGTATTTGATAAAGTTGCTTTTTCAGCATTAGTAGAAAAAGCTAAAACAGCACTAGCATAATTTGAATAAAAGAGGGAATCATATTCCCTCTTTTATTTTTAAGTTGACTTTCATCATTAATCGATTTAACAATAGTATAAGACAAATTATTAACGTATATAGGTTTTTTCTATGGAACAACGTGTTTTTCGTTTTTTCTTTTTTTTTACCCCCTAAATCTAGGAGGTTTAATGCGTGAAAGAATAAACGAAAAATAACGCTAAAAGCCTCCAGTAATGGGGGTTTTTTTGTTTCAAGTGGCTATAAATTATATTCGCTAAAAGAGATTACAACCTACACTCGAAATTAAGAAGAGGGCTATAATGTCACATTTCGCTGAACTGATTACCAGTGCAAAAAAGGCAATAGATGAGGCTCAAAATATTGCAGCGCTTGAACAATTGCGCGTCGAATATTTGGGTAAAAGAGGGTACTTTACCCTTGAAATGACTAAATTAAGGGATTTACCTGCTGATCAACGACCTGCTGCAGGTCAAGTTATTAATCAGGCCAAATTAGAAATACAAAATGCACTTAATAACCGTAAAACCTTTTTTGAGCAATCTCTTCTTAATGAACGTTTAGCAAAAGAGACTATCGATGTTACATTGTCTGGTCGTCGAATTGAAAACGGCGGTTTACATCCAGTTACTCGAACGATTGAAAGACTGGTAGCTTTTTTTAGTGAATTAGGTTTTTCAGTAAAAGATGGTCCAGAAATTGAAGATGATTATCATAACTTTGATGCATTAAATATTCCAGGTCATCATCCAGCTAGAGCTGATCATGATACATTTTGGTTTGATGCTACACGCTTACTTAGAACGCAAACATCAAGCGTTCAAATCCGTGCAATGAAAGAACAACAGCCACCTATTAGAATTATTGCACCAGGGCGTGTATATCGTAATGACTATGATCAAACTCACACGCCCATGTTTCACCAAATGGAAGGATTAATTATTGATAAGAATATTAGTTTTACTAATTTGAAAGGAACGCTTCACGATTTTTTAAACCATTTTTTTGAAGAAGATTTAAATATTCGTTTCCGTCCAGGCTATTTTCCCTTCACTGAGCCTTCAGCTGAAGTAGATGTACAAGGTAAAAATGGAAAATGGTTAGAAGTGTTAGGCTGTGGTATGGTTCATCCAAACGTCTTACGTAATGTTGGTATTGATCCTGATATTTATTCAGGGTTCGCTTTTGGTATGGGAATTGAGCGATTAACCATGTTGCGTTACAGCGTCACTGATTTGCGAGCATTTTTCGAAAATGATTTGCGTTTTTTAAAACAATTCAAATAAGGTGAGGTTCTTTAGATGAAATTTAGTGAAGTATGGTTACGTGAATGGATTGATCCTATCGTAAATACCGAAATGCTAGCGGAACAACTCACTATGGCTGGTTTAGAAGTTGATGGTTTAGCGTCGGCAGCAGGTCAATTTACAGGTGTTGTTATTGGTCGAGTCGTTGAATGTCATCAACACCCTAATGCAGATAAATTACGAGTAACTAAAGTTGATATAGGTAAAGAAGAGTTACTGACTATCGTTTGTGGTGCAGCAAATTGTCGCCAAGGACTTGTTGTGGCATGTGCTACCGTTGGTGCAATACTACCTGGTAATTTCAAAATTAAAGAAGCAAAATTACGGGGTGAATTATCTCAAGGTATGCTTTGCTCTTATTCTGAATTAGCGATTGCGGATGATCATGATGGTATTATTGAATTACCTCAAGATGCGCCTATCGGTAAGGATATTCGTGAATATTTGCAATTAGATGATACCATCATTGAAATTAGTGTTACGCCTAATCGTGCCGACTGTTTAAGTATTGTTGGGGTTGCAAGAGATGTTGCAGCCATTAACGGAATAAATTTCACTCTGCCTGATTTTCGACAAATAGAAACAACGATTACTGATTTGTATCCTATTCGTGTAGACGCACCAGTTGATTGCCCACGTTATTTAGGACGAGTGATTAAAGGTATTAATCCCCAAGCAAAAATACCTTTATGGATGAAAGAAAAATTGCGCCGAGGTGGTATTCGCGCAATTGACCCTGTGGTTGATATTACCAACTATGTCTTATTGGAACTTGGACAACCAATGCACGCCTTTGATTTAGCTAAATTATCAGGGGAAGTTGTCGTTCGTAAAGCTAAACAAGATGAGGAATTAACATTACTTGATGGTAATGTAGTTAAATTACAAGATGATGTTTTAGTTATTGCCGATAAACAAAAAGTGCTTGCTCTAGCCGGTATATTCGGTGGGAAAGATTCAGGGATATCGAGTGAAACTCAAGATGTTCTTTTAGAATGTGCTTATTTTAATCCGTTATCAATTATTAATCGTGCTCGTCGTTTTGGCTTGCGCACGGATGCATCACATCGTTATGAGCGGGGCGTCGATCCGAAAATACAATATCGTGCAATGGCCAGAGCAACTGAATTATTAATTGCTATTTGTGGCGGTAAAGCAGGTCCTATTATTGACCGTTCAGCAGAAAAAGAATTGCCAAAACATAATTCTATTATGTTAACG
Organism: uncultured Enterobacterales bacterium; assembly: GCA_945288535.1. Classification (GTDB taxonomy): domain Bacteria; phylum Pseudomonadota; class Gammaproteobacteria; order Enterobacterales; family CALYQQ01; genus CALYQQ01. The sequence continues at coordinate 147,986 of CALYQQ010000005.1, read as the reverse complement.
CGCAATAAGCTTGATAGACTAATTGGTTATTCAATTGATGATATAAAAGTATGTACAATCTTGCAAAATTTGGGTTGCCAGGCGGTCAAACAAGGCGAAAATTGGCTTATCACTACACCAAGTTGGCGTTTTGATTTACAAATTGAAGAAGATGTGATTGAAGAAATCGTACGTATCTATGGTTATAATAATATACCTAATGTGCCAGTATCTGCTGAATTGGTAATGACAGAACATAAGGAAAGTGAGCTTACTTTAGATCGCGTCAAAACATTATTAGTTGATAGAGGTTTTCAAGAGACCATTACCTACAGCTTTGTTGATCCTAAAATTCAATCACTGCTTCATCCTTCGCAAGAGGTACTTTTGCTACCAAATCCGATATCAAGTGAAATGTCTGCCATGCGCTTGTCCATGCTAACAGGGTTATTAGCAACAGTTGTTTATAATCAAAATAGACAACAAAATAGACTACGGTTATTTGAAAGTGGCTTACGCTATATTCCTGATCCAGAAGCGAATTTAGGTATTCGTCAAGAACGTATTTTATCAGCTGTGATTACCGGAAAACGCTATAACGAGCGTTGGAATAGCACTGATGAGACGGTAGATTTTTATGATTTGAAAGGTGATCTAGAAGCGATTTTAGATTTAACTGGTCATCTTGACCAATATGAGTTTCGTAAAATTTCACATACGGCATGCCATCCTGGTCAATGTGCGGGTATTTTTATTAAGAATGAGCAAATTGGCTTTATTGGTGTAATCCATCCTGAGCTTGAATGTAAACTTGATCTTAATGGCACAACAGTTGTATTTGAAATTCAATGGGATAAAATTAGTACGCGAAATATACCTCAACCTATTGATATTTCAAAATTTCCCGCTAATCGACGAGATATAGCAATTATTGTTTCAGATGATGTTGTTGTAGATGATGTAATAAAAGAATGTAAAAAAGTTGGCGGAAATCAGCTGGTTGACGTAAACTTGTTCGATGTGTACCGAGGTAAAGGAATAGCAGATGGTCACAAAAGTCTCGCTATTAGTTTGGTATTGCAGGATAGCACCCGTACACTAGAAGAAGAAGAAATAGCCACAACAGTTGTGAAATGTGTTGCAGCCTTGAGGCAGCGTTTCCAAGCATATTTGAGAGATTGAATTTATGGCACTAACTAAAGCTGAAATGTCGGAGCATCTTATCGAGACGCTCAAACTAAGTAAACGAGACGCAAAAGAGTTAGTTGAACTTTTTTTTGAAGAACTTCGCTTAGCTCTAGAAAATGGTGAACAAGTAAAATTATCTGGTTTTGGTAATTTTGATCTAAGAGATAAAAGTCCTCGTCCAGGGCGTAATCCTAAAACGGGCGAAGATATTCCCATTACAGCGCGTCGAGTTGTTACGTTTCATCCCGGCCAAAAACTAAAAAGCCGTGTTGAACATGCGGTACCAAAACAAGAATAAAGGGATAGTCTAAAATCAGAAGGCTGCTCAATGCAGCCTTTTTATTTATAGACGAAATAAATAGTAAAATTAGCTGACTTATTCGTTCATAATATCCATTTAAATGAATACTAATAAAACCCGTTATATTAATCTATGTAATAGACAAAATGTTAAAAACCGTATTATTAATATTATATTATTCTTATTGTTACTAAGTATATTGATACTTAATTTGTCACTTGGTGAAACAACGTTTTGGCCAGAACAATGGTGGACTCCACAAGCGAATATTTTTGTCTGGCAATTACGAGCACCAAGGGCATTAGCGGTTATTGCTGTTGGTGCTGGTTTGGCGGTATCAGGTGCCGTGATGCAAGCACTATTTGAAAATCCACTCTCTGAACCAACGCTACTTGGCGTTGCTAATGGAGCAGGTGTTGCATTAGTGATGACATTATTATTTACATCGGGCATTGCTCCTGTTTGGCTATTAAATGTTGCTGCAATTTCTGGTGCTTTACTTATCAATATAGTGTTATTGCTCTTTTCAAGAATTTTTCATCTCTCTACTGCTAAATTATTATTAACAGGAATTGCATTTAGTATTATTTGTAGTGCATTAATGACGTGGGCGGTTTATTTTAGTAATGAATTAAATCTTCGGCAATTAATGTATTGGTTAATGGGAAGTTTTAGCGGTGTCGACTGGCGCCAGTTGTGGTTAATTGCTTTAATGCTTCCAGTCATTTTATGGATGTGTCTACAAGGCAATATAATTAATTTACTTTCATTAGGTGAACTATCAGCCTGGCAACTAGGTGTCCCTATTATCTTATGGCGTAATCTTTTTATTATTGCTGTCGCTTGGATTGTTGGATTAAGTGTTGCATTAGCTGGGGTAATTGGTTTTATAGGCTTAATTGTCCCACATCTTTTACGCTTTTTAGGGATAACCGATCACCGTTCATTATTATCCGGTTGTTTTTTAAGCGGTGCAAGTATTTTACTTTTAGCTGATGTTTTGGCACGTATTTTGTTTAATGTAACAGAAATACCGATTGGTGTCGTTACCGCGTCTATTGGTGCACCACTGTTTACTTGGATGTTATTGCGTCATGCTTATTTTTAATAATTTAGCTGTAAATAAAAGACTACAACCTTGTCAAGGTGAACTTAAAGTAGGTGATCAAGTTCATATTATTGGCCCCAACGGCGCGGGGAAAAGCACCTTATTAGCAGTACTTGCTGGAAGTCTTATACCTTCACAAGGATGTGTATTATGGCAAGACAAACCTTTAATAGCCTACCATAGCAGAGTTTTAGCTAAACTAAGAGCCTATTTACCTCAACAACAAACTATTAGTTGTATTATTCCGGTTTTCCATTATTTATCATTACATATTGTATCTAAGGTTTCGCCATTAATACTTGATAATGTAATTAATTTTTTAGCTGAAAAATTTGGTATGCAAAATCAACTTAGTAAGCCTATATCTAAACTTTCTGGTGGTCAATGGCAGAAAGTAAGACTTATGTCAGTGATATTACAAATTTGGCCAGAGCTTAATCCATATGGGCGTTTACTTATTCTTGATGAACCGTTTACAGGTCTTGATATTGATCAACAACGTTTGTTTGCTCAACTTTTTAATTGGCTTTGTCAACATGGGATAATCGTGATATTAAGTAGTCACGATTTAAATCAGACGCTTCATCATGCAGATGAGGTTATATTAATGCAAGAGGGTAGTATTGTTGCAAAAGGCAATGCCAAAGATATTATCGTTCCTGAAAAATTAACGACAGTATATAATACAAATTTTCAGCGCTTTCAGCATAATGAGCTATATTGGATAATAGCTGAGGTATAAATTTTATTAAAAATTATTATTAGTGTTTAATATTATAATTTAAATATAATAAATTATTAATAATTTCTATTTGGCTGATTAAGCGAAATTTTAGCATATATATATATATATATAATTAATGTTAGCATATAATATTATGTTTATAACTCTTATAATGTGATGATTTATTTTTGTTATTATTTCTAGCTAAATAGAATATAAAATATCTTATAAATTATGTTAAATTTATTATCTCTATGTGTTAAAAATAAAATTAATTAACTTTATTGATGAAAAACTATTTATTTTTAATATGGGAAATAGATATTAATCACTTTTTAAATTTTTAACATTATTCTAATAACTTATTTTTAAGTAAGAATTAAAGTGAAAAAATAACAAATTGTTACAGGTCTATAGTTTATTTAAAACTGGCTTTTAATTATTTATGAACTATATTTTATAGGAACTATAAATTATTCTATTAATTGCAAAGTAACTAAATAAACCTTACGTTATTTAAACCATATGGTGCCTTACTTAGAATCTATTTAATCAGTCAAATCAAGTAATATTAACTATGTTTTTGATGGGGGCTGCTGAGAAATATCAAAGGATTATTTATAAAAAGAGATAACATAAATAATCTAAAATATTAAGAGATACAACTAAGATTCTACCATAGTGGAATATAAATAATTGAATTGATTAAGAGGTGTAGTAATGATATTGCCTGTTATTATGGCAGGGGGAACTGGAAGCCGTCTTTGGCCCATGTCCCGAGCTCATTTTCCTAAACAGTTTTTAAAACTGTGTGGTAACCATTCAATGTTACAAGATACCATTAATCGGTTAAATAACTTTAATGAATTACAAGTGGCCGATCCCATTGTTATTTGTAATGAAGCTCACAAACATATTGTTGCGGAACAACTCCTTGAAATAAATAAAAAACCAGGTCACATTATTCTAGAACCTAATGGACGTAATACCGCGCCTGCAATAGCATTAGCAGCCATTAATGCTATTGAACATGGCTTAGATCCAGTAATGTTAGTACTTGCTGCGGATCATATTATTAATAATATACCTGAATTTCTGCTAACCATTAGAATGGCTTATCCATTCGCCTGTACTAAATATTTAACTACTTTTGGTATTGTTTCACGTGAGCCAGAAACGGGTTATGGTTATATTTTACGTGGGCAATTGCTAGAAAATAGCTTGGATGTTTATAAAGTTAAGCAGTTTGTTGAAAAACCCGATTTGGCTACAGCAAAAGCATATGTGGCAAGTGGTAACTACTATTGGAATAGTGGTATGTTTATGTTTAAGGCCAGTGTTTATTTACAAGAACTTGAGCTTTATCACCCTGAAATTGTTAAATCTTGTCGAGAAGCATTACGATTAGCAAAACGAGAAAATTATTTTGTATTAATAGATGAAAAAACATTTAATCGATGCCCCGACTTATCAGTAGATTATGCGGTAATGGAAAAGACTGATAATGCAGTCGTTATTCCTCTTGATGCTGAATGGAGTGATGTTGGCTGTTGGTCTGCATTATGGCAAATCAGTTTAAAAGATAATAATAATAATGTAATTATTGGTGATGTATATTTAGCTGACAGTAATAATTGTTATATTAATGGTAGTGGTAAATTTATTGCGGCAATAGGTATTAATAATTTAGTTATTGTTAATAGTAATGACTCTATTCTTATTATTGATAAGTCGAATACACAAGATGTAAAAAAAATAGTTGAACATCTTAAATTAAAAAATAATAAAGAACATCATCAAGCGGATGTTATCTGTAATGCTTGGAATAAAAATAATGTCAAATTTTTACAATGTAAATACAGAAATAATAAATTACAAATTAAAACAGGTTAGTAATAATTAAAAAATTAATAATCTTATTAACTCATTTTCAGAATAATTCAAATCCTTCTTATATTCATGACTATTTTCATGTGTTTACTCTTTTTATTTTTATATTTTAAGGGCAGATTATGGAATCATTATCATGTTTTAAAGCTTATGATATTCGTGGGCAATTAGGTAAAGAATTAAATGAAGATATTGCCTATCGCATAGGTCGAGCATACAGTGAATATTTAAAAGCAAAAACAGTTGTTATTGGTGGTGATGTCCGACTGACAAGTGAATCATTAAAGCAATCACTCGCTAAAGGGTTACAAGATTCAGGAAGTAATGTTTTAGATATCGGTTTATCTGGTACAGAAGAGGTTTATTTTGCAACATATCATTTAGAAACGGATGGTGGTATTGAAATTACTGCGAGTCATAATCCGAAAAATTACAATGGAATGAAATTAGTTCGTGAAAAAGCAAAACCCATTAGTGGCGATAATGGATTAAAAGAGATCCAACAATTAGCAGAAAACAATAATTTTCCTGAGATAAATAAAAGAGGCTCATATGAAAAAATAGTTATATTGAATGAATATGTTGATCATCTTTTGAGCTATATTAATACAAATAATATTAAGCAACTTACATTAGTTATTAATTCAGGTAATGGTGCAGCAGGGCATGTTATTGATGCAATAGAAACTAGATTTCATCGATTAAATTTACCCATCAACATTATTAAACTCCATCACTTTCCCGATGGCTATTTTCCTAATGGTATTCCTAATCCTTTATTACCGGAATGTAGAGCAGATACGGCTAGGGCAGTCATACAACATCATGCCGATATGGGAATTGCATTCGACGGTGATTTTGACCGTTGTTTTTTCTTTGATGAAAAAGGGCAATTTATTGAGGGCTATTATATTGTTGGTTTACTTGCAGAATCTTTTTTACAGAAATTGCCTGGTGCACGAATTATTTATGATCCACGATTGACCTGGAACACAATTGATATTGTCACAAGGAATGGTGGTCAAGCGATTATGTCTAAAACAGGTCATGCTTTTATTAAAGCGCGTATGCGTCAAGAAGATGCCATTTATGGTGGTGAGATGAGTGCGCATCATTACTTTCGAGATTTTGCTTATTGTGATAGTGGTATGATCCCATGGCTACTGATTTGTGAGCTATTATCCTTACACCAAAAACCGCTTAGCCACTTAGTAGGCAATTGTATAAAAGCATATCCAGCTTCTGGAGAGATTAATTTAACGTTAAAACAACCACAACAAGCACTAAAAAAAATAGAAGAAATTTACAAAAACAATGCGAATCTCATTGATAAAACTGATGGACTAACAATGGAGTTTGAGCATTGGCGTTTTAATTTAAGGAGCTCAAATACCGAACCTGTAGTGCGCCTAAATGTTGAGAGTAAAGGCGATATTACCTTAATGAAAACAAAAACAAACGAGATTTTAGCTCTGTTAGGTGGCGACGAATTATGAAGGATATGATTTTAGCAATTATACGTTATCGTGGCTTTATTATCAGTAGCGTAAAACGTGATTTTCAATTGCGTTATCAACGTAGTATGCTCGGTGGTTGTTGGTTAATATTGCAACCCTTATCATTAATTATGGTTTACACCCTTATTTTTGCTAATATTATGAAGGCAAAACTTCCTGGTGTGGATGGAACTTTTGCTTATAGTATTTATCTTTGTGCAGGACTTTTAACATGGGGATTGTTTGTTGAAATTTTAAATAGAAGTATAACGATTTTTGTTGAAAATAGTAATTTATTAAAAAAACTTAATTTTCCTAGAATTTGCCTACCTATTATAGTTGTTATTAGTTCCATTATTAACTTTGCCATTATTTTTTTCTTATTTACACTTTTTTTATTGATAACCAAGAATTTTCCAGGCTCGGTCTATTTAAATATTATTCCGATCCTGCTTGTTTTGCTTATATTTGTGATTGGTCTAGGCTTAGTTCTTGGTATTTTAAATGTTTTTTTTCGGGATATTGCACAGTTATTTGGTATTGTTACTCAATTTTGGTTTTGGCTCACCCCCATTGTTTATCCAGTCACTATTTTGCCGGAATGGGCACCTAAATTCCTACGTATTAATCCAGTGTTATCAATCATTGAATCTATGCAGAAAATTTTTATACAACATCATACGCCTGATTATTCGTCATTATTTTATCCATTTATATTAGGTGTGCTATTGCTCATGTTAAGTGGATATTTATTTCGTAAACATGCAGGCGAAATTGTGGATGAACTGTAATGGGTAATATTAGCGTTAAACATATAGGCAAAGCTTATAAAACATATCCGACCAGATTTTCCAGATTAAGAGAATGGATAAATCCTGGTAAAGTGCAGCATATTGAAAAATGGATATTAACTGATATTAGTTTTGATGTATCTGCAGGAGAATCGATCGGTATTATAGGCATTAATGGTGCGGGTAAAAGCACATTATTAAAAATGATAACGGGCACCACCCATCCAACAGTAGGTCAAATTGCAATATCTGGAAGAATGGCTGCATTACTCGAATTAGGAATGGGTTTCCACCCTGATTTTACGGGTAGACAAAACGTTTACATGGCTGGTCAGTTATTAGGCTTAACCAGTAAGCAACTTACCGATATTATGCCTGAAATAGAGCAATTTGCTGAAATTGGTGAATATATAGATGAGCCAGTACGTATTTATTCAAGTGGTATGCAAGTAAGATTAGCTTTTAGTATTGCTACCGCTGTACGTCCTGATATTCTTATTGTTGATGAGGCACTTTCAGTCGGGGATTCTTACTTTCAACATAAAAGTTTTGCACGAATCAAACAGTTCAATCAGCAAGGGACCACGTTATTAATTGTATCCCATGATAAACAAGCAATTATTAATCTATGTAACCGCGCTATTTTATTAGCTGATGGCAAAATAAAAATGGCTGGTGATCCCGAACAAGTCATGGATTACTACAATGCTATGCTCGCCGATCCCCATGGAGGAGCTATTGAGCAACTTCTATTAGAAACGGGACAGACACAAACATTATCTGGTAGCAAAGAGGCGACAGTCACTGGCGTAACCATTCTTAATGAAATAGGGAAACCCATTGATATCGTTGGTGTAGGCCAACGTGTCAAATTAAAAATAGTTGCTAAAATTCATAAAGATATTCCGAAATTAGTTTTTGGTTATTCTATCCGAGATAGGCTAGGTCAAATAATTTACGGTACAAACACGCAATTAGAAAATAAAATTTTATTTAATCTTACAGCAGGAAACGATGTTAATTTTTACGCTGAATTTAATATGAATCTTGGTGTTGGGAGTTATTCAATTCAGACCGCATTAACGAGCTCTGACACACATTTAGAAAATAATTATGAATGGCGGGATTTAGCACTACTATTTAATGTAATTAACATTGATAAGGCTAATTTTGTTGGTTGTGCTTGGCTACATCCTAAGATAGAGATAACAAGATGACGGTTGTTTCATATGCGCAAAATTTGGAAGACATTATGCTTTGGCGAGCGTTTAGGAATATATCAAAAGGGTTTTATATTGATATAGGTGCAAACGATCCAATTTTGCATTCTGTAAGTAATTTATTTTATCAACACGGTTGGCGAGGTATCCACATTGAACCTTGCAAAGAATTTGCTGATAGCCTCCAAAAAGCACGCCCCGACGAAATCGTTAAACAAATTGCATTAAGTGATCATGTAGGTGAGGTCGATTTTTATGAAATACCGTCAACCGGTTTGTCGACGATGTGTCCTAATGTCGCAGAACAGCATGAAAAGAATGGTTTTACCGTTCATAAGACTAGGATAGTTGTTGATATATTAGATAATATTTTAACAATGACTAAGGGCGATATTCATTGGCTAAAAATTGATGTTGAAGGAGCTGAGAAAAAAATTCTTAAAGGTTGGAAAGAAAATCCTTTACGACCTTGGGTATTAATTATTGAAAGCACTTTACCTCTGACACAAGTAAGTTCTTATACTGAATGGGAAGATATTGTCATTAAAAAAGGCTATGAGTTTGCTTATTTTGATGGCTTGAATCGTTTTTATGTATATAAACAGCATAGCGAATTAAAAAAATATTTTACTTCGCCAGTAAATGTTTTTGATGACTTTGTGCTTTTTAATCGAATTAAATTAGAAGAGATCGTCAAAACGCTAAATGACAATATTAATAATGAACAAACAGAAAAACAAAAATTATTGGCCGAGAAACAGAAACTGTTACACGATAAAGTAAAACTATTAGATTGTAAAAAAAAACTGCTGAATGATAAACAAGTATCATCGATTAAAATCCATCAATTACAAAAAAGTTTAGCTGATAGACAAAAGCAATTAGAGCTTACTTCATCGAAAATAAATGCACTACTCGTTAGTCGTTCCTGGCGTATCACTGCATTTTTGCGTTGGACAGCGGAATATTTAAGACAGCTAAAACAGAAGAATTGGCATAGCTATTTAAAAAAATACAGGGTTGTTTCTAATAAATCGTTTTTATCAAAGCAAAAGATAAACATTATGAATTGGTTTTCAAATCAAATCAGCTTGCTAAAACGCTATGGCTTTAAATCTCGATATAAAGCATTGATAAAGAAATGTCTACGTTTTGTTATTGGCTCCATTAATAAGCATCCAAAAACTAAGTTTTGGATACTGAAAGCAAGCCGTTCAATGGGAATGTATAATTTTCTTTGCCGAGTTTATCACAAAACAATAACCGTTTCTCCTGTGACTACAAGCGTGCAAGAAATACCGGACGTTCCCATAGAGTTGTCAATATGGTCAGCAAGAATATATCGAGAAATTGAAAATAAAAGTGATAAAGAGGTCAATTAATGCGTATAGTTATTGATATGCAAGGGATGCAGACTGAAAGCAAATATCGAGGAATTGGTCGTTATACTTCGGCGTTAATTAAAGCTGTTGTTGAAGAAAATTCAAAGCATACTATTATCTTAGCATTAAACGGCTTATTCTCAGAAACAATTGAGCCCATTAGAATTCTTTTTGATGGTTTATTACCTCAACAGAATATTCAGGTATGGCAAGCACTCAGCCCCGTTAAATATATTGAATCCGAAAATTTGCTCCGACGCAATATAGCAATACAACTGCGAGAATCTTTTCTACTTTCTTTAGAACCTGATGTTATTGTAATAACCAGCTTATTCGAAGGATTTGGTGATAATGCCGTTACTAGTATTGGTGTATTTGATAAGGTTACTCCTGTCGTGACCATATTATATGATTTAATTCCCTTGATTAGTCCTGACGAGCGGTTTAAATTCGATCAACTTTTACAAAATTTTTATTATGAAAAACTGGATTATTTAAAGAAATCTCATGCGTTATTGGCTATTTCCGAAAGCTCACGTCAAGAAGCATTACAACTTTTACCTGTAGTTTCTGAAAATGTATTTAATATTTCAGGGGCATGTGGTGAACAATTTACTGTATACCGCTTATCGAACAGAGAAAAAACATGTCTGTGGCAAAAACATGGCATTGTACGCCCTTTTATTATGTACACTGGGGGAGCTGATGAGCGAAAGAATATTTCGCGATTAATTCAAGCATTTGCACAAATAGAACCTATATTAAGGAAAAAATATCAATTAGTTCTTGTGGGTAAAATGCCTGAATATTATATACAGAAATATCATGATATTGCTAAACAAAGCGGTTTACTTGATGACGAAATGTGTATGACAGGATATGTCGAGGAATCCGATTTATTAGGACTTTACAGGAGCTGTAGTTTATTTGTATTTCCCTCTTTACATGAAGGGTTGGGTTTACCTCCTCTAGAAGCTATGGCATGTGGTGCTCCAGTTATTACGGCAAATGCAACAAGTTTGCTCGAAATTATGGGAAACCCACTAGTAATGTTTGATCCTACGTCGGTTGAAGAAATTAGTAAAAAAATAACACAAGCCTTAACAGATAAATCGTTCAGACAACAACTTATTGATACTGGTTTAATTCAATCTAAACAATTTTCATGGCACAAAAGTGCACGTAACATGTTAAATGCATTAGAACAAATTATTATTCCGCGCAAAGATAAAATCATTTTGTCTGAAGCAAGTGCAATAAATATAGATAAAACATCATTTTTTCATATAGATGATAAACGAATTCTTCTATTCAAACTCGATCATATGGGAGATATGATTTTAGCTATGCCCGCAATCAGTAAATTAAAATCACGATATCCGGATGCAAAAATTGATATTGTTGTTGGGGAGTGGAATGTAGAATTAGCACGTTCAACAGGTTTTTTCAATTATATTTATACATTTAATTTTTTTAAAAGAAAATCCTCAGAATCCGCAGCTTTATTAGAAACAGAATTGCAAAGTTTTATTGATAAACTTGGCTATTATGATATTGCAATTGACCTACGCAGGCAGCGAGACTCTCGTTTATTTTTAGCTAAAGTAAACGCGGCTATAAAGGTTGGTTATCAAAGTTTTAACGATGATATAGATAAACAGCTAACCATTGTTTTAAAATCTTGGGCTGATATTCCTTTTGAAATAACCCCATTGAATCAACAACATATTACTAAGCAAATGCTTGCCCTTGTCGATGCATTGCCTGAAGATTACAATGATTATATAAAATTACCTAAGCTAGATAATTATCATGATGGATATAAACATAGTATAGGCATGCATTTAGCGGTATTTCCTTTTGCTGGTAACAATGTAAAAGAGTGGCATATAGAAAATTATTGCTCAGTAATACAACGATTAATTGACGAAAATCTTGTTGATTCTGTTAATGTTTATTGTGTAACTAAAGAAGAATTCGCAAGAATTTCCTTGAATAAAAATGATAAAATTGTTCCCCAAATTGGTTTAAATACTGGAAGATTAATCAATTCGCTTAAACGAAATAGCTTATGTATAGCAAATAATTCTTTTGGTGCTCATTTAGCTTCTTATTTGGATATACCTGTCATTGCTCTTTATGCCGGGCATGAAACTATTGATGAATGGGCACCAGTATTTAATGATAGCTATGTGATTCACATTAATACCTTATGCTCTCCATGTCATCTTTCGTGCAAAGAGGAATGTCCTAATAATCTCTTTTGTATTACGCACATTACTGTAGATTTTGTTTTTGAAAAAATAAAAGAAGCCATAAATAGTTTAAAGGCACCTCAACGATATGGACAACCACTCATTCATTTATCGGAAGAAAATCCTTCAACTAAATTAGTATCACAACTTACGGATGCATTAGTAACATTACCGATAAAACAATTAACACCACAGGAAAAACATTATCTTGCCAATAGTATTGGTTTGAATATTCGGCCAAAAACAAACAAAAAGCAACTTCTAGTTGATGTGACAATCCTAAATCAAACTGATTCTAAAACAGGTATTCAGCGTGTCATTAAAAGTATTCTTAATGAATTTATAAAAAACACAGCGTTAACGAATAGTTATATTATTATACCTATTCATTTTGATATCCAACGTCAAACGATGTTATATGCACACCAATTTAGCAAAAGAATGTTAGGGCAAACAACAAGTGGTATTAATAATGACACGCCGGCCGATTTTTATCCGGGTGATATATTCTTAGGCCTAGATTTTGATAATTGGTATTTAGAATTACAACAAAATTATATTATCAAAATGAGATCAAGGGGCGTTAGCGTTAAATATATAGTCTATGATCTCTTATGTATTCAATTTCCAGATTGTTTTGCGGAAAATAGTGATACAGTATTTAGGCAGTGGTTAGCTATGACGACCCATTCAGATGGGGTTATCTGTATTTCACGAACTGTTTCTGAACAATATAAGAGGTGGTTAACGTCTCATAATATTTTAAATCAACGCCAGTTTACTGTTAATTGGTTTCATTTAGGTGCTAATTTTAAACAAATATCAAAACAAAATGAACTATCCGATCAAGAGCAATCTTTATTATTACAACTTACACAGCGCTCATGTTTTCTTATGGTGGGTACATTAGAACCGCGTAAAGGACATGCTCAAGCTATTTCTGCGTTTGAATTATTATGGCGCAAAGGTATCGATATCAATTTAGTGATTATTGGCAAAAAAGGCTGGAAAGTTGATTCTTTGATCCAGAGTATAGAAAGGCATCCAGAACTTAAACAACATTTATTTTGGTTACAAAATATTAATGATGCATTTTTAAATGCATGCTATCAACAAATGCATTGTTTACTAAATGCAAGTAAAGGGGAAGGGTTTGGCTTACCACTCATAGAAGCAGCTCATTATAATTTACCTATTATTAGTCGTGATCTTGATATTTTTAGAGAAATAGCAGGTGACCATGCTTGGTATTTTAATGGGAATACAGCCGAAGTACTCGCCTCATCGATTCGGCAATGGTTAGAGTTATTCCAGCTTGGTACTGTACCTCAATCTAATTTAATTCCCCATTTAACATGGAAAGAAAGTACACAACAGCTACTACGTGTTTTACTTCCCACATCATCGTAAATATGATATTAAAAGTAGGAGTATTAATTTATGTCCTCAAAAATTGCTATCATTACCGGAATAACAGGTCAAGATGGTGCTTATTTAGCTGATTTTTTATTGAATAAAGGCTACTGTGTCTATGGAACTTATCGTAGAACTAGTTCCGTAAATTTTTGGCGAATTGAAGAGTTGGGTATTAAAGAGCATCCTAATTTTCATCTTATCGAGTATGATTTAACAGATTTATCTTCCAGTATACGTCTTTTAGAAAAAAGTGAAGCAACTGAAGTTTATAATTTAGCAGCACAAAGTTTCGTAGGTGTTTCCTTTGAGCAACCTATTACTACCAGTGCTATTACTGGATTAGGCACAATGCATTTGCTCGAAGCAATCCGGATTATTAATCCTAAAATAAAATTTTATCAAGCATCGACCTCAGAAATGTTTGGTAAGGTACAAATGGTGCCACAACTAGAAGATACACCATTTTATCCACGTAGCCCCTATGGGGTAGCCAAATTATATTCACATTGGATGACTATAAATTATCGCGAAAGTTATGATATTTTTGCTTGTAGCGGTATTTTATTTAATCATGAATCACCCTTACGAGGCAAAGAATTTGTCACCCGTAAGATCACAGATGCTGTTGCAAAAATTGTTCTAGAACAGCTTGATGTACTTGAGTTAGGTAATCTTGATGCTCAGCGTGATTGGGGTTATGCAAAGGAATATGTTGAAGGTATGTGGCTAATGTTACAAGCTGAATATGCCGATACCTTTGTATTGGCAACAAATCAGACGCGAAGTGTGCGTAGCTTTGTCGACATGGCATTTAAGGCAGCAGGTATTACGCTTCAATTTGAAGGTAAAGACCAGCATGAAGTAGCTATTGATGTAAAAACTGGTCAAATTAGAGTAAAAATAAATCCTAAATTTTATCGACCTGCAGAAGTGGAATTACTTATAGGTGATGCTTCCAAAGCAAAAACGATCTTAGGATGGCAACCTAAAACAAAAGTAGAGTCATTATGTAAAATGATGGTTGATGCTGATATTAAAAGAAATAAATGTGGTTTTTCTTTTTAAATTAATAGGATATTTATTATTATTGTCATTATTAAGGATTTTATTTAGATGCAAAAAACAATTCTCATTACAGGTTGCAATGGTTTTACGGGTCACTATGTTAAACAGCAATTTATTAATGAAGGTTATCATGTTATAGGTTTAGTCAGAGCGAAAACAAAAGATGATGAAGATATTGAATGTGATTTATCAGATAAAAAAAGGGTCATTACAGTACTAAGTGATATTAAGCCTGATGGGATTATTCATCTCGCTGCCATATCATTTGTCGCGGAACAAAATAGTGAAGCTTTTTATAAAATTAACCTTTTTGGCACGTTAAATTTATTAGATGCTTGTGAGAAAACAGAGAATAGGCCTAATAAAATTATTATAGCCAGTAGTGCTAATATTTATGGGGATGCTAATGTGGATTATATTAATGAAGATCAGCCCGCATCACCAATGAATCATTATGCTATGAGTAAACTCGCTATGGAATATATGGTGAAGCTCTGGTTTACTCGCTTTAAAATAATTATTACAAGACCTTTTAACTATACAGGTGTTGGTCAAAAAAATCATTTTTTAATTCCTAAAATTATTGATCATTTTAAACAGGATAGACAAGAAATTGAGTTGGGTAATCTTAATGTAATTCGTGATTTTAGTGATGTTCGGGATATTGCCCGTGCCTATGTAGCGTTATATCACTCCTCAGTTGCTTCTGAAATCGTTAATTTATGTTCTTCTAATCTTTATTCAATTAGCGATATTATATCAATGATGGAAGTTATTTCAGGTAAAAAGATAAAAATAAAATATAATAAGCAGTTGGCAAGAAATAATGAAATTAAACGCCTTGCTGGTAATGCAAATAAACTACAACATATAACTGGTTTTTCGCCTTATTATACGATGAAAGAGACATTACTTAGTATGTATTTATCATAGAAAATAAAATAATTGGTTATACAAATAAAATATTACCTATTTAATTGCTTATAGAAGCAATATCAAATAATCATTTTTATCTCAGAGGATGTAGGAAAATAACTATTTTATGTAAAAATTAAGAAATAACTTACTATTATCATAATATAATTCTTCTAGTTACCAGTAACGTAAATCACCTTTTATAGTAATAAATATTAAAACCAGAAAACTTTATATAAAGTATTAATACTTTTATTTTTTGATATAATTTAATAAATCGTAATGTAATTAAATTATATAGTAATAAAATTAAATATAATAAATTTTATTACTAGCTTATATTAAGATGTTTTATATTATTACTGCTTTTTTGATTATAATAAGAAATTTATATTGTCAGGTAAAGTTAATTATTAAGCGATATAACGCTTTTTAATTAAATTAAACTATAATAAACATAAATTATAAAGTTAAAAAAATAGTAAATAATGACAAAATACTTGGTTTACTACTAGTCTAAAGTGGGCAATAACAGCTCTTATTAGTGACTATTCCCAGATACTTTTAATATTTATCTTAAATAATTACCAATCAATATAAAAATAATTTATATTTTCTATTATTACTTGTTCAATTTTTAATTAATTGGCTTATGATAAAACTTATGCTATCTGTAGACACAATTAAATATCCACTTACTGGAATAGGTCGTTATACGTTGGAATTAGCGAAACAATTTCAAAAGTCCTTATTATTAGAGGATATTAGATTTATTCGTGACAATAGCATAATGAAAGAATTACCTACAGTTCAGACAGACATTAATATGTCGTTTTTAAAAACAAAAATAAAATCCTCAATACAAAAAAATTATTTCTTTTCAGAACTTTATCGTGTTGTATCACCTTATTTAAAATCGAGGGTGTTAAGGTCTTATCCGGATTTTATTTATCATGGAACAAATTTTTATTTACCGCCTTGTTCTGGTAAAAAGATCGCTACGTTTCATGATTTATCCGTATTTACTTGGCCACAATGCCATCCTAAAGAACGTGTTCGTTATATGCAAAAAGAATTGCTGCTAACACTAAAACGGGCTGATATGCTTATTACTGATTCGGAATTTACTCGACAGGAATTAAGCCATTATTTTAATTATCCTTTGGACAAAGTTGTTGCTGTCCCTTTAGCTAGTTCAGAGGATTTTTATCCGTACTCTTTTGAACAAATCCAATCATGCTTATCTCACTATGGCTTACAAGCAAATAATTACGTTTTATTTGCTGGATCGATTGAGCCACGTAAAAATCTTGAAGTATTATTGATCGCATATCAACGTTTACCACCTGAATTACGTAAGCATTATCCACTGATTATCTGCGGTTATTATGGTTGGCAAAGTGATGATCTTCATCAACAAATGCTGACTGGGGAACGTCAAGGCTGGTTACGCTACCTTGGCTATGTTGCAGCGAAAGCACTTCCCTTGCTGTTTTCGGGTGCCAGATTATTTGTTTTTCCTTCTTTATATGAAGGTTTTGGTTTACCTATACTTGAAGCAATGGCGTGTGGTGTACCAGTTGTAAGCTCTAGTGCCGCATCTTTACCCGAAGTTGCCGGTAATGTAGCTCTATTATTTGATCCCAACGATAATGATGAGTTATTACATCAACTTACCAGAGGGATAGAAGATCAACAATGGCGCAAAGAAGCACGTCAAGCTGGCATAGTAAGATCTAAACAATTTTCTTGGCAACGCTGTGCTAGGAAAACACTCTCTGTTTATCAACTAGTTAATTAACTATCTATGATAAAAGTTCTCCATTTCTATAAAACATACTACCCAAATTCTTTTGGCGGTGTTGAACAAGTTATTTATCAATTAAGTGAAGGAGGGATTAAACATAATATTGCCAGTTATGTCTTATCATTAAATGAACAGGGCGCGATTCAAAATAATCGCTTAAATCAGCATAAACGTTATTATTCAAAGAAAATCTTTGAATATGCATCAACACCATTTTCTTTATCTGTCTTTAAAACATTTCGACAGCTTGCACAACAAGTAGATATTATTCATTATCATTATCCATGGCCTTTTATGGATCTGGTTCATTTTGTTAGCCAAATCAAAAAACCCACACTTATTACTTATCACGCTGATATTATTAAACAGAAATATCTTTTGAAACTTTATACACCATTAATGAAACGCTTTTTTGCAAGCGCGAATTGTATCGTCGCATCTTCGCCCAATTATTTGGAAACAAGTGATATATTGCAACAATATCGTGAAAAAGTAAAAGTTATCCCCTATGGGCTGGATAGAAATTCGTATCCTATAATTCATTCAGGAAATAAAGCGGCTTGGCAACATCGTTTTGGTCAGCGATTTTTTCTATTTATTGGTACATTTCGTTACTATAAGGGGTTACATATCTTAATTGAAGCGGCAAAAGATCGTCCTTATCCTATTGTTATCATTGGGGCCGGTGAGATAGAAGATAAGTTAAAACAGCAAGTAAAACAGCTTGGTGTCAATAATATTTATTTTTTAGGTGCATTATCTGATGAAGACAAAACAATACTCCTTACTCTATGTAGTGCAGTCGTTTTTCCTTCTTATTTACGATCAGAATCTTTTGGTATGACACTTCTTGAAGGTGCAATGTTTGGCAAGCCAATGATTAGTTGTGAAATCGGTACGGGAACAACGTATATTAATATTGCTAATGAAACAGGATTAGTTGTACCACCTGCGGATGTACGAGCATTACAAGCTGCTATGGACAAGTTATGGCAAGATCAAGCTTATGCTGAAAAACTAGGACAGAATGCAGCAAAGCGTTTTCAACAACTTTTTACTGCTGAAAAAATGGTTAAAAACTATATAGCACTTTATCATTCATTAATAAACGAAGCGATATAAATTCTTTATAAGAAAAAATATGCTATAAAACAGGATAGTAAAGGTATTTATGTTATGTTTACCTATATAGAAAATGAACCATAGTCTGAACAATATATACTCAATGTCTTATCCTATTAGGATAACTCAATATCACTATGATAAATGTATTTTTAATTAAATGATGCTAATAACTCATTGTTTTATCAAAACTTAATAAGTGATAATATGATTCAATGTACTGTTAGTTATAATTATCTCTCTTTTTAAGCGATAAGTTTATCTATTAAGGTACATTCTAACAATACTAGTCTCAAAGTTATTATTAATAATAAATATTGTATGCGCTAAGATAATGGACTCTATAATAATTGTGATAGAATAGAGCAATATAACTGTTTTGGATAATTTCTTTGGTCACTTCTAAATTTCGGAGGCTGTTAAGCATGTATCCTGTTGAATATGTTGATCTCCATAATCCCCATAGTGTTGAAGAAGTTCGATACTTTTTACAACGATTTGATCTGGCATATCAAGCCTCAGATGTTGAATTTACTCTAATCCTTAGAGATCATGACGCTATTATTGCTACTGGCTCTTTTAATGGATCGGTATTGCGCAATTTTGCCGTAGACGAAAACTACCAAGGAGAAGGGTTGGCTGCACAAGTAATGAGTGAATTAATTCAAGAACTTGCCTATCGTGGGTGCTTTCACTATTTTCTTTACACAAAGCCTGACAAAGTATGGATGTTTAATGAATTAGGCTTAAGAAAGCTGGTTCAGGGACACCATGCCGCACTACTTGAAGGTGGAATAGCAAGCATTCAAAATTATCTTAATGATATAAAACAAAAAATCAAAGGATTACCTACACCCAGGGCAGCATTAGTCATGAATTGTAATCCATTTACATTGGGGCATCGCTACTTAATAGAGAAGGCTGCACGCGAAAACCCCGCAGTTATCGTATTTGTAGTCAGTGAAGATTGCTCAGCATTTTCTTTTGCAGATCGTTTTAAACTTGTTAAAGAAGGTGTCGTCGATTTAGCCAATGTTGCTGTTGTTGAAACAGGATCTTATCAAGTATCTAAAGCAACATTCCCTACTTACTTTACTAAAGGTGAACAACAACAACAAGCATCTACTGAATTAGATATTCGCTTATTTGCACAAGCTATCGCACCGGCATTATCTATTACGCGTCGTTATGTAGGAGAAGAACCTTACTGTCCTGTAACTGCAGCTTATAATACAACAATGCAACAGCTTTTACCAAAATTAGGCATAGAATTGATTCAAGTACCACGCAAAACAAATGAAGAACACGCTATTAGTGCATCGCAGGTAAGGGCTAAATTAAAAGAAGGCGATATACAAGGAGTTAAAAAATTAGTCCCAATTACGACATATAATTATTTAATAGCACCTGAACATCATGGGGTTATCGAAAAAATAGTATGTCCCAATTAAAACGAGCATGCATTGTAATATGATTGTTCAGTAATGCTAAATAATATGATCACTATTGTATTTCAATGTGATCATTTAAAAATAATACTATAATATGAACATAATTATATTTTATTGCGTTATGATTATGAAGAATAATATTTCAAATTGTAGGATTTGTTACCTTGGTTATAAAGCAATAAAAAAATATTTCTTGGTAACTCAATTGAATTAACAAATAATAAAATAAATTTGAATACTTTTCTCAAGCTGATTACTTAACAATAGAAAAACTATGGAAGATTTCATGGTCAATTATTACGCTAAGATTAATAATTGCTTTGACGAAAATATTATATCGATAGAAGAGCCTATAACCCCGACTAAAATTAGAAAATATGTTGCAATAGAAATCAGTGAAAATTTTACTTATTTTAATGATAAGTTAAATATATTAACTATCTAAGGAGATTATTACGGCTTTATTCACTACGGAAAAACGTGTTATTTTAGTAATTCATATAAAATTGCCATTGAGTATTTACGAAAAAATAATATTGAATTTGATAAGAAGCGACCTCAATTTGAAGTTATGCACCGAAGTCATTTACCTGATGACGAGTTAGGTCAAGAGCAATTTTGACTACCAATCAGATTAAAAAATGAATGAAAATTTCATGATAAGACTAATTATTAATAGTCATTCTAGTATCTGAAATAAGGATAAAAAGCACTATTTTTGGTGATCCTTCTATAAGGTAATATGCGAAAGTTAAGGATAGGAGCATATACTTTATTCGTAAGCTTACATTGAGATATTAAAAATTTAATTATATTCTTTAGAGAGAACGGTATTATCCAATATATTCTATATTATCATTATAATTAATAGTTTAATTTGGTATATTAAAGTTGTTATTAAAATTATATATTTTATAATTTTATTGAATAATATTTATTCAATAACTGTTACTTAATCTTTAATAATATTATTAAATTTCTGTATTATTAGTTTTAAATGATAATATCAACTATAATAAAAACTTATTTGCAAAAAAATCGACTATTATTCTTACTGCGTGGATGCTATATGAAACAATCGAATTTTTTAGCCGTGTTATTTTATTCACAAATTAATACTTTTTTTCGATTAGCTACTTTGCTTTTTTCAATGATGTTACTTGTAGGCTGTGCAACAAAAAGAAATCCTTACTCATTGGAAATTAAAGCAGCAAAAATTGAACAGATATATACAGAGTGGCGTGGTACACCTTATAAATTTGGCGGTACTAATAAACGTGGTGTTGATTGTTCAGGGTTTGTTTCTGTTACTTTTAGAGATAAATTTAATATCAATTTACCAAGAAGTACTGTTGAACAAGCAAAAGTTGGTGTTAAAGTGAACAAAAGTGATTTAAGAAGTGGTGATTTAGTTTTATTTCGTTTAAAAAATAGTGCAAATAATTTACATGTTGGTATATACCATAAAAATGGTCATTTCATTCATGCATCTACCTCAAAAGGTGTCATATTATCATCATTAAATGATAAGTTTTGGAAGAGTCGTTATTGGCAAGCAAGACGAATATAATATCTATTTCTGTAATATTTTCTATTTTTTCTATTTAAATATCATTAGGAAAAATAGAGTATAAACTATTATGGGTATAGTACCTAAGCTGATAGTTAATTACTTTATGTCATTCTTATAAGATCATCTGTAGATGAATAATCCATATTTTGCTCTTTTTTATATTGATGTATTTAATTGATTTGAACATTAAATATGGTCATCTTATTGACTTTTTAATCATAGTTGATCGATTTTATATATTAGTAATAATACGATATTACTTCATTTTTTGACAAAATAATTTTTTAATTAATTTCTAATTAAAAATAATTTAATTTTTTTTTACTTTTAAATTAAATATTTTTTAAAAATCATGTAATAATTAAACTAAATCATTAACTTCAATTACAGTACAAACACTATTATTAGATTTAATAAAAATAAAATATATAGTAAAGAATAGATGTATTTAGTCATAATGATGAAGTAAGTTATATTTACTATAAATACTACTATTTTTAATTAAGTTATAACGTAATTATTAAAAACAAGATAATTATTTGTACGTTATAGGTAAATATTATTAAATAGTGCTAAAAAAAACAGTAATATTATTCTAATACAACATGCTTATGTGTTGGCTAAAATATTGCTGACCTGTAAACAATATTTATATTATTTTTATTCAATATGACAAATTCTATTTGCTAATATAAATAACAAGGTTTGATTGAGATAATTAGGTTTAATTTGATAATTAGCTAAAAGTGAAATTATTTTTGTATATACGCCAATAATACTCTTTTATAAGAAGAGTATTATGCAATATTGTAGATTATGAATCCTATCTTATGTCGCCTTTATACATCATTAATTAGTATGTTAGACCCCATATATGATTATAAAGTGAAATCTTCGGAAGGTTCGATCCAGGCCGCAATAATTTGGTAAGCAACTGCCAATACAACCGGACCGATAAATAAACCAATCAGACCAAAAGATAGCATTCCGCCGATAACACCGCATAATATTAAGAGAAAGGGTAAATCAGCACCCATTTTAATTAATGCAGGTCTAATAATTGTATCCATTGTTGCGGTTATACAGCTCATGACAACAAGAAAAATACCCCATAATGTGTTTTCTTGCCAAAAAAACAACCAAAATATACAAGGTAATAATATAGGGAGTGGGCCAAGTTGAGCAAGACAACTAATAAATATAAGGATCGTCAAAAAAGTGGTAAATTTTATGCCTGCAATACTCATACTAACACCTCCTAATAATGCTTGAAATAAGGCCGTTAATACAATACCTAATGCAACAGCACGTATAGCTTGTGTTGCCAAATGAGTAATAAAATAGCCTTTAGTGGGCGATACTCTATGAGCAAAATTATTGATATTTTTAGCTACAGTTTCACCGTGATAAAATAACAAAGCGCTAAAAAATACCATTAATGAACTATGCAATAAAAAATAGCCAACATTGACAATTTGGGATAAAAACCAAGATGCTGTTTTACCGGCATAAGGTTGGATTTTAGCTATCAGTGTTTTTCCACCATCTGCTATCATATTATCCCAAACATTAGTTAGATGTGTTCCTACCACTGGGAGTCGCGAAAGCCAGTTCGATTTAGGAAATGTCAAATGACCGGGATCCGATGCCCAGGCAATGATTTTTGTACTATTATCGAGAATACTATTAATAAGAAAACCGATAGGAATAACAAATACTAAAATTAATAATGTAGTTACAGCAATAACGGCTAATATGCGTTTATTCCATAATTTTTTTTGTATTTTCAACATTAAAGGCCAGCAAGCAATGGTGACCATTCCCGCCCATGCAAAACTTAGAATAAATGGATAAACAATTTGAAAGCAAGCAAAACTAAGTAAAGAAATAAATAGTATAGCGACAATAATTCTACTCAAATCAAAGGATTTACCATTAGCATTCATCTTGTTTTCTCATTTTAATTCAATTGGTTATATACAAATTTAATGAAAATAATTAAAGTTTGTTTAAAATGGTAGGCTTATACAAATAAGTGGCGATTTTTTTATTTTTTATAAATAAATTATGCGTTATTGTTAAACTATATAGACTAATCTTTTATAGTAATAGTATCAACGCTAAATATTAATAATAGTATTTAGTTAATAACATACTAGTACTCCTACTTATGGCTATTCCGTGCCATCCAGTTTCTCAACAACCAGTATACATTGATAAAATAACTTTATTAACTTAAATTACCCAGTCAACTCACACTATACACACATCAATGCGCGTTTTCTTAAAAAAAGAAAATCGCTACTTATATTATGACTATTTTTGTCACAACATTTTTTGATGGTTATTTTGCTTTTATAGCATGCAATTATATGTTTGTTCATCTGTAATATAATCATAATACACGTAATTGCTCATATTTCTTTAATGTTATAGCGTATTCAAGCCATTATTAAAACATACTTAACTAAATATGCCATAGTTAATTATTTGTGATAAAAATTTACAGATAGATACTTTATTATCCTAATGTAGTATTTATTATAAATAAAGAAACTCTACGCTATATAATTGATATTGTTTTTTTTTATTTTAAAAAACAAAATAGAAAATTAAACCTATAACTTAGGTAAAATAGATGCGTATTTATCTGTTGCTATCTATAGCAGAATAAGGCGAAACAATAGCAATAATTATTGCTATTTATGCTGGAAAGTTGATCTTCTTAGGTTGATTCACTGTAAAATTTGAACTGTATCATAAATTATAGTGTAAATGAAAGATATTATAATGCTATAGATTTTTGCTACATACGATACAAAAGAAGAACGTTAGTAATAATTTAAGTTATGTCATAACATCATGAAAATTGGTTATTTATATCAGGATGTGGAGGAATAAATTCTTTTATTTTGATTGCATAATGGTTTGTCTATTTTTGTTGTAGTTTTGTAAAACTCGTTGTCATTTTTAATTCAATTGCCATTTTATACCTAAAAGGACAATAGTAATGTTAATGCTACCAGAACAAACAATTATTGAACAAATCATTACAGGTCATCATGATGATCCTTTTGCTGTTCTTGGCATGCATAACACGCTAGCGGGACTTGAAGTCAGAGTGTTTTTGCCAAATGCAATAACCGTATCTGTAATTAATCAGAGTAATCAATGCGTTGTAGCTAAATTACAACAGATTGATTCACGAGGTTTTTTTGCCGGGTTGATCTCCCGTAGGAAAAAACGGTTTGATTATTTACTTGACGTTAATTGGGGAGATAAAACGACACGTATAGAGGATCCTTACGCATTTGGTGCGTTACTTTCAGAGTTAGATGGTTGGTTACTTGCAGAGGGTAAGCATTTACGCCCATATGAACGTTTAGGTGCACATCAAATAGAACTAAATCATATCCGTGGTATTGCATTTACCCTGTGGGCACCTAATGCTAAACGCGTTTCCGTAGTTGGTGAATTTAATGACTGGGACGGTCGACGTCATATGATGAGTAGACGTCAGGAAAGTGGTTTTTGGGAATTATTTATACCTAGACTACAGTTTGGCCAATACTACAAATATGAATTAATTGATGCAAATGGTAATCTCTGTTTAAAAAGTGATCCTTACGCATTATCAACAGAATTACGGCCTAATACCGCATCTTATATTAGCCAATTACCGACCAAAAAGAAAATGTCTTTAGCCAGACGTAAAGCAAATGGGTTTAATGCACCAATTAGCATTTATGAAGTACATTTGGGTTCATGGCGACGGCATAGTGAGAACAATAGTTGGTTAAGTTATCGTGAGCTTACTGAACAGTTAATTCCATATGTTAAAGAGATGGGCTTTACGCATATAGAATTAATGCCCATAACCGAACATCCTTTTGATGGCTCTTGGGGGTACCAACCTTTAGGGTTGTATGCCCCGACCAGCCGCTATGGCTCACCAGAAGACTTTATTTATTTTATTAAAAGTGCACATAAAGCTGGCCTTAATGTCATTCTTGATTGGGTTCCAGGCCATTTCCCAAAGGATTCATATGGTTTAGTGCAATTTGACGGAACCCCTCTTTATGAATATGCCGATCCAAAAGAAGGCTACCATCCTGGTTGGAGTACATTAATTTATAATTATGGCCGATATGAAGTACTTAATTATCTTACAGGTAATGCACTTTATTGGCTTGAACGGTTTGATATTGATGGTTTGCGAGTTGATGCTGTTTCTTCAATGATTTACCGTAATCATAATCGTAAAGAAGGTGAATGGGTTGCTAATCATCTTGGTGGTACTGAAAATCTCGAAGCTATTGCCTTTTTGCAAGAGATAAATCAAATTATAGGTAATGTACGACCTGGTGCAATTACTATCGCAGAAGAAGCAACGAATTACGCTGGCGTGACTTTACCACCAGAAAATAACGGATTAGGTTTTCATTATAAATGGAATATGGGCTGGATGAATGACACCTTAAAATATATGTCACTTGATCCTATTGAACGTAAATATCATCATAATTTGCTGACCTTTGGCATGCTCTATGCATACAGCGAAAACTTTATTCTTCCATTATCTCACGACGAAGTTGTCCACGAAAAACGTTCATTAATTGACAAAATGCCCGGTGATAGTTGGCAAAAATTTGCGAATTTACGTGCTTATTATGGCTATATGTGGGCATTTCCTGGTAAAAAATTACTGTTTATGGGAAATGAATTTGCACAAGGAAGAGAATGGAATTTTGCTAATAGTCTAGATTGGTATTTGCTTGACGACAACCATGGTGGCTGGCATCAAGGAATACAAAAGTTAGTAAAAGATTTAAATCACTGTTACCAATCAATCGCATCCTTATATCAGTTAGATTATAACCCAGAGGGTTTTGAATGGTTGGTTGTTGATGATGTTAATAATTCTATTTTTGTCTTTGCACGTCGAGATAGCTTTGGCAATGAACTTATTGTGATAAGTAATTTTACGCCAATTGTTCACTATCACTATCGAATTGGTATTCGTCAAAAAGGTGAATACCGAGAAATTATGAATACAGATTCAAACTATTATCAAGGCAGCAACGTTGGCAATCTTGGTTTTGTTATCAGCCAGAATATTGGCAGTCACGAATATAAATGGTCAATTGATGTCACTGTGCCGCCATTAGCCACTATTTATTTGTTAAGGGAACCGTTATCTAATGATTGTGATGACAAAAAATAAGCCAATAAGAAAAATATAGAATTAACTGATCCCTCAACATGAACGAAAACTAAGCTATAAAAAAACAAGGGGGAAATTTATGGAATACCATTTAGTATCAGGTAAACCGGGGCCTTTAGGGAGTCATTTTGATAGTAAAGGCACAAATTTTTCTCTTTATTCGGCACATGCTGAGAAGATAGAACTTTGTTTATTTCAAAATGATCAGGAAATAAGGCTTTTATTACCGAAAAAAACGGGTGATATTTGGCATGGTTATCTACCAGGAGGGTGCGATGATTGGCTTTATGGATATCGTGTTTACGGTCCTTGGCAACCAGAAAAAGGCTTGTTTTTTAATCCTAATAATTTACTGATCGATCCTTATTGTCGTTGTCTTGAAGGTAAATTGACCGATACTTATTTTTCGTCAGATAACTCAACTGATGCTACTCAAAGGGATAATGCATCTAGCATGATGAAATGTCGGGTAGTACATGATGATTATGATTGGCAACAAGATAGTTCTCCAAAAATTGATTGGAAAAATACGATTATCTATGAAGCGCATGTGCGGGGCCTAACATCATTACATCCTGATATTCCAAAAGCGTTATTGGGGACCTATGCTGGGTTAGCTCATCCTGTGATGATTGATTACTTAACAAAGTTAGGTATCACCTCATTAGAACTTATGCCTATTCAACATCATATTGATGAACCTCGGCTACGTAAATTAGGCTTACATAATTATTGGGGTTATAACGTTGTCGCTCCTTTTGCTGTTGAACCCCGGTATTGGTCAGGACAAACAGGAAGTACACCATTGTCCGAATTTCGTGACATGGTAAAGTCGTTACATAGTGCGAATATTGAAGTTATTATCGATGTTGTTTTTAATCACACAGCCGAACTAGATAGTAATGGTCCAACATTATCGTTACGCGGTATTGATAATCCAAGCTATTATTGGCTAAATTCGTCAAGTGAATACCAAAATTGGACAGGATGTGGTAATACACTTAAATTAACTCATCCGGCAGCACTACGTTTGGTTATGGACTGTTTGCGCTATTGGGTTACAGAATGCCATGTTGATGGATTTAGATTTGACTTAGCGACAGTTCTCGGACGAACACCTAATTTTACTGCTAATGCTCCTTTGCTTAGTGCGATTGCACAAGATCCTTTATTAAGTACTATCAAAATGATTTGTGAACCCTGGGATATTGGAGAAAATGGTTATCAACTAGGCCATTTTCATTGGCCATTTGCACAATGGAATGATCGTTTCCGTGATGATATACGTGCTTTTTGGTTAGCAGGTAAAACCAATTTAGGGATCTTAGCTCGTCGATTTGCAGCTTCAGATGACATATTTAACCGCTACCACCAAACACCTTCGGCAAGTATTAATATGATCACGTCACATGATGGATTTACATTAAAAGACTTATTGAGTTTTAATGAAAAGCACAACCAAGCCAATGGAGAAAATAATTATGATGGTCATAATGAAAATTTTAGTTATAACCATGGTCAAGAAGGAATAACTAGCGATGAAGGCGTTAATCACGCAAGATTACTAAGTGCTAAGGCATTGTTGGCTTTACTTTTATTGGCACAAGGTACACCAATGTTACGTGCAGGCGATGAGTGGGGGAATAGCCAGCAAGGCAATAATAACGCTTATTGTCAGGATAACGATATCAGCTGGCTAAATTGGTCTGATGCTGATCCAGCATTAATAGACTATTGTAGTAAATTGATTTCATTAAGAAAACAAATAGAGGTTCTTAATAATAATCAATGGTGGACAGGGCAATATAATAATAAAACCCATAATTATGATGTACGCTGGTTGAATAAACAGGGCAAGGTCTTAACGAATAGCGAGTGGCAAACAACGGAAGGTATATTGCTAATTGAATTATCTCGTTGTTGGTTGATTATCATAAATGCAACCTCAGAACGTTGTATGGTCAACATTCCATCAGGGCATTGGCAAATTTTAACGCCATTTACAGAAAATGATATCTACTTTGCGCATTCAGGTTGGTACATCAGTGCTCGTACGATTAGTGTACTAAAATTAGCACATCCTGAGGAGATAGATTATGGTGGCAGATAACGTTCGTCACGACGTAATACAAGCAAAAGAACTCCCTAAACGTTCAGCAGCACTTATTCTTGCAGGTGGTAGGGGCACGCGTCTAAAGGACTTAACAGCAACTCGTGCTAAACCGGCTGTGCATTTTGGCGGTAAATTCCGCATTATTGATTTTGCACTGTCAAACTGCATGAATTCTGGGATTCGTCGAATAGGTGTATTAACCCAATACCATTCTCACTCACTGGTGCAATATATTCATCGGGGATGGTCATTTCTAAATGAAGATATGAATGAGTTTATTGATTTATTACCCGCACAGCAACGAGGCGATTGTGAAGATTGGTATAAAGGTACGGCAGATGCGATTTTTCAAAATTTAGATATCATTAGTCGATATAATGCTGAATATATTTTGATCCTTGCAGGCGATCATATTTATAAAATGGATTATTCATTAATGCTTTTAGATCATGTGCGAAAAGGGGCGGCATGTACCGTTGCATGTATAGAAGTTCCTCGTAAAGAAGCAGTAGATTTTGGCGTTATGGCAATCAATGAAAATGAACAAATAATAGATTTTATTGAAAAACCAACTGATCCGCCATCGATACCGTCTCGTCCTGATATGGCCTTAGCAAGTATGGGTGTTTATGTTTTTAATAAGGATTATTTATATCAACAATTATTTGAAGATGCTAAATCATTAGAATCTAATCATGATTTTGGCAAAGATATTATTCCAAATGCAGTAAAACAAGGCGTTGCTTGGTCGCATCCCTTTTCCCGTTCTTGCGTTATGTCTAATCTAGATTGTAAACCTTATTGGCGAGATGTCGGTACATTAGATGCTTATTGGCAAGCAAATTTAGATCTGGCTTCGGTGACGCCTGAATTGGATATGTATGATAAACGATGGCCTATTCGTTCTTATATGGAACCTATGCCACCAGCAAAATTTGTACAAGATAGATCAGGCAGTCCTGGAATGACGATGAATTCATTGGTTGGAGCTGGATGTATTATCTCAGGATCAACAGTAGTTAATTCGGTATTATTTCCAAGGATCAGGGTTAATTCATTTTGCACTATCGACTCTTCCGTTTTATTACCCGATGTCGCTATAGGACGTTATTGTCGTTTACGGCATTGTGTTATTGATCGAGCATGTATTATACCCGAAGGTATGGTAATAGGTGAAAATTTAGAAGACGATAAACGTCGCTTTTATTGTTCAGAAGAAGGAACCGTATTAGTCACGCGTGCTATGTTGGAAAAACTATAACCGATCATCAAATAGTCGATTATAAACAGAGATAAAATAATGAAAGTACTTCATGCTTGTGCTGAACTTGCCCCTCTACTTAAAACTGGTGGGTTAGCCGATGTCACTGCGGCATTACCCAAAGCTGAATTATTGGAAGGTATAGATGTACGTTTGATTATTCCAGGATTTCCTGCTATTTATGCTGGTATACCCCATACAGATTTTATTGCGGAAGTTAATACATTTGCGGGACACGTTGCGTTACGCTACGGTCAATATCAAGGTGTCGGTATCTACATTATTGACGCACCTTATCTATATGATCGACAGGGTAGTCCGTATCATGACAATTATTTAAATGATTATCATGATAATTATCGGCGTTTTGCCCTATTAGGGTGGATGGCCTGCGAGTTAGCTTGTGGGATAGATCCTTTTTGGCGTGCAGAAATTATTCATGCCCATGACTGGCATGCTGGTATGACTTGTGCCTATCTTGCGGCAAAATGCTATCCAGCTAAAGCAATATTTACTATTCATAATTTGGCGTTTCATGGTATGTTTGATGCAAGCCATTTACGTGAACTATGGATCCCCGAACATTTTTATCAAATTTATGGTCTAGAATTTTATGGACAGATTTCCTACCTAAAAGCAGGCTTATTTTATGCTGATCAAATCACGACTGTCAGCCCTAGTTATGCTAATGAGATCACACAAGACTATCAAGGTTATGGCTTCGAAGGACTGCTGCGTGATCGTCGTGATAACATGAGATTTTCTGGTATATTAAATGGTGTAGATCAGACTATTTGGCATCCAAATACTGACACTCATTTAATTACTCATTATTCATCAGATCATATTACAGGTAAAGTAAAGAACAAAACGGCATTACAGTCTGAGGTTGGCTTACCTATAGATAAAAATATACTTTTATTTGCGGTTGTAAGCAGATTAACGTATCAAAAAGGCCTCGATTTGCTTGTAGATGCACTGACTACATTAATTGAACAAGATGGACAGCTAGTTTTATTAGGGTGTGGTGAGTCTTGGTTAGAGGCGCGATTTCGCTATTTAGCTGAACAGTATCCACAACATATAGCTATAAGACTTGGATATGATGAAATGTTAGCTCATCGTATTATTGCTGGTGCAGATGTTATGATAATACCTAGTCGCTTTGAACCTTGTGGGCTCACACAATTATATGGTTTAGCTTATGGCACATTACCTCTGGTAAGATTTACAGGAGGATTAGCGGATACGGTTGCAGATTGTTCATTAGAAAATTTAGAACAAGGTATCGCAAATGGCTTTGTTTTTTATGAGTGCGATAGTAGACAATTATCTTTTGCTATTGCGCGCGCGTTCGCACTGTGGCGTAATCCCATCTTATGGAAAAAAGTACAACACTATGCTATGCAACAAGATTTTAGTTGGCGTACCATAGCTAAAGCTTATATTGCACTCTATCAACACATAATAGATTATTAATATGGAAAGCCATCTTTTTTGTTTACACTGTCTTCAAATACAACAATAAATATGTTGTTGTAAGCATTTATCTATTTATCAAGTTGTTTTTGTCTCGAGTAAACGCGACAAAATGCTCCCTGACAAAGCGTCACTATTTTGTCATCGATTGGATTTACTATTATCTAATTTTATTAGGGAAAAACTTATGAAGGTAGACACAAATTTAGCATATACCTCACCATCGATGAGTGTAGATCGTTTAAAACAATCTATTGTCTATAAATTATTATTTACCATTGGTAAAGATTCTCGAATAGCTAACAATCATGAGTGGTTAAATGCAGTTATTTTAGCTGTTCGAGATCGTATGGTTGAAAGATGGTTGCGATCAAGTCGTGCCCAATATTCACAAAATAGCCGGCAAATTTATTATTTATCAATGGAATTTCTTATTGGCAGAACGTTGTCTAACTCATTAATGTCAATCAATTTGTACGACGAGATTAAGCAAGCACTTGAACAAATGGGAATTAAACTTGAAGATTTGGTGCAAGAAGAAGATGACCCTGGATTGGGCAATGGTGGATTAGGGCGCTTAGCTGCCTGTTTTCTCGATTCAATGGCAACTTTAGCTCTGCCGGGACGAGGTTATGGTTTACGTTATGAATATGGCATGTTCAAACAGCAAATTATCAATGGCCAACAAGCTGAGTCACCCGATACCTGGCTGGATTATGGTAATTCTTGGGAATTTCCTCGTAATGATGTACGTTACAAAGTTCATATTGGAGGTCGCCTACAGCAAGAAGGTAATAAATATAAGTGGTTAGAAACGGAAGAAGCTATCGCCTGTGCTTATGATCAAATTATTCCTGGTTATGATACTAATGCAACTAATACATTAAGATTATGGTCGTCTAAAGCAAGTTCAGAAATTAACTTAGGAAAATTTAATCAAGGTGATTATTTTGCCGCTGTTCAAGATAAAAATATTTGTGAACGATTATCTTATGTTCTCTACCCAGATGATTCGACTGAGTATGGGCGATCCTTGCGCTTAAGTCAGGAATATTTTTTAGTTTCAGCAACAATGCAAGATATTTTAGCTCGTCATATAACGCAATTTGGTTCGTTGGATGGATTAGCAGATCATATTGCTATACATCTTAATGATACACATCCAGTTTTAGCGATACCTGAATTAATTCGTTTGTTAATTGATGAACATGATTTGAGTTGGCAGCAAGCATGGGACATAGTGACTAAAGTTTTCTCTTATACTAATCATACATTAATGTCTGAAGCATTAGAAACCTGGCCCGTTGATATGATGGGTAAAGTATTACCTTATCATTTACAAATAATTTTTCAGATTAATGAGCATTTTCTGAACGAAGTACGTTCAAAAATGTTACCAGATAATGATATTTATCGTCGTGTTTCTATTATAGATGAAACGCAAGGTAGACGTGTCAGAATGGCATGGCTAGCAGTAATCGTTTGTCATAAAGTTAATGGTGTTTCGGCACTTCACTCAGAATTAATGATAAAGTCGCTCTTTGCTGATTTTGCGCTGCTTTATCCAAATAAATTTTGTAATAAAACAAATGGTGTTACGCCACGTCGTTGGATTGGCGTAGCTAATCCAGGATTATCTAAGCTTCTCGACAAAACAGTAGGTAAAAATTGGCGAACTAATTTACAACTGCTTAGCGAATTAAATGAAAGAGTCAATTATCCAAGTTTTATTCGATCTATAAGAGATATTAAGCGAGAAAATAAAGAACGTCTTGCACACTATGTAGCTGAACAGTTGGATCTTGTCATTAACCCGGCATCCTTATTTGATGTTCAAATTAAACGTATTCATGAATATAAACGGCAACTTCTGAATATATTGCATATTATCACTCGCTATAATCGGATACTTGAGAAACCGGATGCTCAATGGATACCGCGTGTTATGATATTTGCTGGAAAAGCGGCTTCTGCCTACGTTAACGCTAAACAAATTATTCATTTAATTAATGATGTTGCAAACATAATAAACCAAGATCAACGTATAAATAGCTACTTAAAAGTGGTTTTTATTCCTAATTATAGTGTTAGTTTGGCACAACTTATTATTCCGGCAGCTGACTTATCAGAACAGATTTCATTAGCGGGAACGGAGGCATCTGGAACTAGTAATATGAAATTTGCTATGAATGGCGCACTTACTATAGGTACGCTTGATGGTGCCGTCGTAGAAATTAAACAATATGTGGGTGAAGAAAATATGTTTATTTTTGGTAACACGGCTGCACAAGTACATCAGTTACGTGATAATCATTATAACCCACGAGACTACTATGAAAAGGATACAGAATTACATAAGGCACTAACACAAATTGCATCGGGTTATTTTAATCCTGAAGAACCACAACGATATAGCGGATTATATGATTCGCTGGTAAATTTTGGCGATAATTATCAACTATTAGCAGATTATCGTTCATATGTTGATTGTCAAAGCCGTGTGGATAAACTCTACGCTAATCCAGATGAATGGGCTCGCCGCGCCGCATTAAATATTGCGAATATGGGATACTTTTCTTCTGATAGAACCATTCAAGAGTATGCAGATGAAATTTGGCAAATTAAGCCGATCAATTTATAACTTAATAAAAAATAAGAAATAATGCATAATAAAAGACAACAAGGCGACGTATAACGCTTTGTTGTCATCCTACTCATTAGTATCACAGGAAGATAATACGTATGCTAGTTAGTGATAAAGCAGCATACGCTAAAAGTAATAAAGTGTTATTTTGCAATTATTATTTTTATTATTCTTCTTTAGAAAAAGCAAATCCTTGTCTATTCTCAATCTAACCATGGTTACTTGAGATAAAATAAAATGGCAACACCGTTAACAATTGCAAAAACCGCATCAAATCAATCACTAAATTTGTTGCCCCAAATGGCAACCCGCCATGGATTGATTACAGGTGCAACAGGAACAGGTAAAACCGTCACATTACAAAAAATAGCTGAAGAATTTTCATTAATAGGTGTACCTGTATTTATGGCGGATGTTAAGGGAGACCTATCTGGCATTAGTCAGCCAAACACATTGACTGAAAAATTACAAGCGCATTTACAGACCATTCAGGTAACACATTGGCAACCTATATCGAATCCAATAGCGTTATGGGATGTATTCAGACAACAAGGGATTCCTGTTAGAGCAACGATTTCTGATATGGGGCCTTTATTATTAGCTCGATTGCTTAATTTAAATGATATTCAAGCGGGTGTTTTACAGTTAATTTTTAAAATTGCTGATGATCGTAGCTTATTGCTATTGGATCTTAAGGATTTACAAACCATGGTTAAATTTGTTGATGAAAATAAAAAAATATTTATTTCTGACTATGGCAATATTTCAAGTACTTCGCTTGGCGCTATTCAGCGTGGTCTATTGACAATAGAGCAACAGGAAGGAAACTTATTTTTTGGTGAACCGATGCTCGATATTCATGATCTTATGCAAGTTAATGATAAAGGAAGAGGTATTGTTAATATTTTAGCGGCTGACAAATTATATAATTACCCTCTATTATATTCGACATTTCTTCTATGGCTACTTTCAGAACTTTATGAACAATTACCCGAAGTGGGAGATATAGAAAAGCCTAAATTGGTCTTTTTCTTTGATGAAGCGCATTTACTTTTTAATAATGCATCAAAAGTATTATTAGAAAAAATAATACAAGTTATTCGGTTAATTCGTTCTAAAGGGGTCGGTATCTATTTTATTAGCCAAAATCCGTTAGATATTCCAAATGAGATACTTGGTCAATTAGGTAATAGAATTCAGCACGCGTTACATGCTTTTACACCACGAGATCAAAAAGCTGTAAAAGTTGCTGCACAAACCATGCGACAAAATCCACAATTCAAAACAGAAGAGATAATTGCTGATTTAGGTACAGGGGAGGCACTTGTTTCATTTTTAAATGAAAAAGGGCAGCCTTCAGTGACTGAAAGGGCATATATTATTGCACCAGGTTCACGTATGGGGCCATTAGATGATAATGAACGTCGTAATATATTAAACAGTTCAAGCTTATATAAACATTATGCAGATACGATTGATCGTAACTCCGCTTTTGAAATATTAGCTCAACAACCGCAATCCAATAATAATCAATCTGCTAATGACACGCATAAAGGCGTGCTCGGAACGATAGAATCAGTATTATTAGGAGAAAATGACGGTCAGGTAGGAAAACATAATGGATTGTTTCAGCGCATTGCGCGTTCTGTTACACAACAGGTAAGCCAACAAGTCGGACGTAGCCTGGTTCGAGGCCTATTAGGCAACTTATTAGGTGGACGTAAACGCTAAAAGACTATAGAGCAAAAATGATGTCTTTATCAATGATTATGTAAGCTATATAGTGAGCCAATTTATATATAAAAGCATATTATGGTAATAAAGAGCGTCGGTATTCAGTATAATGAGATTGTATTAAAACTAATCGCATAAAGACAATTAATGGGATAGCTTCTATGATAAAGATAGCATTAAATTATCTTAGTCACTTATTTTTATCAGGTGCATTATTATTACTTTGTGTTTTTTTATCTTTTGCTTATGCAAGCAAAAATTATAATATTACTATTGATGGTGCTGATAATACCTTAACTAAGCAAGAGGCATTGGAACGCAAAACCCAATGGAATGATACACAAAAACTACGCCAAAAAAGAAATACAAGAATAGAAAAAGAATTTGATAAATATGATAAAGCAATTGATGATGAAGATAGCTGTCGCCTTAGTAAAGTATTAACGGCTTACTGGGAACCTATAACACGTCGCTGTTTAGATAGTCGTACCGGTAATCCTATTAATCCCTAATTTATTTTTAATAGAATAAAGGCAGAATGTTTAGCATTCGTCTTTATCCTATTAATAACCCTATAATTAATATATTAGTCATAAAAAAGATAGTAACAATATTAGTATAGTGTTACGACGATATCTTATGAAGGTATGATACTATGTTTAGTAATAATGTATTTCATCATTATTATTCCGCTGTATTATCTTCACTGCCGCCAAGGAAACCACCACTTTGATGTTGCCATAATTGTGCATAGAGTCCATCTTTGGCCAATAGTGTGTGATGATCACCTTGTTCCACAATTTTACCTTGATCTAAGACAATTAACCTGTCCATCGCCGCAATAGTTGACAACCGATGAGCAATGGCAATAACGGTTTTCCCTTTCATTAAACGATATAAACTACTTTGAATAGCTGATTCTACCTCTGAGTCTAAAGCACTGGTTGCTTCGTCAAGTAATAAAATAGGTGCATCTTTTAACATCACTCTGGCGATTGCTAATCGCTGACGTTGACCACCAGATAATTTAACACCACGTTCACCAACATGAGCATCATAGCCACGACGGCCATGGGCATCAACTAACGTTTCAATAAAATCATCCGCTTCAGCTTGCTTGGCCGCTAATTTCATTTCTTTATCACTCGCATTAGGTTTGCCATATAAAATATTATCGCGTACTGAGCGATGTAATAAAGAGGTATCTTGCGTTACCATGCCAATTTGCTCACGTAAACTGGTCTGTGTCACACTGGCAATATCCTGACCATCAATTAGGATTTGACCATGTTGAATATCATAAAAGTGCAATAATAAATTGACGAGTGTTGATTTTCCAGCACCAGACCGACCAACGAGTCCGATTTTTTCCCCAGGTTTAATGGTTAAATTTAAATGATCAAAAACAGTTTTATTCTTTTGCCCTGCATAAAGAAAAGTAATATCGTGAAAACAAATCTCCCCTTTTGTTACCTTAAGTTTAGGTGCATTATTATGATCGATCACGGCGGGAGGATTACTAAGCGTATTAATTCCATCTTGTACTGTGCCAATATTTTCAAATAAAGAAGACATTTCCCACATAATCCATTGCGACATACCATTAAGCCTTAATGCCATTGCAGTTGCGGCAGCAATGGCACCAATACCAATAGCGCCTTGTGTCCATAGCCAAAATGCAATAGCAGAAATACCTAATACTAAACTGATATTTAATGTGTGATTAATGATTTCTATACCGCTGACTAATCTCATTTGGGCATAAACAGTTTTCATAAACGTTTTCATCGCAGAACGAGCATAAGCGGCTTCACGCCCAGCATGAGAAAATAATTTAACTGTTGTAATATTTGTATAGGCATCAGTGATCCTTCCCGTCATAAGAGAACGAGCATCAGCCTGAGATTGAGCAACACGGGATAAACGGGGTATAAACCAATACATGCAGGCAAAGTAAAGGAATAACCAACCCAAAAATGGTAATAACAGCCAGCGATTAAAACTTCCAATAGCACTTGCCATCGTCACAAAATAAATAATGGCAAAAACTAAAATATCCATCATAATAAAGCAGGTATCGCGTACTGCAAGTGCAGTTTGCATTACTTTAGCTGAAATACGACCAGCAAATTCATCCTGAAAAAAAAACATACTTTGATTTAACATTAACCTGTGAAAATTCCAACGTAAACGCATAGGAAAATTACCCGCCATGGCTTGATGTTTAATCATTGTTTGAATAGCAACTAATATAATACTTGCTAATAACACGGCGGCTAATATTAATAATGTTTTGCCCTCTTTTTCCCACAATGAAGCTGGTGCAATCACGGCTAACCAGTCAACAATTTTGCCCAAAACAACGAATAAAACTGCTTCAAAAGCACCTATAATAGCGGTAAAAGCGGTCATCATTAGTAGGTAAAGGCGAGTACCTTCGGTACACTGCCACAAAAATTGGAAAAAATGCCTGGGAGGTGTAGTAGGCTGCTCACCAGGATAAGGATTAATCATTTTTTCAAAAAAAGTAAACATAGTTTATCTATCCAAGTTTATTTATCGTTTAGCTGATATATATTTTTTCCAACTGAATACTATTCTTCAAAAGAACAAGAAAAATAGGTATATTGTCATGATCAATAAAAGAAATTAAAAGATAGAATGACAAAATAAATAGTGAACTGTTACAAACTTACGCAATAGAATTAATGTGTTAAATAAGTATATATTATCTATTTAGCGTACATTATGGACATGATTAATTTGATTGTCACGGTGTTTAATCATGAATTCTTAGATACATATCTATAATAAATATTGGTTAAACAATAATAATTATTATTGCTATATTTAATAACGAGTTAATTATATATACCTATTTTTAATCTTTATAAATAGTTAAACAATATAATTAATCATTACACTATTTAACTATTTATGGTTTAGCGAGTTAGTTAAACATCATGCTATTACTCATTATTATTGAATTACATGACACCGTGACGCAATAAATCTGTCAGATGCAACATGCCAATGGCATGGTTTTGTTCATCAATAACAGGTAAAACTGTAATAGGTTTTGGTTTATGTTGTTCCATAACAAAAAGCGCTTCAGAGGCTAATTTCGTTGCTGTGATAGTCATGGGCTGTTTAGTCATAATATCGGTTACTTTTTTATCTAGAAAAGCATAGCCTTTTTCTAAGGCGCGACGGATATCTCCATCAGTAATAATGCCAAGTAATTTCCCTTGATTGTCAACTACCGATGTTGCACCGATACCTCTTTCGGTAATAGTAAATAAGGCATTTGATACAGTTTGTTCTTCACTCACAACGGGATTATTTTCACCACTATGCATAATTTGTTCTACCGTGAGTAATAGACGTTTACCTAATGAGCCCCCAGGGTGGTAAATTGCAAAATCATTGGCTGTAAACTCTCTTGCAGTCATTAAGGCAACTGCAAGTGCATCACCGATAGCTAGTGCTACAGTCGTACTTGTCGTTGGTGCTAATCCAAGCGGACAGGCCTCTTGTTCAACTGAGGCATCAAGCGTAATGGCGGCATATTTAGCTAGTGTTGATGAATGATTACCACAAATAGCAATAATCGGCGCACCGATCCGACTAATTGTTGGTAAAATATTGATTATTTCGGCTGTTTCACCACTATTAGACAAGGCAACAACAATATCATGTTGGGTGATCATGCCTAAATCACCATGAATGCCTTCAGCTGGATGCAGGTAATAGGCGGGGGTGCCTGTGCTCATTAAAGTCGCTGCAATTTTTTGTGCAATATAACCGGGTTTACCCATACCTGTAAGAATCACTCGACCTTTAATGTTGAGTATCAGCGCTATTGCATTAGCAAACTCTGTGTTAAGACGTAAGGCAACACGCTCGATTGCTTTTGCTTCAAGCCGTAAAACGTCTTGTGCTTGCTGAATAACCTGATTTTGGTTGCTCATTTTTATTCCTCTACTGATAAGCATACTTAAAACTTAGTCTATCGTTAATATAGGCTTAATCATCATAACTGGATGAATGACAATATGGTAGGTTTAATTTAATAATAATATAATCAATTGAATAAGATCATAACGATATAGTTAATTCCCCCATTTCTGCAGTAATAGGCAATTGATGTTTGTTTGTATAATGAATGATTATTGATTACTATTTCTATTGTACTAATGCTATGGGGTGACCTAAGCATTAAAGGGTATCGGTTAGTTATTTAATCATATCTAATAATATTAAATTATTTTTTGATTAATAAGTGTTTTATCGTAAAAGTTATTCTGCATACTAGTATAAGTCATATTATTTCTAGATACGTTAAAATAGATAAAATGTAATGAGTTAGTGAATTAATTTGGTCACCAATTAAATGAACTAACATGAGATATTTTTATTTCTATCAAAGTAACATTACTCTCATTATGCATACCCAGGCAAATTTAGAAAAGCATAGAAAATAAGTTAAGATAAACTAAAACAAAAAACAGCTTATCTTTAACTATAAAGCTTGACTCATTATATGATCATAGCGCGATGGACATCAGTATTACTTCACGTAATTAGGCACGTTAATTGGTTTCGTCAGGTGAATGATTATCTGGAAGTACCCGCGTATTTTCGGTGGCTTTCGAAGAACTCTTTATTTTATTTGATGTTGTAAGATATCGACGATAAACAATTTGCTTATGTCCACCATCACAATGGCCGACAATCTTACCTTGTTCTGGTATCGTGGCATCAACGTCAATCGAAAATAGATCAAATTTATCTTCCGGAACACCATTATTAATAATTTTGTTCGCAATTTGAGTTTCAACGTCTGAACAAGGTGTTGCCATTATATAGCTTGAGAAAGGAAGTGAAAATGACACTAGCACCGAAAACAAAAATTTTTTCATATCGTATCCTTAATAAGTAGTTAGGCAAGTATAATCTATTACTGTTTGCTTTGATTTAAATAGGTTTAATCAACTATTACGTATTATGTAAAGATATAATGACATAATTTTGTAACGATACCGCAAAGAGGTAGTAGACATCTTCTTTTTCCTATTGTAAATGGGATAAGTGTATTATATATAGAAAAAATTATTATCTTATTTAACTGCTTTAATTAAAAACGGATTTTAATAACAAAGTTGTAGAAAAAAATATTTTTAATAAAAAAAAACAATGAATTTACCTATTACTAGATGCATTAATAAAGGTCACGTTGTCGCCAATAATTCAAAAAAAATCATTTCTTCCTACGTTTAATCGTTTCTATGTTACTCTGGTTATTTATTGTAGAAAAAACGGATTAATTTAATGACGTTATTGCTTTTCATATTGTAAAGCATTATGGTAAAAATAATAGAAATCGCGATAAATAAATAGAATAGTTATTATCTGCTTTTAATAAAACGAGAAAAATGATCTGTTATATACCATATGTTATATATCATCAGAAGTGCGTTTAATCACCATTATCAAGAAGTGAACAAGGATAATCTGTTGAGTATTAACTAGTGGAAAAAAGTAATAACATCTA
Source organism: uncultured Enterobacterales bacterium (assembly GCA_945288535.1). Taxonomy (GTDB): domain Bacteria; phylum Pseudomonadota; class Gammaproteobacteria; order Enterobacterales; family CALYQQ01; genus CALYQQ01. The sequence goes on along the minus strand of CALYQQ010000005.1, from coordinate 106,294 downwards.
AATATATTCATATGTTGGTTATATGATTAATAATAATCAACAAGTTAACAGGTAAATGACTAGACTAAATAATAGCGTATTTTTATAAAACATCATGTGCATTCAGGTTAAATAGCTTAAAACAACTATTTTATGGGAAGGAGGTGTGAATCCTCCGCAGCCCCCGCAGCTGTATTACTGACAAACCTCTTATATACCACTGGCAAATAAACCGGGAAGGAAGAGGGGCGAATGACGTTAAGCCAGAAGACCGACCTGTTTGCCAACACGTGAAATTTAACGTAAGTACAACACATTCGGTGGGGATCGGGTTGTATCAATAATGAATACACTACTTTTTTGTTGGTGTCTTTCCTTATGACATTTTGCCCGTCATTTTTTTACTTCATTGATTATTATCTTATTTTTTCAGCTTAAGGTTAGCTTAGACAGGTAGGTGATAGCAAAATAAATGAAGACGATATTAATTGGTGCGACGCACAGTGGTGTAGGCAAAACGACCATCATGTCAGGAATTATGCGAGCACTTTATCAACGAGGCTTAATAGTAAATGCATTCAAAATCGGACCTGATTATATTGATACGGGTTGGCATCAAGCTGCTATAGGAAAACCATCATATAATTTAGATGCTTTTATGCTACCAAATAAGACATTAAAAACACTTTTTAAATATCATGCGACTCATGCTGAAATTAATATTATTGAAGGAGTTATGGGACTCTATGATGGCATTGGTCTAAAGGCGGACTATTGCAGTAGTGCAGGTATGGCAAAACAACTTAATTGCCCAGTTATATTAATTGTTGACGGTAAATCTGTAGCGACATCGCTTGCAGCAACGGTCAATGGTTTTATTCAGTTTGATCGTCGAGTGAATATTGTTGCGGTAATTATAAATCGTGTGAATAGTGAAGGGCATTATCAGCTACTAAAAAAGGCAATTGAATATTATTGCTGTATTCCTGTTATTGGTCGCTTACCCGTGGATAAAGATTTTGTTCTACCTGAACGCCATCTCGGCTTATTACCCCACAGTGAATGGGGCGATGATACCCTATATTGGCAAAATTTGGTCAATGGCATAAAAAAATATATTGATTTAGATCGTTTTTTGGCGCTGGCGGCACCTGTTACTATTGAGTCTTCATCTTATGATTATTCGGCTTATCCTAATCTTCACGGCATATCTATAGCGATTGCGCAGGATGCTGCATTTCACTTTTATTATTATGATAACCTTGAATTGCTTAAACACTTAGGCGCGCAGCTTATTCCATTTAGTCCCATAGATGATCGTGATTTACCTGATTGTCATGCTATTTATATCGGTGGTGGTTTTCCTGAACAGTTTGCTGACACATTGGCATCAAATAGAGCGATAAAGATCCGCTTAAAACAAGCACATCAAAAAGGGATCCCTATTTATGCGGAATGTGGTGGATTAATGTATCTGGGCGACTATCTTGAGAATTTACAAGGAGGACGTTTTCCAATGGTCGGCATATTGCCAGGTTATAGTGTTATGAGCAAAGGATTAAAACGATTTGGTTATGCGCAAGCGACAGCAAATCAAAGGTGTTTAATTGCTCGACAAGGTAGTCAATTACGAGGTCACGAATTCCATCACTCGCAGTTCTTTACTGATTTACCCGCCTGCTTTACGCTACATAAAATACGTGATAATGAGCTTATCAGCCAATGGCAGGGCGGATATCAAAAAGGTAATACTTTCGCCAGTTATTTACATTTACATTTTTATCAATCGCCAGAAATTTTACATTGTTGGCTATCCAGAGAATATCATGTTTAGTTTATCGACGATTATTTGTGGCTATCTGCTGGATTTATATTTAGGTGATCCACCAACATGGCCACATCCGATCCGTTGGATAGGTAAATTAATTTCGCTGCTACAAATACAGATACGATTGATTTGCCATAGTGAACATGCATTACGATGGGGGGGATTGTTACTATGGCTTATTGTAGTTGGTATTACTTATACACTCACTTGGGGAATTATTACTCTGTTAGATGGAATTTACTTGTTACAATGGGGAGTGCAAACCCTCATGATTTATAGTCTACTCGCTACGCGTTGTTTAGGTGATTGTGCTATGGATGTCTATAATGCATTAGCGTTTTCCTCCCTTGACGATGCGCGTCAGAAACTCTCTTATATTGTTGGTCGAGAAACAAATCAGCTTTCTGAACAACAAATGAGTCGAGCTACAGTAGAAACAGTCGCCGAAAACAGTGTTGATGGTGTTATTGCTCCGCTTTTTTTCCTCTTTATTGGTGGTGTTCCGTTGGCCATGGCTTATAAAGCGGTTAATACATTAGATTCTATGGTTGGTTACACTACACCAAAATATAAAGCAATTGGTTATGTTTCGGCGCGCCTTGATGATATTGCTAACTGGTTACCTGCGCGCTTAAGCTGGATTTTATTAAGTATAGCCAGTGGATTATGTCACTTTAATTTCGAACAAGCTGTAAAAATAGGTTGGCGCGATCGCTACAATCATAAAAGCCCGAATTGTGCTTGGCCTGAAGCTACTGTTGCTGGTGCTTTAGGGATACGCCTAGGGGGCCCTAATCGTTATTTTGGTGAACTTATTAATAAGCCGTGGATAGGCGATGAGCGAAGAATAATTACTCGTGAGGATATTAAACACGTCATAAAATTGATGTATACAGCATCATTGCTCGGGTTAATTAGTTTTGCAGCTATATTCTCTTTATTTCATGATTAAGGATGAATGGTGGATTATATTAAACAACCCAAACTAATCGAAGAAAAAAGCTTTGAAATCATTCAACACCTAATCACGGAACACAGGCCCGATTACCTGTTTGTGGATGCATGTCAAGAACACATTATTAAACGTGCTATCCATACCAGTGCAGATTTTGATTGGCTTGATATTTTGCATTTTTCACCTCAAGTTACCAAACTATTATCAACAGCGTTACAACGTAACGTTACGATTTTTACTGATACATCAATGGTATTATCAGGTATCAACAAGCGATATTTAGATAAATTAGGTTGTCGTTATTATTGCTATATTAATGATGAACATGTTGCCTTGATAGCAAAGCAACATGATATTACACGATCGATGGCAGCTGTCGATTTAGCATTACAGCAACCTGGCGAAAAAATATTTGTTTTTGGTAATGCGCCGACAGCCTTATTTCGCCTTTTAGAATTAACTAAGCGTGGACTATGTCCTCCTACAGCAGTTATTGGTGTTCCTGTTGGCTTTGTGGGCGCAGCTGAATCGAAGGCTGCTTTAATAAAAAGTAATTTACCCAATATCACATCAATTGGCCGTAAAGGTGGTAGCAATATTGCGGCAGCAATTTTAAATGCAGTGTTATATGAGTTATAAGAGGCATTATGGATAATTATGTTTGGCATAATGGCAAAAAATATCGCACGGGGTATACCACGGGGTCTTGTGCAACTGCAGCGGCTAAAGTTGCAGCACTCATGGTATTGCGTCAACAACTTATTAGTAATGTTTCAATTGTTACCCCATCAGGGGTAGTCCTCAATTTAACTGTTCGGGATAGCTCTATACAAGGCAATAGCGCAATAGCAGCTATTGAAAAAGATGGCGGAGACGACATAGATGCGACCCATGGAATGCTCATTTATGCCAAGGTGACGTTAAATGAGTCAAGCTATATTAGTATTGAGGGTGGTCTAGGTATTGGCGTAGTAAGTCGTCGTGGGATAGGCTTACCACTAGGCAACGCTGCAATTAATCATACGCCAAGACAAACCATTGAAACCGCAGTACGCGACGTGATAGGGCCACAACGTGGCGCAAAAATAACAATCTTTGCACCGGAAGGCGAAGAGCGCGCTAAAAAAACCTATAACAGTAGATTAGGTATCGTTGGAGGGATCTCAATTATTGGCACAACCGGCATTGTAACGCCAATGTCTGATGAAAGTTGGAAAAAATCATTATCGTTAGCGCTCTCTATGAAACGTGATGAAGGCTTGGATAAAGTTATTTTAGTTCCAGGCAATCATGGTGAACGATTTGTTAATGAGCAACTTGGTATTGGTAGTAATTATGTTGTCACCATGAGTAATTTTGTCGGTTTTATGTTAAAGGAGGCGGAGCGCTTACAATTTCGCTATATTACGTTAGTAGGGCATTTAGGTAAACTCATCAAAGTAGCCGCGGGGATCTTTCATACGCATAGTCATATTGCTGATGGCAGAATAGAAACATTGATCGCTCATCTGGCCTTACTGCATGCGCCTTATACATTACTCGAACAAATTGAACAATGTGCGACAACAGAAGAAGCGATGACATTAATCGACGAGCAGGGGTGGCAAAGTGTTTACCAACAAATAGCGAATAAAATTCAGCAACGTATGACATTATTATTTCGCTTTAATACTATGCCACCACAGTGTAATACAGTTATTTTTGCTTATGATGGCCGGATATTAGGTAGTAGCCAACCACTTTCACAACTAAAAGCAATTTATCATGATTAATGTCGTAGGAATAGGCCCAGGACACCGAGATTATTTAATACCGTTAGCACAACAAATTATTAATAGCAGTAATTGGTTAGTAGGTGCGCCACGTCAACTGGCATTATTTACTGATTTTAGCGGACAAATACATTTGCTTGATAGTCAACTAAATAAGCTGTTAGCTTGGTTAGTTAAACATCAGCAATATCAAATTACTATTTTAGCCTCGGGTGATCCTATGCTATATGGCATAGGTAAGTTTTTATGCCAACAACTAGGTATAGAAAATGTACGAATTATACCGGGTATTAGTACGGTGCAATATCTTTTTAGCCGTATTGGTCTGGATATGAATGATGTCTATTTAACCAGTAGCCATGGCAAATTACCTGATTTTGATTTTATCCTTGCCCATAAAAAAGTGGCAATGGTCACTGATCAGTGCATTGGTCCTTATGAAATATCGCAACAGATTCAGCAACGTCAATTACAACGCTATTTAATTATTGGTGAAAATCTTTCTTATCCTAATGAACGGATTATTATCCACCCAACTAAAATTGAAACAACCTATGCGTTAAATATTGTCATTATTTTACAAACACCCTGGCGGCCATATGAGACAATTTTGTTCGCAGAAGAAAATTTGATTAATAGTGTGATCAAATCGCCACAATAAATGGATATAGATACACTTAAAGGTGCAATATCATGAAGGACTGTGAATTTATCCGCGGCAAGGTACCTATGACAAAAGAAGATGTTCGTATTTTGACGTTAGAAAGACTTGCATTAAATAAAGCTCGTTATTTTCTTGATGTCGGCGCAGGTACTGGAAGTATTTCCATTGAAGCAGGATTGCGTTATCCCCACTTACACGTTCTTTCGATCGAACACAATAGAGAAGCAATACAGTTAATTGAGCAAAATCGGCAAAAATTTGCTGTTAATAATATGACTATTTTACCTGTGACAGCGCCATTACCACTTAAAGATTATTGTGCAGATGCGATTTTCATTGGAGGAAGTAATGGTAAATTAACCGACCTTATTGACTGGAGTGAAAAATTACTTGTTAGCGGTGGTCATTTGGTTATGAATTTTATTTTACTTAATAATATGTTGGAGGCGATTGAATACTTACATCATTGTAAATTCGACCACATTAACGTCTGTCAATTACAGATATCTCACCTGACTAAATTAGGGCAAGGGAATTATTTTAAACCCGCAAATCCCACTTACATTATTTCTTGTCAGAAAAAGGAGATACACGACAATGAACAATGATGTGATTGCCAAAGATAACGTCTATTTTATTGGTGCTGGGCCAGGCGATTGTGAATTAATTACAATGAAAGGATATCGTCTTTTGTCTCATGCTGATATTGTTATTTATGCGGGCTCATTAATTAATCCAGCACTATTAAACTATTGTAAACCCCACACCGCATATTATGACAGTGCGACCATGACATTAAATGAAATTATTAGCCTTATAGTCGATAGCATGAAACAAGAAAAACTTGTCATACGTTTACAGACAGGTGATTTATCCTTATATGGTTCAATTCGTGAGCAAATAGAAGAACTCAAAAAAAGGCAAATTAAATTTACAATAATACCCGGTGTAAGTTCATTTTTAGGTGCAGCCGCCACACTTGGTGTTGAATATACCGTACCTAATGTATCACAAAGTTTAATTATTACCCGTATTGCCGGGCGTACGACCACCCCCTCGCGCGAATCAATTGAATCTTTTGCTAGCCATCGGACCTCTATGGCAATTTTTTTGTCCGTTCAAAGTGTGAACCAAGTTGTAGCAAAACTAATTGAAGGTGGATATCCAGTAGATACACCAACTGCCGTTATTTATAAAGCTACCTGGCCAGAACAAATGACTGTAAAAGGTACTTTGCAGGATATTGCCAAAAAAGTCGCGAATGCCGGTATTAAAAAAACAGCTTTGATTCTAGTTGGCGATTTCTTAGGTGATACTTATTATCATTCCAAACTTTATGCGGCCGAGTTTAGTCATGAATTCCGTCAAAGTGAATAATGCACTGGCTGTGATTAGCTTAACCCCGAGAGGCAATCAGCAATCACTACGCATTGCTAAAATAATACCTTGCGATTGTTATACGACGAAGGCATTAGCCAAGTCTGGCTTACAGCCATTTACGATGAATTTCGCACAAAGTGTAGCAAGACTCTTCGTAGATTATCAATCGTTACTTTTTATTTGTGCCACCGGAATTGCTGTACGGACTATAGCCCCATTATTACAAACAAAATTACATGATCCGGCGGTACTGGTAATGGATGAAAAGGGTAAACATATAATTAGTTTATTATCAGGCCATATTGGTGGTGCTAATCGACTGGCATTATATTTAGCTGAACGATTGAATGCTGACCCTGTGATCACCACTGCGACAGATATCAATCACGTCGCCGCGTTAGATATGATTGCATTAGATATGAACGCAGCGATTGCTAATTATCATGATTCAGTAAAAAAAATTAATCAGATGTTAATCAGTGGTAAGTGCGTAGGACTATATCAGGAACATCATCAAGTAAATGATCGACGTGGTTTTACCGTGATTGATAATCTTCAACAAATAACCGGTTTAGATGCATTAGTCTGGGTCACGATGGCCAATCCATTACCTAACCTGGGTTTACCTATTTTTCAAGTTATTCCTCGACGAATCGTTGCCGGAATTGGTTGTCGCCGTGGTACTCAATATGAAGCACTGTATCGACAATTGCGTGATCATTTTTCACTAAATCAGCTCCATCTGTTGGCATTACAACAAATTGGCAGTATTGACATTAAACAAGATGAAGTGGGATTAATTGAACTGGCTGATCAACTAAGTGTACCTTTCAATGTTTATTCATTAGATCAATTAATTCCTTACGAGTCCCTTTTTCCACAATCCTCTTTTGTAAAACAAACATTAGGTATTGGTAGTGTTTCACAACCCGTAGCTTGGTTGATGAGTAGAGGGCATTTATTAGGAGAAAGCTGTAAAGAAAATGGGATCACCATAACATTAGGAGTTACACCATGCTATATGTAATTGGAATAGGGCCAGGGGATCAAGCAACGATGACAGAAGAGGCTATTAGAGCCATTTACGATGCTGAAATTATCGTTGGTTATAAAACGTATACACATTTAATAAAAGGATTAATCGATGACAAAGACGTCATTAAAACGGGAATGTGTAAAGAGATTGAACGTTGTCAGGTTGCTATTGATCTTGCTGTACAAGGAAAAAAAGTAGCATTAGTTAGTAGTGGTGATGCTGGTATTTACGGTATGGCAGGTTTAGTGCTTGAATTAACGACCCGGCAAAAATTGTCCATCCCAGTCAAGGTGATTGCGGGAGTGACAGCTAGCTCTGCATCGGCAGCATTATTAGGTGCGCCTTTAATGCACGATTTTTGTCATATTAGTTTAAGTGATTTGCTTACACCATGGGATGTGATTGAACAGCGGATTATGTATGCAGCAGCGGCGGATTTTGTAATTTGTTTTTATAATCCTCGTAGCCGCGGCAGACCTAATCATTTAACTCGTGCGTTTAATTTAATGCGTCCTTATAAAGCGGATACAACACCGGTAGGTATTGTAAAAGAAGTAGGACGAAAGCATCAGGAAAAATGGTTAACAACCTTCGCTACTATTGATTACACACGCGTTGATATGCGGAGTCTGGTCATCGTTGGTAATAAAACCACTTATATTGATAGTGGCCTAATGATTACACCTAGGGGTTATCAATTGTGATGCAACTTGAACAATTACAGATCCATATATTTGGTGGTACATCTGATGCAATAACACTTTGTCAGTTACTTGATAAGAACCATATTCATTATAGCTTATCAGTAGCCACCTCTGCAGGGGAAATGCTCGCCGCAAAAGTTAAAGGATCAGTTATTACAGGACGAATGACGACAGAACAGATGCAGCAATGGTTAGTAACCCAGAAGATTAATTTAGTCGTTGATGCAACACATCCTTTTGCTACCGAAGTTTCGCATAACATAATGATTGCCTGCTCGACACACTCTATTAACTATGTGCGATTTGAGCGACCTGTTGAAGTAGAGATTTGCGACAATCCATTAATTATTAACGTTGATAGCGTACATCAGGCGTGTATTCTGGCAAACACATTGGGTAAACGGGTATTTTTGACTACAGGAAGTAAACAACTTATAGAGTATGTGAACTTATTAATAGATAAACAAATAATTGCTAGGGTATTACCGACCGTAGATGTGATAGAGAACTGTTATAAGCTCGGATTAGGCGTCGCTGATATTATCGCCATGAAAGGCCCATTTAGTCATGAAATGAATATAGCACTTTACCAAACTTATCAACCTGATGTCGTGATCACCAAAGAATCCGGATACGCAGGTGGTTTTCAACATAAAATTACAGCCTGTGTAGCATTACAAATACCATGTATTGTGATCCACCGGCCCAGAATAGTTTATCCGTATAAAGTATTTTCATTAGATGATGTGTTGGCGTATATCCAACAGACAGCACATCAAAAAATAACACATGGTGAATAGATTGCTCTTTTTACCCAATTCAATTAACTAGTAGAGACATAATGAAAAAAGCAATTTTAGTAATTAGTTTTGGTACTAGCTATCCTCAGACTCGATTAAAAAATATTACTGCGTGTGAGCAACGTTTGGCTGCCGAATATCCTGATCGGGATTTTTTTCGGGCATTCACTTCTACGCTTATTATGGCTAAATTAGCTAAACGCGATGGTGAATATATTGATAATCCACAGCAAGCATTACAACGCTTACATGATTTAGGGTATCAGGACATACTAGTTCAGTCATTACATGTGATTAATGGCGATGAGTATGGCAAAATTGTTAAACAAATTGATAATTTTCGCGACAGTTTTACTTATTTGGCTATTGGTAACCCATTAATTACCCATTTTGATGACTATGAACAATTAATTATTGCATTACAAGCACAAATGCCTGAACTTGCGGCAGATGAGCGCGTCGTTTTTATGGGGCATGGCGCAACGCATTATGCATTTGCGGCATATGCTTGTTTAGATCATCTTTTACGAGCAAAAAAAATCCCAGCATTAGTTGGTGCAGTAGAAAGTTATCCTGAAATTAACTCTATTATTACGCAATTGCTTGAGGAAAAAGTACGTAAAGTGCATTTAATGCCTCTGATGACTGTTGCTGGCGATCATGCAATTCATGATATGGCGTCAGACGATGAAGACTCATGGAGTACAAAGTTGATCACAGCAGGGATTGATACGCAATGTTGGTTACAAGGATTGGGTGAAAATCCATTAGTACAAGAGATATTTGTCTCACATTCAAAAGCAGCTAAAGCTGATAGAGATTATTAATTATGACAGGAAAATTATTTGCAATTAGTACTGGACCAGGATGTAGTGATCTGCTTACTATCAGGGCAGTTAACTGCTTATCTGCATTAACAATCTTATATGCACCAGCAGGGCGACAAGGGGGAACAAGCCTTGCATTGTCAATTGTACAGCCTTATTTACCTGATCATATTGAAATAAAACTACGTCATTTCCCTATGACGACAAATAGTTTACAAAAAGAACACCAATGGGATGCTATTGCACATGAAATGGCAAAGGATGTAGACCATGATCACTTAGTCGGTTTTATTTCGCTTGGTGATAGCATGTTATTTAGCACGTGGGTTAATTTATTAGCACGATTACAAAATAAAATCCCAATAGCCATTATTCCCGGTATTACATCTTTTGCTTATATCGCATCACGTTGCCAAATTCCACTGGCTATGGAACAACAATCAATGGCGGTTATTTCGTGTACAGCGCCAGCGAATGAAATTGAGTCTGCATTGGTGCAACATCAAAGTTTAATCCTTATGAAAGTGACGGCGAATTTCCCGTTAATAAAACATTTATTGATAAAACATCATTTAATCAACCATGCTGTATTGGTTTGCAATGCTGCGTTAGAAACAGAATACATTTACCATAATATTCAAACTATTGATGAACAGGAAAAATTGTCTTATTTCACCACAATTTTAATTAATAAATTATGGCAATAACCCGTAATTAACTTTAAAGATTTTGTCCAGATCTTAGTAAATTAACTCAAAAAAGAGATGATAAGAAAAATGATGGCCAGTTCAATTATGTTGCAAGGCACAGCTTCTGATGTGGGTAAAAGTATTCTCGCTACAGGATTATGCCGTATTTTCGCTCAAGATGGTTTTCGTGTTGCTCCTTTTAAATCACAGAATATGGCACTTAACTCTGGCATTAGTCAAAAAAATGAAGAGATGGGACGCGCGCAAATCGTTCAGGCTGAAGCTGCTGGAATTGAACCTGATGCACGCATGAATCCTATCTTATTAAAACCAATGGGCGAACGTCATTCACAACTTATTGTTCTTGGCAAAAAAATAGCCGACATGAATGCAATTCGCTATCATCAGTTTAAGCCCCATTTAGTTAAACATGTTATATCCTGTTATAAGCAATTAGCCGAAGAGTATCAAATCATTGTGATTGAAGGTGCGGGCAGTCCAGCCGAAATTAATTTGCGAGAACATGATATCGTGAATATGGGATTAGCTGAACGAATTGATGCGCCCGTTATTTTAGTTGCAGACATTGATCGTGGCGGTGTTTTCGCCGCGATTTATGGCACATTAGCGCTATTGTCTGAAAGTGAACGGCTGCGAGTTAAAGGTATTATTATTAACAAATTTCGTGGTGATGTAGCATTATTACAACCCGGTATTGATGCACTTGAAGCAATGACAAATGTACCGGTATTAGGTGTGATGCCTATGTTGGCTATTCATATTGACGATGAAGATAGTGTTGCATTAATGCGTTCACATTACCATACCGAGAATAACGATAAACAAATGATGTTAGATATTGTCGTCATAAAACTTCCTTATATTGCTAATTTTACTGATTTTAATGCGTTAATACAGCAACCTGATGTTCGTTTACGTTATATACAACCAGGGCAACAAATTAATCAGGCTGATCTCATTATTATTCCTGGTTCTAAAAATACCTTAGAAGACCTTTCTTATTTGTATAACAGTGGTTTAGCGGCCGAAATACAGCAACTCTCCGCGTTGGGTACACCGGTTATAGGTATTTGTGGTGGTTATCAGATGTTAGGTCGAACGATCTATGATGGTATTGAATCGCATATTAACCATTTACCTGGATTAGGATTATTGCCTTGTGATACCTATTTCACAGCGGAAAAAACCACATGTCAGGTAACGGCTAAAGTAACCGCCCCCACAAAAGGCTTGTTCCAATTTTGTCATGGTGAAATATTATCGGGTTACGAAATTCATATGGGACAAACGAAAGTCGTAGCGAATGATGCTTCTATTTCAGGTGTAAATCATGTCACTTATTTTAGTCAATGTGTTTCTAGCGAGAATATTGATCACATTCCCCATAATGAGGGTATGGTAAGCAATGACGGCAATATTATGGGAACATATATTCATGGTTTATTTGATGAAGATAATTTTAGCCGAGGTCTCTTGAATGCATTGCGCTTACGCCATAACTGGCCACTTTTATCTGAGACACTATCATTTCATCAGTTTAAACAGCAGCAATATGACAAATTAGCTGATGTCATGCGTCAAAATTTAGATTTGGCCAAAATTTATCAAATCATGCAACTTAACCCATCAGGAGGGACATTATGATTTTAATTACTGGTGGGGCGCGTAGCGGTAAAAGCAACGTTGCAGAAAAACTAGCCTATCAGTTCGCAGGACAACAAGGTAATGTTTTATATATTGCTACTTCACTATTACTTGATGATGAAACAGAACGTCGAGTAGCAATTCACCGTAAGCAACGTCCATGCCATTGGCATACCTATGAAGGCTATCGAAATTTAGGCACGTTAATTAATGAAAAAGCTCCTGGTTATCAAGTTATTTTACTGGAGTGTATAACAACAATGCTAAGCAATTTGCTTTTTGATTATGCGGCTAATAAGCCTATTGAAACATTATGTTTTGCTACATTAGAAAAAAAAGTAAATTGGCAACTCGATCAACTATTGACAGCCTGTCATACTTCCCAATGTCATGTCATTATTGTTACTAACGAGTTAGGGCTCGGTATTGTGCCAGAAAATCGCTTAGCAAGACATTTTCGTGATATTGCCGGGCGAGCTAACCAGAAATTAGCTGAATGTGCTGAAACAGTTCACTTTGTGGTATCAGGAATTGATATCAAAATTAAAGGATAACCGTATGCCCCATAGATTACATCATATTAATCGCATTTATTGGTGGCAAATCTTTTGCGCCTCACTACAGTTTATTAGTCGCATACCCGTACCACAACGTTTTACTCAACACATTACCATTGATGATTATGTTAAAGGTGTTATTTTCTTTCCTATCATAGGATTTATTATCGGTATGAGTTGTGCACTGGTATTTAGCCTGGCGCAATGCGTATGGGGGAGTGCGATAGGCTTACTTTTTGCAGTATTATGTAACACTGTTATTACAGGTGCATTTCATCTTGATGGTTTGGCGGATACCGCTGATGGTGTTTTTACATTATATCAACGGCCAAAAATGCTGGAAATTATGCGTGATAGTCGTATTGGTACTAATGGTGTTTTAGCCTTATTTTTTGCTATCACTCTTAAAATAGCCGTACTCTATGCATTGTCTGAAGAACATGATGTATCAGTCTATACGGCTTTAATTGGTGCGCCCGTTGTCGCTAGAACTTTAGCGGTAATTATTCTAATGTATCGCCAGCCTTATGCACGTGATAAGGGATTAGGTCATGTTTATATTGGCAAAGTGACAACAAAACAAGCGAAGTTAACCTTAAGTTGTGGTGGGATTATTATCGCCATCGTTAATGGTGGCGTCGGGATCGTCTGTGCTTTGTTCACATTGGGTTTTATGTGTTGTTATCGAGCCTATATTCAACGAAAATTAGCTGGGCAAACAGGTGATACACTTGGTGGTGGTATAGAATTAGCAGAACTCTGCTTTTGTTTATCATTGTTAACACCTACAATGTCATTATAGGTTACAGTGTCACTTATGTTAATCATTTATTTAGTTCGACATGGCGAAACCATTGCCAATAAACGTGGCCTTTATTATGGCTGTAGTGATATTGCATTGAATGATCGGGGTATACAACAAGCCAATGCATTAGCCTATCGGTTAAAATCGATTACGTTTGATAAAGTGATTTGTAGTGGTCTACAACGAACTAGGCAAACGGCTCATATTATTGCACCTCAGGCCGATATAACGTCCATTGCTGAATTTAATGAGCTGGATTTTGGTGAATGGGAAGGGCAGCATTATCGAGATCTGCAAATTAAAGATAGCCAACGCTATCACCACTGGTGTAAAAATTGGCTAAAGCAAGCGCCGCCTGGGGGAGAAAGTTTTGACAATTTTCGTCAAAGAGTTAATACGGCTTGGCAGACATTATTAAGCAGTCAATCAGCAGGACATTTATTATTTGTTGGCCATCAAGGTCCACTGCGACTATTAATGCTTACGATATTAAATTTACCTACTGAGGCGTTCTGGCAATTTACATTCCACCAAGACGCTTACAGTCTATTACGATTTGAAAATGACCATGGTATTATCGAAAAAATAAATGGTTAATCAGATAAAATGATTTTTAGGATATATTATATTTTTATAATTAACAATATTATACCATGATGTATTGTCTAACTTGACAGGTTAAATTTGCCCATGTAATTCAGGCACGCTGAAAAATACAAGATATCTCAATGGGAAATGCGAAAAATTCAAATAATGTCATCATTAGAGAAAAAACTGTCTATAACTCTGGATTGTACGTTGATTTAGCTGTTATTTTAACCCAAAGATGACGTGTAACTGGCTAGCTAACATTAATTATATTGGTTCCTTTTTCACAATAGAGGCGGCTTAACGGTAAATCAACGCAACGTATAATAAGTTTTAATATCTTTTAACGTATTAACTTTTATGGGGCTTATCCCATCTAGAGCGTGAGTAGAGTACGAATCCATCTGGCTTTTGTATAGTGTATTATTGCGAGAGCAGTCTAGTTTCCCAATAGACAATATTATTTCATAAGTGGTAATGCATTAAGCATATTTTTGAGATTTAGCATATCCCAAGGCATATGTTCAGCGATTGTAAGTCCAACAGCGTCGGCTTTAGCAGTTGCCTGATGGATAAGTCTGAGTACATCTTCAATACTCAGCTGACCCTCAGCAACATCACCGAAGTCGTGCGGCCCTCTCCCTGGCTTAGCGAATAAAACAGAACGAAAAAGTGCTGGATCCAGCACATCTAAATCAAGATGAATAGCCAAATACTGAATTTTTTCTTTGGCGATCCATGTCAAAACATCTTTTGAACCCTTTTTAATTTTTGTAGGATTTGACGTCGTAATGTGATGACGGGTTAGATAATCATATTCATAAGGAAGCGGATCGTGAATACCTGCAATCATGATTTTTGATGGAGAAAGCTTATTCGCTACATGATCAACTAAATCGTTGTCGCCTGTTCCAATCAATGCACCAAGTACATGGGCATGTGCATTAGAATATTCTTTAGCTGTCTGAACATCGGGATGCGTATCGATCCAGAGCACGCCTAACTTATCGCCATATTTATTCAGTAAATAGGCAAAAGGCGCTAGAGATACAAGACAATCGCCACCTAAAACGACAATTGCATCAGGCTCATGTTTTTTAATGAGAGACGTCGCATCATTCAACTGCTTGATAATTTGAGGTTTGCCAATAATACCGTCTACTTTAGTCAGCGGTTCAGTTCCAGGTAAAGTAACGGGAATTTCCTCAATGGGGCCATTTGTTTTGGGCGAAAGAAAAGACAAAAGAAGAGAGCCAAGATAATATGAAGGATTGTTGCCGCCTTGCCATTGAGGAAAAGAAAGTCTAAGTGTCTTTTTAGCCATAATTAACCTACTTACACTTATTAAGAGAACGTTTCATCTACATCAGAGAATTCAATGTCTTTACAGATAGATTATATAATGAATGAACATTTAGCTAGTATGGTATTAACGCAAAAAACACAAAAAATAAGCTTTTCTTTCTGATTATAACAATTGCTTTTTCTCAAAAGTAGGTTACAGAAACGAATATGTAAAAGTAAAAAAATATGTAGCTAAAATTTGGCCAAATCTTATTCTGTTTGATTTCCTTAATATCGGACGTCAAAGTCTTGTTAACAGATGAAGTTATCGAACTTATATTTCTTTTTAGAAAAACCCATTCAGCAAGTAAAACAAGAACGCTAAATTAAAGTAGCCTAAAATACTAAGATAATAGGTGACGCATCTATTGATAGATATTTCCGAAAAGTTGTTGGTGAAAATAACCCTTGTGTCAATCTTAACTGTCAGGAAGTATAATAGCTGAGTCTGACAGGGTGCCCATATATTCGCCCATGGCACAGGCAGCATCAATAATAGGAAAGAGTAATGCAGCACCACTCCCTTCGCCTAGTCGCATTTCCATATCAAGGTATGGACGAAGTCCAAGAGCATCAAGGGCAATGCGTGCACCTTGTTCAGTAGACATATGTGATGGTATAAGATACGCATTAACATGTGGACACAAACGACAGGCAATCAATGCTGAGGCATAAGATAAAAAACCGTCTAATACAATAGGTATTTTTAATGCTGCCGCTGCCAATATGGCACCGCTCATCGCGCCCAACTCTAATCCACCCAATTTGGCGAGGATATCAATGGGTTGGTCTGGATTAGGTCGATTAATTTGAATAGCGGTATTTACTACATTAACCTTATGTTGTCTTTGCTTAGCAGGTAAATTCGCACCGAGTCCAACCACACAATCAGCCTCTTTATGACATAAAACGCTGATCATTGCGGCAGCGGCTGTCGTATTGGCGATCCCAATTTCGCCGACTCCTATAAGTTGAATTCCTTGCTGAATATGACGTTGTGCTGTTTTGATACCAACCTCAATAGCCTTTATGGCTTGAGCAATTGTCATCGCTGGGCCTTGAGCGATATTGCGTGTACCTTCACAAATTTTATAATGGTGTATTTCTGAGATAGGTACCGTATCGATAATGCCAACATCAGTAACAATAACCTGACTTTGACTCACATGCGCTAACGCACAAACCCCAGTAAGTCCTTTCGTCATATTTTTAGCCTGAATGGCTGTAACATTTTGTGGTGTTACAGCAACCCCTTCATGAAATACACCATGATCGGCGGCAAAAACAAGGATGGCTTTTTGTTTATACTGAATATCTGTCGTTGATGATATGCTGGCTAATTGTATAGCGAGTTGTTCTAGTCTACCCAAGCTACCGGGTGGTTTAACTAAACCATCAAGCTTCTTTTGCATTTTGTTTTTTATAATGATATCAAGGGGCGAAATGGCTTTAATTACTTGCTCAATAAGTGGAGATAGCATAAAGATTGTGTCACCTCAATAAAAAATGCATAAACTGAGTTAAGTAATCAATCTATGTTAGGGTAGATAGGTCAGCACATAAATAGTGTTATATCACGTTAATGCCTTCATGTAATTTACTCGTACGCGTTTTTACATTATCACTATTTGCTATTATTTTTGCTAATAAAGAATTTACTCAGTATATTTAATGCATGTTTTATTCGCAATTTATATGGTTCTTTGAGTGATGAGTAAGGTTTAGCTAGATTAGTGCTTTTAATATTAGATTATCAGTTGGATATTTATGACAAAAACATCAGATGATCGTTATAAACAACGGCAACAACGAATTAAAGCCAATATTGATCAACGTATTGCGCAAGCTAAACAGGAACGCGGTATTATTATGGTATTTACCGGACAGGGTAAAGGAAAAAGTACTGCAGCATTTGGTACGGTGAGTCGGGCGGTTGGTCATGGTTTGTCTGTGGCAGTAGTACAATTTATTAAAGGTAATTGGGATTGTGGCGAGCGAAATTTATTGATGCAACAGGGTGTTGAGTTTCAAGTAATGGCAAGTGGATTTACCTGGGAGACACAAGACCGATATAAAGACCAACGAGCCGCACAAACCGTTTGGCAAGAAGCAAAAAGAATGTTAAATAATGCACAGCTTGATTTAGTCGTTCTGGATGAATTAACGTATATGATTAATTATGACTATTTATTACTTGATGAGGTTATAAAGGCCATTACACAGCGACCCACACAACAATCGGTCATTATTACTGGTCGTGGATGTCATCGTCGACTTATAGAACTGGCTGATACCGTGAGTGAAATCCGTCCCGTAAAACATGCCTTTGATGCCGGTATCAAAGCGCAGAAGGGAATCGATTGGTGAAAATGATTAGAGCATTGAGTACACATGGTGGTAATGTTCGTGAGCATGCAGAAATACGAGGTATTTCAATAGAGAGTTTACTTGATTTCAGTGCCAATATTAATCCTCTTGGTATACCCGAATCGTTAAAATTAGCGATTTGTCAACAACTTCACTTAGCTGAGCGTTATCCAGATAGCGAATATAAAGCACTTCGCAAAACGTTAGCTGAATACCATCAATGTTTGGATAGACATATTGTTGTGGGTAATGGTGCAACAGAATTGATATTTGCGGTAACAGAAGCTATAAAGCCTAAAAAAGCAATGTTATTAATACCAGGATTTGCTGAATATCGACGCGCATTGCAAAAACAACAATGTGAAATTGTTGATTATCAATTATCAGAAGACAATTTCTTTCAACCTGATCGTGCACTTATTAAGCATATTAGCGCTGATTTAGATTGTTTGTTTATTTGTTCGCCTAATAATCCTACCGGACAGCGTATTGATCATGATTTACTTAACGAGATTGTCGATATTTGCCGACAACGGCAGATTTATCTTATTATTGATGAAGCATTTATTGATTTTGCAGGTGAACGCTATAGTTTAATATCAAAAATTACAGCAAATCCTTATCTTATTATATTGCGTTCAATGACAAAATTTTTTGCTATTCCAGGCCTGCGATTAGGCTATTTACTTAATACAGATGATAATTTGTTGCATCGACTCAGGTTAGAACAACAGCCATGGACCATTAATAGTTTCGCCGAGTTAGCTGGACGTGTTGTTTTATATGATTATGGCTATATTGATGCAACACATCGTTGGTTACGGCAAGAACAAGCGTATTTATTTCAAAAGTTATCTCAATTTTCAACATTAATTGTTTACCCTCCTGCAGCTAATTACATTTTTTTTAAATGTCAGATAACCGATTTTGATTTACAAGATGCATTATTAGAACATCATATTTTGATCCGTAGTTGTGGTAATTACCCAGGATTAAATAACAATTATTACCGTGTTGCTATTAAGAAGAGATCGGATAATAAAGCGTTATTAATCGCCTTGCATCGAATTATGATGAATCATTCATTAGAGAGAAAATAACATAAAATAAGGGCGTAACTATGCCGATTTTAGTCGATGCTGATGCGTGTCCGAAAGTAATAAAAGAAATCCTTTATCGTGCAGCTGAACGTGAAAAAGTACAAGTAATATTTGTTGCTAATCAACCTATTAGATTGCCGATATCTGCATTTATTTTTGCTTTACATGTGGCTAAAGGATTTGATGTTGCCGACAATGAAATTGTTAAGCGTGTCATGGTGGGAGATTTGGTCGTTACAGCTGACATTCCCTTAGCTGCTGAAGTCATAGCAAAAGGCGCAGTGGCACTTAACCCTCGAGGAGAGTGCTATACCGAAGTCACGATCCGTGAACGTTTGATTATGCGTGATTTTATGGAGACCATGCGCTCAAGTGGCGTTCAGACGGGGGGGGCGGCGACATTCAGTCAACGCGACCGCCAACAATTTGCCAACGAATTAGATAAATGGTTACTCCATAGACGAAAGATAGAGACCATCTTATAAATAATTATTTGCTTATCTAGTTAAATGCATGAGTGAGCGAAATTAGGATTGAAAAAGGATTGTATGCTCGATTCGTTCATATTTTCAATCTTATACCTAATAGGTTACTTGGCATGCTGATTGCCTAGCGTTGAAAAAGAGATAATATCATAACATCAGAGATGCTATTTATTCAAAAAACGTGTTATAACATCGCAGAATTGCCTTCCTCATCTTTTATAAAATACCAAGTTTAACAATTCTTTTACTAGCCAAAGGATCCTTGTCCTTGACAGGTAATATAAGAGAATGACATTACGTTTTTATGTGATAAAAATCAAAAAATATGAAATAAAATAGAAGTTTTTTTATTGAAACTTATATAAAAATTTCAATGTGTTGAATTCATTATGACGCAATAAATAGCCAATGACCTGTTTGACATCGATTTAGTGCTAGTAGTATTGTTCCGTAACCGGTTACGGAGAATGCAATGATAACTATTAAAGATATAGCCAAAAAAGCGGGCGTCTCTGTTGCGACTGTATCAAGAGCGATAAATAATAAAAAAGATATCAGCGAAAAAATGCGCAATTATATTCTTCATATAATTGATGAGATGGGCTATGTACCTAACTCTATTGCTAAGAATTTATCTCATGGTAGAACAAATTTAATCGCTGTTATGTTACCTACATTAAATAACCAATTTTTTTCGGATTTATTATTAGAAATAGAAAATGAGGCAAACAGAAAGGGTTATAACACCTTGTTTTTTAACAGTAGTGATAACAGAGAAAAGGTTGAATATTATTTAAATTCAATGAAAAGTAATTTTGTGTGTGGGGCAATCATAAATTCATTCTCTATCACTGGAAAGGATCTGGAAAATCTAGAAAAAAATGGCATAAAAACCATAACAATTGATCGCGCAGGGTCAGATCCACATTATTCCTCCGTTACGGTTAATCACCGGCTTGGTGGCAAGATTGCTACAGAGCATTTATTTTCTCGTGGCTGTAAAAATCCAGTGATGTTATCAGGTCACCCAGATGACAACATCGCAAATGAACGTATGGCCGGATTTGCTGAAATTTTTGAAATAAAAACGGGAAGGAAGGATATAACGGTTATTCATAGCGATTTAACTGCAAAAGGGGGTTATCAACAATTTCTTAAGTTTATTAAGCAGAATAAAAGTTTTGATGGTGTTTTTTGCTCAAATGATGCAATGGCCTTTGGTGCAATGCGTGCTTGTTTTGATTCTGGCATACGAGTACCTGATGATCTATTGATTATTGGTTATGATAATTCGTCAATGGATGATATATACATACCGCGATTAACATCTATTAACCAAAATCTCAATATGATTGGCAAATTATCTATCGAAACAATGATACAACTTATAAATGGTAAAACACAAATTCAACATCTCAGTATTACACCAAACATAGTTATTAGGGAATCAACAACAAAACTTGAGTAGAATTAAGGAGTGAATATGTACGATATCGTTGTCATGGGAAGTATCAATATGGATGTCATCGTTAATTGCCATGAGTTTCCAAAAAGCGGGGATAACTCCTTCTGTAAATCCATTCAAATGAGTGCTGGTGGTAAAGGGAATAATCAAGCTGTCAGTGCTGCTCGATATGGTAAAAAGGTTTGTTTTCTTGGATGTATCGGTGATGACGATGCTGGAAGACAGTTACGTCAAAATCTGAAGATACGCAATATTGACGATTCGTACATGATTGTAAAAAAAGAGGCAAAAACGGGTTCTTGTGTAGGGCTAGTTGAATCGAATGGTGATAATACCTTACTCGTTCATCTCGGTGCAAACGTAGCGTTTAGTCGAGAAGATGTAATCAATGCGCTTGCATCGATTACGGGTAAAATTTTACTAGTCCAAATGGAAACAAGTCAGGAATCTATTCTTACTGCTATGCAACTAGGACGTGAAAAAGGGATGTTTATTATACTTGATCCTGCACCTGTACAGGGTATAAATCCTGAGTGTTTCCCTTATGCCGATTTAATTGTTCCTAACAGTAATGAGACAAAACACATTACTGGTATTACTGTTAATGATGAATCAAGTGCACTCGAAGCGGCAAAAGTTATTCATAAAATGGGTGTTAAGCGTGTCATCATAAAAATGGGGAAAGATGGTTGCCTCCTTTATCAGAAGGATAGGTCCGTGTTTATACCAGCACTTGAAGTAGAAGCTGTCGATACAGTAGGTGCTGGAGACTGTTTTGCAGGTGCTTTAGCAAGTTATCTTATTGATAATTATAATGATATTGAAGGTGGTATTCGTTTTGCTCAAGTAGTTGCCGGAATTAAAGTCTCTCGAGCAGGAGGACATGATGCTATTCCTGAAATAGATGAAGTCAAATCTGTTATAGAAACTATTACAACTTAAATGTGAGATTATTTAATAATCTCTAGATCATATTTATACGATTAGCAGGAAGGATCCACGCTATGCTTTCACAACTGAATTCATATTTCTCATCATTTATCTCGCTGGGCGCCCCTGCAATGATGTTTTTTATCATTACATTACTTTCTTTATTATTTAAGGTAAAAATATCAAAAGCATTGGAAGGTGGTATTTTAATGGCTATTGCTCTTACGGGGATGGGAGCTGTCATTACATTGTTAACAAGCTCATTTGCACCAGCTTTAACTAAATTTGTTGAATCAACAGGTGTATCATTATCTATTACAGATTTAGGTTGGGCTCCTTTAGCCGTGATCACGTGGGGGTCAATATATACGCTGTATTTTGCAATGACATGTATTAGCATCAATTTAGCCTTACTCTCATTTAAAAAAGTTAACACGTTGAATGTTGACTTATTTAATATCTGGAATCTTTCTGTTATTGGGCTTTTGACGCTTTATTATTCAGAAGATAATCTCATATTGACTACTTGTATAGTCGCTACTATTTATGCACTGATGTTATTTAATTCCGATGTTATGCAACCACAAATAAAAACATTACTTAAATATCATGACAACAGCATAACGACAACAGCGCATCCTTCACTGCTTATCTCTCCTCCAGTATTAATCATTGATGAACTTATTTCTAAATTTATACCGTTCATAGATAAATTTGATTTTGATGCGGAAAAATTGAATGAGAAAATTGGTTTTTGGGGATCTAAATTTGCGATTGGTGTTTATCTGGGATTTTTTGTGGGGATCCTTGGCAAACTTCCAATGAATGAACTCTTTGCCTTAGCTTTTACGGCGGGAGTATCACTTGAACTTTTCAGTGCCGTGGGTAACTGGTTTGGTCCAGCAATAATGCCTTTATCTGATGGCATTGCCACTATGATGGAAAAACGGTTTAAAGGTCGGCAAATTTTTGTAGCAATTGATTGGCCTATCCTGGCGTCAAGAGCTGAATTATGGGCAGTAGTCAATATTCTTGCACCTATTTTATTGATTATTGCCATTATTCTTCCTGACAATAACGTTTTACCTTTAGGTGGGATCCTTTTAACTGTGCTCGCACCCGCGCTTCTTATTATCACTCAAGGTAAAGTGATCCGTATGACGCTGATTGGTACACTACTTATTCCGTTGTTCTTATGGGCTGCGACATTGATTGCGGAATTTGTTACCAAAACCTCTATTGCTATGAACAGTTTCCCTAGTGGCTTGTCACATAATCAATTATTTTCATCGGTAGACTCTGATCCATTAGAGAAAATGCTTTCTATATTAATTGCTAAAACAAGTGTATCACTGGATATTCAAATGGTGATCATATCCGCTGTCGCTATACTTGCTTATTTAGGTATGTTTTTCTGGTATTTCAGAAGAATGCAACAAATCAATACGACGAGCGCTGTTTTAAAAACTAATGCTAATTTTGAGGAGAGAAAATGAGGCTTCTTGGTGCATCCCTGATGTGTGCTGATTTCCTTCAACTAGGTAAACAGCTTGCTGAGTTAGATAAGGCCGGGATTGATTTTTATCATATCGATATTATGGATGGTCAATTTGTTGATAATTTTGCGTTAAGTATTGATTTTATTAAATCAATTAAGCCAGTGACAACAAAACCTATTGATGTACACCTGATGGTCAATAAACCAGAACGCTATATTGAATCCTTGATAAAGGCAGGTGTAGACATTATTACGGTACATACTGAGGCTGTTACACATTTACACGGTGTTCTAAGTAACATCCGTGACCACGGTATTAAAGCAGGAGTAGCATTAAATCCATCGACACCTGTAACATCGCTCGATCATGTCGTAGATATGATAGATGTTCTCCTTATTATGACGGTTAATCCAGGATTTGCGGGGCAAAAATTTATAACTACGATGTATAAAAAAATTTGTTTTGCTAATAAATGGCTTAAAGAACAAGGAAGTAATGCTATCATTGAGGTTGATGGTAATATTGGTCATCACACTATTCCGACATGTGTGGCAGAAGGCGCTGAGATGTTTGTTCTTGGGACAAGTGCATTATTTCATAATAGAGGTGGGCTAGCTAAAAATCTGTTGGAAACACGAAAAATCATTGAATCTGTTTAAAGTGCTATAAATAAATCTCTGAAAAAAAAACAGAGATTTATTTACTAACTTGGTTTGAAGTTATTGGATTATGATCGCGGGATAAACTAAAACGACTACAACAGATTGATAATCTATTAAATAGTCTTATTTCGTCGCCTATTGTGAAATTACCTGATTAATTACCCCCCGATAGCCGGTATGACTAATGGCGGTTAATAAATTATTAAGATCATATCCTTTAGGAACAACGATTTCGGCTTGGTGCGTTTTTAGAGATGCTTTTGCTTTTATGACGCCTTCTGTTTTACGTAAAGCCTGATTAATGGACGTGACACATAAAGAACAGGACATATCATTAATATCAATAATAACTTTAATATTTTCTGCATGACTGGCAACAGAAAACAACAATATAATCAAAATGATGATATTTTTCATTCAATTAGCTCAACTGTAACTAACTCAATAATCCAAGGTAAAATAAAAGGATATAACTGGAATAATAATATAATAGGTAGTGTACACCAATAAAGAGAGAGGGTCTGCTTTCGCGTTAATCGACCGGCACAAAAAGGTTTTTTAGAAAAATAAAGGCGCCAAAAACCTAATAATAACAGTCCTACAGAAAGTGTTATCATAGGGATTTGTAAGTAATTTAGTATTTGAATGCCTGTTAGTGCCGCCGCTGAGATGCCAAATAGCAAATAAATAAGGGGGCCAATACAACATAGACTGGAAAGTATGGCAGTAAGCATTGCTGCCATAAGTGTAATGATACTTCCTTTATTGCTGCTCTTTAGATTCATAATCATAAGCAAAAATGTTAGGGTCATAATAGTTAATGGGATCACCATCTACTTCAGCATAAGGGTAACCGAAGTGATTTATAGGTGTTTGTTCCGCTTCGGGGGATAAATCAAAGTCACGGCCATAGTTAAAGCCAACCCAGTTCATCTCGCAATTTCCAAATAAATATTCTCTAACAGCTTCTACATCAGGATGTGTATTATTCTTTGCTTCTGTTAAGCGCATTTTTGTTACGTCGGCAGGATCAGCAGGTAACCAACCATAGCCAGCAAGATAAAACTCCGCTTTACAGTGTTGCGCACTGCTTATTTTTGTGATGCCATTTGTATCACAACGACCAAATGCAGTACTTGAATAGTTGGCTAACTTAATTGATTGACCTAAGCGAATACCAAACATTTCTCGTGCTGGAATCGCAATAGAACGACATAACGCGACAAAAACAGAATTAATATCAGTACACTTGCCACCTAGCTTACCGCTTTCTAAAATAGCGGCAACATCTCCAGTACCACAACCAATCACAGTATTATCACGGAACATATTGCTACTTACCCAGTTATAAATAAGTCTGGCCTGTTTTAATGGATCCGTTTCGGTACCTATGATGTTAGTGGCTGTTTTTCTGACAATACCAGTAATGGGTATATGTGAAGTAGCCCGTTGATATCGCACAACATCTTCCGGATAGCTAATTTTCTCTGGTGTACGATATGTATTTAGGTCACCATTAATCATCGGTTCCCAATCAAGCGTTTCAATAAACATTTCAACAGTAACATTCATCTTAGCGGATGAATTGGGCCAACTTATATATAGTGTTCTAGCTGCATAACTATTATTGGCTGTAATATAAGCTTCGCTGTAGTTACCGCTGAAATGCAATTTACGTACTTGCTGGACATGTGTATCAATAGGAAGGGGTATCCATAATTTTACTACACCGGAAGAGCCTTCGGGTGGTATGACATGATATCTTTGCGATAAAGTAAAACGACGACGACCATCAGATAAATATTGAATAGGTGCGGGTGTTATTGCCATTGTAGGTGTAACCAAACCAGCTGTTGATAATAGTGCTGCACCTTTGAGAAACTTACGCCTTTTCATTTAGTTAATCCTTAAGAACTAAATCCATTAGTACAATCCAAATCGTGTGACGATGAGGCGATATTGTCATTACTGTGGGTTGGAGGTATTTTATGCTTTATTGTTCGATGACTTCAAATGTTTTAATCTATCTTACTATTTATTTATAATTTATTTTGTTATTTATTAAGAGGTTACTTTATTAATTTTCACTAAATTTGATAATAGTTAAAAAAGTGTAATAAAAAATTGCTTATTATCTAATGGATTTGGTGTGTTATAGGGGTAACACTAGCATTTTTATGTTGATATCTATATTAAAAATACAAAGAATTGGCTGATTTATGTTTAATGTAAAATTATAGTTAGATGAATAAAGCTGCTTCATGTTTTTTTATAATTCCTTAAAGGATTGCAAAGAATAACTTTATCTATCAATACATATCGATATTTATTCTTGCTCTATGATGTTGTCTTTAGTAATGATAAATATCAATAGGATAGAATAACAGAAATAACTATCAACGATCAAAATAGCATCCCTTACAGCATCTTATTTTTATACAACAGAGTTAATGCCATCATCGATGGTGTCTTTTTTAATTTTAAAGGAAAAGTTATGATTAGTGGCTTTTTTATAGGCATTCTTTTTGGCGCTATTCTACAAGCGAGTCAATTTTGTTTCGTTTCTGGCTTTCGTAATATTTTTTACCAAAAAAACACCCGATTTCTTGCTGCATTATTTATTGCAGTATCTATTCAAGCAGTTGGTCTATTTGTGCTAAAAGGAAAAGGCATGTTAGCTATCCCTCAAGGTAGTCTTCCACTCTTAGCGACTATTTTAGGTGGGTTATTATTTGGTTGCGGTATTGTGCTGTCAGGCTGTTGTGGGAGCGGTGCCTGGTTTCGCTCTGGTGAAGGGCTTATTGGTACATGGATTGCTTTGTTTTCTTTTTCCTTAACTATGGCATCTGCGAAAAAGGGGAGTTTGCAACATTGGTTAGAGCCGCTACTGCATAATCCTATGCAGTTAAATACTATTTATGACACATTTGGCATATCGCCATGGATATTAATTGCTATCTTGCTCATTATTACGATCAGTTTAGTTATTTATAACTATCGTCATCCACGTTATTGCCCACCACCATTAGGAAAATATAAAAACGTTTCACTTAATGTTGCAGGGTGCCTTATCGGTATATTAGGTATTGTTGCTTGGGTGTTTAGTGCTGATGCGGGACGTAATTTTGGTTTTGGTGTGGCGGTACCATCAGGCAATATTATTCAATATTTAGTAACGGGCCAACACCGTTACATTAATTGGGGAAGTTTATTTGTTATAGGTATTCTTGTAGGGGCTATCATCAGCACTGTGATACGAGGTGAAATGGCATTACGCTTACCACCAGACGGAAAAACAGTTGTAAAACGATTAGTTGGTGGTGTCATGATGGGAATAGGGGCTACACTTGCGGGAGGATGCACAGTAACAAATGCACTTGTCGCGACGGCTTATTTTTCATGGCAAGCTTGGATAGCAACAATTACTATGATGATTGGTGTTTGGATAGCAAGTTATTTTTTTAATGCTGGCTCGTGTAAACTGTAGGATTTAATATGAAAGCTAAATTAGCATTACTGTTATCGTTTCTATTATTACTGGGATGTGACCAAAAAGTTGTACGTGATATCAATTTTCAGCAGCTAGTAAATAATCTAGATAACCCTAACTATATTATCATTGATACGCGAGCAGATAGCCTTTATTTTGGTTTTAAAGATCAACATACTAATCGTGGTGGGCATATTAAAGGAGCAATACAGTTTACAACAGGCTGGCTAGATTTTATTGATGACGATAAATTTACTCATTTTGCTGAAGGAAAAGGTATAACGAAAGACAAAACGTTAGTTTTTTATGACAGCAATACCGATGATCTAGAAAGAGTGACCGCAGAATTCGCCGCGAGAGGATACAATGTTCTATCTTTTAAAGAGTTTGTTCGTTACGCAAATTCTACTTATCCTATGGAGAAATTTCCTAACTATTGGTTAAGTGTTTCTCCAAATTGGCTTCATGCGGCACTTAATGGAGAAAAACCAGAAAGTTATACAAGTAATAAAAAACCTATGGTACTTGAGGTTTCGTGGGGAAATATTCAACAGGCTAAATCTTATGCGATACATATACCTGGTGCTTATCACTTTAACACGGATTGGATTGAAAATGCGCCGGTATGGAATTTATCTGACCCTAATGTTATTAAAGAAAATCTATTAAAAAATGGTATTAATAAAGATACACCAATTGTTGTTTATTCGGCCAATCAAATGGCGGCATTACGTGTATTATGGGCATTAAAATGGGCCGGCGTTGAGGATGTTCGCTTTCTTAATGGCGGTTTAAATGCTTGGATTGATGCCGAATTGCCAACAGAAAAAACCATTAATTACCCTACGCCAGTTTCTGAATTTGGTCTTACTATTCCGGCTAATCCACAATTAAGTATTCCAATGCCTGCTGATGTTATGAATGCGCAAAAAGCAGGACTGAAACTTATTAGTAATCGTTCGTGGGAAGAATATATTGGTCAAATTAGTGGTTATGATTATATTTCACGTAAAGGCGAACCGAAAGGTGCCATTTGGGGCTTTGCTGGAAAAACATCGGCAGATATGGCTGATTATTATGATCCAGATGGTACTTTACGTAATCCAAATGAAATTATAGCATTATGGAAAAAACAAGGTATCGAACCTACTGATCACGTTGCTTTCTACTGTGGTACTGGATGGCGAGCAAGTGTTGCCTGGTTTGTAACACAAATCGCTGGTTGGCAACATAGTCAAGTTTATGATGGCGGTTGGAATGCTTGGCAAATGGATATTAATAATCCTGTACAAGAGGGGGTGGCAGGAAAAATAACTAAACCTGATGCATTAAATGATTTTGGGGATATCGTTAAAAAACCTGGGCAGTCATGTAAGAGTTAACTAGATATCGATACCCTAATTTTTGCCTCTGGTTAATAGTTGTATCTATTATATTAGCCAGAGGCGTTTGTAAGTTAGGCACTCATTTGGTAATGTGATATTCAATCAAATATTATCTATGCATATATGCTTGGATGGTAACAATGGCCCACAATAAAGTTACCAAGCAATGATTACTTAATCATATCAATAAAATCCATACATGCTAAATTATCCCACAATAAGTTAGCTCTGATTAAACGGAAATTAAAATGTGCGATTCAATTTGTTAGTTGGTTATAGGTATATGAATATATGATTAAAGTATTTCTAATACAACATGCAAATTCATTATAAAATAACAAAAAACGCCATCTCATTAAAGTAATTCGTTTTTTAGTCTAGCAAGGAAATATTGTTGTTTTGTGGTATTATTTAATGTCGGATCTAGCTGTTGGAGGATAGATGATAGGTGATTTAACATATTGTTTATTACAGATTAATGAAAATATCGCGTTGCTTTATGAGTTGTTGAATAAATATACACCATGCTATTCAACTATCACTTATTTACCTTATTTAGATAAGGAAGATGAGTTTAGCGGTGTTGACAATATAAAAGTAGAAACGAAAGTCGATAATATCTCCGCACGTGAAATTTGTGATCTATTTTCACGATTTTATGCAGCGGAAAAGGAAGATGTATCAAGCAAGATCACCCTTAAATTTCCAGGTATTATTGTACTACCGGCCATTGCTTTTAATGATATTACGGCATGTTTAGACACTATTAATCATTATAAAAATAATTTTGCTGAAATATATGGCAAAGCATCGAGAAAGGATAGATTTGATAAACTGCATCAGGCATTTCCACGATTGGTAACGATGCAAGTGACACGCGCTATTTTATATTCGCAACCGGTAAAAAGAATAAAGAATATTAATTTTTATTGGCATAATAACGTTATTACTAAACCTTGTAATAAACAGGATGCATTGAATAAAATTTATCGTAATTTAAGTCTCAATAATAGTAATCAGCTTATTTTGCCAGAGGAAAAAGTAAAAAATGAAATACGTCTTAATGATTATATTAGCCAATTAAATACGATACCTAATAGCGCTAAATTGAGATATCATAGAAACACGGGTATTCCTGTACCAGCCGCTAATTTTCATATTCAGCATTTTGATGATAAACCGCAAATAATTAATTATAAATTATCTTTACCAAGGTTTATTTTTAATTATCCAGAAAAAATTACTTTACTGGACGATTATACGAGAACAAATCTAATTAACAATAATCGTCAGGGTAAAAGTAGGTATACTACAATTATTGCCGAACTTGGTCTTGAAATGTTAAAAAGCTAACTCTATAAAAATAAGTCCTGTTGAACGGCTACTTTCAATGAAGCAAGCCGTATTTTACTGTAATTTTTACCAAGGACCTATAGTTTGTCCGTCATCTAGAGGTAAAATCTCACCTGTAATAAAAGGTAATTCCTCCAAAAAAATAATAGTATGTACAATATCTTCAATTTACCCCATTCTGTCTAACGAATGTAATGAACCAAAGATATCGTACATCTTTTTTGAATGAAGCATGGATGTTTTGATAATATCTGTAATATTGCGTTAATATGAATGCCTGAATCAGCATATTCAATAGCTAATGATTACGTCACCACACATCCATTCTTTTGTTAGGATTATTAATCTGCTTAGTCTCCAGGTAACAAATTACCACGTTGCCCTGAAATTGTCAGAAATTAAAAGTAATCGATGATAATGAAAAATATTTTATTAAATTTATTAATTATTGTTTGTTTACTGTGACTGCGTTAGATATTCCTGACAGCTCTAAATACGATCACCGCATTAAATACACTAAGTTTAACACAGACGATATAGTGCAATTGGAGACGGTAATCGGCGGTGTAACACATATTATTTTAGAAGAGGGCGAACAATATATTACCCATGCGTTTGATAATTCTAAAGCATACACTTTTGCCATACAAAGCCGGCATATTTTTATTAAACTGCAGGCTAAACAAGCTAACTTAATAATAGTTACTGATGGGCGAAGTTATAAATTCCGACTTGTGTTTCGTGGCTATTGGACAAAAGAAACCTATGAACGAGGGTTTACTTACACAAATAATCTGTTACGTATTCCAAAAGGCTGAACTTGAAAAAGAAGCTATAAAGCATTGTTTTAAAGAAAGAGCAGAGCGGTACAACCTTAGTTATTACATGTCTGAAGATAAAGAGATTGCGCTAGTAAATCAGTGGGACGACGGTCGCATGACGTTTTTTTAAATTTAGCGTAAGTACAGCGCTTCAAACCATTTTAGTTCAGCATTTTTAATATACAGCCGTGAATTTTATTGTTTATCTATTTTGCTCATTTTTGTAATCTGATATGACATAATGTTATATAAATACTCAGAAATTTGATGTGATGATTTGTTCACAAAAAAATCTTGTGCTATTGGTTTAAGAAACTTAATTTCTACGACACCATTACTTAATCTGTTAAGTTTAAAATCTAAATAATAATTACTAATACATACGGGTACGATAGGAACACCAGCATTACGAGCTAAATGAAATGCACCTGATTTAAATTGTTTAAGTTCTTTCCCATAATTTCGTGTTCCTTCAGGAAATAACCATACTGAAATTCTTTTTTCCCTTATTAAATAATTAACTTTATTGAGACTTTTAATGGCTTTTACTCTATTGGAACGATCAATAAATATATTTCCTGAAAGCCAATATATTAAGCCAAAAAAAGGGAAATAGATAATGCTTTGCTTTCCTATACTAACCGTTCGTGGGGGAACAGCCTTTGTTAAAATAAAAATATCGTAATTACTCTGGTGATTTGCTACGTAAACACAACTATCCGGTAAGATATTCTCTTTACCGGTAATATGTATTTTTATACCTAATACGCTCGCCAAACTACCATACATTCTTGCTGCAATATAAACATTCATCGGGTTGCGAGGTCGTAGTAAACAAAGAGTAAAAATTAGTACACTACTTATTAGAATAAAAATACCTATTATAATCAGACGAATCACTGCTAACATAGTTTCTAACTTTGATTAATATCCTATGTACACTTGTTTATAACTTACCACTATTTCATTATCCGATTTGCTTATTCCGCTGACAATTATCAATCCATTTTTTTTACTTTCTAACGTAACATAATGTCTAATAATTTCACCACCATATATATTACGTTTAACTTTTATATCGTTACATGAAATTACATAGGGTAATATTTTTGATTTTTGACCATCAATCCATAATCCAGCTGATTGAAAAAATGATTCAATAATTAGCCAACTTGGATAAATAAAATTCTCTATTACAATAGAATTGTTTTTACTAAACTCAATATCATTGAGAGATATATATTTTTCTGTTATTACCTGCTTTTGTTTATCAATAATACGATCTATGAGGAGCATAGGGAATCGATGAGGATTTCCGCTTATTTCAACTATATTTTCTAATATATTATTCTCCATAATAATCTTATTCCTTATTAAGACTTAAGCTAATTTTGGAAACGATATCACCATTAACGTCTTTGACAATAGCTATAACAGATGTATCACCATTGTTGTCCTGTGTGAGTACTGTAATATCATATTCTAAGGAGACATTAGGTTTTTGCATCTTCAGATATTTAGCTTTATTAATAGTATAAGATTGATAGCTTATTTCTTTGGGTAATAAAGCTAATATTTCACGTAAGTAGAAAATTCCTGGAAATATAGGATGCCCAGGAAAATGCCCTTGAAAAAAATGATGCTCTGAACCATAAAATATAATTTGTTTAATATACATGAGCCTTGGCCATTTTAGACATTAAAGAAGTTATAATTTGTAGATAACTGCCATGCCATAAAAACCTTCATCATCAAGTGCAATTTGTACACCATACTTTCCTGATTTTGTTGTGTTTAACAAATATTCTAATTGCCATGCGCCTAAGCCTGACATTAATACACGTGATGAAGCAGATAATTGCTGAAATGTTGTATACAAAAAGTATTTCTCAAATTTTTCTACATGCTCTCCCCAAATATTCATACTATCCAGTAACTCGACGTTCAGTCCAAGAGAAATAACCCAGTGAATAACCACTGTAATGAACTGCTCATCTTCTATGAGTCGGCCTGTTTTTACAGCGATGATCTGAGCCACCTTTGTTTTCTTTGGATTTGACGATAATAAAAATAAGGCAGAATAGCTAACTATCGGAAAGTCATTTTCATCATGAATACGAGCGAAATTTAATACTTGACCATAGATACCTTGCCAGGATTCTAAAGCACTAATAAAAATGTCTTGAGCTTGTCGACTTTTATTTAATATAAAAGCTTTAGTTAACGCTTCGTAAAATGATAATTCATTAGCGCACAAGCTTATATTGGGACCATCAATTTGATAATGAATGGCAGCTATGCCGGCACTAGAATTTATGACTGTATTAGGAATATTTCCGGGTGATATTTGATGAGGAAATTCTTTACAATAGGAATCATTAAGGAGTTGAGCAACACTATCAAAAGCCCCCATAGACGTTGCACTTATAATGGCTGCATGAGGATTATAGGCTGAAGAATTTTTCATCGCTTCAAAGCAGCAAAGTAATGTTACTGTCTGTGGGGTTATATTTCTTAACTTCTTACCTTTCAATACGGTTGACTCGTCTATTGCGGTTTGACCCTCTGAAAGCAAGTTTTGACAATTACCAGACTGAACACCATCTTTAAGACTGCACCATTTATCAATAAATAAAGTATGCATCATAGCTCCTTTCAAAAGTCACTATAGCGCTTAAATGCCACAATCGCATTATTTCCACCAAAGGCAAAGGCATTATTTATTGCTACATTAACCTGTTTTGGTAAAAATGTACTATTGATTGAAATTTTAATTTGCGGGTCCTGTGTAGTTATATTAATTGTTGGGGGAATGCCATTCTTGAGAGCAAAAAGACACGCAATAGATCCAAATCCTGCAGCCGCTCCCATAGCGTGACCTAATATAGATTTAATTGCACCACACTTTGGAATATTATCCTCACCAAATACCTTGCATAAAGCCTGATATTCATTTAGATCATTTGCCTGCGTTCCCGTACCATGCATTGAAATGTAATCAACATCTGATGTGGATAAACCCGCGTGTTTTAAACACGTATTAAAACAGACTTGTATTTTCTCAGGATTAAGATTAGTCATATGAGTTGCATCACAATTCATGCCATAACCAGCAATCTCACCATAAATATGGGCATGACGCATCTTAGCCGAGGATAGTTTTTCTAATAAGAGTATGCTGGCTCCTTCAGCAGGAATAATACCTTTTCTATTAACATCAAATGGAGTACACACCTTATCACTAATGGCTGCTAGTCGATGAAAAATAGAAAATGTTTTTCTGCAAACAACATCACTACCACCGCAAATAGCAAAATTAGCATCGTTATTTTGTAAATATTCAACGGCTGAAATGAGTGCAGCATTGCTTGCAGAACAAGCATTCCCAATTGTATAAGCTGGACCGCTTGATTTTATATAGTTACTAACGTTGCGACTGATCCTGGAATGTAATGCATTGTCAAACATATGCATTTTAACCTGGTTAAACTCTAGAATGGTCTTAACGAGATTTTCAATCAGCTGTGATTCTCCTTCGGTTGTTCCTAAAAAACAACCCACTGGTTTGTTGGCTAGTTCTGTTAGTGTTATCCCTGCGTCATCTATAGCTAACTGAGTACCAATAATAGCATAAAGACTGGCCTTACCAATGTCTTTTGGAATGAAACTCACATTATGATCCTGAGGAGATATATCTCCTACCTCACAAGCGAACTGATGTTTGAATTTAGAAACATCAATCGAGCGTACTATCTTTGAAGTATTCACTCCATGAAATAATGCCTGAAAAAATGCTTTTTTCCCAATGCCTGCGCCATGTACAGGGCCTAAACCGGTCACAACTATTCTTTCTGAATCAGGTTTAATCATGTTGAAACTCCTGAAATAACTGTTTTCGCTTGAGTAATTTCGCGCAGAATTTGATAAATTGAATTCATATTAATCATTCGCGCTGCATATGTTTCAGGAAGATGTATGCCAAGTTCGGCTTCGATTGATGCCAGGATCTCTATGCCTGTAATAGAATCAGCCCCATACTTTTTTACGAAATCAGCATCATCTTCAATTTCAGAAATATCTATTTCAAGTGTCTCAGCTACAAGGCATTTAACCCTCTTATTAATGTCAATCTGTTTCATTTTTCTCTCCCATGTTCAAATAATAAACGGAAATAATTTCCAAGATTTTTTTTTGTAATCTAAATATTGTTGTCCGAAAAATGTATTCATCATTTCTTCTTCAATATCAATACGACGAACCGCTAGAATAAAAAACGTAAGGAAGCAAATGATCCCGGCATGAAGATGAAATAAAAAGCCAAAGCCAGACATTAGCAGGATGGTACCACTATAGGCAGGATGACGAATAAATTTGAAAATACTATGATTAATTAATTTGTGATTTTCTAATACTCGTAAAGTATGTGAAAAATAATGCCCTAAGACGATTTTGGCCCAAGTTCGGAGTATGCAGCCTATTAAAATTAAAACGACCCCGACGCCAGCCCAAAGAGTATTAATGGTATGGATACTGGTAAAGTAGACTAATATGGATACAGTAACTGAAATAACAAAACCACTAATAAGTCCTTTATCTTTAGCATGATCATCGGAAATTTCATTTAAAAAACATAACTCGTTTACAACAGCAATAAAAGCGACAGCATAAGGTAGAAAATTATAGTGTTCGTTATTATGGGTAGTAACAAATATCCAGGATAGTATGATTGGAATAAAAAAAATGAATAAAAGACTAACGCGAAACTGTTTCACTTATGTCCTCCAAAAATGTCGTCAAGTTTTATATCTAACCAATGAATATTAATATCGTCTGCTGATTCTATTTCCCATTTCCTCACAAATAGATCCTGAAAACGTTCTTGGGGAAAGTTATTGTATTGTAGACCTGAATCCCAAAAACTCTTCAGTGCAAGTAAATAATAAATCGCTTTGATATAGAGGATATTTTTCTTTTTGCTATAAAAAACATTACCATTGGCATAGCTATTGATAGCTAAAATCAGATCATTAAGGTTGCACGATGTTGAACTTAATAAATAACTTATCTTTAACGACGTTGGAGCAGGGCGATTTAACCAATTATCCACATAAAAGGCAACATCGATACAACGAACCCAATACCATTGGTTAAGATTGCCTTTAATTGACGGCAAGTTGCCTTTCTTAGCCATGTTAAAGAGTGAGATCAAATTAGGATCATCATGACTAAAAACGGCTGGAATACGTAATAACTCACCACAAATTTTATTTTTTGCACTAAGTAGTACTTTTTCCGCCCGAAATTTATCATCGGAATAAGCATCATGATAATGATTAGGATTGTAGGCTTTAATTGAGCTTAAATGTAATAATTGGATTTGACGATTTAGATTATTAGGAATTGAGTCAACCAGTTTTTTTGCAATGACTTCATTGGCATTTGGATATTTTTTAATTTTTGCTAATCCAACTCCCGAACAATTGATAATAGCATTACACGTCATCAACATCTTTTGCCATTGACTATCACCTATTTGGCAAGAAAAATAATTATCATAATGTGTACGGGAATAACGGATCACGTCTATATCTTCAAATGTTGAAAGGTAATTTGAAACTTCGCGACCGATAAAGCCAGATGCTCCCATTATCAATATTCGTTTCATTTATCGTATACCTCTACAGAGAAGCATCCCTCGTGGTAGGTTTCTATTTTTTTGTATTTGCTTTTTCGTAACTGATTTTTTATATAATAAATTAGATATCCATGTGAAATAACCGCGATATTGTTATCGCTTTTTAGTAAGTTATAGGCATATTGGGCACGGCCAATTGCATGTGTTTTATTTTCTACGTTGCTAATACCAAATAACCAAGCTAAGCGGGAAATAAAAAACCAGCTACGAACGCTCATTTTAACCAAGGGAATTGGTAATATATCTAATTCCACTTCTCTTAATTGTTCGTCAGTTCTAAATGAATTATTTTGATCATGAAATAAAATTTGACAGGTTCGTTCTGCTCGAGCTAATGGTGAGCAATATATTAATGGATCACTACGTTTGATTTTTTGATATAATAGCGATGCTTTAAAATTATCTATTTCTTTTTCATCTATGTTTTTTGTTTCGTTATAGTCGACTAATCGTGCGCAAGCCGTTTTATAATCACATCGTGTGTAATCGATCAGGGGCGTTGCATGGCGAATAAGAATAATCATAATAAATAAGCCACCGTAACGAATAAATTACCTATAAAGAATAGAAACGGGGTGTCCCATGTATGTGGCGATCTAGCTTCAGTTAATGTCATTATAATTGGATAAAGTAAAATCATTAATATTTTGCCTAACTGATTAAAATTATCAGAAAAAATCAAAGTTAAAGAGAAAGCAATCACATATAACGTTATACTTCCCTCATAACTTCGATAAAATAATTTATCGATTAAAAATCCCTTAACTGAGTATTTATGTGTTCCAAAACGCACGCCTATAGGTTCGGCCAAGCCATCACCAATTGTTGTAGTTAGAATTGTGATATACATGAGTTCATATGGAATATGAAGATAGTTCCAAAGCAATGCAAAAGCAGTTAATACAAAAAAACCAACAAAAGTTTGAGAAAATATCCAAATCAAGGTATGAGGGCGATCTTCAGGTCGGTCTATCGCTATAAAAGATAACATTAGATAGTTAACTTTTTTTCTGAAATTTTCAGATAAGCTAATAAAGAAAATTATGCTCGATGCCGCTGCAATAATAAGCTTATCTATCGAGCTTGTTACATCAAATAATATATAAATAATTCCAGGAAATATGAACATCGAGAAATGACCGATCTTCCTGGTGTAATTTATTTTTACATTATATTGATTAGCCATTGCTCCCAATAATGAACATAACAACCAATAACTACAAGCCAATATGGTTATTGGGATAATGATACCTATAAACATAGACATCTTCCCTTTATTAAATAGCCGATATTGCACGTGATAGAACGTCTACCAATGTATCTATATCTTGTCTAGTATGGTTATAGGTAAGAGTCATTCTCAATCGTGACTTTTTTTTGTCAACATAGGGTGGGACAAAAAGAGAAACCATAATGTCATTATTTAACAGAATATTATTTATTTGCGAAGATTTTTCGACAGTGTTAAAAATGACAGGAATAATCACTGAATTAGATAACAGCTTATTTATATTAATTTGACAAAGCTTTTTATGTGCGTATTCAACTAACTCAGACAATTTTTTCCGGCGATTTTTACCTTCTTGTTTATTAATTTCTAATGACATACAAGAGGCCGCTGCTACACCGGGAGATACAGCCCTTGAGGCATTGTATGTGGTACTTTTAAATCTTACCTGTTGCGCTAATTCCGCATCTTTGATTATGCAGAATCCCCCCGTTGAACCAAATGATTTACTCATTGTGCCAATAATAATATCAACATCATTTAAACATCCCATAGCTTCAACTAGTCCACATCCATTTTCACC
This sequence comes from uncultured Enterobacterales bacterium, assembly GCA_945288535.1. Taxonomy (GTDB): domain Bacteria; phylum Pseudomonadota; class Gammaproteobacteria; order Enterobacterales; family CALYQQ01; genus CALYQQ01. The sequence goes on along the minus strand of CALYQQ010000005.1, from coordinate 67,638 downwards.
TAATGTACCAACACCATGAGCATCATCAATATAGATTGTTAAATTAGGATAGATCGATTTAAGGTGACACAATGCGCGAATATCGCAATAATCACCATCTGCAGAAAATACGCCATCAGAAACAATTAAGATATTTTTATTAAAGTTATTCTTAATTATCTCGGTCAATCTTGTTATGTTGTTATGTTGATAAACGCGAAATGGTTTGTTACTTAGCTTAACTGCATCATAAAGTGATACATGGCAAAGTTTATCCATAACGATTAAATCTATATTTTGAGCAATGACAGGTAAAACACCAATATTAGCCTGGTATGACGTGGTATACATTAGAGCAATGCTAATATTGAAGAGTTCCGCATAACGTTTTTCTAGTTCTTCATGATATTTTGTATAGCCACAGAAGGTCATTGGACCACTGATGTTAGTACCATAATGTTTAATGGCATCAATAGCAGCTTCTTTTATAAAATCGTTATTGGCCATACCTAAATAATCACACGATGCAAAATTTAACTTTGTATTACCGTTTTCTAACTTTAGTTCTCTACCACAGGCAGATCTTATTTTAGGAAAGTAATTAAATTGCTTGGCTGTTTCGGATGAAAATCTATCAAACAAGTTCATTGCAATTTCCTTCAAAATTTAATTGGGTTGCTTTGAAAATACGATAATTTCTTATTGTGCTTTCACCATATCGGGTCATATGTTGCATTGTTCTAATAATCATTTTGTTGTCTTCCAACATCCACGCTATACTAAATTGCTTAATATCATTTTTTAAAGCCATTGATGATAGTTTTGATGTTAATACAATAGCTAAACCGGTTTTCCTATACTCGGGTAATACGCCTGACAAAAAAGCACGTGCAAATTTCTCCCCTGATTTTTCAATGTATTGCAACATAGTAAACCCGATAATGTTGTTATTTTTTTTTGCTATCATGCCGCTAATGTTTTCAATATTTCGTGCTGCAACTCCAATTTCATCTTTTGTTATTGGACTGTATCCCCAATTTTTAGCCCATGCTTTATTATATAAATCGGCATAAGATTGTTGATTATTCAAGATTTCATCTGAATGAACTAAAGAAAATTCAATATTTGATAATCGGTTTAATAATTTATTAGGGATGTTTGAAAGAAGTTCATCTCGTTTATCATAAGCGTAGATAATTTCAATTAAATCTTTCTCTTTATGAAAGCCTATATTTTCCAATAATTGGCAAAGGGCTATAGTATTATCCGGCATATTATAAGAAAAGGGTGGGGTAGAAAATGTCCTACAACCCCGCTCAATAAGAATTGAATTATGAATTGGTCCATATATATTATGGACTTTTCCACGTATAAAACCATACTGTGAAGCTAAATCGAATATTTTAGCAAACATTATTTTTAAAGCATTAGCATCTCCAGATGAAATAACATTGGAGAACCATATATTGCCAATACCTGATATTTTTTCTTTATATGAAAAATGGACTAAACAAAATGCGACAGGCTTTATTTTATAAATAATAGTTAATGGTAAACATAAATCTGCATTGGATAGTCGCTGTCCTTTAATTATTTTCATTAAAAGTGTATCGGAATCAATAGAAAAATGGTGTTCTCGATTATAAGAATTAAGTAAATAATTGAAGCATACATGATCTAAATGCAGAGTATATTTGTACATGGTTAAGCTCTATTTTTTTATAAATATCTATATGTATAAAGTCAATATGATAATACAAGTAGAATCCTGTTAAATCTGTAGAACGTAACAATTAAAGGAGAGCTAAGATGAGTTAACTGAATTAGGTCAAAAATATAATGTAAATTAATATTTTAGTATGCTATTAAAATAGCATACATCAACACATCATTTAAATAATAAAATTGAATAAGGTTTAGGCTAGACACATACCTTGTTCTATAATTTCCTGATTTTCAAAATATTCTTGAGAAAGAAAAATCAAAGTCATATTATGACGATAAAGGTCACATTATAATTTGTAATATAACAACATTATGTTCAATCTTAATAAGCGTTATTACTATTTCTCATACTTTTTAGTTAGCAATCTAAAAAAGAATAACGATATTATTGGTGATAAAATCATCGTATTAACCCAAACTTTTTGATTGTTAAAATCGACAAAGAAAAGATAAAACGTTAGCTCAATTTTTAAGCAATAACTTTCTATTTAGCTCTATACGTGTAATTGATTTAAATCTATTATTACGTCAATCTATTCAGCTAAAACACTTTAGTTGCCACATTTACTCCCTTATTAAAAAATAAGTAAAAAGACGTTTATTTTTGTTTTTTTGGAAAAAAACGATGAAACCTAAAATAAAAAATCATTAAAAAACATATCATGTAATACAAATGACGGATTAAAGCTTATAAGAAGAGTAGGTCTCTGCCATTGTTTTTGTGTCTTATGAAGTTTATTGCTCAAGAACCGAAAGCAACTGAGTTAACTTGTACGAAAACAATAAGAAGATTCCGGGCATTACATCAAAAGTAAGATTGCTTTGTAGTATACATGCTGGCAGAAAGAGCGCTGGCCTCTCTGACAAACAATCAAAATACAATTACCGGGGAAATATCTAAATTTCTAGTTATGAATATTAATTAGGGTGGATAGTATTTGATCATCAAATATCTGAGTTAAAAGTTTAGCTAAATAACAAAGAATTTGAATTAGTGGGTGTGACTTAGGTTTGTAAGTAGGACACTGCGAGATCGATCTCCATGACGAATATTATCCACGTTATGCAATTTAACATAATATACATTATACGAACCTAACTGGAAATGTACTTACTTTAATTAGATATTGGAATGCTAACATGCAAACAAAATAACTTTATATGGTTGATTTTTATTAAAAAATGATTAAAAAACGAAATATTTGTATGAAACTTCATCTTTTTTTAATTAATTTTTATTCTTTTTTAAACTTATTTTGTAATTTTTACACTGGTTAATTATGACAACAAAATTTGTGATGTCATTATTTATTTAGAAATTATCAGTTATATCTTTTATGGCAATATCAACATATTAATTTAGTTAATTGAATTGTCATAACTGATACGAGATGTAATAACATATAACCACTATTAATAAGATAATAATAAGTCCATTGTATTACATGATACATATTAAGCTATTTTATAAACGTGATTTTATGGGGGCATAATGAGTTGTACAATTAATTTGTATGTTGTATTAGGTTTTGTGGTTATATTCTATATTTTACTTACAAAGTAAATTTAGTCAGCCTTATTCCTTAGGTATAACTTCACCTACTATAAAAATAATTTGTGAAAAATCAGTAAATTAAATAAAAAGAGTTTATTGTTTAATGATAGTATTCAAAGTGCTATTATTAACATAGCAAATCAGTAAGTAGCAAGCTTTAAACATACCGTAATACCGTATTGTCATATACCATTTAACATAATATTACATTAATTCATTACGCAAAAAGTCATTTATACTTATCTGATCGTTTTCTTTTTAAAGATATTTTCATTCTCACTACAGCTACATGAGTAATAAGTATAATTACTAACACTTTCATGATTAAGAGAAAACAAAATTCAATAACAGAAACATAAAATTCTTTGTCACAGTTTTTTACATGAACCTGTTTAAGCGTTCATAAAAAAAAGAAATAACTTTTTCACCATCCCTATGTAAGGTTAAACCTGTTATCGGCTCATCCAGAACGTTATAAAATATTGCCTTTTATCGCCCATCCCTATTTTTCTTTAGGCTATCCGCTAAGATTGCTTTAATGCCACTATGCCCGACAGAATTTACAAAAATTTTAGCGTCCGATTTTGATAGTTTCAACGCCTACACCATCAAAATTACGACATCACTTAGCTAATATTATTCGATGTGTAAAAACAAGAAGGTTTTCTTGAAAAAGGTTTTCTTGGAAATAAGATGATTAAACACTCTCTGAAATAACTATTTGATGTACATTTATAAATATATCAGTTTCTTAAGTCGAATGAATTTGCATTTCTAATTTATTAGGCCAAGAAAATAATGCCCTTTTCAACTGATTAGCTTAAAATAGTTTTACTAACATAATAGATGTGCGCTGTGAATATGAATAACCTCACGGTTTCATTTTAAAAATTTAAAAAAATAAGCCTCTTTCTATTTTTGAATAAAGGATTAAATGTGGTGGCATGAAATCTGTTTACAAAATGCATACTAATTATGAACCCTGCAATAATTAATTTATTTTTTACACCTCCATCTTATATAAGATTTGATATTTAATCTACTAATTCGTTTGTTCATTCTTTAGCTTGTAATATATGCCCTACACTTTTAAAAGTAATGATAAATCGTATTTACTAACATTGTTCACATATAAAAATAACGTATATCTACATTAATCTATTTTTACTAAAACAGCGTTAATATAATGTTAAGTAACATTATTTTTTAGTGCAAAGGCATAAGTTATTATTTAAGATGCATGTTGTATTAGAAAGTGCCATATAAATTATTTCCACACCAATTTTTTAGTATGGAAATAAAACAAGTGTATTCTATATGTATTAAGAAAATAAAAGACGTTATTAAGCTAACTCTTTTTGTTCATTAGCGAATTTCACGTAAAAGTGCTTGAGTGAATTCTTGTGTTGTTAGCTCTTCACCATTTGGCATGAACCTGGCTAAATCAATTGTTGCCTGACCAGACTGAAATAATGTTTCCATGGCGGTAATAATTTTTTTGCCTACCTCTGTCCACCCCAAATAATCAAACATCATAACACCTGATAATAATAAAGATGATGGGTTCGCCCGATTTAAACCAGCTAAATCAGGCGCTGTACCATGTGTTGCTTCAAAAATAGCATAGCCACTTACATAGTTAATATTAGCGCCAGGCGCAATCCCAATTCCACCCACCATTGCAGCTAATTGATCCGATATATAATCACCATTCAAATTAAGTGTTGCAATAACACTATACTGTTCAGGCGTTAGTAATGTATTTTGTAAAAAAGCATCTGCAATGACATCATTTACTATAATTTTTTTTTGGCGCTTTGCCTCTTTTAAGGCCTGATCAGCAGCTATTTTACCCACGGATTTCTTAATCTGGTCATACTGATTTTGAGTAAAAACGTTATTCGAAAACTCTCGTTCTGCCAATGCATAACCCCATTTTTTAAAACCGCCTTCGGTAAATTTCATAATATTACCTTTATGCACTAATGTTACCTTTGGTAATTTAAAGGTTAACGCATATTCAATAGCTGCACGAATAAGTCGTTCTGACCCTTCAATAGAAACAGGTTTAAGCCCAAATGATGAGGTATTAGGATATTTTATTTGATGAACGCCCATTTCATGTTGCAGAAAATTGAGTAATGTTTTTGCCTCCTCTGTACCTTGCATCCATTCAATACCCGCATAAATATCTTCTGTATTTTCTCGGAAAATATGCATTTTTACTTTATCAGGACGTTTAACTGGCGAACTAACACCTTTAAACCATCTTACTGGACGTAAACAGACAAATAAATCTAATGTTTGACGTAAGGTGACATTCAAAGACCGTATTCCTTCACCTACCGGTGTAGTGAGTGGCCCTTTAATACCAACACGATATTCTTTAAATGCATTTAATGTTTCTTCTGGTAACCACTGTCCCGTTTGTTCAAACGCTTTTTCTCCAGCTAACACTTCTTTCCAGACAATTTTTCGTTTATCTTGATAAAGTACATTAATAGTATGATCAAAAACAGCACGTGCTGATTGCCATATTTCACGGCCAACCCCATCGCCCTCAATAAAAGGAATAATTGGTTGATCAGGTACCTGAAGTTTATTATTTAGAAAAGTTATTTTTTCACTCATTACATAATACCTTGATATGAAGATTAATTTGGCGTAGAGCAAATTATGCCAATCTAGGCGCAACTGACAAACAATTGTTTATTATGGTTTCGTTCACGATTATTTTAAGGATAAATGAGGATAATTGATAAAATAACCGAAAACAAATTACTCGTTATCTCCCTTAAATGAACTGTTAAGCAATAGAATGTCTTGGTATTAACACAATAAAATATAATAAAATTTGTACTAACTCTTTTATTACCTTATTGTTTTTTTTGATGATTTATATTTAAACCAGATATAACTAGGTTATTCTGCTAAGTAAAAATATGTCCTATTTTTTATTAGGTTGACTTAGATCATTGCAGATATACCACTCGTCGCGTGTTTATGTCAAACATGAAAAACTTAATACGCTATTATGTACTCAACGAGTATTTGGATTTACACGTCATGCTTCATACCTTATTCAATTTTAAGTGAATACTTTACAGATAATGTTATCGCATACATCTTGAGCAAAGTAATAATCCTCTTTATTATATTGATTCGCTTGATATGTTATAGTCATTATCCCCTTAGCCTTCTGATTACATATACGCTTACCTGGCTATGTATTTTCTAATATTTACTCTTAACAAGATGTGATCTAAAAGAATGTTACCCAGAAAAGAATATGTTATTTTTATTTTCAGGAAACGCATTTGTTAATAAAGAATTTTGTATCTTACCAACCCGTTTACCAGAAAAATGCATCTAAGTTAATGTTAAATAGTCTAGGCGATGTAATTGGATGACACACTTTATCGCATAAGTTGCATAAAATGTATTATTTCAAAAGGTTATTTATATCAATAAACATCTACTCTTAAATACATCATAAAGGATAAATCTATTACTTTATTAATAAGCTAATAAACTCTTTTTTCATATCACATTATACATTGTAAGAATGCTAGAAATTTTATGGAATATAACTTAGTTGTTTAAGTTTAAAATTGTAGTTGATGATAAATATTAATTAATTACACATTACAAAATAATATTACATTCTATACTTATACCATTATCTATGATTGCGATCACAGATAGTAAATAGCATTCGCAATGCCTAGTATTGTATTTAGCACTAATAATAACAAAATAGCATGGCTTACAGCTTTAAGCATACTTAGATAAAAAGTTAGCTACTGCCACAACCTTATTAATTATTATTAGCGTATTACACATAGCATTTATCATGTTTGATTGATGTCTATATCCTTTATTATTAGTTATCTTGTTGTTATATACGATTTCGCCAAGTTAAACATTCTATAGTATTCATTTACGCTCTTTAACCTTTTATGGCAGAGGTTGTTATGACTTTAGTAATACGTAACAAAAAGATTATTATCCCTATTATTGTCGCTATCATTATTATCGGTTTGATTGTGTGGTTAATGTTTCATGATAACCATACAGATGAGACTTTTATTCAAAGCAATGGCCGAATAGAAGCTACTGAAATTGATATTGCTGCTAAACTTGCAGGTCGTGTAAACAATGTTTTTATTCACGAAGGCGATTTTGTAAAAGCAGGACAATTACTTGCTGATATGCAAATCCAGGTATTAGAAGCCGAAAAAGCAGAAGCAATTGCACAGCATCAACAAGCGATTAATAATGAAGTCAGTAGTCGCGCCCAAATTGATTTACAAAAAAGTAATAAAATTGCTGCAGAAGCTGTTGTTGTACAATATGAAAGCGAATTAGATGCAGCACAACGTAGATTTAATCGAAGTCAGGCGCTTGCAAAACGCGATGCATTATCTCAACAACAATTAGATGATGATCGTGCTCAATTAAATAGCGCTAAAGCAGCTGTTGATTCAGCCAAAGCACAAGTAACAGCAACAGATGCTGCTATTGAAACAGCTAAAGCACAAGCTATTAGCTCTGCTTCAGCTATAAAAGCAGCTGAAGCAAGTATTGCCAGAATAGAGGCTGACATTAATGATAGTAAACTCACGGCACCCCGTGATGGCCGCGTTCAGTTTAAAGTTGCTCAGCCGGGTGAAGTTTTACCTGCTGGTGGTAAAGTTCTCAATATGCTTGATTTATCGGATGTCTATATGACAATTTTTTTACCTGAAATGGCAGCAGGAAAAGTAATTATTGGTAGTGAAGCAAGAATTATACTGGATGCCGTACCCGATTATGTTATTCCGGCACACATTTCATTTGTTTCTAGCGCAGCTCAGTTTACGCCAAAAACGGTTGAAACGAAAAATGAACGTCAAAAATTGATGTTTAAAGCCAAAGCACAAATCGATCGTGATTTCTTATTAAAATATTTGCCCCATATCAAAACAGGTTTACCGGGTATAACTTGGGTTAAATTAGATCCTAACGCAACGTGGCCTGAAAAATTGACAGTTATTGCCACTGAGAAGGATAAAAAATGAGTGTAGCACAAACAGTCGTTTCCTTGAAAAAAGTTAGCTTATGCTATGGAAAAACAATTGCTTTAAATAATATTAGTTTAGATATTCCCTCAGGCATTACTGTTGGCATTATTGGACCTGATGGCGTTGGTAAATCCAGTATGTTATCGCTGTTGACAGGATCGCGTAAAATTCAGCAAGGTACTATCCATACATTACAAGGCGATATGGCAAATAGAGCTCATCGTGAATCTGTTTGTCCTCGTATTGCTTACATGCCTCAAGGCTTAGGTAAAAACCTTTACCCCACCTTATCAGTAGAAGAAAACTTGCAGTTTTTTGCCCGGTTATTTGGTTATGGTGCGAAAGAACGCCGGCAACGTATAGATCAATTAACGCAGAGTACTGGCCTTTATCCATTTTTAGATCGCCAGGCAGGTAAGCTTTCTGGCGGAATGAAACAAAAATTAGGCTTGTGTTGTTCGTTAATTCATGATCCCGATTTAGTTGTTTTAGATGAACCGACAACGGGTGTCGATCCGCTTGCTCGAGCTCAATTTTGGGATCTTATTACAAATGTACGAGCTGAGCGCCCCGGTATAAGTGTTATCGTCGCGACGGCTTATATGGATGAAGCACAGCGTTTTGCATGGTTAATCGTCATGGATGAGGGCAAAATTCTTGATACTGCCTCCCCTCAAGATATATTGAAAAAAACGTGTTGTGATTCACTTGAATCCGCTTTTATTCGTCTTCTGCCTGAAGAAAAGCGTTTAGGTTATCAACCTGTAGAAGTTCCCCCTTTAAATTTGATACAACAAGATGATATCGCTATTGAAGCTCAAAATTTAACGATGCAATTTGGTCATTTCGTTGCTGTTGATCATGTTAATTTTCGTATTCGACGTGGAGAAATTTTTGGTTTTTTAGGTTCAAATGGTTGTGGCAAATCAACGACAATGAAAATGTTAACAGGATTATTACCTGCTACATCAGGTAAAGCATGGTTATTTGGTCATGTAGTCGATCCAAACGATATTAATAGCCGACGGCGAGTTGGTTATATGTCACAAGCCTTTTCACTTTATAGCGAATTAACTGTCTGGCAGAATTTGGAATTACATGCGCATTTATTTCACGTTGCAGACGATAAGATCGCTACACAATTAGATAACGTAATCAAACGCTTTGCTTTGCATGATGTATTAAACATGCTCCCCGATGCGCTACCACTAGGCATAAGACAGCGTCTATCATTGGCAGTAGCCGTTGTTCATAGTCCAGAAATGTTAATTCTTGATGAACCAACATCTGGTGTTGACCCTGTGGCTCGTGACAATTTCTGGCGATTATTAATTGAGCTATCAAGACGTGACGGTGTCACTATTTTTATTACAACACATTTCATGAATGAAGCCGAACGGTGTGATCGCATATCATTAATGCATGCGGGTAAAGTACTCGCCAGTGCCCCACCTGGTGACCTCGTGAAGGAAAAACACGCCAATAGTTTAGAACAAGCTTTTATTCGTTATTTAGTTGATGCGGGAGCAGATGAAACTAAAAAAGAAAAATATATCCAGCCTGAGAATAACCCCGTCATACATCAACAACAAATATCTACACAACACAGAATATACTCCCCATTACCAAAACAACCTTTTTTTAGCCTTAATCGAATGATAAGTTATATGTGGCGTGAGACATTAGAGTTACAACGTGATCCTGTACGCGCAACATTAGCCCTCTTAGGATCAATGTTACTCATGATTGTTATTGGCTTTGGTATTAGTCTTGATGTGGAAAATTTACGCTTTGCAATACTCGATCACGATAAAACACAATTAAGCCATAATTATGAATTGAACTTATCAGGGTCTCGTTACTTCACTGAAATGCCACCTATTGAAAATTATCAGCAACTCGATAAACGTATGCGTAATAATACGCTCTCCTTAGCAATAGAAATACCGCCGGGATTTGCAAGAGATGCTAATGGCGCAATACATCCACCTGAAATTGGTGTATGGATAGATGGCGCTATGCCTCAGCGTGCTGAAACCATTCGAGGTTATGTTCAGGCTATGCATCAGCAGTGGTTAGTAGAGCAAGTAAAGCATAGTACAAGCGTGAATATTTCCCCCTTAGCTAATATAGAAAGCCGTTACCGATATAATCCAGATGTAAAAAGTTTACCGGCAATAGTACCTGCGGTCATTCCAATTTTATTATTAATGTTACCTGCAATGTTATCTGCTCTTGCTGTTGTTCGTGAAAAGGAATTAGGCTCAATCCTTAATCTTTACGTGACGCCAGTGACACGTAGTGAATTTATTTTAGGTAAGCAGCTACCTTATATCGTCTTAGCTATGGTTAACTTTTTTTTAATGACATTGATGGCCGTGACAATATTTGGTGTGCCATTAAAAGGTGATTTCTTAACTTTAACATTAGCAACCTTTATCTATAGTGTGATCACCACAGGGTTTGGTATGTTAGCTTCTACCTTTACTCGGAGCCAGATTGCTGCAATGTTTTTTACTATGATTGGTACTATTTTACCCGCTGTACAATTTTCTGGCATGCTTAACCCAGTTTCATCATTAGAAGGTGCAGGTAAAGCCATCGGCCAAATATACCCAACCACACATATGCTAATAATTAGCCGAGGTATCTTTAATAAGGCGCTTGGATTTAACTCCTTATATGGCGCAATCACTATTTTACTCATAACTGCGCCCATTATATTACTATTGACCATTGTCTTATTGAAAAAACAAGATCACTGAAATTATGAATAAATTAGCCAATATTTATCGATTAGGTGTGAAAGAACTTTGGAGCTTAGTTCGTGATCCTATTATGTTGATCTTGATTATTTACACATTTACGGTAGCAATCTATACAGCAGCAACAGCAATACCTGAATCATTACATAAGGCAAGCATTGCTGTGGTTGATGAAGATCATTCCCCTTTATCTAAACGTATAATAGCTGCTTTTTATCCACCCTATTTTACTCCCCCTACGCTTATTTCGTATACAGAAATAGATCGAGGTATGGACACTGATAAATATACATTTGTTTTAGATATTCCACCAAATTTCCAAAAAGACACCTTAGCGAAGAAATCACCTACTCTTCAACTTAACATTGATGCGACAAGAATGAGTCAGGCTTTTACTGGAAATACTTATATACAACAAATTATTATATCGGAAGTCAATGAATTTATACAACGTTACCGAAGCGATCAGACATTGCCAATTGAACTCGCTATGCGAATTCGTTTTAATCCTAATTTAACACAGTCATGGTTTGGCTCGGTAATGGAATTAATCAATAACGTTACTATGCTTTCTATTATTCTTACCGGGGCGGCATTAATTAGAGAACGAGAGCGTGGAACAATTGAACATTTGCTGGTTATGCCAGTGACGCCGGCAGAAATTATGCTATCAAAAGTATGGTCCATGGGATTAATTGTTTTATTAGCCTCATCACTTTCGGTTTTTCTTATTGTAAAGTGGGCATTACATGTGCCAATTGAAGGTTCTATTGGCTTATTTATTATGGGAATATGTTTACATTTATTTGCTACAACATCTATGGGAATATTTTTAGCAACATTAGCCAGAAATATGCCTCAGTTTGGTATGCTACTTATATTGACATTATTACCATTACAGCTGTTATCAGGTGGTTCTACGCCAAGAGAAAGTATGCCTAAATTTGTTCAAGATATTATGCTAGCTGCACCCACAACCCATTTTGTCGAGTTAAGCCAAGCTATTCTTTATCGTGGAGCCGGAATTGATATTGTATGGCATTCGTTTTTATGGTTAATTGTGATTGGCTGTATCTTATTTGTCATTTCACTTATTCGCTTTCGGAATACTATTATTCATATGGCTTAATATAATTCCCACTATTTTATTAGACCAATGTCACTATTTCGAGTTTCTAATTCCCACGTAAAAAACTAAATAATAATTTAGCGATGAGTATAAACAATATGATGAAATAATTACTACACTATAACATAGTATAATAAAGTTATTATTCTGTTTTGATAAAACGAATATAAAAAAAGCAACCCATTAAAGAGCTGCTTTCTATTAAAATAATAAAATTGTTTTTAATGATTAATAAGATCGTTATATTCATCTTCACTAACAGAAGGCGGTTCTTTTTTGAAGCCTCTCGTCAGGAATAGTAGATATATTAAACCAATCGTTAACCAACTAACACCAATCTTAATAGCTAAATGACCAAGACTTGTCCATAACCATAAGCAGAGTAATACGCCAATTAACGGTAACAATCCACATTGCACCAATCCGCTGACATTACGTACTTTTTTATTAATAATAAAATGCTTTATGACAGATAAGTTTACAAAAGTAAAGGCAACTAATGCACCAAAACTAATCATAGAAACAGCTAAAGGTAAGCTAATAAATAATGCAGATAATGATAATGTCGAGACAAATAAAATAGAAAAATGTGGTGTCCGGAAACGTTTATTTAAATTAAAAAAGATTTTTTTCGGTAAAACACCTTCACGTCCCATAGCAAATAAAATGCGAGACACACTAGCCTGAGCACTCATCGCTGAAGTGAATACACCAGATAAATAAGCCGCTAGAAAGAAATTCCCCATAAATTTACCGGCGATAGCTGTGATCACCATTAAGCTAGCGGTATCCGGATTATCTTTAAAGTTTTCCCAATTTGGATAAGCTAAATGGGTAACATAGGAAATAACTAAAAAGATAATACCAGCAATAAAGACGGTTAATAAAATGGCTCTTGGTACACTTCTCTTTGCATCGCGCGCCTCTTCTGTCATCGTTGCTATCGCGTCAAAACCAAGAAAAGCTAAACATAGCATTGCTGCGCCGGTTAACAATCCTGATATTTCCTGACCATTATGCAATAATAAAGGCTTTAATAAGCTTTCTGGCGTAAATTCTATTGAAGAACATGATAATGCCAAAAGTAAACCTATAAACACAAATTGTGTGGCAATTAATATAAAGTTTACTGAAGTAATAAGTTTGATCCCAACAAGATTCAAAAATGTGACTAAACTAATTGATATTAGAATGATTGCCGCAGCCGGGATTTCTGGAAAACGCTCACTTAAATAAAGTCCAATAACTAAATGATTAATCATTGGTAAAAATAAATAGTCAAGAACTTGTGCCCAACCAACAATAAAACCTGTTTTATTGCCAAATGTTTTCTGTACATAGGAATATGCTGAGCCTGCCAAAGGAATGGTACTTGTCATTTTACAATAACTGAGCGCAGTAAAAATCATTGTTGCCAATGTAATTATATAAGCCACAGGTAAATGCCCTTGACTTAGAACAGTGACTTCACCATAAGTGGTAAATATCGTTAATGGCACCATATACGCCAAGCCAAAAGCAACTAATGCGGGAGTACCTAAAATTCGTTGCATTTGTACAGTATGCTTCCCCATAATAATGATATCCTTCAAAATGCGGAACGTGAAAAAGAAAGAGGAAAAAATTTTCCTAAAATAATAAAGCAATATAGATGAATCACACATCTTAAATGTTTTATTTACTCTATCTACATTTTGCTAACTATGTAAAATCAGACGATGTGCGCCTAATGCGCCAATAACATTCAAGTGATACTCATGGAGAACAACTTCGAGGATTGCTAATAAAGAATTGTCTGGCTATAGCCAGACTAAGAATTGAATTTTTTATTTGACAAATGACAAACATAAGAGTGGTATAATAAGATTTGGTTAACCATGCCACCCACATAAACGCGCGATAAATATTAATCATTTGCATTTATTCAATCCTCATTACTTTGATGGACGATATTACCACCTACCATCGTCATTAAAACGTTTGTATTTTCAATTTCGAATTTATCTATTTCAAATAAATTCCTGTCTAAAACTATTAAATCAGCAAATTTATTTTCTTCTAAAGAGCCAATATATTTCTCCATATGCAAGACATAAGCTGCATCAATGGTAATCGCTCTTAATAGTTCTGTTATGCTAAGATCGCGATCATTTGCTAATCTAAAACCTTTATCACCCACAGGTGCCCGTCCCGTTCTTGTTACTCCAACTTGGAAGTTATACCATTGATCTAGCTTATCGATTGGCCAATCACTTCCATAAGATATTCTGGCCCCCGCATCGATAAAACGTCCTGCCGGCTCTAAATATTGGCTACGCTCTTTACCTAAAAGTAATTCTTCTTCATGTATAATCATCTCAGGCATCGCAGCCCACTGAAATGATAATACCGCAGTTGCGTTTAGATCGGCAAATCGCTTAAATTGATGTGGGGCTACTAATTCATTATGCGCAAAAGCAGGACGGATATCTTTATTTGGAAAATCTTTACGCATAGACGCAACAGCATCAAGCATCACTTCTATGGCGCCATCACCTACGGTATGTAAATGAATATCTAAACCAACTTTAGCCGTCTCATTAACAATCGCATTAAGCACATCAATTGGAAAATAAAGATCACCATATCGTTCAGACGGTTGCCAGTCAGGATGTGTTTCAGATCCTTTATTCTCGCGATAAGGCTGGAGTAAAGATGCTGTCATCATTGGCGCCTGTAATACCCCATCAACAAATAATTTAATACTACTTATTGAAATTTCTGGTGACGGTGTCATTACATTTGTAGTGTATTTCTTCGCGAATTGTACTACGTTTTGTAATGTAGCCGCAGCATTTTCAGGTGCAATAACATCATCAGGCGTGATTTCTTTTGCCCCGATATAACGTAAATTGAGTTTATTTTGTCTTTTTAATTCACCAAACGCATCTAATTGTACTGTTAATAACCTAGCGTCAAATACTGTAGTTACACCTTGACGATTTAGGACTTTTTGTACATTGTCAGCAATAATAGCATTTTGTTCTTTTGATAATGGGGGAATACTGTCATATGCACGCATTGCAGGAGCATCTTCAAGGATACCATTAAGTTTTCCGTCGGCGGTTCTACCTAATTTACCATCAGCTGGTTCAGGTGTTGATTCATCCAAACCAAACAGTGTTAACGCTCTACTATTAGCGACTAATGTATGGCAATCATTAGCAAAGACAATGATAGGTCGTTTTGAATTTAATGTATCTAGATCGGCTCGCGTGATATCTGTGCCAGGTGGTAACATTGCTGAACGTAACCACGCTCTCACTTGAAACCAATCATTTTCTCCTGTTAATGGATCATTATCTAAATGTTTTTGAATATAATTAAGTGTTTCTTGTAATGTTAACTCTCGATATTCAAGACTACAATTAGCAAGTTGTTGTCCACCCCAAAATGGATGTAAATGGCTGTCAATAATGCCGGGTATTACCATTTGCCCCTGCAGATCAATTTGCTTTGTTGTATCACAAGCATATTGCTGAATTTCGTCATTACTGCCTGTGGCAATAATATAACCCTCTTTTATAGCAATTGCCTGCTTAATAGTATTATTCTGATCCATAGTATAAATGCATGCATTATGCAGAATAATATCGGCAGATCGAGTTATCATAGCCATGTCTCCTAACCAAACAGTTAATTTTTCAATAAAACTGTCAGATAGCAAATAAAGAAAACTGTATAATAAGCATTCTCATGCTACTAACACCATTTTGAGTATGGACATTTATTCATACTCTATACAATTAGTTTACTGTAAAACAATTCAGATCATCACAGAGTGATTTTTTAGATAATACGGTAACTGTACTATCGAAATTAAAATAGGCGGGTATTGTAATTCGCAAATTACATTTTTCAATACATTATTTAGCTATTACTCATTTTTTTCTTACTTAACATAAAAAATCAGCTTAACCATTTGTATATAAAGCATTTCTAGGGCTGTATTTTATTAACTCATATGGGTAAAAAATACCAAGTATTTATTATTTTTGAGTTATATTAGCGATATAACAATCAGTTTATTTGCATTTCTGGTAAATAGTGCCAGAAACGTTTAGGCATATAACTTCGTTGTACCTTTGGATTAGCTCTTTCTTTAATGTTGATGGACTCAAAATAACGTCGCCATAACTGTTGAAATACAATTTCATCATCTGCGAGTAACTGCTTATTAAGCTTACCATATTGAATAGCATCTGCATCAAGAACTATTTCTGCAACCTTTTTTTTATTATAAAAATAACCGAATTGCCGTATTTCATCATAAATTGCCCAACATTGATCAGCGAAACGATCAGTGAAATGTCTGATAGCAAAAGGGAGTACATTAAATTTAGGTGCGCACAGCGAAAAGTACACATTTTCCTTTGTTTTTTGAAAACGAACAAATTGCATCATGGCATGGAGCTCTTTACTCACTTTTTTGGCTAATTGTCGCATTTCAAGAATATCAGGATCTGTAAAATCAGTTTCTATTATTTTTGGCGAATCTACAATTTTACGAATATAGCGAAAAATAAGCATATCACTTGTATCTACCTCTGACTGCCAAGCATAGATAATATGATTACACCCACGTCGTGATACTTTTTTTTGCAATGTATTCCAAACACGATTTGCCTTATCTTCTTTACTGACCACGGTATGTAAATAATTATAAAATAAAGGAGGAATAACTTGTGTAGAAATTAATTGATCTGGATAAATTTTTAAAGAATAGGCATCAAATATAGCCGTTAATAATCCTTCAAAGGTTTTATCATAAGAAAATATATTCATATTAGCTATTACCACATTAAACAAAAATATTTAGACACATCAAATTATTCGTCAAATGAAAACATTAACTGCTCTATTTTAGGTTGTATTATTGCTCGTTTATTCACTTGTAATGCATTTTGTTTTATTTCAGCGTGCGATATTGAAAATAACTGCTTAATAGCGTCAGGTGTAACGTCATGAATAGTTGGCGCTTTTAATTCACCACAACTAATAAAATATTTTGCTCGTTTCATAACTACACCTATTTTTCTTAACAATTCAGATGTCAATCGGTTATGCCTACGCGCAGATACAATTAATTTAGCTGACTTGATACCGATACCTGGTACTCGAAGGATCTGTTGATAATCAGCACGATTAATATCAATAGGAAAAAATTCAGGATGACGAATTGCCCATGCCAATTTAGGATCTATGTCTAAATCAAGATTTAAATGCTTCTCATCAACCAATTCACTTGCTGAAAAATGATAAAAACGTATTAACCAATCAGCTTGATAAAGTCTGTTTTCACGTTTTAAAGGCACATCTTGCACAACAGGTAAACGACGATCATAACTGTTTACAGGAATAAACCCAGAATAATAGACACGTTTCATATCATTGCGTTGATAAAGTAAAGTTGATAATTGTAAAATTTGCTTATCATTTTCATTGCTGGCCCCCACAATAATTTGAGTACTCTGCCCAGCAGGCACAAAACGCGGTGTAGATCTAAATTTACGTCGATCTTCCTTATTTTCATAGATACCTTGCCGTATAAATTGCATAGGTTGGTATATGCTTTGGTGATCTTTGTCCGGTGCAAGTAATTTTAAATTTTGCTCTGTGGCGATTTCGATGTTGACGCTCATACGATCAACATATAATCCCACTTGATGAACTAACTCCTGGCTCGCGCCTGGAATACTCTTCATGTGAATATAGCCGTTAAATTGATGTGTCGTACGTAACGCTTTTACCACTCTAAGCATTTTTTCCATGGTATGATCAGGATTTTTTATAATGCCAGAGCTTAAAAATAGTCCTTCAATATAATTACGACGATAAAACTCAATGGTTAATTCAACCAGCTCATTAGGAGTAAAAGCCGCCCTCTCAATATCATTACTATGTCGATTAATACAATAAGCACAATCAAACAAGCAAAAATTAGTTAGCATTATTTTTAATAATGAAACACAACGTCCATCGGCGGTATAACTGTGGCAAATTCCCCAACCATTGGCACTACCAATACCACCAGCGCGATTTTTTCGTGTTACACCACTTGATGCACACGAAACATCATATTTTGCTGACTCGGCTAAAATCTGAAGTTTATGGAGAATATCTTTTCTCATTATATCCTCTAAATAAATATACTGTATATATAAACAGTATATCAGATTTAAGAATAAGTTATAGTTTTTATTAGAGAGACTATATAGTAAATTACTAATGCTCATAGCCACACTCTTTCTGTACGAATGTACATAATTAAGGATTTTATATGAGCAAAAAGCTAACATAATGAGGGGGTCGCTTACTCGGTAGATAAATAAAAATCAGCTATACATCACATTAAATGATAAAAACTGATGTCACTTACTATTAAACTTAGGTGAGCGAATAAAAATTAAACGTATTTAAGTATAAAAGTAATAGATCCTTATAAGTTGATAGAAATAGCGTGAGCAGCTTATCCATTTCTATTTCGTAACTTTTATATCATAATAAATAATTAGATAAACAAGGTGATTTACTTAGCCTTGTGAGTAAAAAAGCTAGCCTAGTTTTGATTGTAGCAAGCCAATCTTTAGCTTTCGTCAAGAACATGACAATAGATTTACTAACAAATAATCCACTATTTTATCTGTATTAGCTAACTTCAAATAAGTAACTTACTTAGATTGCTAAATAAATAATTAGAATTAAAAAAACAAAAAGTTAAACAGTGTATCAATAAATAGCTTGATTTAAAGTAATTAAAAATAATCGGTCTAAGCCATAGCAATTCTAATAACAAAAAGGGCATTTCTGCCCTTTTTAATTGATTTATATGATCTTTATTTGATAGCGAATTATAGCAAAGGTTTTTGCCCACGCTGCCACCAACGTAAAAATAAGCGATCTGCCGCTTCAGCCATACTTAAGCTAAGGCGTTCAGCTAATTTTTTACGCTGAATATAATGAACTGCTAAAATTTGCTTATCTTCTATATGCTGTAAAATTAAATCATCACTGGTAGTGATCTCATCAACCAATCCTTTTTGTTTAGCCTGTATACCAAACCAATATTCCCCAGTAGCAACATTATTGATATCTAAAGTAGGACGATGTTGGCTTACAAAATCTTTAAATAAACCATGGGTTTCATTAAGATCCTGTTTGAATTTTTCACGACCTTGTTCACTATTTTCACCTAACACAGTCAAGGTACGTTTAAATTCACCAGCAGTATGTAATTCAATATCAACATCATGTTTCTTTAGCAATCGATTGATATTAGGAATTTGCGCAACCACCCCAATAGATCCTACAATAGCAAAAGGCGCTGAAACAATTTTATTGGCAACACATGCCATCATATAACCACCACTTGCAGCAACTTTATCAATAGCTACAGTCAAACGTAATCCCCGTTGCTTAATTCGATCAAGTTGTGATGCAGCCAATCCATAACCATGTACGACGCCGCCTGGACTTTCTAATTTAATGAGCACTTCATCGTCTGCTTGTGCAATGGCTAAAACGGCAGTAATTTCCTGACGTAATGATTCAACCTCATGTGCATCAACACTTCCTTTAAAACTAATAACAAACAATCGTGATTTTTGTTTATTATCAGTTTCATTACTAATGCCTTTTTTTGCTTCAGCTTTTTTCTGTTTAGCCGTTATTTTTGCCTGTTTTTTTTCAGACTTACACCATGCTTTAAGCTGATCTTCATCTAAACAACGCATTTGCATATCTTTTTTCATTTCATGGTATTGCTCGCTTAGATCGAGTAATTCCATCGTGCCTTGTTTATTGGTTTTCTTATGGCGTGCATTTACGACTAAAGCAATAACGGCACCAAATGCAATAACAAAGGTGACTGCTTTAGCTAAAAAAAACAGATATTGATATATAAAATCCACAAATATAATCCTATTCCAATCTAAAGAAATTGTTTTGTACTGTAGCAAATTCTCCACTGATGGCAAACAAAACCTATAGAAATAATATGCAATAAATTCTAGCTATTACGTTTATCGGCATTAGTCGTCATCAATCTCTTACATTAACATATTGTTAAATAAAATCGTTATTTTTAATTTAAACTTATTTCTTTTTTGGATTGCTATAAAAAATGCGTAAAATTGTTATCTATCATAAAATGAACCTAATTGATGATTAATTTAATAATACAGATACCAGCTTTCGATATTATAATGTTAGAACCCCTATATTATTAGTAATAAACTAGGTAAGATTGCTGTTACAAATACATTGAATGATATTCCTTTTATAGTTTAACTTCTATTATCAGGAGAAATATGTTATGAGTTACGAACCCAGCAGGGACTTGCTGACAGATCGCATAATCTTAGTTACCGGAGCCAGTGATGGGATTGGTTTTGAAGCCGCCCGATTTTATGCCGCTTATGGTGCAAGGTTATTATTATTGGGCCGCTCTATTAGCAAGTTAAAACAACTCAAACACAATATCGCTACGTTTAGTAAACACGCCCATACAGCCATTGTATTTGATTTACTTAACGCTAAACCTGATGATTATAAACAACTAGCTAATGATATTTCAAAACAGATCCCACATCTTGATGGATTACTATTAAATGCAGGTATCTTAGGTGAAATTAAACCTATTGAACAACAAAACCCAAAAATTTGGCATCAAGTAATGCAAGTTAACGTTAATGCTAACTTTATGCTGGTTCAAGCATTATTACCTTTATTATTAAAGGCTACACATCCTTCCGTTATTTTTACAAGTTCAAGCGTTGGTCAACAAGGACGAAAAAATTGGGGTGCCTATTCCGTATCTAAATTTGCAACAGAAGGATTAATGCAAATTTTGGCAAATGAATATCAAGATACGCATTTACGCTTCAATGCGATTAACCCTGGAGCTACACGCACAAAAATGCGTGCACTGGCTTTTCCTAATGAAGATCCTGAAACACTACGTAAACCGGCCGAAATTATGCCTGCTTATCTTTATCTTATGGGAAATGATAGCCTTAATATTAATGGCCGTTGCTTAGATGCTCAGCCAGATAGAAAGCCGAGTAACAAATGAAAATAGATAATGTAATAAAGTATGATGTATCATCACACTTTATTACATATATAATAAGATTAACCGCTCGTCATAGTAATATACCTACTTGAGCTGATAACTACGTATTATCTTTTTGCCCTTTGGCTTACCTTGTTCATAGCGCGTTGTGTCTGTCGTTTAACAGCTCTACGCACCTGGCTTGCCTTTACACGTTTACGATCTTTATTCGCAACAATTTTACTTGTTGATTCTACCGGCAAACCAACTAATTGACGTAAATAATTAATTTCATTTAAATGAAGTTCTTGCCAGCCACCCCGAGGTAAACCTTTAGGCAGACTTATATCACCATAGCGAATACGGATTAAACGGCTTACCTGAATATCCACCGCTTCCCATAATCGCCTGACTTCCCTATTACGCCCTTCCGTCAGTGTCACATTAAACCACTGATTAATACCTTCACCACCTGCATAAACTAATTTCTTGAAGGCCGCTGGTCCATCTTCAAGTTGGATCCCTGTCCGTAGTGATTTCAACTTTTCATCTGTCAGTTCGCCAAAGACTCTGACTGCATATTCACGTTCTACTTCATGACGCGGATGCATCAATCTGTTTGCCAATTCGCCATCTGTCGTAAACAACATGAGTCCGGAAGTATTAATATCTAATCTCCCTACTGCTATCCATCGGCACCCCCGAATTTTTGGTAATCGGGCAAATACTGTAGGTCGACCTTCAGGATCACGTTGAGTACAAAGTTCGCCCTCTGGTTTATAATAAAGTAATACCCGACACCAAGCATCTTCATTACTACGTAAATTAACAAGATGTCCATCAATACGCACTTTAATTGATTGATTTACATCAATGCGATCGCCTAAGATAGCGATTTGACCATTAACACTAATGCGTCCATCACGGATCATTGTTTCAATTTCACGGCGTGAGCCATGGCCGGAGTTGGCTAGCACTTTTTGTAACTTTTCGCTCATTGAGCTACCTCTATTGTCACCTTCACAGGCGTCATTATCCAAATATCAGTCTTAACTGACGGTAAATTACTCTTTAATAATAATCGTAGGTCACTCTTATTGGAAAGGCATAATATCACCTTTACCTACCCGAATGATCACGGGAGAATCTTCGGTTAAATCTATCACCGTTGTCGGTTCTTGACTTAAAAAACCACCATGGATAATTAAGTCTACCTGTTTCTCTAAATGTTCGCGGATTTCGTCAGGATCAGAGTAAGCTTGTTCCTCTTCTGGCAACATCAAAGTTGTCGACATTAAAGGTTCGTTGAGTTGTTCAAGTAAAGCCAGAGCGATTGGATTTGATGGCACCCGCAAACCAATTGTTTTTCGTTTTTCATTCATCAGACGGCGCGGTACTTCTTTTGTTGCTTTTAATATAAATGTATAATTTCCCGGCGTATTGTTTTTCATAAGACGAAAGGTTATATTATTTACATAAGCATATGAAGATACTTCCGATAAATCACGACATACTAAAGTAAAATGGTGATTCGCTGGTAATTGCCTTATACGACAAATTCTCTCCATCGCAGGTTTATTTTCCAATTTACAACCTAATGCATAGCCTGAATCGGTAGGATAGACAATAATACCACCTTGCATTAATAATTCCACCGATTGCTTAATTAACCTTGGTTGTGGATTCTCTGGATGAATATAAAAAAACTGACTCATAACTCCTCCTTTCATCTAGTCA
This sequence comes from uncultured Enterobacterales bacterium, assembly GCA_945288535.1. Lineage (GTDB taxonomy): Bacteria > Pseudomonadota > Gammaproteobacteria > Enterobacterales > CALYQQ01 > CALYQQ01. The sequence continues at coordinate 44,594 of CALYQQ010000005.1, read as the reverse complement.
GTATTAATTTCAACCAGATGAACATTAAACAGACATGAGTATATCATGATTCAAGAAATAATGTTGTTATTCCCAGTCAAACCAAACGGGTTTGACTTCTTTGGGAAGATGGAGACCTCGACCTAATTCTATCCATGGTTCAATAATATGAAAATCTGAGCCCTGTGATGCTAATAACTGATATTCCTGTGCATACCGTGCAAGTTGCTGACGACGATCCGGTGCTTGCCGGCAAGAAGCAACTTCAATCGCATCGCCACCACATTCTTTAAAATCGAAAATTAGGCGACGTAACCATTTTGCAGATAACTTATAGCGATCTGGATGAGCTAATACGATTCGTCCACCCGCCGAATGGATAGTATCGATTGCCTGAGCAATATCACACCACATAGGAGGAACATATCCTATTTTTCCTTTCGTTAAAAAATAGTTAAAAATTTGTGCTTGTGTTTTAGCTTTTCCCAAACGAACTAAATAACGGGCAAAATGCGCACGCGTAATTTGCCCGTCTCCTGCAAAATGCTTAGCGCCGTCAAATGCATTAGGAATACCTTTTTTTTCTAGCTTGTTAGCAATTTCTTTAGCACGTATTATTCGACTTTGCTGTTGTTGATATAATAAATTAATAATGGATTGATGTTTGTAATCAAATTTTAATCCTACAAGATGAATATCAAAACCTTGCCAAACAGTAGAAATTTCAACCCCATTAATTAAGGTTAAAGGTAAGGTATGTTCTTTTATAATTATTTCCGCTTCGGGTAATGCGGCTACAGTGTCATGATCTGTTATCGCTAAAACATTGACGCCAACATTGATCGCTCGTTGAATAAGTTGTTCGGTAGTCAAATTACCATCAGAATGTATCGTATGACTATGTAAATCGTAAATCGTTGGTGTCGAGATAGATATTTGATGGGAAATCGACATATTTATACCTTTACTAAGTAGTAATTTATAAAATTTTTGGTAGTGCATTGGCTATAATAATGTCGAGTTGTTATAGTTAACGTGATAGCCAATTGCGAAAAAAGCAATTTTATAGCACAGTTAACTTTATTTAGCTAACCGGAAAAAAATAGTTAGCCTATAATATTTTTTTCTTATCTGCTTTTTTGGAAACGCAATTATGGATTATCAACTTGATCTTGATTGGAACAATTTTTTGAAGGAATACTGGCAAAAAAAGCCAGTTATATTAAAGCACGCATTTAAACAATTTATTGATCCTATCTCTGCTGATGAACTTGCCGGTTTAGCGATGGAAACGGATGTCGATAGCCGATTAATCAGCCATAATAATGGGCATTGGCAAGCCGCTAATGGACCATTTGAGTCTTTTAATAATCTTGGAGAAACTAACTGGTCTTTACTTGTTCAGGCAGTAAACCATTGGCATCAACCTTCTGCCGCATTAATTCCCCCTTTTCAGCGACTCCCTGACTGGCGCTTTGATGATCTAATGGTATCGTTTTCTACCCCTAAAGGTGGTGTTGGTCCTCATATCGATAATTATGATGTTTTTATTATTCAAGGGAGTGGCAAAAGGCATTGGCGTGTAGGTGATGCGCTACCGTTAAAACAGTGGTGTCCACATCCAGCATTGTTACATGTTGAGCCTTTTGATGCGATTATTGATACTATTTTGGAAAGTGGTGATATTCTTTATATTCCACCTGGGTTCCCACACGAAGGTTACACTATTGAAACAGCAATGAGTTTTTCTATTGGCTTTCGTGCCCCTAACGGACGTGAACTTATTAGTAGCTTTGCTGATTACGTTCTTGAGCATGATTTAGGTAATATACATTATACTGATCCAGAACTTATGCTTCCTATCTCAACTGCAGATGTCTCGCCTAAAGAAATCGAAAAACTACGCCAATTAATGATTGATGTAATACAACAACCTGATACGTTTAATGATTGGTTAGGCCGTTTTATTACAACGCCATTACATGAATTAGATATCGTTCGGCCAGATCCTGCTTATCAAAAAGACGATGTTTATGATTTATTAAAACAGGGAGAAACGCTTATTCGATTGAATGGTTTGCGCGTTTTACATGTTGGTGGACGCTATTTTGTAAATGGTGAGCCCATTATTAGCTCACATACAGATGTCTTGGATGTATTGTGTAAATATCATGAAATTAACGCAGCATTAATTGCAAGCGCCATGGAAAGTAAAAGCTTTATTGCGCTCTTAACAGAACTGATCAATAGTGGTTATTGGTATTTTTCTGACTATTAAATTACACGATAAATGTGTTAGTTTTTCTATAGATAATAGATTATGTAATTATATCATTATATTACAAATAAGCGACAAACAAACAAAGGCGTGTAGTTTTATTATAAAGTTACACGCTTATAATGATACATAGTTTATTTTATCAAATTATTTGTGCTTACTTACACAAAATAGACAATCAAGATTAGAAAAATAATAAATAAGATATAAGATAATTTTAATATGAAAAAACATGAAATTATGCATTGGCAGATAATACAAAGTGAGTATATACATCAGGAATCCTGGCTTACAGTAAGACGCGATAGAGTTAACTTACCTAATGGCAGTACTATTCCAAACTATTATGTATTTGAATATCCCCATTGGGTAAATACCATAGCTATCACTAAAGCTAGTCAATTTATACTGGTATCTCAATACCGGCATGGGTTACAAAGCATCAATTATGAACTTTGTGCAGGTATTTGTGACGAAAAAGATATAACGCCCTTATACTCTGCTCAACGTGAGCTACTTGAAGAAACAGGCTATGGATATGGTCACTGGCAACAATTTATGGTGTTATCGCCTAATCCATCTAATCATAATAATCTGACATATACATTTTTAGCGACCGATGTAGAAAAAATTAGTGAGCCCCATCTAGATGAAACTGAAGATTTACGCGTTCATCTTTTTAGCTTAGACGAAATAAAATCATTATTAATGCAAGGCAAAATTATCCAGGCATTAATGGCCGCACCTTTATGGAAATTTATTGCGACCTATCAACAAAAAGAGATTTAATCCTCTTTTTGTTGATAGGGCTATATGCGCTTTTACGTACGAGGTTTAGTTTTAAGTGCGGTAAGTTCAGCTATTCTAGCAATAACCTGTACAGCTTTTTCCATTCCTTCTACGGTAATAAATTCATGCTTACTATGATAATTATAACCGCCTGTAAAGAGATTGGGACATGGTAAGCCCTTAAAAGAAAGCTGAGCACCATCTGTCCCACCTCGGATAGGTTTAATAACAGGTGTTATTTCGCAATCAAGCATGGCCTGTTTAGCAAGTTCAACAATATGTGGATGCTTAACAATATGTTCTTTCATATTATAATAAGTATCTGTTATATCAACTTCAATATAACAATTCTTATTAAGTTTATTACCTAGCAACTTGGCAAGATCAATGAGTTTTCGTTTACGTGCTTCAAAGCCATCTTGTGTAAAATCTCTGATCAAATAATGCATTTCTGCATATTCAACATTACCTTTTATTTCAGTAAGATGAAAAAATCCCTGATAACCCTCGGTATTTTCAGGTGTTTCTTCAATCGGCAATTGTTGATGAAATTGCGTTACCAATTGTAATGCATTTACCATTACATCTTTAGCTGTACCAGGATGCACATTATTACCTGAAATTTTTATAATTGCTCTAGCTGCATTAAAGTTTTCATATTCTAATTCACCAATTCCACCCCCATCTACGGTATAAGCCCAATCAGCATCAAAACAGGGTACGTCAAAATGCTGAGCACCTCTCCCTATTTCCTCATCTGGCGTAAAAGCGATACGAATATCACCATGTGGAATATTATGTTGCTTAAGATAACTCATCGCTGTAATGATTTCGGCTATTCCTGCTTTATCATCAGCACCTAATAAGGTTTTACCGTCTGTAGTGATTAATGAGTAACCAAGAAGCTGATGTAATACAGGAAACATTATTGGCGAAAGGACTTCATCACCAATACCTAGCGCAATATCGCCTCCTCGATAATTTTCGATTAATTGTGGCGTAACCTGTTTACCACTAAAATCTGGTGAGGTATCTAGATGAGCAATAAAACCAATTGTTGGCACTTTCCAGTCAACATTTGCTGGTAATGTTGCCATTAAATAGCCTTGCTCAGTAAGATTAATTTGTGTTAATCCAAGTGCCGTAAGCTCTTGTTTAATTTGGTTAGCCAGCTTACGTTGTCCTTCAGAACTTGGCGTTTGGCGGCTAGTAGATTTTGATTGTGTATCAACACTAATATAACTAAAAAAACGGTCAAAAAGTTTGTCCATAACACTACTCAGTGTAAGTTATTGATGATATATAAAATAATAATGATGGGTATAGTAACGAATTCTCGACTCAATAGGCTGCTTTTTTTGTTACTTTTTTTATCATTTATTTTAAAAAAATACACTTTAGCAAAAAAGAGTAATAAATTTGCATGATATTACTTTCAATTAAGTATAACAGCGTCTATTATGCGCAAGCTTAATTATTATAAGCATCATGGTGTTACCAGTTTCTAATAATCAACTATTATTGAATTACGGTCTTTTCTGGTAACAGGTCCTATCTGCTTTATTCGACGGGATAGAGATATAAAATAAATGACTGACTCTTTTTCTTCTTATCCAGTTATTGAACTTATCAATATAAATAAAAGCTTTGCTAATAAAGCAATTATTAACGACTTTAATTTAACCATTAATGATGGTGAATTTTTAACCATTCTCGGTCCATCTGGTTGTGGAAAAACAACGATTTTACGCCTCATAGCAGGATTAGAATCCATTGATCATGGACAGATCATGCTGACTGGTCAAGATATAACCCAACAACCCGCTGAGAACCGTTGTATTAATACAGTATTTCAAAGTTATGCGCTTTTTCCTCATATGACGGTCTTTGATAATATTGCTTTTGGCTTACGTATGCAAAAGACTCCCGCAGCTCAAATTAAACCTCGGGTCTTAGAAGCATTACGTATGGTACAATTGGAGGAATTTGCCTATAGACGACCTCATCAATTATCAGGTGGTCAACAACAGCGTGTGGCGATTGCGCGCGCTGTAGTAAATAAACCTAAAGTATTATTGCTTGATGAATGTCTATCTGCACTTGATTATAAATTACGTAAACAAATGCAGAACGAATTAAAAGCCCTACAACGCAAACTAAATATTACGTTTATTTTTGTCACCCATGACCAAGAAGAGGCATTGAGTATGTCAGATCGTATTGTTGTCATGAGAGAAGGTAAAATTGAACAAGATGGTACTCCTCGAGAAATCTATGAAGAACCTAAAAATCTATTTGTAGCGAGTTTTATTGGTGAAATTAATATATTCGACGCGACTGCGTTATATCGCATAGATGAACAGCATATCCGAGCAAATGTTGAGGGATGTGAATGTAACATTTACACTGATAAAGATTTTAAAATGGGCGATAAGTTTCATGTATTGTTACGACCAGAAGATCTCCGCGTAGAAGAAATAAATGATAGCGAAGCTGCTGAAGGGATCATTGGTTATATTCGTGAACGTAATTATAAAGGTGTTACACTAGATTCAGTCGTTGAACTTGAAAGTGGTAAAATTGTTTTGGTAAGTGAATTTTTCAATGAAGATGATCCTGATTTTGACCATAAACTTGAGCAAAAAATGGTAATCAATTGGGTTCCTAGTTGGGAGGTTATATTGCCTAATGAAAATTAATTTTCTGAAACCTCAGAATGTTAAATGTGTGATTATTATCACCGTGATCACGTGGCTTAGTCTCTTTGTGCTATTCCCTAATTTGATGGTTATTATTATGAGTTTTATGACAAGTAATGAAGAAAATTTAGCTTCATTTACTTTTACATTTAATAATTATTATCAATTAATTAATCCGCTTTATGCAGAAGTGGTGTGGCACTCATTAAATATGGCCATAATAACTACAATAATATGTTTGCTTCTGGGTTACCCATTTGCTTTTATACTGGCCAAGTTACCAGAAAAAATTCAGCCTATCATGCTATTTTTATTAATTATTCCTTTTTGGACTAACTCATTGATCCGTATCTATGGATTAAAAGGATTTATTGGTGCCAAAGGTTTATTAAATACCCTATTACTGAATTTAGGTATTATTGAAAAACCATTACGGCTCATGTTTACTCAGCAGGCGGTCATTATTGGCTTAGTCTATATTTTATTACCTTTCATGATCCTGCCGTTATATTCGAGCATTGAAAAACTTGATAAAAATTATATTGAAGCTGCGCGTGACCTTGGAGCATCCCGATTACAATGTTTTATTAAAGTAATATTACCATTAACTACACCAGGTATCATTGCCGGATGTTTATTAGTTATCTTGCCGGCCATGGGGATGTTTTATGTTTCCGATTTATTAGGTGGTGCAAAAAATTTACTGGTTGGTAATGTCATTAAAGATCAAATTTTGCGTATGCGTGATTGGCCATTTGGTTCTGCAACAAGTATTTGTCTCACTCTCGTTATGGGCATTCTTTTATTTATTTATTTTCGTGCAGGAAAATTACTTAATAAAAAGGTGGAGTTGGAATGAGCAAACGGTTTTTATCAACCATATTTATGAGTATAATTTATGCCTATTTATATATCCCTATTATTATTTTGATTGCTAATTCCTTCAATGAATCTCGTTCTGGAATTAAATGGTCTGGTTTTACGCTCAATTGGTATCATCGATTATTCAATAATGATGGATTAATTCAGGCTGCCGGTCACTCAATAACAATCGCGACATTATCAGCCACATTGACCACATTAATGGGCTTTATTACTGCTATTGCCTTGTTCCGCTATCATTTTCGTGCCAAACCTTTTGTGAGCGGAATGTTATTTATTGTGATGACATCACCAGATATCGTTATGGCTATTTCATTACTTGCTTTATTTATATTATTAGGTGTTTCGTTAGGTTTTTGGTCATTGTTATTTTCTCATGTGACATTTTGCCTGCCTTTTGTTGTGATCACTGTTTATTCACGCTTAAAAGGTTTTGATGTTCGCATGCTAGAAGCGGCCAGAGATCTTGGCGCAAATGAATTAACCATTTTAAGAAGAATCATTTTACCGATTGCCATGCCTGCTGTAGCTGCAGGTTGGTTACTTAGTTTCACTTTATCTATGGATGATGTTGTTGTTTCTTCCTTTGTAACAGGGCCAACTTATGAAATTTTACCTATAAAAATTTATTCTATGGTTAAAGTTGGTGTATCACCCGAAGTTAATGCATTAGCCACCATAATGTTATTACTAACGTTGTTACTTGTTATCATGAGTCAAGTCATTTTAAAACGATCAGCACAGTCAAATAGCTGATATTTTGTTTAACTTATACCTTATGTCATTCACTGTTTTCTTATCTGCTCATCAGTCGTCAGCAGGTTTAATCCGTCAAAAACCGGACCGCAAATGGTAATCTAATCAGGAGACAACTACATTGAAAAAATGGCTAAACATCACTCTAGTAACAATTACTATGTTATTAGGCAATAATGTATATGCATCTCATTCCGATGTAATTTACTTTTATAACTGGTCAGAATATGTCCCTCCAGGATTGCTGGAACAATTTACAAAAGAAACCGGCATACGCGTTATTTACTCAACTTATGAGTCAAATGAAACCCTTTACGCTAAGTTAAAAACCCACCCTGATGGTGGTTATGATTTAATCACCCCTTCTACCTATTTTATCAAAAAAATGGCTAAAGAAGGTATGTTGCAAAAGATCGATCATAACAAATTATCAAATTATCGACATCTTGATCCGGCATTATTACATCAATCTTTTGATCCAGAAAATCAATATTCCATACCTTATTTTTGGGGTGGCAGTGCGATAGGTGTCAATAGCGATGAAATAAATCCTAATACAATTAAATCATGGGCGGATCTTTGGCGTGATGAATATAAAGATCAACTATTGTTATTAGATGATACACGAGAAGTTTTTGCCATCGCACTGCACAAATTAGGGTATTCAGGCAATACGATTAATCCTGAAGAAATTGAAAAAGCCTATCAAGAATTAAAAAAATTAATGCCTAATGTACGCGCTTTTAATTCTGACTCACCGGCCAATCCTTTTATAGAAGGTGAAGTTAATATTGGTATGATATGGAATGGTTCTGCTTATATTGCGCGTAAAGAAGGTGTTGCTATGCATTTCATTTGGCCTGAAGATGGTGCCGTGTTCTGGATGGATAGTTTATCAATCCCAGCTAAAGCGAAAAATGTGGAAGGCGCATTAAAGTTAATAGACTTTCTTCTACGCCCTGATATTGCAGCGAAAATCTCTCTTGAAGTGGGTTATCCCACACCTAATTTAACTGCCAGGCAATTACTGCCTAAACAAATAGCAAATGACAAATCATTATATCCTGATCCAGAAATCCTTAAAAAAGGGGAATGGCAAAATGATGTTGGGCAAGCAAATGAAATATATGAGAAATATTATCAACGGTTAAAAACGGGGCGATAATTTACTTATTGATAAATAATGGGTTGATTAATACTTTGCTCAGCCCATTATACCATTCCCCTTTTATATGCACTATTTTGGGCTAATTGATGAGTCTTAGGTTAAGATACAGTAGAAAATAGCGATGAGCATAGTTTATCTCTAAAAACTTGTATCAGCCGTCATCCCATTTTCAATTCTGATTCGGCAAAGTTTATTTTTTTAAATTTATTTATCATGCTTATTTTTCATGATAACTACCGTTATACAATTATAACTTCTGTATATTCTATAAAAAAAATCATCACGATCTACGCGCATTTAACTATGATTATCACCCTATTAACGTACTTTATAGCATATTAACCGGGGTTTATGCTGGCATTTTATCTAGGCTGATAGGTATAATCGTTATCAACGTTTCTGTTCAACAATAGGTAAATGATAATGCTTCAACAAATAACAATCCGTAAACCCGATGACTGGCATTTACATTTACGTGATAATAGTATGCTAAATGATGTTTTACCTTTTAGTCATGCCTTTTGTCATCGCGCTATTATCATGCCTAATCTTATTCCACCTATTAAAACAATTGCTCAAGCAGAACAGTATCGCCAACGTATTCTCTCTGCAGATAATTATCATATTAATTTTACTCCATTAATGACCTGTTATTTGTCTGATGATACAAATGTGACCACATTAATTGATGGTTTTAAGCGAGGCATTTTTACTGCTGCAAAGCTTTATCCTGCACATGCAACAACAAATTCAGCTCAAGGTGTAAGTTCAATTGAAGTAATTTTACCTATATTAGAACAAATGCAAGAACACGGCATGCCCTTACTTATTCATGGTGAGGTCACCTCAGCTGAGGTTGATATTTTTGATCGAGAGTCGCGATTTATTGAAACACAATTATTACCATTATTGACTAAATTACCTAATTTAAACATCGTTTTGGAACATGTTACCACAAAAGACGCAGCCGAATTCATTATTGAAGCGCCTGATAATATTGCCGCGACAGTAACACCACAGCATTTAATGTTAAATCGTAATGCTATATTCAAAGAGGGTATTAGACCCCACTATTATTGCTTACCTATCTTGAAAAGAGAACATCACCGACAAGCCTTAGTTGATGCCGTAACATCGGGTTGCCGTCGCTTTTTTTTAGGGACAGATTCTGCGCCCCACACACAACATCAGAAAGAAAATAGCTGTGGTTGTGCGGGCATTTTTAATGCGCCTGTTGCGTTACAATTATATGCGAGTATTTTTGAACAGGCTGATGCCTTAGATAAGTTAGAGGCATTTTGCTCAGTAAATGGCCCTACTTTTTATGGATTACCCGTAAACGAACAGACCATAACACTCGTTAAAAAACCTTTTATTGTTCCCAATGAGTATAAAATAAGTAACGGTGAAAAATTAATTCCTTTTATGGCCGGAGAAACCTTGTCTTGGAGTCTAATATAAATAAACTAAATTTTATCTCACTATATAAAGCCATTTTAGACATAACTATTTTATTATAGTGAGATAAATTGTACAAAATTAGGAATACTTTTGCATAATTTCATGCAATAAATTATCGATACATGTAGGCACAATATCAGACGCTTTACCATAATAATGTTTATCAAAATATAATGTGTTTTTTGTGGTATCAAGATTTATTTCAATGGTATAGGCGCCATGCTGTTTAGCATATTGAACAAAATAGGCTGCTGGATAAACATTTCCAGAAGTACCGATTGAAATAAAGTAATCAGCTTGTGTTAATGCATGATAAATACGCGATAATTCCAAAGGCATTTCATTAAACCAAACAATATGAGGCCGTAAACGATGCGCAGGTTGACAGCATTGACAAGGTTCATCAGTCGGTAAATCATCATAGCAATCATAAAGTTGTTCAGACACAGGACAACGTGCTTTTAACAGTTGCCCATGCATATGAATAATATTATTACTATTAGCTCGTTCATGTAAATTATCAATATTTTGAGTGATAATTAGCACATGCCCCATTAATTGTTGTTCAAGTCGCGCAAGTGCAATATGAGCTGGATTTGGTTTTATTGAGGGATGAAATAATTGACGACGTCGTTCATTATAAAAATGATGAACAAGTAAGGGATCACGTTGGTAACCTTCTGGTGTTGCAACATCATCAATACGATATTTTTCCCACAATCCATCTGAAGCTCTAAATGTTTTTAAGCCTGATTCGGCAGAAATACCTGCACCGGTTAGCACGACAATATTAGGTAAGATTGAGTGAGCTTTTATCAAATGAGTATGAAATAATCCTAATCGCTTGCGTTGTAATTGATAAAGGCGTCTACGGCGTCTATTATTTCGTATAAGCTTCATATAGATTCAGTATCTCATGCCAATTATATGAATATACAGAATTAGTGAATTAAATTTAAAAAAGCGGCACCTCTTACACCACCTGCATCACCATAACGTGCTTTTTCAATTCGTGGGACCTTAGCAATATCAAAAAGGTAAGCAGGTATTTGTTTTGCTAATTCAGAATACAATAGGTCAAAATTTGATAATCCACCACCAATAACTAATAAATGCGGATCGATTATTGTAAGAATATTTCCTAAATAAGCAGACATCAAACGTAAAAAACGATCGATATGCTCAGCTGCATTATTGTTATTTTTATAATAATTCTCAATAATCTGACTTGCTGACAACGTTTCATGATAATAGTGATGGTATAACCATTCAAAACCACGACCAGAAAGATAATTCTCTACACAACCATGCTGACCGCAACCACATTTTAATAATGGAATATCAAATCCTAATATTTTGAGTAAATCAACGGGTAATCTTAAATGTCCAATTTCTCCAGCCGTCGAGTTACGTCCAGAAAAAACTTTACCATTGAGAACAAAGCCGCCACCTAATCCAGTACCCAGAATCATTCCTAACACACTAGGATACTGTTGAAATTCTATATCCCATGCTTCTGAAAGAGCAAAGCAATTAGCATCGTTATCAATCATAACAGGACGTTGTAAATAGTCTTGCAAATCACTTACAAATGGTTTTTCTTTAGCACAAGGGACATTTGTTGTAAATACAAGTCCGGTATCACGATCGATCAATCCAGGAATACCAACCCCGATTTGACCAATACAGTTAAAATAGTTATCAGCTTCTTTCGTTAATTCCGTAAATACGCGTAATAGTGCTAAGTAATCACGCTTCGGTGTAGCGACACGCTTTGTCCAAAGGCGATTTAAAGCATCATCAAATACACCCATTTCTATCTTTGTGCCACCCATATCGAAACCATAATACATACAACACATCCTTTTTTATATCAAGATAAGGTTTATTAGGTTAACTCCATTTTAAGGAATAAAAATCATTCGTTATTATTGCCCACTTAATATTTGTGCAGGATTTATTCGACAAGCACGTTGTGCGGGATAACCACTGGCTAATAAACTTAAAAATAATGCTGTAATTAGAACAATAATCACGTCGGTCATATGCAATTCTGATGGTAAGTAATCAACAAAATAAATATCGGCTTGCAAAAAATGATAATGTGATATTGATTCAATCAGTCGAATAATGTCAGTCAAATTTAATGAGGCTATGATACCGATAATGACACCTAAAACACTGCCTAGTGTTCCTGTCAATAATCCGTACCAAATAAAAATAGTTCTAATAAGGCTATCTTTCGCCCCTTGCGTTCGTAATACCGCGATATCGCTACTTTTATCCTTCACCGCCATGACTAATGTTGAAACAATATTAAAGCAAGCAACGCCAATCACTAGCACCATAGCAATATACATAATGGTACGAACTAACTGAATATCGCGATACATATGACCAAAATTTTGTATCCACGTAGAAATAGTCGCTTCAGGGCCATGATAATATTGTTTACCTTCTTGTATAATTAATGTGTTTGCTTGATATACATCATCAAATTTAACTGAAATACCTGTGACACTGTCACCCATACTTAAATAATCTTGAGCATCGGCTAAAGGCACAATCGCAAAACTGGCACCTAACTCTCCCACCATATCAAAAATACCGATAACTTGAAGACGAATACGTTTAGGCTGAACTAATTTTTCTAAATCATCTTGATTATCCGGATTTGTAGGAATTAATATAGTAAGCCAATCACCTGCTTTTACGCCTAAATGTTCCGCTACACCTTTACCAAGAATAATTTGTTGATGATTTACAGAAAAACGTTGCCAAACCTCAGCATCAATATAATGATTAAGCTGACTAATTTTTTGCTCCTGTTGCGGATCAATACCACGAATTTGTACAGCTTTTAATTTCGTGCCTTGCTCCAACAAACTAGTAAAAAGAATGTAAGGTGCAGCACCAACAATATGTGGTGAAGTGGATAAATCTTCGATATCTTTTTTCCAAGTAAGATAAGGCTGTTCATCGGGAGTAATTGTTGCATGGGGAACGACAGATAAAATGCGATTACTAAGCTCTCTTTCAAAACCATTCATCGCGCTTAAGCTGATAATAAGTACAGCTACGCCAAGTGCAATGCCTAATGTAGAGATAATAGATATTAACGAAACTAAACTACTACGTTGTCGACCCCGGCTAAATCGTAAAGCAATTAATAAAGAGAGGGGTAATTTGCTCATTTATGTTTCCCTCGCTGGGCTAGATAGAGTCAATTGTCCATCTCGCATTTCTAGTTGACGATTCATTCGTTGAGCAAGTTTAAGATCATGTGTCACGACAAGAAAGGCCGTACCATGTTGTTGATTTAATGTTTGAAGTAATTCAAAAATACTTTCAGCATTGCGTTGATCAAGATTTCCTGTTGGTTCATCGGCCATCACCAATGCGGGATTATTAACTAAGGCGCGAGCTATAGCAACACGTTGACGTTCACCTCCCGACAGCTCCGCTGGCCGATGACTAACACGATGCGATAAGCTAACCGCGTTTAGTATTTCTATCGCCCGTGCTTTAGCTTGCTTAACGGGCACACCACTAATCAATAATGGCATTGCGGTATTTTCTAGCGCACTAAAATCTGGCAATAAATGATGAAACTGATAAATAAACCCTAAATTTTGATTACGCAATTCAGCTTTCGCGCTTGCTGACATACGGGTTAAATCATTTTGTTGAAAAATAACTTTACCTTGAGTTGGTTGATCTAATCCGCCTAACAGATGTAACAATGTACTTTTACCTGAACCAGAACTACCAACAATCGCTAATAATTCTCCTTTATCCATACTAAAAGAGACATTATGTAATACAGTAGTCGATAATTTACCTTCCTGATAGGTTTTAGATAAACCGATACACTCTAACAATTGTGTGGCTGAGTGCGGGAGTATGACTGGCGATGTAGCAATATTATTCATTTTATATTAATGCCCATACAATCTCGTTAGTAGGCTCTACTAATGCAGAAAGAATATCTACTATGATAATGTTTAATATTGTATAATATTTTTTATGCAGCAGCATGATTAATTAATTTATCTAATTATCTAAAAAACACTTACTATTTTATTGAAGAAATAAACCATCTTATTTAACTGCTATTTTTACTAATATTATTTTAATAATTTGTCATTCATGCCGTAATGCTATAGCAGGTTCTACCTTAGCAGCACGCCATGAGGGATAAAGTGTCGCAGCTAAAGATAGCATAATAGAAAACACAACAATGGCAATAATCTGTATTGGATCAATAACAATGGGTAAACGAATACCACTCATTGTTGGCACAATTGCATCCAAATTAATGGCCAAAACGACCCCTATTACTGTACCTAATAGTGTGCCAATAATGCCTGCTGTCGCGCCCTGGATAATAAAGACCCGCATAATTTGGCCTTTTTTTAAACCTTGTGTTTGTAAAATAGCTACCTCGCCTTGTTTTTCCATCACTAATAATCCAAGCGAAGTAATTAAATTAAATGCCGCAACAATAATGATTAAACTAATTAATAGTCCCATCATACCTTTTTCCATTTTAACAGCCTGGAATAGTTCACCCTTTTGACTACGCCAATCCTGCCAAACTAATCCATTGTCAAGTGGCTGATTACTTAATACAGCAATATTTAACGGCTGATCTAAATATAATCGCCATCCAGTAATATAGCCTTTGGGATAGCGCATTAATCGCGATGCATCTTGTTGATTAACAATAAGTTGCGTAGCATCTGCTTCACTTTTTGAAGAAAAAATGCCTACCACTGTGAATAAACGTTGGCTCGGTATTCTTCCTAATGGGGTAAGCTGTGCGACACTCGGTACTAAAAGACGAATTTGGTCACCGGGAAATATATTAAGTTGGTCAGCTAAACGTTGACCGACAATGACACGATAACTACCAGGCTCAAGTGTATCTTCTTTGGCAAAATAATTCATTCGCATTAAAGGCTCATCATCTTTTGGATTAACCCCTAACATAAAACCTACCGAAATATGCCCCCTACTTTGAATAACAACTTCAGCCGTTGTTAATGGTACGATACGTGTAATACCTTGGAGCGATGCTAAACGGGTTACGGGAAATTGCTGCGGATTTAAAATACCTTTTGGTGTAGTCACTACTGCCTGAGGCATATACGATAATAGACTATTTTTAAGCCGTTGCTCAAAACCATTCATGACAGACGTCACAATAATTAGTGCAATTATGCCGAGTGCAATACCAATC
Source organism: uncultured Enterobacterales bacterium (assembly GCA_945288535.1). Taxonomy (GTDB): domain Bacteria; phylum Pseudomonadota; class Gammaproteobacteria; order Enterobacterales; family CALYQQ01; genus CALYQQ01. The sequence goes on along the minus strand of CALYQQ010000005.1, from coordinate 29,340 downwards.
GTTGATAACCAAGAAACAAAACGTGCGAAACGATCGGATGAGCGTCCGCGCATATAGCGTAATCCGATAAACAGGGTAACAGGTTGATACATTAGTGTTGTTTGCTCTTGTTAAGATGCGTTTATTATATGCTTATAATAGTAAATATTATTATTTGATTATAAGATAGTAAACATAATTTATGGTTATCAGCATAATAAAATCCAAAGTAACTCGCAATACAAATGTTAATCGTATATCAATATATGTAATACAGGTATTGTTAACACATAGCGATCTCATTATGCTAAACACAATCATCCGTTAACATTAGGTCATAACGTTAGCTTAACACAAATAATATCGCTTCGAACACATGACCTTACCATTGTCGATCCGTTATATAATAAAAGTCTATGGTTCGCCATAATTCATCAGTTGCCTTTTTATAGCAATACAGTAAAAGAGATGTGAACATACTATTATGCCATCAAAAAATTTAGTTGTATTACCCAAACGCGCTGGCGATGTCCGCCAAGTAGGAAATTTGCTTGGATCGTCCATTTCTCTAATTTCAGCAAATATTATCGATCAACATGATAGTCTTGTTGTTTTAGTGACGCACGACATGCAATATGCATTACGTTTATCAGATGAAATAAAACAATTTACTTCAGCACCCATTTCGATGTTGTCCGATTGGGAAACGCTACCTTATGATAGTTTTTCACCACATCAAGATATCATCTCAGCTCGGTTATCTTGCTTATACCATTTACCTACTAGGCAAAAAGGGGTGCTAATTCTCCCCATTAATACATTAATGCAAAAAGTATGTCCACATAGTTTTCTTATGGGTCATGCACTTATTATACAAAAAAATCAAACAATAATACGAGATATCCTACGTAGCCAATTAGAACAAGCAGGATATCGCGCGGTAGATCAAGTTATTGAGCATGGAGAGTTTGCAACAAGAGGTGCCCTTTTCGACCTTTTTCCAATGGGAAGTGATGATCCCTATCGCCTTGATTTTTTTGATAATGAAATAGATACCATTCGGACATTTGATATTGATAGCCAGCGTACGAAAAATGAAGTTGATAAGATCAATTTATTACCAGCCCATGAATTTCCTACTGATAAAGCAGCTATTGAATTATTTCGTAGTCAATGGCGAGAGCGCTTTGAGGTGCGTCGTGACGCTGAACACATTTATCAACAAGTAAGTAAACAAATATTACCACCGGGTATTGAGTACTGGCAACCCCTCTTTTTTGAACATCCACTAACAACTTTATTTAGTTATTTACCAGAAAAAACCTTACTAATCAGTTGTGGTGAGTTATTTCCAGCGGCGGAACGGTTTTGGCAAGATATTGAGCAACGCTATGATAGTCGTCGTGTTGATCCAATGCGTCCTCTATTAACACCGGAAACTTTATGGTTAAAACCAGATTTATTATTTAGTGAATTAAAAAAATGGCCAAGAGTTGAGCTAAAAAGCACCTCTGTAGTAAAAAAAGCGGGTCAGGATAATCTTGCTTTTCAGCCATTGCCTTTTTTACAAGTAGAACCTCAGCATAAAGCCCCCCTCGATGCATTGCGGCGATTTATTGAATCCTTTGATGGTAAAATTATTTTTTCTGTAGAAAGTGAAGGTCGTAAAGAAACATTACTAGAATTATTAAGCAGAATTAAATTACGGCCTCAAATGATTAATTACTTATCGGAAGGAACATCATCTGGTCATTATATTATGATCGGTAGCTGTGAACATGGTTTTATTGATACTGCGCATCATACGGCGTTTATTTGTGAAGCAGACTTATTAGGTGAACGTGTTCATCAACGTCGTCAGGATAACAAGCGAACCATTAATCCTGATGCATTAATTCGAAATCTGGCAGAGTTACATACCGGTCAACCTGTTGTACATCTAGAACATGGTGTTGGTCGCTATGGTGGATTAACAACACTTACCGCGGGTGGTATTGCGGCTGAATATTTAATCCTAAATTATGCAGGTAATGACAAACTTTATGTTCCTGTATCGTCATTACACTTAATTAGTCGCTATACTGGTGGTGAAGAGGAACATGCACCACTCCACAAGTTAGGTGGTGATACTTGGTCAAAAACACGCCAGAAAGCAATGGAAAAAATTCGCGATGTTGCTGCCGAATTATTAGATGTCTATGCTAAACGACAAAATTCTAAAGGATTTTCATTCAAACAGGAGCATGAACAATATCAACTATTTTGTGAAGCATTTCCATATGATACGACACCCGATCAAAAGCAAGCTATTGCTGCTGTATTAAATGATATGTGTCAACCTCAAGCAATGGATCGATTAGTTTGTGGTGATGTCGGTTTTGGTAAAACAGAAGTAGCCATGCGAGCGGCTTTTTTGGCAGTAATTAACAATAAACAAGTCGCGATTTTAGTACCTACCACTCTATTGGCTCAACAACATTATGATAACTTCCGCGATCGTTTTGCGAGTTGGCCTATTCGCATCGAAGTTATTTCACGTTTCAGAACGGCGAAAGATCAAAAACAAATTTTACAAGATACGCTTGATGGTAAAGTTGATATTTTAATTGGTACGCATAAATTATTACAAAATGATATCAAATGGCGAGATCTCGGTTTATTAATTGTCGACGAAGAACACCGTTTTGGCGTACGGCAAAAAGAACAGATTAAAGCGATGCGTGCTAATGTCGATATTCTTACACTAACTGCAACCCCTATTCCACGTACTTTAAATATGGCTATGAGTGCTATTCGCGATTTATCAATTATATCTACTCCGCCAGCACGTCGATTAGCAGTAAAGACCTTTGTCCGTGAATATGACAATCTCGTGATCCGCGAAGCAATTTTACGTGAAATTTTACGCGGTGGACAAGTTTATTATCTTTTTAATGATGTTGAAAGTATCCAAAAAGCAGTAGATAAACTCTGTGAATTAGTTCCTGAAGCACGTTTTGCTATTGCTCATGGCCAAATGCATGAGCGTGATCTGGAACGAGTTATGAATGATTTTCATCATCAACGTTTTAATGTTTTGGTGTGTACAACCATTATTGAAACCGGTATTGATATTCCAAATGCGAATACCATTATTATTGAGCGCGCTGATCGATTTGGTCTTGCACAACTTCATCAACTACGTGGTCGTGTAGGTCGTTCACATCATCAGGCATATGCGTATTTATTAACGCCCCCTGCTAAAGCAATGAAAAAGGATGCACATAAACGATTAGATGCAATTGCTTCATTAGAAGAATTAGGTGCAGGATTTGTACTTGCCACACATGATTTAGAAATTCGTGGTGCGGGTGAACTCCTTGGTGAAGAGCAAAGTGGACAAATTACTACTATTGGTTTTTCACTCTATATGGAATTATTAGAAGATGCCGTAAATGCTTTAAAAGAAGGACGTCAACCTTCTTTAAATGATTTAACTTACACGTTGACAGATATTGAGTTACGTATTCCAGCCCTTTTACCTGATGAATATATGCCCGATGTGAATATGCGTTTATCCTTTTATAAACGAATTGCTAGTGCTAAACAGCGTAGTGAATTAGATGAACTTAAAGTAGAATTAATCGATCGGTTCGGTAAATTACCCGAAGCTGCACACAATCTATTGTTAATTGCTACTTTGCGTCAACGAGCACAATCACTTGGAATAAAACGCATTGAAGCGAATGAACAAGGTGGATTTGTTGAATTTAATGAAAAAAATTATGTTGATCCAATTTTTCTAATTGGTTTATTACAAACAAAATCAGTCTGTTTTAAAATGGATGGCCCGCTAAAATTAAAATTTTTAGCGGGACTAGCTGAGCGTCCTAAACGTATAGCTTTTATTGATGATTTATTGAGCCAATTTGAAGCTCATCCCATCACACACTAGCAAGTAATTATGGCGATCTTTTTGATCGCCATAATGAGTTAAATAAGCTCATTTACTTCTTTAACAACCTAGCTAATAGGTTATATTTGTTCATTTATCTTAGGTGGATTCAGTATAGATATCACTTGATTCATTTTTTTATAACAACACGAAATAATAAAAAGACAAGCCTGAACTAAAACAATACAACTGCTAGTAGAGGCATCAAGGTGATAACTGACAATGATGCCAAACAAGGAAGAAATCAATGATACACTCAGTGCTAGACAAAGCATAATGTTAAAACGCTTGGTTAAAATAAGTGCCGTCATACCCGGCGAAATCAGCATTGCAACGACAAGAATAACACCAGTAACTTGAATTGAAGCCACAATCGTCAATGATAATAAACTCAACAAACCATAATATAGCACTCTAATGGGTAAACCAATTACATTAGCATGCAGAGGATCAAAACAATAAGCTAATAGATCGCGTTGTTTTATCAGTAAAATACCCATAGTGAATAAGGCTATGACTATTGATTGAATTAATTCTGTGTGCGTTATTCCTAGAATATTCCCAAATAAAATATGACTAAGATGTTGTTCAGTATCAATGGCGGTAAATAATACAATACCAAACGCAAACATACCTGAAAATACAATTCCCATTAATGTGTCTTCTTTTAAAACAGAATGCTGACGTAAATATCCTGTAAGCACAGCACAAAATAAACCTGATAAAAATGCACCAATAGCTAAGGGGATCCCCAATAAATAAGCTAGAACAATACCGGGTAATACGGCATGAGAAATGGCATCACCCATTAATGACCAACCTTTCAGCACTAAATAACAAGATAAAAGTGAGCATACCGTTGCCGTAACTAATGCCGCAATAACCGCACGTTGCATAAATGGATAATGAAAAGGCTCTGTTAGCCATGCGATCCAATCAGCTATCATATTTGTTCTCCTATAGCTGAAGAATATTTCTTTTTCGTGACACTGTAACGAGTGTAAGTAAAAATAATGAAGAAAATTAATGTTTGTAAACTAACAATTAATCCACCCGTTGCACCATTAAGAAAAAAGCTTAGATATGCTCCAATAGCACAAGTTAATGTACCTATAATAACAGATAAAATAATAAGTATTCCAAAGCGTTTAGTAAGTAAAAATGCTGAAGCACCAGGAGTGATCACCATAGCAATAACTAATATTGCTCCTACTGTTTGTAATGCCGCTACTGTACACGCGCTTAATAATGTAAAAAACAGAATTTTTAATTTAACAGGTGATATTCCTTGTGTTGTTGCGTGTTGTTCATCAAAAAAAACAACTAATAAATCTTTCCAATAACACAGCATAATAGCAAAAGAAACAATAACAATAATTACCAACTGCCAAATATCATTATCAGCAATACTTAGAATATTGCCCATAATAATTGATTGTATATTTACTGAAGTTGGGTAAAGCGAAACAATTAGTAAACCAATAGCAAAAAAGGTAGAAAAAGTGAAACCTATAATAGCATCTACTTTAAGTCGAGTGGCATTACTAATAAATGTCATCGCTAATGCAGCTAATATTCCTGTTAAAAATGCGCCTATTGCATAAGGGAAGCCAATGACGTAAGCTGCTGCCACTCCAGGAACGACCGAGTGTGATAATGCATCCCCCATAAGAGACCAGCCTTTTAACATAAGGTAACAAGACAAAAAGGCACAAACGGCACCAACACCAGCACTCACTACGATCGCTTTAAGCATATAATCATACTGAAACGGTAATAAAAATGTATTAATCAGATCCATGCTTACCGCCTATGGATTTTTGATACATGGTTAGCTTTTGTTGTTGATGTTCTCCATAAAAAATAACCGGTTTCTCATCATCCATGACAACAGAAACAATTCTATTATCATCGTCGTTATGAAGTTGATCACCAAATAAGTCTATATGACGTAATACACCGCCAAATGCCTGGTGTAAATTTTGCTGCGTAAAGGTTGTTGCTATACTACCTGCGGCTAAGACAGTTCTGTTAACAAAGACAACATGGTCACAAAAGTCAGGAATACTGCCCAAATTATGGGTGGATACTAAGATAAGATGACCTTCATTGCGTAATGCTTTTAACAGATCAATGATTGCATTTTCAGTAGTCACATCAACGCCTGTGAAGGGTTCATCAAGTAATAGAACATCGGCTTGTTGTGCTAATGCGCGCGCTAAAAATACACGTTTTCGTTGTCCACCAGATAATTCACCAATTTGACGATATTGATAATCTTGCATACTAACCCGGCATAATGCTTGGTTAACTAATTGATAATCAGGTTTAGTCGGTAATCTTAAAAAATTCATTTTGCCATAACGTCCCATCATGACAACATCTTTGACTAAAACAGGAAAATTCCAATCAACATCTTCACTTTGTGGAACATAAGCAATGCGATTTTGCTTTAACGCATTACCTATTAATTTATCATCTAACGTTACTTGTCCTTTTCCTGGATTAACGAGTCCCATAATAGCCTTGAATAATGTAGATTTCCCACTACCATTCACGCCCGCCAAACCACAAATAGTACCACCATGTAAAGTAAATGAAGCATCATGGATCGCCGTATGGCCATTACCATAGGTTACTGTAATATCATTAACAACTAATTTGATTGGTGTTTGAGCGTTTTGCATAATTGGTTTATCGGTCATTTTCAAATCCCTTAACAATAGTGTTTATTGTCACGGTTAATAAATCAAGGTAGCTGGGAACAGGACCATCAGCAGTAGAAAGCGAGTCAACATATAAAACACCACCATAACGTGCACTTGTCTCTTTTGCTACCTGTTTAGCGGGTTTATCCGATACCGTACTTTCGCTAAATACAACGGGAAGATTATGTTGTTTAACAATATCAATTACTGCGCGTATTTGTTGGGGTGCACCTTGTTCCTCAGCATTAATCGGCCACAAATAAGCCTCTCTAAATTGATAATCCTTGGCTAAGTAGCTAAATGCCCCTTCACTTGTTACTAACCAACGCTTTTCTAATGGAATTTTATTTATACGTTGACGTAATGATTTATCAATAGCTATTAGTTTCTCGCTATAGGCTCTAGCATTATTATTATAAGTGTTGGCATTAGCTGAATCGTATTTCACTAGGGCTTGGCGAATATTTTCAATATAAATTAAGGCATTTTTAGATGACATCCAAGCATGAGGATTAGGCTGATTATGGTAAGGTCCCTGACGGATGGGAAGTGCTTCAATACCTTCTGTTACTATAACGGCAGGAACATCAGTGATATTATCAAAAAAACGATTAAACCATCGCTCTAATCCCATACCATTCCACAATATTAAATTAGCTGATTGTGTTTTGATAATATCTTTAGGCGTTGGGTCATAACCATGAATTTCTGCACCAGGTTTAGTGATTGATTCAACTATCGCTGCATCACCAGCAATATTTTGTGCGATATCTTGAATTACGGTAAATGTAGTAATAACTTTAAATTTATGATCGCCATTTGTTGTTGCATGTACAGGCATAAATAACCAATAGTATAAAAGAACGGCAATGAGAACTATTTCAAATAAATACTTAAAAATTAAGTTGATACGCATAACTTACCTTTTATAACAACAAAATAAATGATAATGATAATTATTATCATTAAAAATTTTATAAGTCAATTCTGATAAAACCAATTACACTGAAAATTAGAACCTATTGGTATCACACTATTCGTCATGCAAATAAATACAGGCTATGTTTTTAAGCATAGCCTGTATTATTAATATAAGTAGTTATGTAAAAAGTAAATTTGTAAATTATGTCAATTTTTCTTTTTAGGTAATGTTTGCTTAAGTAAATTAAAGATCTCAAGACGAAATTCGCTCAATTTAGGTCGATCATTCATCCACGGTAAGGGCCGACATAATTCCATTGCTTTAATACCTAAGCGAGCAGTTAATAATCCGGCGCCTATACCTTGGGCTGCTCGCGCTGATAATTTAGCAACGAGATCTTGAGACATCCAATCCATACCGACTTCTCTAATCAATTCTGTAGCCCCCGCAAAAGCAACATTAATTAATATTAATTTTAAAAGACGGATACGGCTTAAATAGCCTAATTCAATGCCATAAATTTTTGCTATTTGATTAATTAATTTAAGATTACGCCAAGCAATAAACAACATATCAACTAATGCTAGTGGACTTACAGCGATCATTAATGCCGATTCGGCAGCAAAACGACTAATATTATATCTGGCACGTTCATCTAATACCGGTTGAATGAGTTTGGCATAAAGGGTAACAATTTCTCGATCATTTTGTGTATCATGTAAGGCTGCATACCATCGCACGACGGCAGGGTGATCATCATCGAGGCCCGCTTGCCGAATTAATTTTTGGCAAAAAGGTTTCGCTTTTTCTCGATCATGACTTGCTAATAATAGCGTGGCAGTATCACGCTCGTCCGCTCGTTGGCGTAAACAATATAAGTGGCGAAATTCAGTAATAATGGCACCGATAGCAGCAAAAACAATTAACGTAGTCGCTAATGTTGTCGTTAATGCAATCCAATTTTGTTGTTGCCAAGCAACTAAAAGCCAATGAATAGCCTGAGCAATACCACTAATAAATAATAGACTTATTCCGGCAATCACCATTTTTTGCCACATACTATAATGAGGCTTTAATGCTTGTTGAAGCACACCCTCTAATTCACTGTTTTGTTGTTCTGTGTCTATATCACTTTCTATTGATGAAAATTGTGATAAATCGCCCAGATCAAATAATTGTTTTTGATTAAACGCCGGAGGATTATTAGATCCTTCATCATAATCAAATACAATTCGTTGATTAATTGATTTATTCATAACAGGTTATCCCCTAACAAAAATTCCATTACTGCATCCATGCGAATATGTGGAAATGCTTTATCACGGTTCATAGGAAAAGGCCTAAAACTATCAAAATGAAATGATTGCTGTTGCCAAAAAGATTTTGCAGGCAATGTTGCGGGAACACTACCAGGATAAACTAATAACGGTTGACCATTTTCCAATTGATACCCCTTTAATGTTGGAAGGCGCTTACCCTTCTTTTCTACCATACCAAATTGTGTTGCCTGTACAGACGCAAGCGCAACACAATCAATACTAATTCCTTCAAATGCAGCATACTGTTTAGCTTCATAAACTAATTCTTGCAGTAGTGATACAAGATTAGCATGTTGATCAGGCGTAATATGGTCTGCTTTGGTTGCCGCAAACATAAGTTTATCAATATGAGGTGAAAATAACCGACGTAGTAAAGTTCGTTTACCATAATGGAAACTTTGCATTAATTGCCCCAATGCTAGACGCATATCATTAAAAGCTTGTATCCCATCATTTAAGGGCGTTAAACAGTCAACTAAAACAATTTGGCGATCAAATCCTGTAAAATAATTTTTATAAAATCGTTTAACAACTTTTTGACAATAATAATCATAGCGCTTATTTAGCATACCTAGATTTGTACGAGGATCTAGTTGTGTTAATTTATCATTACTATCAACATCAAATGGCCAAGGGAAAAATTGTAAAACAGGTGCATCTTCCAGCTCACCAGGTAAAACAAATCGCCCTGGTTGAATATAGTGTTGACCTTCTGCTTTGCAATGCAATAAATAATCTGTATAAACCTTAGAAAGTATGGCTAATTGCTGTTCGTTGGCAGGAGCGAGAGGATCACATTGTTGACATAATGCTAACCATTGTTCAGCTAATTTTGTTCGTTGACTATTTTGAATAAGTGTTGTCATTTGATGTGACCAGGTAAAATAATTTTTCGACAACATTGACAAATCTAGCAACCACTCTCCAGGATAGTCAAAAATATCTAAATATAATACTGAGCGATTTAATAAACGACTAAATGTCGATTCTGGTTTAAATCGTATAGCCAAACGAATTTCGCTAATACCTCGTGTAGATGAAGGCCACTTAGGTGGATTACCACAGAGTGTAGCGACTGATTCATCATAAGCAAAACGCGGAACACTAAAATCTTGTTGAGGAATACGTTTAACACCATGGATACGATGATCGCGTACTGCTGAGAAAAGCTGTAATCGAGCACCATTATTTATGTTAAGCAATTGATTCACTAATGCTGTAATAAATGCTGTCTTACCACTCCGGCTTAATCCTGTTACTGCAAGCCGCAAATGGCTATCACGACTTCTATCAATCAGTGTCTTAACTTCTCTTTGCAACCTTCTCATTTTAAGCCCTGTTACGTTCAACTGATGATTATAGTTTATCATAATCTAAGTACTGAACTTTATTAACATGCCAGCTATAGTCAAAAAGAAAACTAATAAGCTAATCACCTTAAGTTTGCTAGTTAACATTTATCATGAAAATTCAAAAGCTATGATGCACAATTCCTGCTGACCATACGTAAAGATAAAACAGAGATACCGAATGGTGCTCTGTTTTATAAACACTAGAGAGGTATTTCTTGGATATAGATAATAAATAATTATATTTATAGATCGCGAAATCGTCTTTCTAAATTATAAGAATCAGATGTAATATAACGTTCGAGCTCACGTAGGCGCATTTCACTCTCATTAATCGAATATTGTAATTTATTAATTTGTTGTATAGCAGAATAACTATCTAAGCCACCATAATGATTATTCTTGTCCGCATAATAAGCTGGTACTGGTTCAAGTATTTTGCTCAATACAATATAACCAATAACGGTAAAAATGAAAAAACCAGACAAGCTAATTATTATTGTTACAACTCTAATAATAAAAATAGGTAAACCTAAATAATGCGCAATTCCTGCACACACCCCATTGATCACACTTTCATCTGGAATTCGATATAACTTACCTCTTCCCCATCGTGATAAAAGTGAACGAGAGTGACAACAGTTTCGACGATATCGCCTCATAAACGTTCCCTCCATCCAGGTTGATCCTCATCTAGGATCGCTTCAATAACACTAATACGCTGATTAATTCGTTGTGCTTGTTCAGTTAATTCTTCAATATTATACATATCTTGCTTATTAATGTGCGTCCGCTGATAACGCTGATTACGATAATGCATCCACAGCCAAATAGGTAATACAAAAAAGGCAAATAAGCTAAAGATGATGATAAATAAAATTATGATAACCATAAAGGCCATTTAATTCTCCTTAGTTAACTAAGCCACCAGTAAGCAGGCGGCTTATTCCAATGAAACAAGTTAACTTATTTTTCTAGCCTAGCTTTTAATTCAGCAAGTTCTTTGTCAATTTGCTCATCAGCCTTTAATTCAGCAAAACGTTGTTCTATACTTTTTTGTTTACCAAAGCTAACAACTTCAGCATCGGCTTCTAATTGATCAATACGTCGCTCAAATTGTTCAAAACGTGCCATCGTTTGTTCAAGTTTACCACTATCAAGTTGTCGACGAACATCAACTGAAGTAGAAGCCGCTTGTTGACGTAATATTAATGATTGCTGACGCGCTCTCGTTTCAGTGATCTTAGCCTCTAACTCACTAATTTCATTACGTAATTTATTAATACTTTCGTCAATAAGCGTAAGTTCAGATGTTAGATGGCTCACTAAATCCTGACAACGTTGTTTTTCTATCAATGCGGCACGTGCTAAATCTTCATGACCTTTACGCAACGCGAGTTCAGCTTTTTCTTGCCATTTAACAGCATTCGCTTCACCCACTTCAATTTTACGCTGAATATGTTTTTTCTCAGCTAATGTTTTTGCTGATGTTGAACGTACTTCAACTAACGTATCTTCCATTTCTTGAATCATCAATCGAACCATTTTATATGGGTCTTCAGCTTTATCTAATAATGCACTAATGTTTGAATTTACGATATCCGTAAAACGAGAAAAAATCCCCATGATTTAACCCTCTTTTTTTGTGTTATTTATTCATATTTATTCAAATTACGTGCCAACTTTTTATCAAATTGATTTATAAGAAATTATTAATTTATTTGCTTTATTGAAAATACGCTTATGGTTAATTTAACTAATTAGTAGCTAATTTAACCGCTTTTAGTGTAAAATTATACCATGAATATAAATAATGATAGTTTGCTTGGTGAAGCAAACAACTTTCTTGAAGTGTTAGAGCATGTTTCTTGGCTAGCACCCATTAATAAACCTGTATTAATTATTGGTGAGCGAGGAACCGGTAAAGAATTAATTGCGCACCGATTACATTATTTGTCTGGGCGCTGGCAGCACCCTTTTATTTCGCTAAATTGCTCAACTCTCAATGAAAATTTACTTGATTCAGAACTTTTTGGTCATGAAGCCGGTGCCTTTACAGGCGCGCAAAAGCGCCATCAAGGGCGTTTTGAGCGTGCTGATAAAGGAAGCCTATTTCTTGACGAAATAGCAACAGCCCCTATGTCACTACAAGAAAAACTTCTACGCATAATTGAGTATGGCGAGTTAGAACGTGTCGGTGGCGATAGGTCCATCACTATTAATATCAGAGTCATTTGTGCAACAAATGAAGATTTGCCTGCGTTAACCGCTAAAGGCAAGTTTCGTGCCGATTTACTGGATAGATTAGCTTTTGATGTTATTAACTTACCACCATTACGAGAACGTCAGCAAGACATTATGTTATTAGCGAACTATTTTGCTATTCAGATTAGCAGAGCGCTTAATCAGCCTTTATTTCCCGGTTTTACTACAAATGCTGAACAACAATTACTTAATTATGCTTGGCCTGGTAATATTCGGGAGCTTAAAAATGTTGTCGAACGTTCAGTTTATCGACATGGTTCAATAAAAGAACAATTAGATAATATTATTATTAATCCTTTTAAACAGTTAGCTCCAGTAGCCAATCCTACTACATCCTTTGTTTCACCTGAAGCATCATCATTACAACCAATACAGTTTCCTATAAATTTAAAACACTACCTTGCTGAGCAACAAGATAATCTTATCCAAAAAGCGTTGCAGCAAACAAATTTTAATCAACGAAAAGCCGCTATCTTACTTGGACTGACATATCACCAGCTACGTGGGATTATGCGAAAAAAATCAATATAATCTTCCCTCTTTACCTAGATCATAAAAACAGGGTAACATGGTATGTTTTCTGACTTAATAATTTAAGTAACTAATTAATATAATTACTCTATCATTGTATACGGATCACGCTATTATGCACTACAATTAGCAATATTGCCCTTTAGTATATTTATTTCACTATATCTACTATTGATATAAGCAGTATGATGAATTTAGTAATTAATTCATCGTATTTAATTGATAATTCATTATTTATATAGCTATTTAAAATCAGCGGAACGCAGCTTATGATCATCTATATATTGCGTCGCATCTTACTTACTCTTATAACTCTACTAATTTTGACATTTGTCGGTTTTGGCCTTGTTTACTATCCATTTGGCTCTGAACTCACCACCGAACCAGTATATAAGGCTTATGCCATCTATTTATACAATTTATTACAAGGGAATTTGGGCACATCCAATATAAGTGGTAATTCTTTGACAGTAAACATGATGATGACATTACCCGTAACACTTGAGTTATGCATATTATCATTAATTGTTGCTTTTACTATTGGTGTACCTGTCGCTATTTTAGCCGGCATTTATAAACACAAACTAATCGATAGATGTATTAATGTTTTTGTTTTATTAGCGAGTTCTATTCCGACATTCTGGTTAGCTTTGCTATTTTTAGTTTTGTTTTCGTATTACCTTGGTTGGATCCCTAATCCAGCACACTATAATCCTGATTTTACTGTTATTAACAAAAATGGTTTTCTTATTTTTAATGCGATGTTTTCATCTCATCAGATCAACTATCATATATTACTTGATATGTGCAAACATATGTCATTACCCGTATTTGTTTTATCACTCGCACCTATGTCAGAAATTATTTATCTCTTAAGACAAAGCGTTATCAATATAGCAAAGCAAAACTATATTAAAGCAGCCGCCAGTCGTGGATTATCACGGTTTACGATTATTCACCGTTACATTTTACATAATGCATTTCCTCCTATCATTCCCCAATTTGGTATCCAATTTTCAACATTACTCACATTAACTATGGTGGTAGAAATTATTTATCAATGGCCAGGTATTGGTAATAGTTTATTTTACGCATTACGGCATCAAGATTTTCCGACAATTTCTGCTGGGATTATTACTTTAGGTAGTATGGTTATTTTGGTAAATCTTGTTACAGATATTGTTGGATCAATTTCTAATCCTTTGAAATATAAAGAACTCTATGTACATTAATACTAATTATCAAAACAAGCCTTTAGTTAAAAGAATGCAACAACTGTGGCATGATGTTCACCGTAATATTAATATTATCATTGGCTTTTACGGTATTTTGATGTTAGTAATTTTAATGATTGCTAACGATCTACTTATTTCTTTCCCAAAAGATTTAACGCATTTTACAACTCCTCTTTTACCGCCAGCATGGTCAGATCAAGGAAATATTGCTTATTTTTTAGGTACTGATGATCGTGGACGAGATATTCTTACGCGGCTTATTTGTGGAATATTACCTAGCTTTGGCTCATCAATACTCGTTATGGTTATTGTAAGTTCAATTGGTTGTTTTTTTGGCATCATATCTGGAATTAAGCATGGTTTACCTGCTGCTTTATTGACCCATATATTTGATATTTTTTTAGTTATTCCTTCCCTATTGATCTTGCTAGCAATAGTAACGTTTATTGGGCCAAGTTTATATGCAGTAATCATCGCTATATTACTTGTTTTGCTTCCGCAAACGGTAAGAACTATTCAACATGCCGTTCATAATGAATTGGAAAAAGAATATGTTACCTCAATAAGGCTTGAAGGTGCATCAACATGGTATATTTTAAAATATGCTGTACTCCCAAATATAACACCTAATATTATTAGCGTTTGTCGGCAAAATTGGACTGCAGGCTTAATATATATTACCACATTTGGCTTTCTTGGTTTGGGTGCACAACCACCTTCTAATGAATGGGGATGTATTTTATACGATGCTTTAGATATGATGTATAGTTCACCGTGGGTGGTTATTTTTCCAGGTATTGCAATTTTACTGGCCGTCCTGTTTATTCACTTATTAGCCAATGGCATGCAACAATTATTTTCCAGACAAGGTTAAACTACCATGGCACTCTTGGATATTCATAATTTAAGTATTGAGTTTATGACCCCTCAAGGACCATTACGTGCCGTTGATCGGGTAAGCTTGACAATTACTCAAGGTGAAATTTTAGGTTTAGTCGGTGAATCCGGATCAGGTAAAAGTCTCATAGCAAAAGCAATATGTGGTATCACCAATGATAACTGGAAGGTAACGGCTGATCGTTTTCGTTTCAATAATATAGAGTTATTAAGATTGACACCCAGACAACGTCGCAAAATCATTGGTAATGATGTGTCAATGATTTTTCAAGAACCACAAACTTGTTTAGATCCTGCAGAAACTATTGGTAAACAGCTAATACAAGCCATTCCAAATCGAACGTTTAAAGGAGAGTGGTGGCAATGTTTAACTTGGCGTAGACAGCGTGCTATTGAATTACTTCACCGTGTAGGGATTAAAGATCATAATGATTTTTTAGCCAGTTTTCCATATGAACTGACAGCGGGTGAATGTCAAAAAGTAATGATTGCTATTGCACTGGCAAATCAACCTAAATTACTTATTGCAGACGAACCAACTAATGCGATGGAACCTACCACGCAAGCACAAATATTTAGACTATTATCAAAAATGAACCTTATTAATGATACTACCATTGTATTAATTGGTCACGATCTCGAAATGATGAGCAAGTGGACGTCTCGTATTGATGTGATGTATTGCGGGCAAATGGTGGAATCAGCAGCAAGTAATACTATAATGTCACACCCACATCATCCATATACACAAGCATTACTTCGATCTATGCCTGACTTTGGTAAAGCGATCCCACATAAAAGCCGTTTAAATACGTTACCAGGAACTATTCCCTCTTTAGAACACCTTCCTGTGGGGTGTCGTCTTGGTCCTCGCTGCCCTTATGCTCAACGAAAATGCATTAAAAAACCTATTTTTAAAACAACGAAATATTTTGCATGTGCCTGCCATTTTCCCTTGAATATTGAGGATATCTCTTAATGAAGGCCCGCGATACAATATTATTGCAAGTACGAAATTTAAGTAAAATATTTCGTTTTCGTACCGGTTTTTTTCATAAACGGACAATTGAAGCCGTAAAACCTGTTAATTTCACTTTAAAAGCACAACAAACACTAGCTATCATTGGTGAAAATGGTTCAGGTAAGTCGACTCTTGCTAAAATGATTGCGGGAATGACTATGCCAACAACAGGTGAAATATTCATTAATGAAATTCCACTAAAATTCGGCGATTATCAAACGCGCAGCCAACAAATTAGAATGATTCTACAAAATCCTGATACCTCATTTAACCCACGCCGTTGTATCGGAAAAATACTTGAAACACCACTAATATTACATACGCAAATGGATGTCGAACAGAGACAACAACAAGTTTATAAGACATTAGCGCAAGTAGGATTATCTTCCGAACATGCAAGTTATTATCCCTCTATGTTGGCTTCTGGCCAAAAACAACGTGTTGCTTTAGCAAGAGCTTTAATTTTACAACCTAAAATTATTATCGCCGATGATGCAGTAACGGCTTTAGATATGTCTATTCGCTCACAATTGATTAACCTTATGTTAGAATTGCAAGAGAAATTTGGAATAGCGTATATTTATGTTAGCCAACATTTGGGCCTGGTAAAGCATATTAGTGATCAGGTTCTGGTTATGCAGGCAGGTGAAGTTGTTGAACGTGGTAATACTGCTGAGGTATTAGCCTCGCCACTCCATGAGTTTACTCGGCGTTTAATAACAAGCCATTTTGATGAAACATTATCAGCAGATCTTTGGCGTAAAAACAGTGATGAATTAATTTAATATAGCTAAACAGCAAAATAAGTTAACTAATTAGCACATCTTATAATAAGATAAATGCAATATTTGATTAAGCTATGATAGAATTACCATGTATTTGTCATGATCATTAAACATTTAATTTGTTTTTTGAATATGTAACTTTATAAAAGGATCATTTTCTATGGGTTTTCTTACCGGTAAGCGTATTTTGATCACTGGTGTTGCCAGCAATCGTTCTATTGCCTATGGTATTGCTCAAGCAATGTACCGTGAAGGTGCTGAACTCGCATTCACTTATCAGAACGAAAAATTAAGACCGCGTGTTGAAGGATTTGCTAGTGAATTTAATTCGTCAATCGTTCTGCCGTGTGATGTTTCTGAAGATGCGAGCATCGAATCACTATTTAGTGAACTGTCTAAAGTGTGGCCAACATTTGATGGTTTTGTCCATTCTATTGGTTTTGCACCCGCGGAGCAACTTGATGGCGATTATGTGAATGCTGTTACGCGTGATGGCTTTAAAATTGCCCATGATGTTAGTGCCTATAGCTTTGTTGCTATTGCTAAAGCTTGTCGTTCAATGCTTAATCCTAATTCGGCTCTTTTAACGCTCTCTTATTTAGGTGCTGAACGTGCTATCCCTAACTATAATGTAATGGGATTAGCAAAAGCATCTTTAGAAGCTAATGTGCGCTATATGGCAAATGCTATGGGACCAGAAGGCATTCGTGTTAATGCTATCTCAGCAGGACCAATCAGAACACTTGCCGCATCTGGTATTAAAGATTTCAAAAAAATGCTATCTCATTGTGAAGCGGTAACACCTATTCGTCGTACAGTCACTATCGAAGATGTGGGAAATACCGCAGCATTTTTATGCTCAAACTTAGCTAGTGGTATTTCTGGTGAAGTCGTTCACGTGGATGGTGGATTTAACATTACAGCAATGAATGAGCTAGAATTATAATAATATGTATAAAACTAGGCATTGATTCAACGCCCTGCTAAAATAGCAGGGCGTTATTATTTTACCTACAATAAATTATTGTATTATTACTTAAGGTAAGAACTTATTCTTACCATACTGAATTAATATATAATAAAACCAAATAAATAAAGCAGATGCTCGCGCTATTCTTTGGTATTAATAACTTATATAGTATAAATAGTTAAATGAGCTTCATACAGCTTACCTAGTCCAAAATGTCAGATCCAATTGGTAAGCAGATAATTCCTTTTTATAAATATAGTTAAAATTTATGTTTCAAAATAATCCATTGCTAGCACAATTAAAGCAACAATTACACGATAATGCTCCTAGAGTAGAAGGCTCTGTGAGAGCAACTGATAAAACGTACGGTTTTTTAGAATCCGACGATCAGAAAAGCTATTTCATTCCACCTCCCCAAATGAAAAAGGTTATGCATGGTGATCGAATTACGGCTCGTGTTCAGCAAGAAAACAATAGGGAACTTGTTGAACCAGAAACACTGATCGAGCCGTTTTTATCCTGCTTTGTTGGCCGTATTCAAAAAAATGACAAACGCCTTTTTATATTACCTGATATTCCTGGATTCAAAAACACATTACCTTGTAAAATACCATCCAACTTTTCACAACAGTTAGAGGACGGTGATTGGGTTATCGCTGAATTACGCCACCATCCACTTCGGGATAAACAAGCTTTTTTAGCTGAAATAACTAAATTCATTACAAAAGCAGATGATCACTTTGCGCCATGGTGGGTAACATTAGATCGTAATAAACTTGAACGACATGCACCTCAATATGAGTCATCCGAATTTATTGATAATATAAAAGAACGTCAAGATTTAACTGATCATTTCTTTATTACTATTGATAGCGCCACTACGGAAGATATGGACGATGCAATTTATGTGGAACCTTATGGTGATAATGCCTATCAACTCATGATTGCTATTGCTGATCCGACTGCATATATTACAGAAAATAGTCCTCTTGATAAAATTGCTCAACAACGTGCATTTACTAATTACTTACCGGGTTTCGATATTCCAATGTTACCCCGTATACTTGCTGACAATTTATGTTCCTTAAGACCAAATGAAAAACGTGCTGCATTAGTATGCCGCGCCATCATCAATGCTGATGGCTCACTGTCCGACAATATTGAATTTTTTAGCGCATTAATTGTTTCAAAAGCCAAATTAGTTTATAACAATGTATCCGACTGGCTTGAAAAAACAGGCACATGGCAACCTGATAGTGAGATCCTAGCAAATCAGTTGACATTATTGCATAAGATTACTGAACTTCGTCTACAGTGGCGGCATCAGCATGCATTAGTTTTTAAAGATCGACCTGATTATCAATTTGAATTAAACGCCTCGGGTGATGTTGTAGCTATTCATATAGAACCTCGCCGAATTGCTAATCGCTTAATAGAAGAAGCCATGATTATGGCAAATATTTGTGCAACAAAATATATATCAGCACAATCAGAATTTGGTATTTTTAATACCCATGCTGGATTCGATCCACAAAAAACAGATGCCTTAATCGCTTTATTAAGAAAACATAATATAGAGTTTGATGCTGAAACACTTTTTACCTTACCAACTTTCTGTAAGATACGTCGGCAAATTGATCAATTATCAACGGATTATCTGGATATTCGTATCAGAAAATACCTTTCTTATGTCGATATTTCTATTACACCGCAACCTCATTTTGGTTTAGGTTTACCTGCTTATGCAACATGGACATCACCTATCCGCAAATATGGTGATATGATTAATCATAGAGTAATTAAGTCAATCATAAACCAAACTAAATCTACCCCACCAGCGGTTGAAATAATTCAGCAAATGAATGAACGCCGTCGAACAAATCGGATAGCAGAACGAGAAGTTTCAGATTGGCTTTATTCCCGTTATTTATCTGATCAGCCTAATAAAGATATGACTTATACTGCGGTAATTTTTGATATAAGCCGTGGAGGTATTCGGGCTAAACTGAGGGAAAATGGTGCAACCGTATTTATTCCTTTAGCTTTTATTCATCCCGTTAAAGAAGAATTACTTTGTAATGCAGAAAATGGTCAAATATCTATCAAAGGTGATATAGCATATCAATTAGGTGACAGTTTAATGGTAACACTTGCAGAAATTCGTAAAGAAACACGTAGTATTATTGCTCGCCCAGTCAGCGATCAGGATAAATTATAACAATCACAATTATTTCTATATATAAATGATTATGCCGCCAAAGTGGCGGCATTTTCAAGATGATTTTGATGTATACTATTTTACAGCGTAATTACATCTACCGCTGACGGGCCACGTGGACTATCTTGGATAGAGAATTCAACGTGCTGACCTTCAGACAAAGTTTTGAAGCCATTACCATTAATAGCAGAGAAATGTACGAATACATCTTTACTTCCATCAGTTGGAGTGATAAAGCCAAAACCTTTGCTCTCGTTGAACCACTTAACGTGGCCAGTTTTTTTACTCATTTGATTTTTTCCTATAACTATATCAATGCCTTCACAGGCAATATCAGACCATTCAATATGCTGCGTTGAATGTTAAAACTAATATTAACACTATCTAAATAATATTTAGATTTGGGCAATTTACCAAATATTATAATCTTAACCAGCAACTAACTAATGGTCATAGACATTACCTCATATTCTTTACATAAAGGCAAGTTGTTTTATCACAAAACAAAGAAAGTATCGAAAAAAAATTATTTTTAGATGTTTTATAAAGAAATAATAAGACTAATATTATATTATTCTAGAAAGAATTGACGAATAAACAATTAAAAAAGAAAACTATATAAATATTAGCCAATAAAAGATAAAATAATTCTATTCATTTTTATAAGTAGTGATTGATCAATTAAACAGACATAGAAAATTTCACAAACTTGAAAAAAATAAATGTAAAATACTTGTTATTTACCGCACTAATAATAGTGTGTTAAATAATGACTTTTTATTAGCTGCAATAAAAGTTAGCGTTTAAATAGATAACTATTTGTTTTATATGAAATAATTTAAAAAATCATTATATCATTTTCATTTCATAATAATATTTTTTAACATATTATTAACTAAAAAATATTATAAAAATAAAATGAATTTAAAAATTAATTATTAAAATAGACATTATTTAACCTATAAGTTAATTTAAGCATCTTTTCATATTTAAATTTTTCATATTGTAAAAATTTAAATATGCGTTGAACCTTGTTATTTGCTCTATTATTCAATAATAAAGTTATCTATAATAACTATCCGATAAATTTCAGTTAATCCACTATAGAAATTTATATAAGGCTAATTATCAAAAAATGATATGTTCAGTAAGTGTTCATAATAATCATATTAATTCATAATCATTCATCATCAAATATAACGTTAACATTATGAGTATTATTTATTTCTCTTAATTCATTGGCTATTTTTTTAATAGCTTCCCCACTACTCATGCCTTGAGCCATAAGTTCTTGGATCTTTTCTACCGCCTGTTGTTGTTGTTCATGATTTAATAATGGCATATTAAGAAACATCGTATTTCCTTTTTAATTATATAGTTACCCATAAAAGAGATCTGGTCGAGATAATAAACACTTGTTATACTCTCTATTTTACATTAGCCGAGCAGAGAACTTATGCCTGTCAGCAATACTGGCCCACAGATACAACAAGAAAAAAAAACTGTTAAACAGATGATTGCACTTTATTGCTATCATCACCATAAAAATACCTCTAATCTTTGTTCATCCTGTCAATCATTGCAAAATTACGCATTACAACGATTAACATTTTGTCGATTTGGTGAGGAGAAAACAACCTGTGAAAAATGTGTTCGTCATTGTTATCGGTCTGATTATAAGCAACAAATAAAACAAGTTATGCGTTATGCTGGGCCAAGAATGTTATTCTTTCATCCAATAAGTGCTATTCGCCATCTTTATAAGAATTTAATTAAATAAATGATGCGTTACATATTTGTTAAACTAAAGTATTATTGGTAAATAGTTAAACAAAAATCTGCCTGACATACCATTTGCTCCATATTTTTCAATTGTTGCCATACGTATTCGGAGGCACGCCAAGCAAAAGGCGTCATTTGTAATAATGCTATCGCATGATCTCCGGTTAATGTCATAGGATAGGATACATAAATCTTATCCAATATTTTAAAACCTGTTAAAGATTTTTCTGGTTTATGCTGTTGTACCTTTTTATAAATAAGCCCTTTTAACTGATATAAATGATCGGCTGCAGGAGAAACAGTAATAACGATCCCCTTGTCATTAAGTATTCTATGCAGCTCTGTTGAATTACAAGGTGCATAGACTTTTAGAATAGCGGCCATGGACTGAGACTCAAAAGGTAGTCGCTGGCTAGAAGCCACACAAAAATTGACGTTTTTATAACGTGCTGATGCATTTTTAATAGCAATTTTTGCAATATCTACACCATAAACATCTCGATCAGGCAGAGCATCTGCAATCGCTGAGGTGTAATATCCTTCGCCGCAGCCAATGTCTAAAATATTTCCTTCACCTTTTACCGTATAGGATAAAGCTAAATCAACAAGCTGTTTTCTAAGGGGATGATAAAAGCCTGCATCTAAAAATAAACGACGCGCGGCTATCATATCTGAATTGTCGCCAGGAAGTTTAGAGTTCTTATGTTGAACAGGCAATAGGTTAACATACCCCTCTTTTGCCTGATCAAAACTGTGTCTATTTTGACATTGCCACACTGCATTATGTAATGACAATGATTGAAAACAAAGAGGGCATTGATAAGACATTTTATAATCCTGAATATAGGGGGTAATTAATCAAAACACATCTATATTAACAGAATTATTTTCCTGAAATAACTAATAACCTCTAGGAATAACAATATAAGTACTTATATCTTTTGTTTGATTTAAACGGTTTTAAAAAATCTGTGTAATCTGTGTATTAACTTAATACATCGTTCTACTATATTAACATAATTAATTTGATTTATAAACCAAGCACATCGGATGCAGTTAAACCATGATAACCACGGTATACACCAAATTCAACCTGCTGACCTACCACTAATGATTTATCTTCTGTAGCAATCGAACGACGATTTACGTAAATCTCTTGACCATCATGGTCGGTAATAATTAAACCGATACCTTCGGTATCATCAAAATATTTAACATAACCTAAATGTAGTCGCATTTTTTCTCCTTATTAATGTAATAAGCAATTTCCTCTCTAACCAAATAAAATTAGAGGCTTAATTTGCACATAACCTCAAAACATTTTTACTATCGTAATAACACAACTTATGAGGTTAAACAAAATTTTCACGCTATTTGACACCTTATTAGGAATAGAGTTCTATAACAGCGTTATAATATGATAATTTTTATTAAAAAAAATTATCAATCATTAAAAATATTCTAGCAACAAACACAGATTGAATAAATGAATCAATGACTATTTTTTTTCAGATTCTAATTTCTCAATTTTGATTGCATAACGTTGGGCTAAAAAGGCGCAAACAATCATTTGCAATTGATGAAATAACATAAGAGGTAAAACCATTATTCCTACTGATGCTGCTGGAAATAATACATTTGCCATTGGAATACCATTAACTAAACTTTTCTTTGAACCACAAAAAACTAACGTCACTGTATCTGGCAATGAAAATCCTAATAATCTTGCAATAAGAATATTAATAAATATAACCAGGGATAATAACAAACAAGAAACAACGATGATTGCCAACAAGGTATAAGGGCTTACTTGTTTCCAAATTCCACCAACAACCGCTTCACTAAATGCAGTATAAACAACTAATAAAATAGATGAGCGATCAATTTTACTTATCCACGTTTTATTGCGTTCAACCCATGCCGCTAATAAAGGACGACTTAAATGACCAACAACAAAAGGGGCGACTAATTGCATTATAATAGAATAAATAGCCCTGCCTAGCTCTTGTCCACTACCTTGTTGATGTAATAATAACGTGACTAATAACGGGGACAAAAAAACCCCTAATATACTAGAAAGTGTTGAACTAAAAATAGCGGCAGGAACATTACCTTTTCCAACAGATGTAAAGGCTATAGCAGCCTGAACCGTTCCAGGTAAACTACAAAGATATAAAAACCCATTATAAATCAATGGGGTAATTAGAATTATTGTTATTGGTTTCATAATTATACCCAATAAGGGGAATAATATAAATGTACTGCAAAAAATAGCTAGGTGTAATTTCCAATGGCCAAAACCAGTCATCAATGCTGTTCGCGATAATTTTGCACCATGCATAAAAAAGAGTAATGCTATAGCTATTGTTGTCAAATAGTTAAAAAAAACTTTTATTTCACCTTGACAAGGAAAGAGCGTTGCCAATATAACGACACTAATTATTGATATTAAAAACGGGTCAAGACGGAACTGCTTAATAGACATGAAATAATAACCTCAACAAAAAAGCCAGATAAATAGATTGTTATAGTGAACTATATAAAAGTAATGTGTTATTGGGTAATAAATAGTTATTCCTTCCCCTCAATTATGGCATAATCGACATTCATCTGGTGTCCTGAATTAATTTTATACTGACTGGATATAACGCTGATGGAACTAAAACCTATTCATGAAATCGCCCAAAAATTGGGCATCCCTGCAAACTATTTGCTTCCTTACGGTTATGATATTGCTAAAGTCAATCCGACTATTTTATCACAATCACCTACTAACGGACGTCTTATTCTGGTGACTAGCATAACGCCTACTCCACTGGGCGAAGGTAAAACAGTTACTACTATTGGACTTAGTCAAGGACTTAATAAACTTGGGTATTCAGCCGTAGCATGTATACGACAACCTAGCCTAGGCCCTGTATTTGGTGTTAAAGGTGGTGCAGCAGGAGGCGGAAAATCGCAAGTATTACCCATGGAACGACTTAATTTACATCTTACTGGTGATTTTCATGCTATTACTGCTGCACACAACCTAGCTTCAGCAGCTCTTGATGCCAGATTATATCATGAACAACAATTAGGCGATGACTTTAAGACAAAAACTGGACTGGAGCCGTTAAATATTGATGTTAATCGTATTGTATGGAATAGAGTCATTGATCATAATGATCGGGCATTACGCAATATCACTATTGGTGTAGGTAATGGTACAAATGGTATTGAACGTCAAGAGCACGTTGAAATTACTGCTGCATCAGAGCTAATGGCTATTCTTGCACTATCTGAAGGGTTGCAGGATATGCGACAACGCATAGGACGTATCATTTTAGCATATAGTAAAACAGGGGTACCTATAACCGCTGAACACTTAAAAGTTGCTGGTGCAATGACAGTCTTAATGAAAGATGCTATTCAACCTACGTTAATGCAAACTAGTGAAAATACACCCGTTCTTATTCACGCAGGTCCCTTTGCTAATATTGCACATGGTAATTCATCTGTGTTAGCTGATAGGATCGGTATGCAACAAGCCGACTATGTCGTGACTGAAGCTGGTTTTGGCTCTGATATGGGAATGGAAAAATATTTTAATATCAAATATCGCCAATCTGGAATTAAACCATCATGTGTTGTAGTTGTTGCAACATTACGTAGCATTAAAGCAAACAGTGGTAAATTTGATATTAAACCAGGTCAGAATTTACCTAAAGAAATTATGGAGCGTAATTTAGAATTATTACAAATTGGTTGTGAAAATCTAAAATGGCATATTGAAAATGCAAAAAGTTATGGTTTACCTGTAGTGATAGCAATAAACCGCTTTCCAACAGATACACCTGAAGAGTTAAATTTTGTTGCTCATTTTTCCAAGTCCTGTGGTGCATTTGCATGTGAAATAAGTGAAGCCTATAGCAAAGGGGGCGAAGGCACGCGCGAACTTGCCCAACATGTCATAAATGCATGCCATCAACATATTCATGATATTAATCTCCCCTATCCTGATAACTTGTCTTTAGCGGATAAAATACAACATCAAGTCCAAAAAGCCTATGGCGCCAAAGCAGCTGAATTAACGCCTTTAGCACAACAACAATTAATTGAAATAGAAAATGCCGGTTTTGGTCATTTACCACTTTGTATGGCAAAAACACAATTTTCAATCAGTGACGATCCTAAACAAAAAAATGTACCACATGATTTTGTCATGCATATTACTGCTATTAAAGTCTCTGCTGGTGCTGGATTTATTCGCCTTTATTCAGGTAATATTATGACAATGCCAGGGTTAGGCTCACAACCATCTTATCCTCATATTGATATAGATAAGTATGGTAACATAATTGGCTTAACCTAATTTATGCAGTAATAGCAATACAAATTCTATGTTATAGTCTGGCCGCCATGCATAAATCATACGGCGGCTTTTATCTTTTTCAGGCTGATAAATGAGTAACTATTTAATCCTATTCATTAGTACCATATTTATTAACAACTTTGTACTAGTCAAATTTCTAGGCTTATGCCCATTTATGGGGGTATCCAAAAATCTAAACACGGCAATTGGTATGGGGCTGGCAACAACCTTTGTTTTAACACTTGCATCAATATGCAGTTGGTTTGTCGATCATTATATCTTATTACCTTTTCATCTCTATTACTTACGAATACTTGTATTTATTTTTGTCATCGCTGTTGTAGTTCAATTTACTGAGTATTTTATACATAATGTCAGTCCTCACCTTTATCGTTTATTAGGTATTTTTTTACCGTTAATTACAACGAATTGTGCTGTGCTTGGTGTGGCGTTACTTAATGCGAATCAATCATTTACATTATTACAATCTACTATTTATGGGTTTAGTGCAGCGGTAGGTTTTTCTCTTGTATTAATCATTTTTGCTACACTCCGTGAACGACTTTCCTTAGCTGACATTCCAGCGCCCTTTAAAGGTTCATCAATCGCATTGATTACAGCAGGTTTGATGTCATTAGCATTTATGGGATTTAATGGATTGGTGAAATTCTGATGTTTTCATTTTTTTCAGGTATTATTGTCCTTACTTTATTAGGTTGTCTTGCTGGCATTATTCTTGGCTATGCGGCGAAGCACTTTCATACCGATAGTGATCGTGATCCTATTATTGATACTATTGATACGCTATTACCACAAAGTCAATGCGCACAGTGTGGCTATCCTGGCTGTCGTCCCTATGCCGAAGCGATTGTTCAAGGTGAAGCAATAAATAAATGTATTCCAGGTGGCAAACCTGTGATGCTGAAGATTGCCGAAGTTATGACTATAGAGCCACAATATACTCCTCACGAAGCGACGACAATACCACCTGAACGCCATGTAGTTTTCATTAATGAAAATAATTGTATTGGTTGCACCAAATGTGCAAAAGCATGTCCTATTGATGCCATCATTGGTTCAAAAAAATTTATGCATACTGTAATAAGTGATTTATGTACCGGATGTGATTTATGTATTTCACCTTGTCCAATGAATTGTATTGAAAAACGTGCTATTGCAATAACACCGTCTAACTGGAATTGGAAATCAATCTTGCCAGCACCACAATTAGAGAATTCCAGCCATGATTAATTTATTCAGAAAAAAAAATAAACAACGTATATGGCATTTTAAAGGTGGCATTCATCCACCCGAAATGAAACATCAATCAAAACATATTCCATTGCGCCGCTTGCCTCTTGCTAAACATTTTATTGTGCCACTAACCCAACATATTGGGGAACCAGGAAATGTATTAGTAAAAAAAGGCGATACTGTTTTAAAAGGGCAGGCTCTTACGCAGGGAAAAATGCCTTGTTTGCCTGTACATGCACCAACATCAGGTATTGTTAGCCACATAGGTCCGGCAACAGTAGCCCATCCATCTGGTTTATCTGACATTTGTATTACCATTGACGCGGATGGCAAAGATGAATGGATCCCGCATAAAGGTATTGATAATTATCAAACTTATCCTCCCCATACTCTTATAAATTATTTACATCAATCTGGTATTGCTGGTCTTGGTGGAGCAGGATTTCCTACTGCAGAAAAATTAATAAATGCCCTATCACAGATTGAAATATTGATTATTAATGGTGCCGAATGTGAACCGTATATCACTGCCGATGATCGACTTATGCAAGAACATGCTAAAGAGATTGTTGAAGGTTGTATAATATTACAGCATATATTAAAACCGAAATTGACTATTATTGGTATTGAGGATAATAAACCTGAAGCAATTGCAAGCATGACCAAAGCAATCAGTGGATTGCCTAATATTATTGTTCGTGTTATTCCAACGAAGTATCCGTCAGGAGGAGCGAAACAATTAACTAAGATCTTGACAGGTCGTGAAGTACCATATAACCAGCATTCTGCTCATATTGGCGTCCTAATGCAAAATGTAGGTACGGTTTTTGCAATTCAGCGAGCAATCCTCCATGGTGAACCCCTTATTGAACGGGTCGTTACATTAACGGGTAATGCTATTGGAAAAAAAGGGAATGTGTGGCTACCTATCGGCACACCAATAAAACATGTTTTAGCACAATGCGATTTCGATACCAGTAGCATATCTTGCGATCAAACACCTCGATTAATTATGGGGGGGCCTTTGATGGGATTCGTATTACCACATAGCAATGTGCCTATCGTAAAAATTACTAATTGTTTACTAGCACCAGATAATAAAGAAATACCTTTAACTGATAAAGAACAACCATGTATTCGGTGTGGTTTATGTATAGATGCTTGCCCAACTGGATTACTTCCTCATCAACTTTATTGGTTTAGTAAAAGTAAAGAACATGAAAAAGCAGAAAAGTATTCTCTCAATGATTGTATTGAATGTGGTGCATGCGCTTATGTTTGCCCAAGTAATATTCCTTTGGTTCATTACTATCGCCAAGAAAAATTTGCCTTGCGGGAAATTAAAAAGGATACAATAAAAAAACAACAGACTAAAATACGTTTTGAAGCAAAAAAACAACGAATTGAGCAGCAAAAACAACTTATCGCCCAAAAACATAAACAAGCAGCGATAAGAACAACTGAATATAATAAAGACGCTATTCAGGCGGCTTTATCACGAATTAGGCAAAAACAAAACTTAGATGATAAAAAAATAGCCTCTAACGAGATTGGATTACATCAAAATAATCTATCTACTGTCAGCAATGGCGGCAATAATATAAAAAGTACGATGTTAGTCGAGGCAATTGCGCGTGCCAAAGCACGTAAAGCACAATTACAAGCAACATCGCACCCTAATGATAAGGCACCACTAACCACGGACACAGCTGTTTCGCCAACGGACCCAACAGAAACGCAACAACGTAAACATGCTGTTAGTGAGGCAATTGCGCGTGCCAAAGCACGTAAAGCACAATTACAAGCAACATCGCACC
>CALYQQ010000004.1 GCA_945288535.1 uncultured Enterobacterales bacterium | reverse complement strand
ATCAAGTAATTGATAGCTTATTATAGAAAGGGCA
Organism: uncultured Enterobacterales bacterium; assembly: GCA_945288535.1. Classification (GTDB taxonomy): domain Bacteria; phylum Pseudomonadota; class Gammaproteobacteria; order Enterobacterales; family CALYQQ01; genus CALYQQ01. The sequence goes on along the minus strand of CALYQQ010000004.1, from coordinate 157,691 downwards.
TCTTAGGGTGCCCTTTTTCAAGGGTACTATAATTTATTATTTACGCTAATTTTATTGTTGAAATAATAAGCATAGGTCCTATCACTCAAGCTACCAAACGGTGAAATGCATTTTTTAATGCTAAAAAGTATTACTTTATTTTTAATATTTATTGTGAGAATTACATCAATTATCCATACAAAAACACTACTAGCTAGAATGTCGCTATTTTATTGAATTTATATGGAATTAGATAATATAAGTATAAGATATAATATTTTATTTAATTAAATAAAAACAACTGCTCATTAATCATAGCATATAACGTTAATAGCGAAATAATTTATTACTTAGATTTAAGTAAGAGATAATATAACGCTTCTAATAAAAAATAAATGTGTTTTTCATTATTAAAATAAGTTAACTATTCATCAATAGTAGAGATGATAAATTCATTATTATCAACATAAATTAACTACATCAATTTATTAAATGATACTAACTATATAAATAAACAGTAATAAATAGGATTTTTAATAAAAATAAACTATTTTCATAGAGTGGCCAATTTACTCACTATAGTCCATACTCAATATTATCTAACACCATACTAGCTAATAATTATAATTTGTTATAATAAAGTAAGTTAATTGTTTATTGCCAATAACCAAAAGATTTGCAATAGCTATATTATGACCCCTTTCTTAATCAGTTTTTCAGAAGTAATTATATTATTCGGTCTATTATCCAGTTGTAATATAAGTATTATGCATGTAAATCAATTAGTTATAGTTTGTGTAGAGTAACAAGCCATTGTTGTTTTTAGCCTGTTAACATCAAGAGGTTTTAAACTATGAATTTTATTTACAGTAAATTTACTCAATTAATTAATCAGTTTCCTATCCCAACAAAATTTGTTTTGCCAAATAAACAAGTTATTGCAACATCACAACAAATACCAAAATTAATTATTATATTTCATACACAAATGAGTCTAATTCATTTATTAAATCGTCAAATTGGCGTAATTGGCAGTGATTTTGTCGAAGGTAAAATTGATATTAAAGGAAGTATGCGCGATGTTATGGCCTGTGCAACGTCATTAATTAATGTAAATAAGAGTAGTCCTTACGTTACACCTAAAATACAGTGGTTAGCAAATAAAATCAGATATATAAAATCACAAATGCAACATACATTAGGAAAAGATGCAGAGCAAATTGCACATCATTATGATGTATCTGACGATTTTTATAATTTATGGTTGGATCCCATGCGTGTCTATTCTTGCGCTTACTACGCTAATATGGACTACTCTTTAGCAGAAGCACAACAAGCTAAACTAGATCTTATTTGTCGTAAATTAGATTTACATACTGGAGAACGTTTTTTAGATATTGGCGCTGGCTGGGGAGGATTATTACTTTGGGCAGCTAAGCATTATGGCGTAAAAGCAACTGGTATAACATTATCTAAAAATCAACATGCTTATGTAAATCAGCTTATTAGTGATCAAGGTTTACAAGATCGAGTACAAATGTTGCTGTGTGATTATCGTACTTTAAAATTACCTAAATTTGATAAAATAGCCTCAGTTGGTATGTTCGAACACGTTGGTCATGCAAATATGGTTGATTATTTTACCATACTGAGGAAACTATTAAAGCCAGGTGGCTTATTTCTTAATCATGGTATTACTACAGGTGGAACAGATAACAATAAAATGGGTTATGGCATGGGAGGATTTATTGAAAAATATATTTTTCCCGGTGGCGAACTCATTCATATTTCTGATGTAATGAAAACATTAACTATTTCTGGTTTAGAAGCACTGGATGTAGAAAATTTGCGACCACATTATGCTAAAACACTTTGGGCATGGTCTGATTCATTAGAGTACCAGTTAGATAAGGCTCGTGAACTGACTAATGAACAAACGATAAAAGCTTATAGACTTTACCTAGCAGGTTCAGCAATGTGTTTTGAACAAGGTTGGATTTCCCTTTATCAAGTATTAGGGGCTAATCCTGATCACTTATTAGATAGTTATCCTGAAACAAATAGATTAATTGGTGCTCAGTCAGATTATCCATTTAGTCGAGATTATATCTATAATCAGACAACTTCACGTCACTGATTATCGGCAAATTTTCCTTGATATTATAGGAATAACACTCTAGTGTGCTTTTATAGGTATAGTTTATTAATAAAATTAAGGCTAAATTAAATAATATTATTTAATTAAAAAAAGTAATGCTTCTGATAATCTTCTGAGAAAGAATACAAGAAGAATCATCAGGATAATTGCCTGATGATTCAAAATAACAACGTATAAATTAACCCAACTAAATCGGATTTTATTAGTCTACTTAATTTATATTATCAAATAACACGAGAAAATTGCCGCATTCTAACAGAGTGTCGTAGATACGTATCAAAGCACATACAAATATTGCGAATAAGTAGCCTTCCCTTTGTCGTTACTTCTATACCTGTTGGTTGTGTATCAATAAGGCCATCAGAAATAAATGTCACTAAATAGGTGAGTTCTTCACGAAAATACTCTGTAAAATTAATCTGATATTTTTCTTCAATCTCAGCATATATTAACTGAAAATTGCAAATTAATGATTTAATAATATCACGACGAATACAATCGTCTTTGTTCATTATTAATCCTTTCCATAAGGCCTGGCCTTTTTCATTAATATTTGCATAATAAACTTTTAATTCTTTCTGGTTTTGTGCATAACTATCTCCAATCATACTAATTGCAGATACACCTAAACCTAATAAGTCATTATCACCTTGTGTGGTATAACCTTGAAAATTACGATGTAAAAACCCTTGCCGTTGTGCAATAGCTAAATCATCATTAGGTAAAGCAAAATGATCCATACCTATATATTGATAACTATGTTTAGTTAATAATTCGACTGTTTTTTGTAATATTGCTAATTTATCATCTGCTGAGGGTAAATCAGATTCTTTAATTTTGCGTTGCGCGGCAAAACGTGTCGGTAAGTGAGCATAATTAAATACACTTAGTCGATCAGGTTTTAATTTAATAATTCTTTGTAACGTATGAGTAAAGCTTTCTAAGGTCTGCTGTGGTAATCCATAGATTAAATCGATATTTACAGATTTAAATGATAATTGCCTTGCCCGTGCGACTAAAGAAAATATAAACGTTTCGTCTTGTTCACGATTTATTAAACGTTGTACCGATTTATCAAAATCTTGAACCCCCATACTAATACGATTAAATCCTTCAGCATACAAATGATTAATCATATCTAGTTCAATTTCGCGCGGATCAATTTCAATGGACTGCTCACGCGTTGGTAATAATGTAAAATGGTGTCGCAACAAATTCATTAACCGACTGATTTGTTTTTTATTTAAGTAAGTTGGCGTTCCGCCTCCCCAGTGAATTTGCGTTATGCATCTATTTTTAAATAATGGTGCACGTTGTTTAATTTCAGTAGCTAAGTAGTCAATATATTCATCTGCTTTATATAAATGACGAGTAACGATTTTATTACATCCGCAAAAATAGCAAAGTTTATGACAAAAAGGAATATGAATATAAAGTGAAAGAGGTCGCGAAGGATAACGCCTAACGGCATGTTGGAAATCTACTTCACTATATTTTTCGTTAAATTCAAGTGCTGTAGGATAAGATGTATAACGAGGGCCAGAATAATTGTATTTTTGGATTAAGCCTATATCCCAATTAATTACTGAATAATTCACTTTTGCTTACTCCTTTTTTCACGGCGATACTGGTTCACTAAAGCCCTTTTTTTAGTAATAGGCCGATAACGATAAACTTTACGTTTTAAATATGATAACCGTGAAAGCTGTAATAACAAAACAACTAGATAACCAATTGATAATGAAAAAACGATCAATATAATCCAAAACATAGTTATCTTTTCCGATCTTATGAACTAACAGTAAAATAAGCGAGCTAATTACGATTAATTAAATAATAAAAATTCTACGCCAGTTATTAAAATAGCCTACTTAAAAATAGGCTATTATTTTGGTAAGAATAAAATTAATTGATAACATTAATTTTGTTTTAGAAGATGCATTATGCATTCTGTGTTCTCATCATCATCGTCAGTAATAGAAATTCCCAACTTATCCATCAAAACGTCAATTTTAGTAAGCATTTCATTAAGATAATGTTGTTCTGTCTCACTAATAGGCTTATTACTATCTAACTTATCTAATAAAACATTAAGCAATTCATCATTTTCTAATCGCTCAAGTTGTTGTTCCAAAGATAATTTAGGTTTGCTCTCTTGTCGCAACATATTATTTTTTTGCGTGCTTTGACTCTCTTGATTAAACAAAGAAACCGGTTTTTTGCTTCCAATACGCGGATCCTTTTGTTGTTCATGATTTAATGCTTTGGCGTTGTCTGTACTCGATTTATTTCTTGAACCTGATTTGTTACCACGATGCTTTTTTTTACGCTTTAATTCCCAACTGGCTTCATTTAACTCTGCACGAGTTTTACGACGTTTTGTTGATGACTTTACCTGCCGCATACATTTATTACTCTTATCAATTGATTTAGAATTAATTTTACAATAAATCTAAGTAAAAAAGATAAATAAAAAAGGTGGCAATTGTCATTGCCACCTAATATAGGATAAAAATAATATCTAAGAGCTTTGTTCCTTCATTATAATTTCCGTTAGTATTTCCCTATTTATTATGTAAATTCCTTGTTATGACTCTTGTCTAGTATGACTTCATCTGAATAATGCGTCCTGCAACTATTACGATTCAGATAAAGTTTCCTGTCCAGAGTATTGACCTAGTCTATTTTTAATCGTTTTTTATTATCTAAGTAAATCCACCTGAATAAATAGCCTGTATATTAAGCTTGCTTCCTAGCGTGTGAGTAAATTCCTATTGTTGCTATATCCTATAAACAAATCATGTTTTCCTAACGTAACTTTCCCTATCTTTTACTCTTCCTTCGATCGCGCTCTTAACATCAGTGAGTTGTGCTATTTATATCCCATCCATATATTGGTATTGATATCTCAAATAATCTAACGTTATTTTTCATCTTTGCTGTCCATAATATTGCATTATCTATTGATAACGTGTCCTTGATTTTTTCATCCCTGAATATTGAACAAATTTATTGCTTCAATATTTGTATCCCTACAGGACTATTAACTTATCAAATATTTCTAAAAAAGCAATATATAAAAGCAATATATTTTATTTTTTAGTTAAAAATAAGGATATATGACTATTTATTATTTCTGCTGGCGAAACATCACAATAAGTTATAAGTTAATATATAATTATCAAAATCAATATAAACAGAGATGAGCTAACATTGAGAATACATCATAATTATGCCGCTTGTCGGTTTTTACTAAGTGCACCTGATATTCGTAGTTTACCTACTGATGAAGGTATAGAGATTGCCTTTGCTGGTCGATCGAATGCGGGAAAATCCAGTGCATTAAATACATTAACTAATCAAAAAAATTTAGCTAGAACAAGTAAAACACCAGGGCGAACCCAACTTATTAATTTATTTCATGTCGCAGAGAACTGTCGTCTAGTGGATTTACCTGGATATGGGTATGCAGAAGTTCCTCAGGAGGTTAAACGTAAATGGCAGCGAGCATTAGGTGAATATCTCCAAAAACGTAATAGTTTAAAAGGGTTAGTGATATTAATGGATATTCGTCATCCATTAAAAGAGTTAGATCAACAGATAATTTTTTGGGCTGTAGATGCTGGTTTGCCTATTTTAATACTATTGACCAAAGCGGATAAGTTATCTAATGGTGCAGCTAAAGCACAACTTAATACGGTTAGAGAAGCCAGTTTAGCATTTCAGGGAGATGTGCAAGTTGAAATATTCTCTTCGCTCAAAAAAATAAGTGTTGATAAACTAAAAAACAAGCTAGACCAATGGTTTAGTGAAGAATAGTCATTCAAATAAAAGAATACCTCGGTATAAAACCGAGGTTGCCATATTTAGCTTACCTTTTTATACATATAAAAATGTATAAAGAAGGATATTAAAAATAACATTCTACCACTGTTACCCTACGCATTTACTCTAACGGATATTTATCGTCAGGTAAAAGAATTTTTTTGTCTTTAAATAAGTTAACTTATCAAAAAATAGAGTAAATATTAAATTAATGTTAATGTTTATAACCAAACTTCAATAGCAATTGTCATTTTTTCCGATGATTATCTTGTATTAATTATGATTATTGGAATAATCCTTATGAAGGAGTAACTGTACTTCTGTCATGATGCAAATTAACTTTATATAATTTTTGTGATCTAGATCACATTTTCTCACCTTTTCATAAAGCCATTTATAAAAACAATGAGAGATAATATTACTTATTGGTAATATGTTGAATAAAAATCAATCTAATCTGCTATATTAGCGACGTGATTATGATTAACACAATGTATAATAAACAAGATAATCATTATGAGATTATGAGACCTATTAGCTAAGGTCTCATATAATAGACAAAATGTAAGAAGTCTAAGCAAAGTACTTTAATGCATTAATGAGCTTGATCCCAATTATCTCCAATACCCACATCAACTTTTAATGGGACAGTTAGCTTAGTACAATTTTCCATTAATTGCCGAATCTGTTCACTCGCTTGTTCAACGCGCGTTGTTTCAATTTCAAAGACAAGTTCATCATGCACCTGCATTATCATTCTGATATTATCTTTATGTTGCTGTTGGATCCACTGGTGAACATTGATCATAGCTAACTTAATAATATCTGCGGCAGTTCCTTGCATTGGTGCATTAATTGCTGCACGTTCTGCGCCTTTGCGACGAGCTGTATTAGCCGATTTGATTTCAGGTAAATACAGTCGTCGACCTTGCAATGTTTCAACATAACCTTTTTCTGACGCGTATTGACGAGTTTGTTCCATATAAGTCTTCACACCAGGATAGCGTTCAAAATAAAGATCCATGTAACGTTGTGCATCTGCTCGACTAATTGAGAGCTGACGTGAAAGTCCGAAAGCACTCATACCATAAATTAAGCCAAAATTAATTGCTTTAGCACTACGTCGTTGTTCATTTGTTACATTATCTAATGTAGTTCCAAACACTTCTGCGGCTGTTGCTCGATGAATATCTTTTCCTTCAGCGAAAGCATCTAGCAATCCTTTATCACCTGATAAATGCGCCATGATGCGTAATTCAATTTGTGAATAATCTGCCGCAACAATCTTAAAACCCTTTGCGGCAATAAAAGCTTGACGTATACGACGACCTTCTTCGTTTCTTACCGGTATATTTTGTAAATTAGGATCTGTTGAAGAAAGACGTCCTGTGGCAGTAATTGCTTGATGATATGAAGTATGTAATCGACCGGACTGAGGATTAACCATTAAAGGCAATTTGTCAGTATAGGTTGATTTTAATTTAGCTAAACCACGATGTTCAATGATCACTTTAGGCAAAGAATAGTCAGCAGCTAACTCGGTTAAAGTTTCTTCATCTGTTGAAGCTGCTCCGCCTGGTGTTTTCTTTAGTACAGGTAGTTTTAATTTATCAAATAAAATTGCTTGTAATTGTTTTGGTGATGACAGATTAAATGATTCACCAGCCAAATCGTACGCTTGATTTTCCAGTTCATTAAGTCGCTTAGTCAGTACTTTTGAATAATCCTGCAGTAACTGGCTATCGATTAAGACACCGGTCCGCTCTATTTGTGATAAGACCGGTACCAAGGGCATATCAATATTAGAAAACACATGATGTAGTGAATGTATATGTTGCAGATCCCCCCATAATTTATTGTGTAATCGCAAAGTTATATCAGCATCTTCTGCTGCATAAGATGCAGCTTGTTCAATATCAATTTGATCAAATGTCAGCTGATTTTTACCTTTACCAGCAATGTCTTCAAACCGAATAGTCTTATGGCCAAGATAACGCTCAGATAAACTATCCATATCATGTCGGCCTGCAACACTATTTAAGATATAAGATTCGAGCATGGTATCAAAGGCTATACCATTTAATTCAATAGAATAACGCGCTAAAATACTCTGATCGAATTTTAGATTCTGCCCTACTTTTTTCTTAGTATTATCTTCTAATAATGGCTTTAGTCTGGCGAGAACCTGAGTACGGTCTAATTGTTCTGGCGCCCCTAAATAATTGTGAGCCAATGGCAAATAGGCTGCTTCACCACTTTCAATGGCAAAAGAAACACCAACTAACTCGGCACTCATATAATCAAGACCGTTTGTTTCTGTATCAAATGCAAATAAAGAGGCTTGTTCTAGACGATTAAACCAGACATCAAAATGCTGCCAATCGAGGATTGTTTCATAATTATCTCGGTTCACTAGCACTGGATCTGTTGGCTGACTGGCGTGCGAATTACCAATCTCTCTTTTAGAGTGATTTCCATTTTTTCCGCCCAAGACTTTACCGTGATGTAATTCCACTAACCAACGTTTAAATTCATAACGAGTAAATAATTCTTCTAGTTTATTATTATCAGGTGGTTGGATTTGATATTCAGCGTCTGGGATCATTAACTCCACATCTGTTTTAATTTTCGCTAGTTTATAAGAAAGATAAGCAACATCTTTATGTTGAAGTAATTTTGCCGCCATCGTTTTTGCACCGCGAAAACTTAAATTCGCGACTTTATCCAAATTCGCATAAATTGTATCAAGTCCACCTAGTCCCTGTAATAAAGCTAATGCGGTCGTTTCTCCAACACCAGGTACGCCGGGGATGTTATCAGAGGAGTCACCCATCAATGCCAGGTAATCAATAATTAGTAAGGGAGGTATACCATATTTTTGACAAACACCATCGACATCAAGCGTAGTATTGTTCATAGTATTAATCAATGTAATATGCTCATCAACAAGTTGAGCCATATCCTTATCGCCTGTACTAATTAAAACATTTCGCTTTTGTGCGGATGCCTGCCGAGCAATTGTTCCTATAACATCATCAGCTTCAACACCACTTACCATAAGTAATGGTAATCCCATAGCTCTAATCATAGTATGTAGTGGCTCTATTTGCTTTTTTAATTTGTCCGGCATAGGTGGGCGATGAGATTTATATTCTGCAAACAATTCGTCACGAAATGTTTTTCCTTTAGCATCAAAAACAACAACTATTTGTTCTGGTTTATATTGATTCAATAAGCTACGTAACATATTGAGTACGCCATATATTGCACCTGTAGGTTCCCCTAAACTGTTAGTTAATGGGGGAAATGCATGGAATGCTCGATATAAATAGGAAGAACCATCAACGAGAATAAGAGGATTTTTTGCAGTATTTGTCATAATATGTTCTTTAGTCTGAACCATTAAATTGATTGAATCGATCAGCATGTCACAGCTTGTAGCTGATAACGATAGTTTTCTTTAATTATATTAAAGTAACGCGTTCTCTGACAATCAAAGTAGGGCTTAACAATAAAATTGCGATCTTCGACAAGATACTTATGTAATAAATTACTCATTTCAATGAATAATTAAAATATTAACGTTCCCCAAGACTTTCATTAACATATTGTTTTAATGGGCTTAAGAAGTATTCAATAATTCTACGTTTATCCGTTTTTATTTCTGCACGAACCGACATTCCAGGTGAAAGTGGGATTGTATTATTCCCAATATTAATTGATTTATCATTAAGTAAAATACGTGCATTATAAACCGAACCTAATCTCTCATCTTCTATAGCATCATGAGAAATTGTTAAAATTTTGCCGCGCACGACACCATATTTGGTAAAATTGAACGTTTCAATTTTTACTTCAACCTCTTGTCCAACTTTTACAAAACCAATATCTTTATTCTCTAGTTTTGCTTCCACTTCAATAGGCGCATCTTTAGGAACAATTAGCATTAGTACTTGTGCTTCCTTAGTCACCCCACCAACTGTATTCATCATTAATTGTTGAACAGTACCATCTACCGGAGAAGTAATAGCCATCAGCTGATTTCGTTTATCCGCTTTTTTTAGTTCTTCTTCATTTGTTTTTACTACCTGCGCTGACTGATTTTTTAATTCATGCATACTGCGAAGCATTTGAGCAATAATATTTTTACGATTAGATTGTGCCTGTTTCTTCGCGGCCACATATTCATTAACTTGCGCTTCTAAAATTGCTAATTCGCGTTCTTGTGCAAGTTTGGTTTGTTCTTTTTCAAGCCAGGCATGTTTAGCAACATAACCATAATCAACCAAACTTTCATAATCGGATGCTAGTTGACGAGTGATAGGTAACGATTTTTTTAATCGAGCAATGGATGAACGTGTTGATTTTATTGCAGCATCACGTTGTTCAATAATAGCGTCAGCTTGTGCTAATGTTGTTTCTAACTCAAGATATTGGCCATTTAACCATTCTTTTGCATCAAGCCAGCTACCATGATGTTTTTCCTGAATATTTATTTCGCTAAGAACAGGTTTTTTCTTATTGGTTATAGCATCGATCATAGCATCTGCTCGTGCTAAACTTATTTTAGCCATATCAAGATCATTACTTAATCGATCGACTTCTGCCTGTGTAATTTTATTATCCAGCGCAATTAATAAATCGCCTTTTTTAACAGCTTGGCCTTCTTCCACATAAATCTTTTTGATCACAGAAACATCACTGGCTTGAATAATTTTAGATTTACCGCTAGGTACAATTTTTCCTGTTGCGGTAGCAACTACATCAATTTTGCCAATATAGGACCAAATAAAGGCCAATAAAATAAAAATTATAATGCCACGTACAATATAATGGGGCGCTGGATGGAGAGGTTTTTCCTGAAGCGATAAAGCCGCAGGAAGAAACATTATTTCATCAGGATGACGCTTAGGTGGTTCCATTTCATCACGATGTTTCCATGATGCAGTCCAAACATTCTTATAACGGTTAATGAGTGCCCTAACAGCACCAACTTCTGGTTCTTCTTCAGGTTGAATACTTTTCTCTGGTAACAACTTATTCATCCTTGTTGTATCCTATTCAAATAACTATATTGCCCATCAGGATTAGAAAGAAGTTCTTTATGGGTTCCTATTTCAACGATTTGGCCTCTATCCATTACAACAATTTTATCAGCATCCCGTACAGCTGATAAACGATGTGCAATAATTAATACTGTTCTACCCTTACAAATCTGTTTCATATTTTGCTGAATAATCCGTTCTGATTCATAATCTAATGCACTTGTTGCTTCATCAAAAATTAATATACGCGGATTACCAATTAAAGCTCGAGCTATTGCAATACGTTGACGCTGCCCCCCTGATAGAGATGAACCATGTTCACCAACCACTGTATCATATCCTTCTGTGAGCTCTAATATAAACTCATGAGCACCTGCCATGTTTGCAGCTTGGATCACTGTTTCTAGTGGAATACCAGGATCTGATAACGCAATATTTTCTCTGATAGTATTGTTAAATAACATATTTTCCTGTAATACAACACCTATTTGCCGACGTAAAGACGAAACATCGGCTAATGCTAAATCCATACCATCGACCAAAACGCGCCCCATTTCTGGCGTATATAATCGTTGAAGTAAGCGTGTTAAAGTACTTTTTCCTGATCCAGAACGGCCTACAATCCCGATAACTTCACCAGGTTGTACAACCAAATTTATTCCCCTTAAGATTTCTGAACCATCAGGACGATAGCGAAAGCGGACTTGATCAAACTCTATATGACCACTAATTTTAGGTAATGATGTACGATTATTTTGGGACAATTCAGTTTTCGCATTTAAAATATCACCTAAACGCTGGACAGAAACACCTGTCTGCTGAAAATTGGTCCATAACTGAGCAAGACGAATAATCGGTTGTGATACCCGACTAGCTAACATATTAAATGCAACTAATTGACCGACACTTAAATGCCCCTCGATAACTAAGCGCGCACCAACCCATAAAGTAGCGACTGTGACAGTTTTACTAATAAAGCCAACAGCTTCATTAGCAATAGTTGATAGTGTTTGTGTTTTAAATCCAGCAGAAACATAGGCTGCTAATTGATTATCCCATTTACGGGTTATTTGTGGTTCGACAGCCATTGCTTTAAGCGTATCAATACCGTTAATGGTTTCAACTAGAAAGGCCTGATTTTCAGCACCTCGAGCAAAACTCTCTTGAAGTCGGGCTCGTAAAATAGGTGTAATAAACATTGAAATGGCAAAGTAGAGAGGCAATGAAAATAACACGATTAATGTTAGCCAGCCACTATAAAAAAACATAACTGCAATAAAAACAATAGAAAATAATATATCCAGTAGTAATGTAATCGCATTTCCAGTAAGAAAACTACGAATGTTCTCAAGTTCCCTAACGCGTGCAACTGAATCACCTACTCGACGAGCATTAAAATAAGCTAATGGTAAACTAATAAGATGTCTAAACAGTTTCGCTCCAAGTTCAACGTCTATTCGACTTGCTGTATGGGCAAAAATATAATTACGTAATCCTGATAACACACTTTCAAACAACATAACAGCCAACAAACCTATAGCTATTACGTCAAGGGTAGTTAATCCACGATGAACTAATACTTTATCCATTACAACCTGAAAAAACAGAGGTGTTAATAAAGCAAAAATTTGCAACACAAACGATGCAATTAAAACTTCCGATAATAATTTGCGGTATTTAACAATGGCTGGAATAAACCATGTGAAATCAAATTTCCCTAATTCGCTTGCTAATGATGCTTGAGAACGAATTAAAATCAATTCACCTGACCAACGTTCTTCTATTTCTGAAAATGATTTAATCTGAGGACGTTGATTAAGTGGGTCATGAATAAGCACCTGTTGTTTATCAATTTTTGCAATAATAAAAAAATGACCATTTTTATCTACCGCTATAGCCGGTAAAGGAGAAAAAACAAGCCTTTCACACCGTGTTTTAATTAATTTAGCTTTTAGACCAATTTTTTTAGCCGCGAGTAATATTTGTGGTTTATCAAACCGTTCTCCTGAGACGACAAACTCATGTACTAATTGTTCTGGAGAAGCTGCAATATTATGAAAACGCGCCATCATTAACAAAGAAATCAATCCAGTATCAATTATTTTATTATTATCTAATGGTTCTATGGGCTTTTGTGCTGGCTTTTTTTTAAATTGGGAAATAACGTCATCCATCGTAAAGTCATATCCTTTTATAGCTTTATCTAGCTATTTGCAGATGAGTAAATTTGATAATTTATTTTATAAAATATCTATTTTGCTATGTATTAAATATTATTATGAATAAGACTATTAATAAGTAACAGAATATCTGTTTTACTCAATCAATATTGAACGATGATATTGTGTTAAATATAGTAAAGCTAATTATAACGCTCACAATAAATATATTCAAATTTCAAATAGATATTTATGCTATGTATTTTACCAAAAACGAGTTATTTTACAGCGCAAAATAATAACACTTTACTTAATAATTTGATTTTATATAAAAATTAATTAGTTATACCGATTTTTCTTGATATATAAACAAATAATAAATTAGTCCTACTTTATAGATATCAATAATTACTAAAATAAACACCAATCCTTTAGCTAATTAATTGAATATTTACTTTCTTTATAACACCATCTATTAATGATTAGTAACTCTTTAGTAACTTTATTATTATTCTCATGAGTATTAATAAACTGATTTATCTATTATTTAGTTGTTATTTAACTCATTCTATTATTACTTTATTTATTATTAAATTAAAATTATAACAAAAAGATAAAACACAACATAATACCCTTGTTATTTTCACATAAATAGTCATACATGCTAACAGTTTAAATAAGTATGTTTGCGATCAAATTATGTATGTTTTTTACACTATTTTTGGTTAACTAATGGTATAAAATTAGTCACCGGTAACACTCAATCAACATTATTTTAAGAATGATATAGTTATCACTTTTTGTTTAATATCGTTCAAAAAAACGACCACACATAACGTCAGATGAAAAAGATCAACTTAATTTATAATAAAGTGTTAACTTATAGCTAACAAATATTTACATATCCAGTATTATTAGTTAACGTTATCGATGGTTTTACAACAATCCTATTGGTTGAGTAATAAGCAAATTCTCGTTATAAAAACACCTTGCTAAGATATCGACAAAAATTGATTGTCAAAGTAATAGTTACAACTTTAATTAACACAGAAAGCGATAATTAATAAAATGATGTCAAAACTACTAACCGTGATTACATTTCTGTTTACTTCTACTTTAGCTATTCTAGCTACAGCGATATGGTCATTATTCATTACTATTACTGCTTTAATTAAGTTGCTTATTCCTATCCCTATTTTCTCAAGATTATGTAGCCATTTGTGCAATAGTATGATGTGGTGTTGGTGTACTTCGTTAATACTTATATTAAAAGTCACTAATAAGCATATATCATGGAACATCGATGGTTTATCAGGCTTAAATAAAAATAATTGGTATTTATTAATCAGTAATCATCAAAGTTGGGCTGATGTTGTAATGTTATGTGCTATATTGCGTAACACAATTCCCATGAATAAATTTTTCCTTAAATATCAATTACTCTGGGTGCCTTTTCTTGGTCTAGCTTGTTGGGGACTAGATATGCCTTTTATGAGACGCCATTCACGCACATTCTTACTTAAAAATCCACATTTAAAAGATCAAGACATCGAGACTACGCGTAAGTCTTGTGAAAAGTTTCGTTCAATTCCAACAACAATTGTTAATTTTGTTGAAGGTTCTCGTTTTACAGACGAAAAACGCTTGAAAACACACTCGCCATATAAACATCTTCTAGCGCCAAAAACAGCAGGAATTGCTATTACGTTAAATATGCTAGGCAAGCAGTTTGATAAATTATTAAATGTCACCTTATATTATCCCGATAACACGGTGACACCTTTTTTGGACATTTTATGTGGAAGAATGGGAAGAGTTATCATTAGAGTTGAAACGCTTCCCATTACTGAACAGATGCGTGGAGATTATTTCAATGATAAAATTTATAAAAGACAGTTTCAATTATGGCTAAATACGATTTGGGGAAAAAAAGATAATCTACTTGATTTATTAAAGAAACAATTTACAGAAAAGTAATCTAGGTATCGAGAACTACGTTAATTAGATTAACCATATAAAGGAAAAATAAGCTCGCTGCTATCTTTTAATAAAATAATCAAACCTTATTTTATTAATAAGATTCTTTCCTACTTCATAATGGATTTGAATGAAATAATAAGCAATAGAAGTATAACTTTGTGCTAAGCTTTAGTGGCTATATATTATATTCAACTATAATTCATGTATTCTATTAAAAGCAATAAAAACACTCTAAAATGAGCTAGAGTGTTTTTTATTTAAAAAGCAATCAAAAAAATAGTATTTATACTCGTTTTGCTTCAGCCGCGGCTTTTACAATAACAGCAAAAGCATCTGCTTTAAGAGATGCACCACCTACTAAAGCACCATCAATATCAGGTTGTGTAAATAATTCTGCTGCATTTGACGCATTTACAGAACCACCATATTGGATGATCACTTTCTTAGCAACATCTGCATCTTTTTTAGCAATATGATCACGAATAAATTTATGAACGGCTTGTGCCTGTGCTGGTGTTGCTGATTTACCCGTGCCAATTGCCCAAATAGGTTCATAAGCAATAACCGCATTTTCAAAGGCTGATGCACCTAGCGTATCTAATACTGCATCTAATTGTTTTGCACAAACGGCTTCTGTTTGACCTGCTTCGTTTTCTGCTTCGCTTTCGCCAATACATAATACCGGGATCAAACCTTTTTCTTTCAGTACTGCAAATTTTTTGGCAATAAATTCATCGCTTTCTTTATGATAAGTACGACGCTCTGAATGTCCAATAATGACATAACGTGTACCAATATCTTTTAACATAGCTGCAGAAATATCACCCGTATATGCACCAGAGAGATTCAAATCGACATTTTGTGCACCTAACGCAATACAGCTACCAGATAAATTATGTTTAGCTAAATCTAAATACATGACGGGTGGTGCAATAGCGATATCACAACCATAAACGGGGCTTAATTCATTACGTAAATTAGCAATTAGCTCATTTACCATATTTTTACTGCCATTCAACTTCCAATTACCCATAACTAACGGACGTCGCATATTATTTCCTCCAATTCTCTAAATAACGATTAATAGTTTATCTGATTAGCTTATTAATTAATTTATAGCGTCAATCAAGCAAAACTATTTATCTGATTTTTTTATATTAACCGGCTCAATAGCCAATGTTATACCTTTTTCTCCATGATCAGCTACAACATAGCGTAGATTTTTATCTATTTCATGATAAAAAGGTAAGCCCTTACCATTACATAATAAGGTGGTAACTTTGCTTAAGCTTTCATTAGCTGCAAGCTCAGGGTTTAACCAATGCACTAAAAAAGACATATAGTTTAAAGACTCTTTATCAATTGCCTCTATTATCTTATCTCTATCACATTGTTCCTTTATGGTTAAACCAGGCAAATAAGTCATTTGAAATGTTTTAATTTTTTGACTAGCACTCTCTAAAACTAAAGAAATATAAAAGTCATGATTCACAATACTGACATAATAAAGATTATCTTTAGTAAATTTTGGCGAGTATATTTGTTTAAATGGAGGTAATTCAGGGGATAAATGAGATAAGTTGTATCCACGAATTAACTGCTGTAAAGTAAGATTAAATGTTGAAGCTTCAGCAGCTAAATAAGGCACCTTATTAGGAAGGGCGGGCTCAGCTTGAACAAACGGAACCAATAACCAACATATTAGCAAAAATAAATTAATTTTTTTATAATTTGTCATAGATGTAATTCATTATGTCAAAAGTATATAGCTAACAACGTACTATTGAAAAATTTAGTGTTAACATATCTCTATTTAAGGTATGAGATACAGTTAGCGAATAACTAAGGTATAGTATATTTTACCCTATGCTACTTATTAGCCATTAACCTATGCTTCATGATACCATGCTTATTTATTAATATAAATTTACCAATAATGCTCACTAGTAATATGTCCAGCTCGTCGACGTAAATGTTTATGCATATCCCGATATTTAAGAACGTCACGACAATCCGCGATCATTTGAGGATTTCCACACAACATTACATGACTGTTTTGATTACTAATAGATAACCCGATACTTGCTTCCAATGCACCATTTGCAATTAATCCAGGTAATCGCCCTGATAAAGCATCAGGATGGTGATCCTGACTCAACACCGCTTTTATAATTAATTTCCCCTGGTATTGCTTTGCTAGCTTTTGCATTAATGGCCAGTAATTTAAATTTTGTTGATAACGCACTGCGTGAACTAATACAATATGTTTAAATCGTTCAAGATCTTTACCTGATTGTAATATTGATAAATAAGGTCCTGGTGCAACACCTGTAGCAAACATCCATAAAGTATCACTATTTGGTATTTCTTCGATTACAAAAAAACCGTTAGATTCTTCTGTGATCCACACGTGATCACCCGGGCGTAATCGATGTAAATAAGGACTTAGTTTACCATTTAAAACATTGACAAGATAAAATTCAATATAATCACTTTCTGGTGCGTTAACGAAAGAATACGCTCTAGCTATACGTTCGCCTTTAATATCTAATGCTAACTTACAATATTGACCTGCTTTAAAAGGACTAATATCCGCTTTAAGTTTTAGGCTAAAAAGCGTGTCAGTCCAGTGTTCAACAGCAATGACTTCACCTGTTAACCATTTAGCCATATATACCTCACATCCCAATAGAAATAAAATTATCAATACATGTCAGCAATTAGCTAGATCATATTCTTTATAACGCTACTTTGTTATAAGCTATTTTATAATATGTATGTGATAAGTCACCTGCAATATCAATTAATTAGCTATTTAATGGTCAATTAATAAAAAATCATCATATCATGCAAAAATATTAAATTATGAACCTACTAAAATTTTTATATTTTTCATAAAGTTAAATAAAATATGTAATTAACGCTCAGTTAATAGGTTAAAAATAAGTTGACGATTTTTAATGGTGGAAGTAATATTCACGCCACTTCGGCGAGTAGCGCAGCCTGGTAGCGCAACTGGTTTGGGACCAGTGGGTCGGAGGTTCGAATCCTCTCTCGCCGACCAATCAACTATATTCACCAAAAAGCAATGCTATATAAGTCATCAAAAGATAATAAAACCGTTCATTCTATAGAGAATTTTATTCCTATCTTCCACGCTATACTATCTATTACGTCGTGAACTTGTTGTATTGATTACCAAATAGAAAATGACATTTATGCATTAATAACGTGCTATTATTCTTTTGATAAACAATTAAGATCGTTCATCAATAAAAATAAAATTGACTAATCTATTTCATCTTGTATTAAGAATAATCCACCAATTATTGTTATTGTATACACATTGAACACTAAATTTGCTTCTTTTTGCTTAATCGTGTGTATAGATCGTTATTTCAGGTAAGGTCACAGGGGTCAATTGTGTTATATTGCTATCAGTACTAAACCACTGAAGATCGTTAATATACAATGGATTATTACTACTAATAGCCCAAAACATATCGCCTAATTTTCCTGTTAAAGAAAACGGTGTATCAATAAAGGATGTTCTCATTTTTTTTTTCTCTGGAAAAAGTGTAATTTCCTTCATTTGCCATATACCTTCACCTGCTAACTTCAAAATAGATTCACGTAAGGTCCATAGATGCCAAAATCCAGCAGCTTGTTTATCATTTGATAATGAAGTTAACCATTGATATTCATTATCGCTTAAACTATGTTTTGCTACTGCTAGTAAACGATTACGTGGCCTATACAACTCTATATCAAGCCCAATACGGTAAGATGATGCTGCTAAAGCAACTATAATATGGTTTCCACTATGGCTAATATTAAAGTCAGGTAATGTGCTGTCAGCAAAAATAGGTCTACCTTTTTCTACTAACACAATATCGGGTAATTGCAAAATAGACGTTTGCCTAAATAATAATTCAGCTAATAAGGCCCGCCCCATCAAATACTGACTACGCCGTAACCCGTTATAACGGTTGGCGAATCGACGTATAGATAAAGGTAACCGAGAAATATTGATATTATCATCTTTTTCTATTTTACAATGGATAAGTGAGTATTTAGCTGTTGCATTATCCTGCATAATATATATACATCTTTTCTATTTTGGTTAGTCATTTGCTTTTTACTTTAATAAGCTATAAGCAAATTATTTAACAATATTATTTTTTATAGTAAATAATAATAGAAAATTATTACCACTGATAGGGATAAACTAAGGCAATCACAAAAAAGATTACCTTATTTTAATGGATGAATAGCATTCGCTTTACTAGGATAAATCATGTATAGTGGCGTTAACAGCATTGTGCTTTAACGATTCTATTCCTTTTTGACGCGTTTGTTCAGAAATATAGCTTTGACTAGTCCCGATAACTTTACCGTTAACAGCTTTTAAATTAAACATATATTTATCATTACTTACCTTTTTTTTCTCGTAATACTTATCTTCTATTGCGTGTTTTTTTACTGATTCAATTCCTTTTTGGCAAGACTCTTTTGTCTCATATCCTTCACTTGCTAAAACAATTTCCCCATTACTACTTTTAAAATGAAAATAAAATTGTTTATTTTTACCAATAAAAATTTCAAATTTACAACTCATATATTCTCCTTTATTAAATATAAATTAAATATTACTTTACCGTTTTAAATGAAGTAGCAATAATCTAAGGTAATAGATTATTATCACTATAAGCATAGATGCTTTTATAAAACTTATACTATTTAATTTATTAAAATATATGATAAAGTTTTATACTATCATTATATATTTACTTTTATTTATTTAAAATAAGTTACATTCATTAAATAATAAATTACTTAAATTTTTTGGTTAATTTTAATGAAAATAAAATTATTAAAAAATATAAATCAACTGATTTTATTAAATAAAAATTATATTTTTTTAAATTATTATTAATTAATAAGTCATAAAAACTTTTTAAAAGTGCTTTAGTGTACTAACTATGTAATTATTATCACATTTATTTGAATAATAAATTAGAAGCTACTTCGTGAGCCACCGCCACCAGATGAGCCACCACCACGAGAATTAGAATCATGATCATTATATCTATCATAATGATCAAAATTAGGTTGTGTGATCATCGGAATAGAAAAGGGATGTTCGAAGCGATATCCACAATAAAGGCAATGTGCCTTTTTAACTCCTTCTCCAGCATATCTACTTGTTGCTTGTTTAATAATTATTGGTTTATCAAATTCCAATGCATTAACTTTACAATTGCTACAAATAGCATAACGATTTGTTGGCCAAGCTATCGTATAAATATGGTTACAGTTAAGGCAACGATAAACCTCATTTTTTGCTGCGCCTATTTTTTTCTCAAACCATTTTTTTTCTGAAAGATACGTTTTTGCTTCTATTCCAGATAATATAATATATTTACTCGAGTGGCAATTAGGACAGAATATTGTCTTTTTTACTAAAAAGTTACGGTAAAATAATAAATAGAAAAGTAAAAAGAGTAAAAAAGAAGGTATAAAAATAAAAATAAAGATGCTAATGATAAAAGCCCATATATCAGCTTTTCTTAATATATTTTGTGGCTCTTTATTTCCTCTTCTAGGTAAAATTATAATTAATAAAATTGCACTAAGTGCTACAAAGAATGAGCTAATTAAAAAGTTATTCCATGATATTTGTTTATTTCCTGACGACTTATTACTCATTTTAGTAAATTCTTTATTGATACCATGAGATATTAAATAACGATATGTTCCATTAACACCTTCTACCAGTCCTTTGCTAAAATTATTTTTTTGTAATAGCGGTACCATATACTGTTGTTGAATTTTATAACAGGTAATATCAGGTAAAATACCTTCTAGTCCATAACCCGTCTCAAAAACGACTTGCCGTTGATCAACTACTAATAAAATTAGTAACCCATTATTTAATTTACTTCTACCGATTTTCCATTTATTAAATAGTTGATTCGCAAACTGACGTGTATCTACATTACCAATAGAATTTAATGCAACAACGGTGACTTCAACCGTGCTTTCGCTCTCTAATTTTGCTAGTTGTTCATATATTGTAGCTACATCCTCTTTTGTAATAATTTGATCAGGATTAACAACATAAGTAATGTTAGCTTGTTTATAAGGATTAGGCACTGAATCAATAGTATATGTTACTGCACGACTATAATTGCTCATTAATAATAGAGTAAAAGCAAGTAAATAGATCAATTTCATATAATATTTAATCATGCTATGTAAATCCTTTCATTAACAAATAAACTAAAATAGAAGTAGAGAAATTATTATTTAAAAATTAGCTATAATTTTCTATTTATTTAATCTTATTATTTATAAACTTTATTATAGATTTTATAAATATTTCTATTTATATAAAATTGCTAAAATTAGTATATTTGTTAACTCATGAAAAAATGTTAAATTTTGTTTTAATATTATTGACATAATTAAAATAAAATTAATTATATTATTTAAATTAATATTGATACACCTGTATTATATTATATGTTTTTATTTTACTATAAATAAAATTATACTGAAAAAATAAATATAATAATATTTTTTATAAAATTTAATTAAATAAGGTGTAAAAGATAATAATCTAATTATATGAGGTATATTATGTATGATATTATTGGTGATATTCATGGCTAAACAGAAAAGCTCATTAATCTATTACTAAACTTAGGCTATCAATTAACAAAAAACGGCTGGCAGCATGCGTGTTACAAGGTTATTTACGTAGGTGACCTTATTGATCGTGGACCTGAGCAACTTAAAACTCAATCTATTGTTAAACAAATGGTTGATCATAATAACGCATTGGTAGTAATGGGAAATTATGAACTCAATGCCATTAGCTGGTCAATGTCTAATCCAACAAAAACAGCACATTTTTACGCCCTCAGACTAAACATAATTTAAAACAATATAAAATATTTTTTGATTCATTTATAGATTAACCCAAATGTTATCAACAGTATATTAATTGGTTTAAACAATTACCGATTTATCTTAATATCGATGGTATCCGTATTATTCATGCTTGTTGGAATAATACACTAATTAAACGCTTATCCCCTTATCTTGATAAAAAACATCGTTTAACTTCTTCTTTCTGGCCAAACGCATTTGATAAAAAATATGCGCTTTCTTCTATTCTTGAAATATTATTAAAAGGAAAAGAGCTTAAATTACCCAATGATATTTTTTATTAGGATAAAGAAAGTATTACACGTTATTCGACTAGAATTAAATGTTGGATAAAGAAGGCAGTTTCTTTAAAACAATTATGTATGATGCCACCAGAGCAACTTGCTCTATTGCCAGATAAGAAATTAGTAAAATATTATCAAGATGATAATGATAAAAAGCCGTTATTTCTTGGCCATTACTGGCTTACAGGTAAACCATTACCAAAACATATTACTTGCGTAGATTACTCTGCAGCGAGTACAAATGGAAAACTAGTAGCTTATCGTTGGTCAGGAGAATCCTTATTATCTGGGGATAACTTTATTTACTAATCAGAACAAGCTTAATAATAAGTTAATTTAACATTATTAATATTATTTATAAGTGAGTAAATAATATTAACACTAATTAGTAAAAAGCTTAATTAGATCATTATGTAATTTGTTTATTATGTAACCGGATATAATAAAGTTACTCTATATTTTTATACATATAAAATTATTTAATTTTTTTATAAAAGAAATATCAATGCAATATTTTTACTAATACTCTCTGACCAATACGTAATTCATCTGAATTAAAACTTAATACGCATTCAAGTATACGAACATCTTTCCTATCAGCAGGATCATCTGAAGGCAATTTATAACCAACGACGTCACTAAGTCGTATCACTTCAGCTTTAAATACTCGGCTATCATCGTTTTCGAGAGTAACATCAGCTTTCTGTCCGGGCTTTACATCTTTAGCATAGATATCATCTAATTCAGCTCTAATAATTCGTGGTGTATCAGGTGCCAATTGAAATAATCGATTGACATTATACATAGATATTCCTTCACCAATACGAGCATCACGTTTTACAATTTTTCCATTAATAGGCGCACGTATATAGTGTTTTTCGACTTCAAGTTTAGCTGCATCCACTTGTGCTCCTAATACTGATAATGAGGCATTTTTTACTGATAGTTCATGGGTAAGTAATCTGACATCATCACCGGCTTTATCAATATCAAGTTGGGGTATAGAGATATGACCAATGCTTGATACTCTCTCATATTCTCGCTTAGCGATAGCGAGCTTTTCTTTAACCCAAGCAATATCTTTAGTAGCTTGATGATATTGTTTTAAGCTAATATTCAGATTTTTTATTGCTTCACGATCATCTATTTTTGCAAGTAAATCATTTCGTTTAACAGAATCCCCTTCCTCAACCAAAACTTGACTAACAATACCACCACGTGGAGAATCAATATTAATTAAACCACCTTCGACACTAACTTCACCTTTTAAAACAGCTACCCACGGAGAAGATAAAGATATTTCCTTATTTTTATTTGAACTTTTACTATCACAACCAGACAGTAAAATAGATATAGTACACCACATAATAAAAAGATTTTGCGATACAAATTGTTTAGTTTCACTCCGTTTTTGTTTTATTTTTTGAAACATCATGTTTTATCCGTCCATCTTCAATAGTAATAATACGATCTGCATGACTTATCAGCCGATGGTCATGGGATACTGCAACCACAGTTGCATTTCGTTTATGAGCTATTGTGCGTAAAATATCAATAATATTTTGCCCACTCACTTTATCCAATGCACTTGTTGGCTCATCAGCAAATAATAAAGGGGGATTTTTTATTAACGCTCTGGCAATAGCTACTCGCTGTTTTTCTCCACCTGATAATTCAATAGGCCGCATTGTTTGCTTATTTGCCATACCCACTATTTTTAATGCATTATATGCTCGCTGCTCTGCTTCTTCTCGTTCAATGGGATAACCATAATTTAAGGGTAATAACACATTTTCTAACGCAGTGAGAGAATTAAATAAATTATATCCCTGAAAAACAAAACCACAGTGCTTAAAACGGAACTGTTCAAGAGCTCGATCATTTAAAGACATTATATTTTGATTAAAAATACAAATATGACCATGATTGGGTCTTAATAAGCCAGAAATGGTTGCTAATAACGTACTTTTACCCGATCCAGATGGCCCGATAATTAAGGTTAGCTCACCCGATAGCACAGATAAATTAATATCCGCTAACACAGGTTGCATAATTTTTCCGGTTAAAAAACCATGTGAAACATGTTTAATATTTATTGTTTCTATCTGTTCCATAAGGTCTGTTCATCGTAATAATGTAAAAGGTTCAACACGTTTTAAATATCTTATTGTCATACCACCTGACATAAATGTAATGAGCATAATTAAGCTATAAATAATAACAATGCCAATATTTGGTAAGATAAATGGAACATAGAAATAACGTAAGCAAGCAATAATAAGTAAAGTTAGTATCGAAATAAGGACCCATCCAGTTAAGCCAATCCATAATGATTGTTCCAAAATCACTTTACTTAATGACCATATTGATACACCTAAAGCACGAAGAGTGGCATATTCTCGCACAGAGGCCATAATGGCAGAGAGGAAAGTTTGACTCGTAATAACAATACCGACAATCAAACCTAATAGAGAAGAAAAAAGAAATCCACTTCCTGCGCCGGATTCTAGTAACCAATAGCGCATAGACATATAGCTAAATTCAGCTGCTGTCCATACTTGATAAGTTTTATAGCTTCCTGTTGGTTGTAATTGATCACGAACAATTTCTGCACGTTCAGGTTTTTTAAGTTTTATTAAATAGTAATCTATATCGTTTGTAAGTAAACGAGGAGATATTACACGACCGCTACGAAATGAGGATAAAATATTTACTTTTGTTACTGAACGCATCCCATTTACTGTAGCAACAACTTCTACTCGTTTACCACTTAATTCGGTAAAGTCACCCACAGAAACATCAAGTTTATTTAAATCACTTTCATCAACAATAATAGTACCTGGTTTTTTTAATAGTGCTTTTTTTTCTGGTGTAAGTAATTTAGAAAAAGACATTGCCTTATCATTTGTATCAATACTAACCAATATTGCCGAAATTTTACCACCACTTGGGCGTTGCCAATCAGCAAAGGACCAAGCAAAACGCTCTACCGCTTCAACTTCAGGATGCATTAATAACTTATTACGTATTTTTTCTGGTATGGGATAAGGAATGTCAATGCTTTGTGTCCCAGGAAATCCTACCCATAAATCAGCACTTGAACGATCAATATAAACACTCACTGCACTTAGCATTCCTAAAAGTAAACCAAGCTGAATTAGCATAAGTAAACCAGCAAAAGTAATAGCGAGAGTTGCTGGCAAAAAGCGTCGCCATTCATAAATAAGCGATGCTCTAGCTAATGAAATAATCATTAATTAGGTTCTCTTCCTTTACTAATAGTATTTTTTAAAGATAAAATAATAAAATATAATATTTATGATTGGTTATAGTGTAATTTTCTATTAAATTTATCTATTAAAGCGTTATTTATTAATATTTTTATAAATTAACAATATAATAATAAGAAATAAAACAATTCATTATCAATAACTAGTTATATTTTAATAAAATACTTTTTATTATATAATTAAAAAGTAAATAAATTATATATTTTCAATATTTTCATTAAAAATGACATTTTTAATGAAAATATTCAAATTATCCCTAATAAAATAACAAAGTAAGATATTAAGTGTAAAGTAAAAAATGATAAAATAAATAAAAGAAATAATTAACAACACTAATTTTTCTAGTTAATAATATGAAATTAAACTAAAAATAATTAATTTTATATAGGTTAAGAAGATTGTCTTAATAAAAATATAGTATTCGTTAAATTTAATCATGTAATCTCTTTTTTTTTAGTAAGAAATATATTAAGTCTTTTTAAATAATTTTATGTAACTTATTTAATTTTATTGCTTTATTTAATATGTAAAAATAATTAACTAATATTTTATTATTAAATAGCATTATATAAATATAGATTTAACTATATTATAACTAATTAAAATTATTATAATAATAAATTAATAATTACATTACATTCTAATAAAATAATTATCGTAACTCTAATATAATAATCCTTTATTATCCTCACAATACTTTTTCTTTTTTTTAATTTTAAAAAAGATTAATAATATTAAACTTTGTTTTGATGGATATTTGTACAAATGCCTATTATGTTTGTTAACTTACGCTGAATAGGTATATCGCATAATATTAATAACAGATTATAATGATATGAATAATTTAGCTATTATGGTTGAGGTAGTAAAATGGTTAATGTTTCTGTATTGATCCTTGCAAAAAATGAACAGGAAAATATTGCTAGTTGTATAAAAAGTTGTCATTTTGCTAATGAAGTGATTGTTATTGATGATTTTAGCACTGATGATACTGCCACTATAGCAATCTCTCTTGGTGCAAAAGTAATACAACGTGCTATGGCAGGTGATTGGGGAGGACAACAAACTTTTGCGATACAGCAAGCACATCATGAATGGATATTTTTTCTTGACGCAGATGAACGAGTAACGCCTTCATTAGCAATAGAAATAGAAAAAGCGGTAAAACTTAATGATAAATATGCTTATTGGGTACTTCGTAAGAATCGATTCCATTTTAACAAAGCAACACATGGTGTATTAAGACCTGATTATGTGTGTCGCCTTATGCCAGCAAAAGATTCCTATGTTGAAGGATATGTCCATCCTGCGATTGTTACACCTTATGCAAATAAAAAACTTTCTGGGTGGATGGAACACTATACTTATGATAATTGGGAGCAATACTTTAATAAATTTAACAATTATACGAAGCTTGCAGCAGAAAAATATCGAAAACAAGGTAAAAAATGTAGTTTTTTTAAAGATATTATCATGAGACCCTTTTGGGCTTTTATTAAGATGTATTTTATTCAGAGAGGGATTTTAGATGGTAAATTAGGCTGGATATTATCAGTAAACCACTATTTTTATACAATGAATAAATATGTTAAACTATATTATCTTTATAAATCAAACGGAAAACTATAATTAGTTCACTCATTTTTATCACAAATGGATTGAATAATTTCTTTTATAGTTAGAACACTCTCTAATTATAAAAGAAGCCTGTAAAAAGGCTAGATTAAAAAGGAATAATCTACCCTTCTTAAACACATTTTTAATAATATAATGTTAAATAATTATGTTACATTATACGTTTAAAAATACAGCATATTTTTTACAAATAGACTATTTATTACATCTTAAAGCGAAAATAAAAAGTCATTTCCTCACTATTAAGAAACGACTTTTTACTTTACAAACAATAAATGAATAAATAAAAATTACACGTCCAGATTAACAACACGTAATGCATTATCTTCAATAAAAGCGCGTCTTGGCTCTACAGCATCACCCATTAATGTTGTAAATAATTGATCTGCTGCGATCGCATCTTTTATTGTTACTTGTAACATACGACGGCTTTGAGGATCCATTGTGGTTTCCCATAATTGTTCCGGATTCATTTCCCCTAAACCTTTATAACGCTGTATAGATAAACCTCGACGAGACTCTTTAATTAGCCAACTCAATGCTTCTTCAAAACTATTTATAGGTTCCCGACGATCGCCACGCTCAATAAAGGCATCATGTTCAATTAAGCCACGTAGTTGTTCACCCAATTGACAAATTCGATGGTATTCTGCACCATGAAAGAATTCAAAATTGAGTAAATAGTCATTATCTACGCCATGTGTACGCACACGAATTATAGGTTCATAAATTTTACGTTCACTATTTTCGTGCCATAAATAACTATAACTTGTCGCATTTTTTTCATTTTCAGCTAAAGCATTAGTTAACTGTTTAATCCAAACGTCAACTTTCTCTTTGTCTTCCAAATCATTTTCAGCAAGTGTAGGTTGATAGATTAACGCATTCAACAACGCTTTTGGATAACGACGCTCCATACGATTGATTAACTTCTGGATATCATTATATTGTTTAACTAATTTCTCTAATGCTGTCCCTGATAATGCTGGAGCATCGGCATTCACATGCAATGTAGCACCATCCAGAGCGAGACTAATCTGATATTGCTCCATAGCCTCTTCATCTTTAACATATTGCTCTTGCTTCCCTTTTTTAACTTTATATAGGGGAGGTTGTGCGATATAAATATAGCCTCTTTCAATTAACTCTGGCATTTGCCGATAGAAAAAAGTCAATAATAACGTTCTAATATGTGAACCATCAACATCTGCATCAGTCATTATAATAATGCTATGATAACGAAGTTTGTCTGGATTATATTCATCTCGACCAATACCACAGCCTAATGCAGTAATCAAGGTTGCGACTTCTTGTGAAGAAAGCATTTTATCGTAACGCGCTTTTTCTACATTAAGAATTTTCCCTTTCAATGGTAAGATGGCTTGATTTTTGCGATTTCGTCCTTGTTTAGCAGATCCACCTGCAGAATCACCTTCTACAAGATAAAGTTCAGAAAGCGCAGGATCTCTTTCCTGACAATCGGCTAATTTACCGGGTAAACCTCCTAGATCAAGAGAACCTTTTCTTCTTGTCATTTCTCTCGCTTTACGAGCCGCTTCACGTGCGCGCGCTGCATCAATAATTTTACTGACGATAATTTTTGCGTCTGAAGGATTCTCTAATAAATATTCAGCAAGTTTTTCAGCCATTACTGACTCTACTGCTGATTTCACTTCAGATGAAACCAATTTATCTTTTGTTTGTGAAGAGAATTTAGGATCGGGTACTTTTACAGAAACAACCGCAACTAGTCCTTCTCGAGCATCATCTCCTGTTGCAATTACCTTCGATTTTTTGCTATAGCCTTCTTTATCCATATAGCTGTTTAAGGTACGGGTCATAGCTGCTCGAAAACCTGCTAAATGTGTTCCGCCATCCCGTTGTGGAATATTATTGGTAAAACAATAAATATTTTCTTGGAAACCATCATTCCATTGCAATGATACTTCAACGTTAATTTCATCTTTTTCATTACTGAAATAAAAAACTTTTGAATGAATAGGCGTTTTATTGCGGTTCAAATATTCAACAAAAGCCTGAATACCACCTTCATATTTAAAATTGTCTTGTTTATCAGTACGTTTGTCAATTAGAGTAATAGATACCCCTGAATTTAAAAACGAGAGTTCGCGTAGGCGTTTAGCCAAAATCTCGTACTGGAATTCAATATTAGTAAAAGTTTCTGAACTTGGCCAAAAACGAACTGTTGTACCAGTAGTTTCTGTGTCACCGACAATTTTTAACGGTGCTTGTGGCACGCCAAGTCTATAAATTTGTTCATATACATTATTAGCTCGACGAATAGTCAATTCAAGTTTATCTGACAAGGCATTAACAACTGATACACCAACGCCGTGTAAACCGCCCGATACTTTATAGGAATTATCGTCAAATTTACCACCAGCATGTAAAACAGTCATGATAACTTCCGCTGCAGATACGCCTTCTTCATGGAGATCTGTAGGGATGCCGCGCCCATTATCTTGAACAGAGACTGAATTATCGGAATGAATTGTGACAATGATATCAGAGCAATAACCTGCAAGGGCTTCATCAATCGCATTATCCACCACTTCAAAAACCATATGGTGAAGCCCGGTACCATCATCAGTATCACCAATATACATCCCCGGGCGCTTACGCACTGCGTCTAAGCCTTTTAAGACTTTGATACTGGAAGAATCATAGGAATTGGACATCAATATTTCTCACTTGTGTTTTATATCATACGATTGAGTGTCTATTTTACCATATTTTACATGGAAGATCTTACCTTGTTCATTGATCATATCACGAATTTGTTCCTCATTAATCGCACTTATAAAAACTTGTGCTCCTGTCGCTTTTAATTTATCAGACAATAATCGCCGCCGCCCACTATCTAATTCTGATGCAAAGTCATCAATTAAGTATAGACAGTGCAAATGACTATGTTGGGTCAAGTATTCACCCTGAGCTAATCTTAACGCACACATCAATAATTTTAGTTGTCCTCTAGAAAGGAGATCTTCCACCATAAAGCCATCCGCTTTAATCCGAAAATCTGCTTTATGTGGCCCTAAACTGGTATAACTTAATTGTTTATCTCGATCAAATTGCCTTTCAAGTAGTTCAGCATAATCTCGTTCTTTATCCCATCCTTGATAAAAAGAAAATGATAATTGATATTCCGGTAAGAAGGTCAAACATGTATTAGTAATATTATTTAAAATCGCTGCCGCATAAGTAGCTCGGCATTGGCTAATCTGTTCTGCTAAGGGTATAATTACCTGATCCCATGGGCGAATTTGTTTATAATGATTCGCTTGCCGTAATGCTGCATTACGTTGTTTTAGTAAGCGTCGCAGATTATTCCAAGCTGAAAAAAATGTCGGATCATGATGAAAACATCCCCAATCAAGAAATGCTCGTCTATATTTAGGACCACCATTAAGTAAATTAAATCCTTCCGGTGTAATTAACTGAATAGGAAGTAAATGCGCTAGCTCAGAAATACGATGCCCATCATGTCCATCAATTCTCACATTATTCATTCCCTGGCGACTTTTCATTATGCCTACGCTTGTCGCATTCTGATTATTACCTAACCGTCCATGTATAACAAAATTATCTTGCTGATGCTGAATAACTTTTTCAATTAGGGATGAACGAAAAGCCCGACCATGCCCTAAAGTATAAATCGCTTCTAGGACACTGGTTTTTCCACTCCCATTAATGCCTATAAGAAAATTGAATCCAGGATCTAATTCTAGATCTGCAGATTCAATATTCCGAAAGTGTTGAATAAGCAGGCGTGTCAGAGCCATAGTATGCTCTCATTCGTATCGGATAGGTAATATTATATTTAAACAACAACGCTATTAGAGTCGCATTGGCATAACTACATAAGTTGCATTAGTATTTGCTGTACTCTCAATTTGAACGCTCGATACTGCGTTGATAAGTAGTATTTTAACTGTTTCACATTTTAATGCATTTAGCACATCAAGAACATAGCTCACATTAAAACCCACTTCAAGTTCATCACTATTATAATTGACATCAACAATTTCTTCAGCTTCTTCCTGTTCTGGATTATTAGCCGTAATACGGAGCTGATTTTTATTAATATATAATCGCACCCCACGAAACTTTTCATTAGATAAAATCGCCGCTCGTGAAAAAGCTTGCTTAAGTTGCTCACAATTTGCTTCTAATATCTTATCAGGATGTTTGGGTAACACTCGGCGATAATCGGGAAAACGACCATCAACAAGTTTCGATGTAAAGATAATATTATCAATATGAATTCGAATATTATTTCGGCCAATTTGCAAATAGACTTGATCATTGGCACTATCTAACAATCGAACTAATTCAAGAACGCCTTTTCTCGGCACAATAACAGAGTGCGAAGGCAAAGATTGTTCAAGTGATATAGTACAAATAGCTAATCGATGACCATCTGTTGCTACGGTGCGTAATACATTATCTTCTGTTTCAAATAGCATACCATTAAGGTAATATCGCACGTCTTGATGTGCCATCGAAAATTGAGTAGATTCAATTAAACGTTTCAGTATTATTTTTGATAAGCTAAATTCAACATCACATTGCCAATCATCCACATTGGGATAATCTGTTGCAGGTAATGTAGAAAGGGAAAAACGACTACGACCTGATCGTACTTGTAAGCGTTCTCCATCTAATTGTATTATAATTTCAGCCCCATCAGGTAAGCCGCGGCAAATATCTAGAAATTTTCGAGCCGGAACAGTTGTCGCTCCTATCTCATATAATCCACTTAGTGCCACCTCAATAACTAACTCTGTCTCTAAATCTGTCCCGGTTAATAATAGTTTACCTTCTGTTACCTGAATGAGAAGATTTCCAAGAATAGGTAATGAAGGTCGACCGGCAAGCGGACTACTAACTTGCTGTAATGGCTTTAATAGTTTTTCACGTTCAATTATAAATTTCATAGTATTATGAAGATAATGTTCTTATTAAATTGGAAAAATCTTCTTTTATATCGTGACTTTCTTCACGTAATTGCTCTATTTTACGACATGCATGTAATACCGTGGTATGATCTCTACCACCAAAAGCATCTCCAATTTCAGGCAAACTGTGATTAGTTAGTTCTTTAGATAGTGCCATTGCCATCTGTCTTGGACGGGCTACCGAACGTGACCGTCGTTTTGATAATAAATCAGCGATTTTAATCTTATAATATTCCGCGACTGTTTTTTGAATATTATCAATGGTGACAAGTTTTTCTTGCAATGCCAACAAATCACGTAAAGCTTCACGCACAAAATCAATTGTAATTGCACGTCCAGTAAAGTTTGCATTAGCAATTACTCTGTTCAATGCTCCCTCTAGCTCACGTACATTTGACCTTAACCTTTTAGCAATGAAAAAAGCAACCTCATCAGCTAATTTTATATTATTTTCATCAGCTTTTTTCATTAAAATAGCAACTCGAGTTTCTAGTTCAGGAGGCTCTATTGCAATAGTTAATCCCCAACCAAAGCGAGATTTTAATCTATCTTCAACACCATGAATCTCTTTAGGATAACGATCAGATGTTAAAATAATTTGCTGATTACCTTCAAGTAGTGCATTAAAAGTATGAAAAAATTCCTCTTGTG
Organism: uncultured Enterobacterales bacterium; assembly: GCA_945288535.1. Classification (GTDB taxonomy): domain Bacteria; phylum Pseudomonadota; class Gammaproteobacteria; order Enterobacterales; family CALYQQ01; genus CALYQQ01. The sequence goes on along the minus strand of CALYQQ010000004.1, from coordinate 124,749 downwards.
AGCGTTCTTTATTAGCAAAGAATTGTATATCATCAATTAATAACGCATCAACAGAACGGTAATAACGTTTAAATTCTTCAATGACATTATTTTGAAGTGCTTTAACCATATCTTGTACAAAGCGTTCTGAATGCATATAAACAACCTTTGCATTTGCTTTATTAGCTATAATACCATTACCAACCGCATGCAAAAGATGTGTCTTCCCTAAGCCAGTTCCTCCATATATAAAGAGTGGATTATAAGCTCCCCCTGGGTTATCAGCGACCTGACTCGCTGCCGCACGAGCTAATTGATTTGATTTACCCTCAACAAAGTTTGCAAAAGTATGCTTAGGATTAACACCTGAACGATAAGTATGTTCAGGTAAATCAGTTGGACTTTCCCAGCTAGGTCGAATCGCAGCTTTGTTTATAGTAACTGTATTGTTATTTACTGGCATACTGTTGCTTTGCGCTGAATTGGCTTGAGCTACAGGCTTATTGCCAACCAAAAAATTTAAAACGGGCGGTTGTCCATGACAAATATCATTCAATATTTCATTAATATTATGCATATACTTATCACAAACCCAGTCCAAAACAAACCTGTTGGGGGCATATAACGATAACGTACTACCGCTGAGTTCTGCCTGAAGTGGACGAATCCACATATTAAACTCAGTAACAGGTAATTCTTCATGTAATCGGGCAAGGCATTGCTGCCATATAGGAAGAGACACGCTGAACTCCATCCAAAAGAAACAACAAACTAAAAGGATTTCTCTAAATTGGCTAAAAGTAGCCTTATAAAAGCTATATATTTTTAAACTTGCGCTGTGATATTTTGGTCAGTTCTTTTTGATGACCGACTATTAATGAATTATAGCTTATATTAGGATTTAAAACGATAAAAAACGTTGGTTATCCACAAAAACACATGAAAATACCACTAAAATGTGGATAACCACATTGTATTTGCCACATTAATAACCAATCACGCTGTATTTATAACATATGATCTTCTGATCATTCCTTGTAGTCTGATTAAATTTTTTTTAAAAACATTTAATCGAACAACAAATATAACAGGCTAAACCATTGCTATGGCCATCATAATGATGTTTGATAAAACATCGATTTTTTTATCGATCGGCTAAGATCTTAACATGATCCAAAAAAATTTGTTAGTAAGATCTACTATAACATTTCAATCTTTACTATTACTTTTTATATTTCAATAAGATAAAAAAGAATAAATATTTATTTTCTAGTAATAAATAGATAATTAAAGTCAAGATGATCATTGCCATTTACTTGAAAACACGTATAATTATTAGTCTGACGATCATTTTTATATCGATCACTGTACTGTTATGGCCTTATTCCTATTATAGAAATGGTTCATATCGTATTAACACCGATTAACAACAATGACCGCTGAGATATTTAGGGTAATTTGGCGGTAATAATTGACTATTGACCATACAATTATTACAATCCCGCCTCTTTATGAATTTGCCAAAGCTCGATTACTTATTTATTAAAAATAATTTAAGTTATCTGATGCATATTGACTAAGTAATTTTTGTTTAGGTAGAAAATCGCCATGAAACGCACTTTCCAACCATCAGTTTTAAAACGTAACCGTTCACACGGTTTTCGTGTCCGTATGGCTACTAAAAACGGCCGTAAAGTATTGGCACGTCGTCGTGCTAAAGGTCGTGCACGTTTGACCGTAGCCGGCTGATCAGGCTAACTGTCTGTGTGATTATGCTAGCATTTACCAGGGAGTTAAGATTACTAACTCCCGGTGATTTTGCCTTCGTCTTCCAGCAGCCTGTACGGGTTGCTTCTCCGTTTATTACTATTCTTGGCCGCCCAAATAGCCTTAACAATCCACGAATGGGATTAACTGTTGCAAAACGCTATGTCAAGCGTGCTCATGACAGAAATCGTATAAAACGCCTCATTAGAGAAAGTTTTCGATTACAGCAACATAAATTACCGGCAAGAGATTTCGTTGTAATAGTGAAAAATGGAGCCACAAATTTAGATAATCGTACTCTGACAGAAACATTAGAAAAACTATGGCATCGTCAATGTCGCCAAGTGCCCGCATCTTAGTATGGCTATTCCGTGGTTATCAGCGGTTTATTAGTCCATTACTTGGGCCCCATTGTAGGTTTACACCAACATGTTCCCAATATGGTGTTGAAGCTGTAAGTCGATTTGGTTTTTTAAAAGGCGGTTGGCTTACTCTAAAACGTGTATTAAGATGTCATCCTTTAAATGTTGGCGGACATGATCCCGTTCCGCCTAAAAACTGAACAATTATTAGAGAATAATTTACGATGGAATCCCAACGCAATCTTCTTTTCATCGCCTGGTTACTTTTAACAGGGATACTTTGGCAAGCATGGGTCAAAGATCACACACCTCAACAGGTTAATCCACAAACCGTTCAGAGTATTATAAATGATGCTGAGACAACCAGTAAGGGACAACTTATTACCATAAAAAGCGATGTGCTTTCTTTGGTAATTAATACTATAGGAGGTGATATTGAAAGTGCGAGTTTATTAAACTATACAACTTCACTTAATTCAAAAACGCCTTTTTTATTACTCGAAAATACTGATAATTTTGTTTATGTTGCGCAAAGCGGTTTAACTGGACGTGATGGCCCAGACAATAAAAATCAAGGTTCACGCCCTTTATATACTACAACACAACATGATTTTCAGTTAGCAAATGACCAAAATGAATTACGTATCCCGTTAACCTATAAAAATGAAGCAACGGGGGCTACCTATACTAAAACATTTATATTAAAGCGCGGTCAATATGTTGTAAATGTAGAATATACGATTAATAATCAGGGCAGTAAACCGCTTCAAGTAGAAATGTATGGCCAGTTAAAACAAACAATTAAATTACCTGAAGAACATAATAGCAGAACCTCAGCGCAAGGATATCGAGGTACAGCCTATTCCTCAGATAGTAGTTCCTATAAAAAATATAAATTTACTGATATTACTGATGAAAATTTAAACATTACAACACAAAATGGTTGGATTGCTATGTTGCAGCACTATTTCGTGAGCGCATGGATCCCAAGCAATGATAGTCCTAATATCTTTTATTCAACTTATTTAAAAGATAAAGATCAGGCCATCATTGGTTATAGAGGAGCTCCCGTTACCATTTTACCGCAAGATACCATCGAACTGCATTCACGTTTATGGTTAGGCCCAACACTTCAAGATCAAATGGCGGATGTTGTACCAAATCTTAACTTAACCGTTGATTATGGATGGTTATGGTTCTTGTCTCAACCGTTATTTAAAGTACTTAAGTTCTTACATAGTTTTGTTGGTAACTGGGGTATTGCAATCATTTTAATCACATTTTTAGTTCGTGGTTTAATGTATCCGCTAACCAAAGCGCAATATACTTCCGCAGCAAAAATGAAATTATTGCAACCTAAGTTACAAGCTATGCGTGAACGTTATGGTGATGATCGTCAAAAAATGAGTATGGAAATGATGGAGCTGTATAAGAAGGAAAAAGTGAATCCATTAGGTGGATGCTTTATCCTTTTGGTGCAGATGCCTATTTTTATTTCCTTATTCTATATGTTAAGTAGTTCCATTGAATTACGTCATGCGCCATTCTTTGGCTGGTTACAAGATTTATCTGCACAGGATCCATACTATATATTGCCATTATTAATGGGTGGAACAATGTTCCTTATCCAAAAAATGTCACCAACACCAGTGACAGATCCTATGCAACAGAAAATTATGACATTCATGCCATTAATATTTACTATATTCTTCCTATGGTTCCCATCAGGTTTAGTATTATATTATACTGTAAGTAATTTAGTGACTATTGCACAACAACAATATATTTATCATGGTCTTGAGAAAAAAGGCCTGCATACAAGAGCTAAAAAAGAAAAAAAGTAAGTACATAGTAAATGTGTTTACAATATCAATAAGGCGGTCAAATAGACCGCCTTAATTTTATAAGTCATTCCATTGATAAAGTAAGTATATTTAATAATTATAACTAACGATACTAACTTTATTAAAAATAAAATAGAGTATTAAAGTATGTTAATAACTGATACTATTGTTGCTCAGGCAACACCGCCGGGACGTGGTGGTGTTGGTATTTTGCGTATATCTGGAAAACAAGCTATTACAGTTGCGAAGCAACTTCTTGGTAAAATACCCGCACCTCGTCAAGCTGAATATTTATCTTTTCGGGATAATAATAATAATATACTTGATCAAGGTATTGCTATCTATTTTCCTGGACCACACTCTTTTACAGGAGAAGATGTTTTAGAATTACAAGGTCATGGTGGGCCTGTCATTATTGATTTATTATTAAAACAAATTCTTACCATTGCTCATGTTCGTATTGCACGTCCAGGAGAATTCTCTGAACGTGCTTTTATTAATGATAAAATAGATCTGATCCAAGCAGAAGCTATAGCAGATTTAATCGATGCAAGTTCGGAACAAGCAGCCCGATCGGCTATTAACTCGCTGCAAGGTACTTTTTCTAAAAAAATCTATCAACTTACTGATGCTTTAACCAATTTACGGATATACGTTGAAGCTGCTATTGATTTTCCCGATGAAGAAATCGATTTTTTATCAGATGGAAAAATAGAGGCTCAATTAAATAATGTTATCAATGATCTTACATCAGTTAAACAAGCTGCAAGCCAAGGAAGTTTATTACGAGAAGGAATGAAAGTTGTCATTGCAGGTCGACCTAATGCAGGTAAGTCGAGTTTACTTAATGCTCTCTCTGGGCGTGATGCCGCTATCGTTACGGATATTGCAGGCACAACCCGTGATGTTTTACGAGAACATATTCATCTTGATGGTATGCCATTACATATTATTGACACAGCTGGATTACGTGAAGCCAATGATGAAGTTGAACGTATAGGCATTGAACGCGCATGGAAAGAAATTGAGCAAGCTGATAGAGTATTGTTTATGGTTGATGCGACAACAACCGAAGCGACTGAACCTGAGCAAATTTGGCCTGAATTTATGGCAAAATTACCAAATAAATTACCCATAACTATTATTCGAAATAAAGCTGATCTGACTAATGAAAATAAAGGTTATTTTGATGTAAATGGGCACTCACTTATTCGTTTATCTGCACGCACGGGTGATGGTGTTGATATACTGCGTAACCATTTAAAAGAGGTTATGGGGTATTCTGGTCATAATGAAGGGGACTTTATTGCAAGACGCCGTCATATTCAGGCATTAATAACAGCAGAATATCACCTTGAACAGGGTAAAGACCGATTAATTAATGCCTATGCAGGTGAATTGCTAGCCGAAGAATTACGCCTGGCACAACAGGCATTAGGAGAAATAACAGGAGAAGTAACTTCCGATGATTTACTAGGAAAAATATTTTCTAGCTTTTGTATTGGTAAGTAAGTTAGAGTTTTCTGATTACTCTATCTATTTCTATTACCGGTATAATATATTGTTATGCCGGGGTTGTTATATATATGATTTTAATTTCGTATAATTTTATTATAATCACTCTTTATTTACATTTATAATGTATACTTTTTATTTCTTAATATCTATTAATAATTTAGTAAACTAATATTACTATATCTAAAAAACATAAAACAGTAAATTTATATAGAACTAAAAATAATTAGTATTCGGTAAATAATATATAATAATTTTTATTACAATCATTTCACTTAATATATAATTAAAATAGTACTAGTAGTAATTTTCAATATGAAAATAAGTAAGATATATATAAAAAATAACTTATAGAATATAAGATTATATTAACTTATAAATTAACGCACTAGTTTTAAATAAATTTTTATACTAGTAAATAAATAGCATTAAAAATAAGATAAATTTTAAATTTAGTAAGTTTTTACTTTTTTATAATTACTAAAGATAAAAAATAATAACCATTTAATTTAGTAAAAATATAATATTAATTATAATTAGATAAAATAATTATAAATAGTAACAATCCTTTATAAGAAAACTTTATATTTCATAAAAACTATAAAACATATAAATTTATATTTAAATAATTAATTACACTGTAGAAAAAACTAGTTACCGTAATCTATTTTATTAATATGATTAATGTTACTATTATTTTTGTAAGTATACTACTATAATTTTATATTTATTTTCTTTTTAAAAATTATTTTGATTAATAACTAAGTTACTAGGTATTGTTGTTAATTATAAATAATATATTATATTTAATTATTAATAATCCTTTTTTAACACATATATTATGTATAGATGACTTATTTATTATAATTTTTATATAATAATTATCATATAAAAATTATAAACTTTGTAAGTGATAACTTATGTTAACTTTTCCTTGGATAAATAAAGAAGATAAAAGAATGTTATCTATTTATAATAGAATAATACAACACCCTTTTATTGAGGAGATTAAACATGGTACACTGAGTAGAGAAAGGTTTTTATTTTATCTTAGACAAGATGCCATTTATCTCCATCAATATAAAACTATATTACAAGGAATATCAAAAAAGTTAACAAAATCTAGGCATAAAACCTATTTTTTAAATTTTATTATCAATACGATCAAGGCGGAAAAAGAGTTACATCATTTTTATAAGATCTATTCTTCCTATGATATAATCGAACAATCACCTTCACCAATCTGCTCATATTACATACATTATCTAACAAAACAATTAACTAATAAACCAATTGAAGTTGCTGTTGCATCAATTTTACCTTGTTTTGTAATTTATTATCAGGTAGGTAATCATATCTATTATGATCATATTAAAGAAAATAATCCTTATCAACAGTGGATTAATACTTATTCTAATGAAGAATTTAAAATATCTGTAAATCAAGCTATTTTTATAGCAAATGATCTAGCTAAAAAAAGTAGTTTAACAGAACAACTGAATATGACTAATTCTTTTATAAGAGGATGCGAGTTAGAATATTTTTTTTTGGATAGTTCATATCATATTGAACATTAATATAAATAAAAAATAATAGTAACAGTTAGCTAGATAATGGTAGTTAGTTTTATTTTATAAAAGCTATTTTCAACTAGCTTTATTTGTATATTTTTTAATAAATTAAAAAATAGCAAGCTTATATTGTAGAAAAATAATAAATTTAGTTAATTGGTGATGATATTTTATATTTATTTCACATTTTTAATAATCATTATATCCTAGAAATTAGAATATATTTTTACATATTATTCTATAGAATATGCATTCCAAATAAAAATAAACTATAAAAATAGTTTTTATTATAATTGTATTATTCATTAATTCAATTAATGAACATATTAAAATATTATTTTTATTAATTTGTTATTCATCTATAAATTGTTAAATTGTTTAGTATAATATTGTAATAGTTATAAATAAGGATATAATTAAATGAACTTTAATAGCGTAAAAAAAATTATAATAATTGCAGTCGTTTTACATTCAACATTTCTATTTTCACAAATATCAACAGCAGCAGACATACATGCAGCTAATCATTTTGATTATCAACATCAGGAAAATTGGCAATTTTTATCTGGTATGCATCAATCACCCATTAATATTGATACAAAACTGGCAAGTATAATGAAAGATAAAGGTGATATAACACTTTATTACTCAGATTTTGCTAAATTTGAAAATAACAATGGCCATAGTATTCAAGTCGATGATAGTGGTTTTGCAGTATTAAACGGTCGAAATTTTGAATTACAACAATTTCATTTTCACTCACCTTCTGAACACACTATAAATGGCAAAGATTATCCATTAGAAGTCCATTTCGTTAATAAATCGCAAAGTGGTCGCATTGCTGTGGTAAGCGTTTTCTTTAAAGAAGGTCAACATAATAAGGGCTTTCAAGATGTTCTTGATAATATAGGAAGAAAGACAACTGAAGATAAACCTATACATATCGATGTGAATGATATGCTTCCTTTGAACTTAACCTATTACCACTATCTAGGATCATTAACAACACCACCGCTTATCGAAAATGTTGAATGGTATGTACTAGCTAATCCACAAGAAATATCAGCACAGCAATTAGCGTCTTTCCATAAATATTATAATGGTAACAACCGTAAAATAAATCCTTTGGGTGATCGTATAGTTTTATTACATAGACAATAAAAATCTATTTATAAATATAATATTAATGAGAAATTTTAATATTAACCTGACAAGATAAGTAATTTTATTTTTATAAAAATAAAATTACTTTATTCACATATAAAGTCTATTTTATATAGATAATAGCATTATCTGGCATTAAACTACTTTTAGTGTCAGATAATTTATTTTTAGAAAAGATTATTTATAAGCCAAATTTTAGCTAAATAGATGTCTGTCAAGGTTATTAACCTTATATTATTACACTACTTTTTCTAAAATTAGAACGACCTTAATGATGAAATAATAATAAATATTTTTACCGTATTTATTATTTTAGAAAAAGATAAAATAATTGTAAGCATTGCCTAAATAACATCTCCAACACAATAAGTATATTATTTATTGTAAATAATTTAATTTTATTTCTAAAAAGTTATTATCGAGTAAAACTCGACAAAATGAGAATATAAATTATTAAAGATATTATCAAAATAATAACAAATTTTGTACGGAGAAATACGCTTTCAATTATAGACTAAATATATAAACCTATGTTTAATAGCTATCTTCTTGAATAGTCGAAAAAAATTAATATATTAAAGTTATTATACCGTTAATGAATAATCATTCATGTGCTAACATTAACGGTATAAACATTAATTTATATCAAAAAGCCCCTAAATAGAGGCTTATATAAAAATGCTATTTATTAAATAATCACATTGCTTTCTTTGTTAATTCAATAACTCGCAGTTTAGCAATTGCTTTACTTAATTCAGCAGAAGCTTGAGCATAATCAACATCACTATGAGAATTATGCATATGCTCTTCTGCACGTCGTTTTGATTCAAGCGCGCGTGCTTCATCTAAATCTTTACCACGAATTGCAGTATCAGCAAGAACAGTGACTACCTTAGGCTGAACTTCAAGGATCCCACCTGAAAGATAGATATATTCTTCATCTCCATTATCTTTCATAATATGGATCATACCTGGTTTAATCATTGTTAATAATGGGGTATGTCCAGGAAAAATCCCTAGCTCACCTTCAATACCTGTTACTCTGATATGCCGTGCATCTCCAGAAAAAAGTCGAGACTCAGCACTAACAACGTCTAATTGATAAGATGTCAAAGCCATATTATTACCTCATGACCATATTATGGTCTGTTTGTCTGCTATAAACGATAGCAGACATTAACATCAGATATTCTTAGCCTTCTCAACAGCTTCATCTATTGAACCAACCATATAGAATGCTTGTTCAGGTAAATGATCATATTCACCATTCAAAATACCATTAAAACCTCGAATAGTATCTTTAAGTGAAACATATTTACCAGGTGAACCTGTAAATACTTCAGCCACGAAAAACGGCTGTGACAAGAAACGTTGGATCTTACGTGCCCGAGAAACAACTAATTTATCATCTTCGGATAATTCATCCATACCCAAAATCGCGATAATATCTTTCAGCTCTTGATAGCGTTGTAAAATAGACTGAACACCACGAGCACAATCATAGTGTTCTTGACCAACGACAAGTGGATCCAGCTGACGACTTGTTGAATCTAAAGGGTCAACCGCAGGATAAATCCCCAGCGAAGCAATTTGACGACTTAATACAACCGTTGCATCAAGGTGCGCAAATGTTGTTGCTGGTGAAGGGTCTGTTAAGTCATCCGCAGGTACATAAACAGCCTGAATTGAGGTAATAGATCCCGTTTTAGTAGATGTTATACGTTCCTGAAGAACACCCATCTCTTCAGCTAGGGTTGGCTGATAACCTACAGCAGAAGGCATACGTCCTAATAAGGCTGATACTTCTGTCCCGGCAAGAGTATAACGGTAGATGTTATCGATAAATAACAATACATCACGACCTTCATCACGGAATTTTTCTGCTATAGTTAACCCCGTTAATGCAACCCGTAAACGGTTACCTGGTGGTTCATTCATTTGACCATAAACTAATGATACTTTATCCAGAACATCAGATTCTTTCATTTCATGGTAGAAGTCATTACCCTCACGAGTACGCTCACCTACCCCGGTAAATACTGAATAACCAGAATGTTCGATAGCGATGTTACGAATTAACTCCATCATATTGACGGTTTTACCTACACCCGCACCACCAAACAAACCAACTTTACCACCTTTAGCAAAAGGGCAAATTAAATCAATAACTTTGATACCGGTTTCTAAAAGCTCGGTTGAACTTGATAATTCTTCATAGTCGGGTGCATCGCGGTGAATTGGCCAACGCTCTTCTTCACCTATATCACCTTTCATATCTACAGGTGAACCAAGCACGTTCATAATTCTGCCTAGTGTTGCTTTACCCACTGGGACTTCAATTGTGCGTTCAAGATCTTTAACAGTCAGACCGCGGCGTAAACCATCGGATGATCCCATGGCAATACAACGTACAATACCGCCGCCCAACTGCTGTTGGACTTCAAGTATTAACTTTTCATTATTATGTTCAACCTCAAGGGCATTATATACTTTAGGTATTGCATCCTGAGGGAATTCGGCATCAACTACAGCACCGATAATCTGGACAATCTTTCCAGTAGCCATCTTAATTCCTCTACGTAATTCGTAAATTTTGCCTTAGACCGCAGAAGCGCCTGACACTATTTCTGTTAATTCCTGAGTAATACTAAATTGACGCGCTTTGTTATAGACCAATTGTAAATCTTTAATTAACGCACCACCATTATCAGTAGCGGCCTTCATAGCAACCATTCGGGCTGCCTGTTCACAGGCAAGATTATCGACAACCCCTTGGTAAACTTGCGATTCAATATAGCGACGTAGTAATACATCTAGCAAAAACTTCGGATCGGGTTCATAAAGATAATCCCAGGTTTTACTTTCAAGTTCACCTTCATCAGCTGCAGGTAATGGTAACAACTGAGATATCACGGGTTCTTGCGACATAGTATTAATAAAACGGTTATATGCTATATATAGCCGATCTATGCGCCCTTCATCATAGGCTTCTAACATTACTTTTATTGGACCAATCAGATCCGATAAATGAGGCGCATCTCCCATGCCCATGACTTGAGATACCACATTGCCACCAGCAGAGTTAAAAAATGCAGCAGCTTTGGAACCAATCAACGTCAAATCCACTTCAATTTTATCGTTATGGAATAACTTCATTTCTTTTAGTAGCTTTTTAAATAAATTAATATTTAATCCACCACATAAACCTCGGTCAGTTGATATAACCAAATAACCGACTCGCTTCACTTCGCGTTCTTGTAAATATGGATGCTTATACTCAAGATGACCTAAAGCAAGATGACCGATAACTTTTTGTATAGTTTCGGAATAAGGGCGACTGGCAGCCATGTGATCTTGCGTTTTACGCATTTTCGAAGCTGCTACCATTTCCATCGCTTTAGTGATCTTCTGGGTATTTTGAACACTAAGTATTTTGGAACGTATCTCTTTTGCGCCAGCCATTTTTATTTTTCCTCATAACTTAGCGGCAAAATACAATTTGCCGCTATCGGTTACCAAGACTGGGTTGCTTTGAAGTTATCAAGGATATCCTTTAGTTTACCCTCAATCTCTTCATTATAATTACCGGTCTGATTTAATTGCAGCAAAAATTCATTATGATCACGCTTAAAGAAAGCTAATAATGAAGATTCAAAACTAGCAATTTGATCTAATTTAATATCTTCTAAATAGCCTCGTTCAGCTGCATATAACATGATGGATTGCTCACCAACAGACATTGGCGAATATTGTTTTTGCTTAAGCAATTCAGTTACTTTTTGACCATGGTCAAGTTGTTTACGGGTTGCTTCATCTAAGTCAGATGAAAACTGAGAGAAAGCGGCTAATTCACGGTACTGAGCTAATGCAGTACGAATACCACCTGACAGTTTTTTCATTATTTTAGTTTGAGCTGCACCACCAACACGAGAAACTGAAATACCTGGGTTAACCGCAGGTCGAATACCGGCATTAAATAATCCTGATTCCAAGAAAATCTGGCCATCAGTGATTGAAATAACATTCGTTGGTACAAAAGCAGAGACGTCTCCAGCTTGTGTCTCAATAATAGGTAATGCAGTTAATGAACCTGTTTTGCCTTTTACTTTACCTTGTGTAAAGGTTTCAACATACTCCGCATTTACACGAGCCGCACGCTCTAGCAAGCGAGAATGTAAATAAAACACATCACCTGGATAGGCTTCACGTCCAGGTGGACGACGTAAAAGTAGTGATATTTGACGGTATGCTACAGCTTGCTTAGATAAATCATCATAAATGATTAAAGCATCCTCACCACGATCACGGAAATACTCCCCCATGGCACAACCTGCATAGGGCGATAAATATTGTAATGCCGCTGATTCAGATGCCGTTGCTACAACAACAATTGTATTTGCTAATGCATTGTTATCTTCTAGCTTGCGGACTACATTGGCAATGGTCGATGCTTTCTGACCAATAGCCACATAAATACACTTAACACCAGAATCACGCTGGTTAATTATTGCATCAATAGCTAATGCTGTTTTACCTGTTTGACGGTCACCGATAATCAATTCCCGTTGACCTCGTCCAATTGGAACCATTGAGTCAACCGCTTTATAGCCTGTTTGAATTGCTTGATCAACAGACTGACGTTCAATTACGCCTGGAGCAATACATTCAACAGGTGAAAAACCGTCATGATCAATAGCACCTTTACCATCGATAGGCTCACCTAATGTATTAACAACACGGCCTAATAAACCATGCCCTACAGGAACTTCAAGAATACGTCCCGTACATTTTACTTTCATGCCTTCAGCTAGATTAGTGTAGGGGCCCATTACAACGGCACCGACAGAATCGCGCTCTAGGTTTAAAGCGATAGCATAACGGTTACCAGGCAAAGCGATCATTTCCCCTTGCATGACATCAGCTAATCCGTGAATACGTAAAATACCATCGCTCACGGAAACGATTGTACCTTCATTGTGAGCTTCACTCACAACATTGAACTGCTCTATACGCTGTTTAATCAGTTCACTTATTTCTGTTGAATTCAGTTGCATGCTCCAGTCCCCTTAAGACTGTAAGGTATCAGCCAGACGTTGCAGACGGCCTTTTACACTACCATCAATAACCAAATCACCCGAACGGATGATAACGCCAGCTAGGATAGACTTATCAATTCTGCAATTCAGCTTCACTTTACGTGATAAACGTTTTGCCATTGCTGAGGTTATTTTTTCCTGTTGGTGTTCATTCAATTTACTCGCGGAGATAACATCCACTTCTGCTGTCGATTCTTTATCCTCTTTATATTGAATAAATAACGCCAGTACTTCAGGTAAAACCGTTAATCGATTATTTTCTGCCATAATCTTAATCAGATTCTGTCCATACTGATCCAGTTGATCATTACACAAACTAATAAAAAGATTAGCCTGCTTTTCTGGTATCAACGCCCCTGATAGTAATTGAACTACCTGTGGATCACGACTTACTTGTGCAGTAAAAGATAGCATATCAAGCCACTTATTTAGATTTTGCTGTTGCACAGCAAAATCGAATACTGCTTTAGCATAGGGGCGCGCTATGGTAATAAGTTCAGACATCTGCCCCTCCTCGTTTAAAGTTCGGCAACCAATTTATCGACAATATCACTATTTGTCGCTTCATCTACAGAACGTTCAATAATTTTTTCAGCACCTGTCAATGCAAGTATCGCAACTTGTTTACGCAACTCTTCACGAGCACGTTTACTTTCTGCTTCTACTTCAGCATATCCCTGAGCTATAATCTTTTCGCGTTCACGCTCGGCTTCAAGCTGTGCATCCTTAACGATAGACGCTTTAAGTTTATTAGCTTGATCAATGATAACCTGTGCATCAGCCTTTGCTTTACCTAATAAATCTGCCGCATTTGCCTGCGCAATCTCCAGACTTTTTTTAGATTGTTCAGCTAACGACAAACCTTCAGCGATTTCTTTTTGCCGCTTTTCAATGGCAGCCATAATCGGTGGCCAGATATACTTCATACAAAAGAAGACAAAAAGAATAAAAGATATAGCCTGGCCGAGGATAGTTGCGTTCATATTCATGAAACGAGTCCTCTTTCCTACTTAATAATATATAAAGCTAATCAGATAATTATCCGACTTAACTGTAAATTAATAAATCACCAAATTCGTATCGTAATCAGCTTTAGCCGGCAGCTGTAACGAAAATAATGTACAATGCAATACCAACAGCAATCATAGGAATAGCATCCACCAAACCCATAACGATGAAGAATTGAGTACGTAACATAGGAACTAATTCAGGTTGACGAGCAGCACCTTCAAGATATTTACCACCGAGCAAACCAATACCAATAGCAGCACCAACAGCAGCTAAACCCATCATAATAGAAGCAGCGATATACAAAATATCGGTATTAAGCATCGTATCCGTCATAATTATTAGACTCCAATAAATAAAAGTAAATTTGTATTGTTTAGTAAAAAATCAATGATCCTCTTTAGCTGTTGCCAGTGCTAAATAAACGACTGTTAACACCATAAAAATAAATGCTTGAAGAGTAATCACTAATATGTGGAAAATAGCCCAAGGTAAAGAGAGCATCCACTGAGCCCAAAAAGGTAACAAGCCTGCAATAAGAATAAAGATTAATTCTCCAGCATACATATTACCAAATAGCCGTAGACCTAGTGATAATGGTTTAGCTAACAATGTAACTAACTCCAATACCAAATTTACCGGGATAAGTAACCAATGGTTAAAGGGATGAAGCGTATAGTCTTTAATAAATCCACCAATTCCCTTTTCTTTAATGGCATAAATTATAATTAAGAAGAATACACCAATAGACATCGACATGGTAATCGTTACATCAGCGGTTGGTACAACACGCATATAAGGGATACCAAGTCGTTTTGTTATTTCTGGGATAAAATCAACGGGGATTAAATCCATTGCGTTCATTAAAAAGACCCAAACAAAAATTGTTAATGCTAATGGTGCAATTAACTTACTTTGACTGGTAAACATCTCTCTAACTGATTTATCAACAAAATCAACAATTAACTCTACAGCACATTGTAGTTTACCAGGAACACCTGATGTTGATTTGTTGGCTACCCGATAAAAAATGAAAGAAAAAAGAATACCAATAGCTATAGAAAAAAATAATGAATCAATATCCAGAGCCCAAAAACCCTCTCCAACTTGGAGGTGTTTTAAATGGTGTTCTATATATTCTTGTACATTTTGTGGACCAGAGTTTGACATAATGACTCTTACCCTTATTTATGTTTTTTAATCAATATTGGTATTAATACGTGAACAACCCACATTAGCAAAATAACAATGCAAAATGGTAACATTTCTACATTGAATACGCCAATAGCTAAGACTAGTAATCCTACAGTGAATGCAAGCTTAACGAGCCAACTAACGATTAGCTGTTGGCTCGATAGTGGTCTATCAGATGATACGTCGAATATGCAATGAATTAGTAGCATAAAAATGCTATTAGGTAGGCAAATTACCATACCTCCGATAAAACCACTTAAGGCCCAAAAGTAACCTTTGAAGCACAACAGAATAAGACTGGCTATCAGACAAACAATTATCTGATAACTAATGATTTTACCGATAGTAATATCTTTTGTGACAATAACAGACATAATTTAAGCCAGCTAATTGCATACCTAAAAATAACAACCTCAAGTAGATTATCTGACTTATAGAAGACAAAATAATTCATTTCAATTATTATTTTTTTACATTTTTACAAAGAAGTATACTCACACTAGTGATCATCTTAACGTAAAAATAACACGTTAACTGAATAAGCAGTATAGATCTTCTTTACCGAAAAACATTATTAAAATGTGCGCAAACCTTACCCACAATTAAATTATTTTCGATCATTACCTTTTTTGCAAGATTATAAGATGCCGTTTTCCATCTGTCCCTGCAACATAAAGTTCGTTAACAGATTCAATCGAGGCTAATGTCTTGATACTATCGAGTTCATCTTGAGGATAAATACCTTTCATAGCATAAAATCGACCTTGCTCATTAGGAAGATGTTTGCACCAACTCACCATATCGTACAGGGATGCAAATGCTCGGCTAACTACCCCATCAAATTGATGCCCAGTATAATCCTCTACTCGATGTTGTACGGGAAAAATATTTTTAAGGCCAAGTTCAAATTGTACTTGTTTCAAAAAGCGTATACGTTTTCCTAAACTATCTAGTAATGTAAAATGGCATTCAGGCCTAATTATTGCGAGCGGTATACCCGGTAACCCTGGCCCTGTACCAACATCAATAAAGCTTTTACCTTGTAAATAAGGTGAAATAACCAAACTATCCAAAATATGTCTTGACAACATTTCCATTGGATCTCTTACTGATGTTAAATTATAGGTTTTGTTCCATTTAGAAAGTAAGTAAACGTAATTCAACAGTGATGCTTTTTGTTCACGCGAGAGGACAATATTGGCATCAACTAATAACTGCTCAAATTTATACAACATCAATACTATCCTTTGTTAATTTAGGTACTCGATATAGCATACCTTGTTTTTTTAACCAAACTAATAAAATAGAGATAGCCGCAGGGGTTATACCAGAAATTCTGGAAGCCTGTCCAATTGATGTTGGTTTATGTTCATTAAGCTTTACGATAACTTCGTTTGATAATCCTGTAATTTGTTGATAATCAAGATCAACAGGCAATAATGTATTTTCATTACGGATATGCCTCTCTATTTCGTCTTGTTGACGTGTAATGTAGCCTTCATATTTTATTTGAATCTCAACTTGTTCTGCTGCTTGTTCATTAGTTAGGCAAGGAGCAAATAAAGATAGTTTCGTTAAATGACGATATGTTATTTCTGGCCGACGAAGTAATTCTTCACCATTGGCTTCTTTTGATAATGGATGTTTCAATATTTCATTAACGGCGTTAATTTGTTCAATATTAGGATGAACCCATATATTTCGTAATCGTTGTCGTTCTTTTTCGATCTGTTCCATTTTATAACTAAAATGCTGCCAACGGATATTATCGACAAGTCCCATTTTGTATCCAAATTCAGTTAAACGTGCGTCAGCATTATCTTCACGTAACATAAGGCGGTATTCAGCACGGGAAGTAAACATGCGGTAAGGCTCTTTTGTTCCTAATGTGCATAAATCATCCACTAATACTCCTAGATAGGCTTGATCTCTTCTTGGAGCCCATCCGTCTAGATCTGATGCATATCGTCCTGCATTTAATCCTGCTAATAAGCCTTGAGCAGCAGCCTCTTCATAACCCGTTGTACCGTTGATCTGTCCAGCAAAGAATAACCCGTTAATTATCTTACTTTCTAAAGTAGGCTTAAGATCTCGAGGATCAAAAAAATCATATTCTATTGCATAACCTGGTCTAATAATGGTGGCTTTTTCCATTCCTTTCATTGAACGCACAATAGCCATCTGGACATCAAATGGTAAGCTAGTAGAAATACCATTAGGATATATTTCATTAGTCGTTAAACCTTCTGGTTCCAAAAATATTTGATGGGCATCGCGATCAGCAAAACGCATGACTTTATCTTCAATAGAGGGGCAATAACGTGGACCAATCCCTTCTATAATTCCTGCATACATAGGACTACGATCTAAATTATTACGAATAATCTCATGCGTTTTTTCATTAGTATACGTGATATAGCATGGTATTTGTTGAGGATGTTCATCCCTATTCCCCATAAAAGAAAATACCGGTGCAGGATTATCACCCGGTTGGGGTTGTAATATACTGAAATCAATAGTACGTGCATCAATACGGGGGGGTGTACCTGTTTTTAGACGACTTACACGTAATGGTAATTCTCTTAAGCGTTGAGATAATGGTATTGATGGAGGATCACCAGCTCTGCCACCACTATAATTTTCCATACCAATATGGATTTTTCCATCTAAAAAAGTTCCTACAGTAAGAACAACTGCTTTTGCTTTAAACATCAATCCCATTTGCGTAGTAACACCCGTTACTTGATCTTTTTCTATTACAAGATCATTAACTGCTTGTTGAAAAAGCATTAGGTTTGGTTGATTTTCTAGCGCTGTTCTAATTGCGTTTTTATATAAACTACGATCTGCCTGAGCGCGTGTTGCCCTAACAGCAGGCCCTTTACTTGCATTTAGTGTTCTAAATTGAATACCAGACTGATCAATCGCACGGGCCATTAATCCGCCCATAGCATCGATTTCTTTTACTAAATGGCCTTTGCCTATACCTCCAATAGCAGGGTTACAAGACATTTGACCAAGTGTTTCTATATTATGTGTTAACAATAGCGTATTTTTGCCCATTCTGGCGGCAGCCATAGCCGCTTCTGTGCCAGCATGTCCACCACCAACAACAATAACATCAAATAGAGTAGGATAAAGCATGAGATAACGCCTTAATTAAATTATTTTGTTTACGGCAAATAGTGTGTCACATCATTTAGCCATAATACGAGTATTTGTTTTATATTTTTTAAAAGATGATCGTCTTATATTAAAAAGATCTTTTTATTTAAAGATCTTTTATTAGATCTATTTTTATAGACAATGATCTTTGTGGATAACATATTATTTCTAATTAAGATCAATCTGATAGTTTATATGGATCCTTGTTGATTAGTAGTGTGATCTTCATGAATAAGCTGAGATCAAAAAGGCACTTTGTCCACAGGTTAAATAGTGAACAATGCTTATTCATTGGATAATAACCGTTTTATACCAGGTTATCCTTAAAGTTATCCACAAAATTTATAAGAAGATCATCAATTATTAATAGATCGAATCCATTGAGTTAGCCATTGCTCCGCTTGATCTTCAGGAATAGGATGCTCACTCACATCGATCTCTAATAAATGACTTATCCTTTGAGCTCCAACTTTAGACAAAGTTCTATCAATTAATTTAATAGCTTCACAAAAAGTATCATAACAACGATTTCCTAAACCAATTCCTCCATATTTTACCCGACTAAGATTAGGTTTAGTTTTTTTAATCTGCTCAATTAATGGCTTTAGATTGTCAGGTAGTTCTCCCGCACCGTGAGTAGATGACACAATTAACCATATACCATGATCAGGTAACTCAGTAAGTTCAGGTCCATGTAGGGTTTGTGTAGAATAGCCACAAACATTAAGTTGATTAGCTAAATGTTCTACGACATATTCTGCACTGCCTAATGTACTACCGCTTATTAGTGTTATTTTTTTCATAATGATCCGCGTTATAGCAAATAATATTAATATTCTACGCTGTGATTTTATTGTGATCCAGTTGTGGATAACTAAGTTATTTATTAAGGCATAATTTCTCGCATAATCGGATTCTGTAACGAAATAAGAGTTTCTGTAGATTGAACTTCATCAATTGTTTGTATCTTGTTGATAAGTAATAACTGTAGATCATCAATTGATTTCGTCATGATCTTTATAAATATACTGTAATGGCCTGTGGTATAGTAAGCTTCTATTACCTCATCAAGTTTCTGTAATTTTGCTAATGCAGATGGATAATCTTTAGCGCTTTTTAAAATGATCCCTATAAAACAGCAAACATCATAACCCAAATATTTAGGATTTATTTCAACACGAGTACCAATAATAATGCCAGCTTGTTTCATTTTTTCCACTCTAACATGAATAGTTCCAGCACTAACATTAAAGTACTTTGCTAACTCTGCATAAGGTGTTCGAGCATTTTTCATTAACGCATTAAGAATTCCACGATCGAGATTATCGATTTGATAAATTTCAGCCATTATTAGCCTCTTAAATTAATGAATATTTATTTTTAAAGGGTATTTTTTAATGATAATAAAGTAAGGGGGTTTTTTTTTATATGAAATATTGAATTTATTCTATATTTTATTGCTTAATCATCATATGTAAAATGTATAAATTATTTATTAGTGATGCTATTATGAAAAAAGAATATAGAGAACAGCAAAAAAAAATAAAATTTGTTAAAACATTTTTTTCTCAACAGATTGAAGATAAATTAAATCTTATAGAAGTTCAGGCACCAATTCTTAGCCGTGTTGGTGATGGAACACAAGATAACTTGTCAGGAATTGAAAAAGCGGTTCAAGTTAATGTTAAATCGATACCTGATGCCAAATTTGAAGTTGTCCATTCTTTAGCAAAGTGGAAGAGAAAAACCTTAGCTGATTTTGATTTTATACCTGGTGAAGGTCTATATACCCATATGAAGGCATTACGCCCTGATGAAGAAAAATTAAGCCCTATCCATTCTGTTTATGTTGATCAATGGGATTGGGAACGTGTAATGGCAGATGATGAACGGCATCTTGATTTCTTAAAGCAAACGGTTCGCACTATTTATTCAGCTATTAAGGCGACAGAAAAAGCTGTGGCAGAAAAGTTTAGTTTACCTCTCTTTTTACCCGATGATATCCATTTTATTCACGCTGAACAATTAGCTAATATTTATCCTAAACTTGATAGTAAATCCCGCGAAAAAGCGATTACAAAAGAAAAGGGTGCTATTTTCATTATGGGGATTGGTGGTAACTTATCTAATGGTTTACCTCATGATGTAAGGGCACCTGATTATGATGACTGGACAACTGAAAATAGCGAAGGTTATCATGGGCTTAATGGCGATATTATTGTCTGGAATCCTGTTTTACAAGATGCTTTTGAAATTTCGTCCATGGGAATTCGCGTTAATCCTACAGCACTACAGCGACAATTAGTATTAACAAATGATAAGGAACGAATAAATTTGGCCTGGCATCAAGCATTAGTAGCGAACCAGATGCCACAAACAATTGGCGGTGGTATAGGGCAATCTCGGTTAGCTATGCTGTTATTACAAGCTCAGCATATTGGCCAGGTCCAAAGTAGTGTATGGTCAAAAAATATAACTGAGCAATTTAGCAATTTATTATAAGGTTATTTTTTATGCGAATAGTAAATGCCTAAGCTAATTTAGGCATTTATAGTTATTTTAAATATGAATTAATAATAAATCTTTTTTTAATAAGTTACAGAGCACTATTCATAATAAATGCTATCTTTAACTATCTTAATAATTTTTATTTATTAATATACTGATATCAATAAAATTGTTGTATTAAACAATATGTTACTAAGGAAAAATAAAATAAGCTTTTGCTCTATTTAAATCAATACTTGGTTCATCTTATCTTTAATTGCTTATATTCATAAACTTTATGTAGAAATAATAGCTATAAACTATATTAAGTATGACTGATATTGTTTTCTACCGTTTGATACTTTTCTGAATAAATCACAACCGGTTATTTTATCAGCATTTCTTTTTTGTGAGGAATGAGTATATGAAAGATGAAGATAAATATTTAGGTAAAAAAAACTGTCATTTAGCACCTATGACAGGAGATGATTCAGTAAAACCTCATTTAGCCGATACAGCACCACCAGATATTAATATCAAACCAACAGCAAAACCTACGCCACCTGGAAAAGAACCCATGGCACCGGGTTCAAAGAAGACACCTAGTAATAGAACAATTAAAACAGATTCTTTAGACAGTATGGTGTATGATGGACAAGGACAAGCGTTGACATCTAATCAAGGTTTAAAAATAGCGGATAATCAAAATTCGTTAAAAGTAGGAAATAGAGGACCTTCTTTATTAGAAGACTTTTTTTTACGAGAAAAGATAACTCATTTTGATCATGAACGGATCCCAGAACGAATAGTTCATGCACGAGGCGCTGGTGCACATGGTTATTTTCAAGTTTATAAGTCATTAAGCAAATATAGTAAAGCCGATTTTTTACAAGATCCTGAGAAAAAAACCCCTGTTTTTGTACGATTTTCTACTGTTCAGGGATCAAAAGGATCAGCTGATACGGTTAGAGATATTAGAGGTTGGGCAACAAAATTTTATACTCAAGAAGGTAATTTTGATTTAGTTGGTAATAATACACCTATTTTCTTTATTCATGATGCGATTAAGTTTCCTGATTTTGTTCACGCAGTAAAACCAGAGCCTCATAATGAGATCCCTCAAGGGCAGAGTGCGCATGATACTTTTTGGGACTATATTTCATTACAACCAGAAACGCTTCACAATGTATTTTGGGCAATGTCTGATCGAGGTATTCCACGCAGTTTACGTACAATGGAAGGTTTTGGTATCCATACTTATCGTATGATTAATGCAAAAGGAAAAAGTTGTTTTGTTCGTTTTCACTGGAAACCTTTAGCCGGAACAAGTTCATTAATTTGGGATGAAGCACAATTATTAACAGGTCGTGATCCCGATTTTCATCGACGAGAATTATGGGAAAGCATTGAAGCAGGTGATTATCCTGAATATGAATTAGGTTTACAAATTATACCAGAAGAAGATGAAAATAAATTTGATTTTGATATTTTAGATGCAACTAAACTTATTCCTGAAGCCTTAGTACCAGTAGAAATAGTTGGAAAAATGGTTCTTAATCGTAATCCTGACAACTATTTTGCGGAAACAGAACAAATTGCATTTTGTCCTTCTAATATTGTACCCGGTCTTGATTTTTCAAATGATCCCTTATTACAAGGTCGACTTTTCTCTTATTTAGATACGCAGTTAAGTCGTTTAGGTGGACCTAATTTTCATGAAATACCTATTAATAGACCAGTTTGTCCTTTTCATAACCATCAACGCGATGGCATGCATCGTATGATGATTAATAACTCTGCCAATTACGAACCTAATTCTATAGATAACAATTGGCCTAGAGAAACACCACCAAGTGATAGTGGTGGTGGGTTTGCCTCTTATTATGAACGTATTGATGCACATAAAATTAGAGAAAGAAGTCCTTCTTTTACTGAATTTTATTCTCATCCGAGATTATTTTGGTTAAGCCAAACGCCATTTGAACAAGCACATATTGTGGGTGGTTTTAGTTTTGAATTAGGTAAAGTAACAAGGCCTTATATTCGTGAACGTGTTGTTGACTTATTAACACATGTTGATACTAATTTGGCGCAACAAGTTGCTAAAAATTTAGGTATTACGCTTTCTCAGGAACAACTTACTCGTAAACCGCCTGCAGCAGTCAATGGATTAACGAAAGATCCTACCTTAAGTCTTTATGCTAACAAAGAGCAGCCTATTAAGGGGCGTCAAGTTGCTTTACTTGTTGCCGATGGGGTTTGCGGAAAGTCAGTCGATACTATTAAAAAGGCATTAAATAAGGTTGGTATTCACAGCAAATTATTTGCACCACATGCCGGTATGGTGACGACATTGCAAGGTGATATGCTTATAATTGATGGTACAATAGAAGGTAATCCATCCGTCACTATAGATGCCGTTTTGATACCAGAAGGGCAACAAAGTATTGAGGCGTTAAAGATTGATAGTAATGCTCGTTATTATATACAGGAAGCATTTAACCATTTGAAAGCCGTAGCACTACAAGGTCAGGCTGAGCATGTCTATTCAGAGACAGGCCTGCCAAAAGACGATAAAGGCGTTTTTTTTAATGATAATATAGATAGCTTATGTAGCTGTTTAATTAATGCAATGAAACAACATAGAGTTTGGTCTCGTGAAAAAATAGCAGCGTAATTGATTTAATTCAATGGTATTTTGGTTGATCTATCAATCCATATAAAATATGGATTGATAGTGTAATGTATTAAATTACCAGTATTCATCTTATTAATATCAACTTACTTTGATTAGATAGTCCATTTTATTATTTTTTAAGCATATCTTGACCAGCACTTTTATGTAATTTAAAGAACGTTATTGATGATAAAAGTGTCAATACACCCATAACAATAAAAGTATAGTGGAAATCATCTATAGGTGAACCTATATTCATCGTCGCAAATAGGTTATAAATAGAAGCACTTATAGCAATACCAAAGCTTATTGAAAGTTGTTGAGTGACTGACATGATACTATTACCCTCACTGGCATAATTATCAGTTAAACTGCCTAATGTTAATGTATTTAATGAGGTAAAATGAATCGATGTTAATACACCATTAATAAATAAAGGAATGCAGAGTAAATATAACGTTGTATCTTGTTGCTGCAAGCTATAGGCTGCAATAATAAGTCCTGTAAAAAATGTTGTTAGAATTAATGTTGTTTTATAATGTAAGTATGTGAGTATATTGGATACAAAATATTTGGCGAAAATAGAACCAACAGCTAAAGGGATCATTATTATACCCGCGGTAAAGGGCGAACGATGAAAACCAATCTGTAACATAAGGGGAAGTAAAAAAGGCATACTCCCAATACCTAAACGGGTAAGTAGATTACCTATAACACCAAGGCAAAAAACGTTATTATTAAATAGTGATAAGCGAATTAAGGGTGCCTGACAACGACGTGCGTGTAAAATATAAAAGCACATGAAAATAATACTACTAAGGATGACCGCAAAAATAATTGTTATATTAACTTTGTATTCTCCCATTAATGTTAAACCAACGGTCATGAGAACTAAACTGAAGCCTACCAGTAAAAAACCTCTTAGGTCAAAGCGTGTTACAGGCATTGTAAATGTAGGCATAAATTTTAATGAGTAGACTATTCCTATTATCCCTATAGGAATGTTTATGAGAAATATCCAGTGCCAGCTCGCATAAGTCACTAGCCACCCTCCTAGAATGGGACCTATAATTGGCCCAACAAGACCAGGGATAGCAACAAAATTCATTATTTGGATTAGTTGACTACGTGGGTAAGCACGTAGAATTGCTAATCTTGATACGGGCATCATCATAGCACCACCAATCGCTTGAATTATACGCGCTATAATCAAGAAATTTAAGGATGGGGACATTGCACAACATAATGACCCTAATGTAAAAATTGATACCGCTGAGATGAATACACGTTTTGTACCAAAACGATCAGCTATCCAGCCACTTACTGGAATAAGCAAAGCAACGGTTAACGTATAACTTATTACCGCCATACGCATAGCTACTGATGTTGTATTTAAGTAACTTGCAATTGTAGGAATAGCCGTATTTAAGATAGTATTGTCTAACGACTGCATAAAAAAGGCTATTGCCGCTAACCAAGGTAATCCAGCTATATTTTGTTTTTGATTATTTATTACCATAGTAGAGTATTAAAGGTAATTATCTGTATTTTAAAGGTTATTTTTGACATTGTTGTTGATTTAACCAGGTTATAATAAAATCAACAATAGCATTTATATCATTGATATTAAATTGTTTAATATCGACATTTTCAGGTTGATCACAGACTAAAGCAATAACATAGTTATCAAGCAAAGAATTTACTGGTCTGTTTATTGCTTGCCGGTAAACAGCTATTTTATTAATAGGTTCTTGTTTAAAGCCTTCCACTAATAGAATATCTATTTTTTCAGGATCGAATTGATTTGCCAGATAATCAAAATCACTAGAAAACGTTGTTTCCGTCATCAAAGCCCAACGGTTATCACAAGCGAGCATGGTTTGGATTGCTCCTACTTGACGCAATTCATAACTATCTTTTCCAGGTTTATCAATATCAATATTATGATGAGTATGTTTAATTACCCCGGGTCTAATATTCTTTTTGAGTAAACATGGAATAAGCTTTTTTAATAAAGTCGTTTTACCTGTGCCACTATAACCGGAAATAGCCAGTAAAGGTATTTTATTCATAGATTTTTATTAACCTTGTAACCATTTAAGGCAATCTTCAGGATAATTAAGATTATCAAATGCATTCTTTTCATTATAAAAATGGACTGCTTGAGCCTTTTGCTGTTGAAAAAATAACAGTATCTTACGGTTTCCGTTGAGTATATATTGGGTGAGTGGTTCTATTTGTGATTTATTTATCAAGCATAATGTCGGATGAGCACGAAAAGCATCACATGCATAAGCAATGGTTTTATTACCATGTTCATCCCATAAATGTTTCGCCAGATTAATTGGAATCATCGGCGTATCGCAAGGAACAAAAAGTAACCATTCAGTTTTACTTTGTTCCATACACGTGATCATACCCGCTAATGGACCATCATAATAACCAAACTTATCTGATATTACCGGGTAACCACTTTTCTCATAGCGTTCTATATTACGATTAGCATTAATAATAATATGATCAACTTGTGGTTTTAACCTGACTAAGGTTTTCTCGTAAAGATATTGTCCCGCAAGCGTAATTAAACCTTTATCGATTCCCCCCATCCGACGACCTTTGCCACCCGCTAAAATAGCGCCGGTTAATTTAGGTAAGTGCATTATAAATCCTTGGGTCATACCTAATAAATAGGCAATGTTATTATAGTATTAAGTATAATCATTTATTACAGATAACACATTGATCTGTATATACTCATTAACATATTATATAAAGTAAATTTATCTTATAGTATAACCAGTTATTTTTTATTAAATTTTATGATAGTTCAATATTCTCAAGTGGTACGCAACTGCATGTTAATAGATTGCCATCTTGAATAATATTGCCTTTTTTCAAGGAACGCGCTGTGCCTTTAATAAGTTTTAACGCACAGTGGCCGCAAATACCTGCTCTACAAGCATAATTAACATGTATCCCATGCTTCTCGAGTTGTTCAAGTATAACTTGCTGATTGTTACCGGTAATCATTTTATTTTGATAACAAATTGTGACTTTTTTATAAGAATTGACACTACTAAGTGGCTTTTCACTACCCAATCTATTTATATAAATATTAGGTTGTTGTTGCTCTATTAGTTCAACACGATCACCACAACGAATAATACCGTTATTACGGGCTATTAAATTGATGCCAAAATCCACATCTTCAGGTTTTTCTGCATTAGTTCTGAATTGTTCTAATATACTTAAAGGTTCTCGAGTTGGATGTTTTTTTCCTGTTATTGGATTTACCGTAGTTAAAATACAGCGACTACAAGGTTTAATTACATCAAAAATAACGTTACCAATACGAATAGTTTTCCAGCTATCTTCAGCAAATGCCGAAAAACCACTTACCACTATATTGGGTCTAAATTGATAAACTGAAAGTGTATTTTGACAACGTGATTCAAGTAATTGCAGCGATGCTTCGTTAATCAACATATAAGGATAACCATCAGCAAAAGATAAAGGAATATCAGGATAATTTTTTACCCGGCGATGACTATCTTCACCTAACCAACGTAGTTGGATATCTTGCTGTAAATAGTTGCTTAACCATTGGTTTATTTCCGTAGGCGCAACAAATGATACAAAATTGTTTCCCCATACTTCTGTAGGAAAGGTGTGTTGAGAAAATTGACTAAGTAAAATTGTTTTATATTGCCCATCCGGCGCCTGAAGAACTAATCCATCAGAATGTAATGCGGGGGTAAAACAGACTAAATTAGTAATGTTTCGTGCAGTAATAAAATTTCCTTGAAAGTCGGTTAACATAAATAGACGATCAAATGCTAAACCATGTTTCGTTACTTGCGCATGAGATAATTGTAGTCCCCGCATCGACTTAATAGGGTAAATATATAACTGGCTAAGATGATACATACTGACCTCATTAATAGTAAGGAGATAAATGAATTAAGCATTAAAAATAAACACGCTATTTATGTTACAGAGTGTAATTATTAATTTGATAACTATTTTCAATGATAATCACTACACAGACTTATTTTTATGCTCATTTACTCTATATGAACTTAAAATGTATTGATATCGAGTAGGTAAGGTATGAACAATTATATTAATAATGTATAACCCCATAAGTGAAGTTGAATTTTTTATTTATTATATTATAACGTCTTTTTAATAATGAAAAATTTTAATAAAAATCGTATTACACAACATTATTGTTGCTTATCTTTATTCTATTTATTATTGATAATTAATAATATATTTCTCTTTTTATTAAATAATGATGTTTCAAGCTAAAGTAAAATGAAAAGTTTTAGTAAAATATTATTTATCAATCATTTAAAATAATAAGTTTTTTTCAAAAAAAAGTAATTTATGTTAACAAATAATATGATGTATCTATATTATACTCATTTTTATATTATTATATGAGATATCATTTAGATAATCGTTAAGGAGCTTATATGCCAATTTGTCATCGTATTGATGAACTTATTGAGTTACTCCATCCTGAGTGGCTTAAAGAATCGGATATGAATTTGCTAGCTTTTTTATTGAAATTAGCTAAAGAAGCCGGATTTAAAGGTGATTTATCTGAATTAACAGATGATGTTTTAATTTACCATTTAAAAATGCGTAATAGTGGTAGTACAGATACTATTCCTGGTTTACAAAAAGATTATGAAGAGGATTTTAAGACTGCCTTGCTACGTGCTCGCGGAATAATAAAATGAGCCTTAACGTTTAATTCATCAAAGAGTGTTTAGTGTTATTTTTATAGGAACAAAAAAATGAGTGAGCCTCACTTTAATTTTATATCTCTGACACCCGACACCATCCTTGATGCGCTTGATACGATTGGTATACAGGTTTATTCAGGTTTACTCCCGTTAAATAGCTATGAAAATAGAGTCTATCAATTTACTGATGAAACTCGCAAACGCTATGTTATTAAATTTTATCGACCTCAACGTTGGGATCAGCAACAAATTGTTGAAGAGCATCAATTACTTCATCAATTAGTTGAGCAAGAAATCCCTGTCATTGCACCTCTTATTATTGCAGGCCAAACGTTACATGAATATCGAGGTTATTTTTTTAGCCTTTATCTCAGTTTAGGGGGGAGAGGATATGAGGTTGATAATGAAAATCAACTGGAATGTGTAGGTCGTTTGCTTGGTCGCTTACATAAATTAACACAACACAGCCAATTTTTTTATCGCCCTACGATAGGATTAAATGAATATATCTACCAGCCACGTCAGCTACTCGAGCATTGTACTCTTATTCCAAAATCTATTAAATCGCTATTTTTAGAGGTGCTCGATAATCTTATCGACACTATAGAACAATACTGGCACAATAACTGGTCTAGTTTACGACTCCATGGCGATTGTCATCCTGGTAACATTTTGTGGCAGGAAGGGCCGTTATTAGTCGATTTTGATGATGCACGTAATGGTCCAGCAGTACAAGATTTATGGATGCTATTACATGGTGATCGGCGTGATCAACTTATTCAGTTGGATATTTTGCTTGAGGCATACAGCGAATTTTCTGAATTTAATTATAATGAATTAAAACTAATTGAACCATTACGTGCTATGCGTTCAATTCATTATTTAGCATGGGTAGCAAAACGCTGGAATGATCCTGCTTTTCCTTCAACCTTTGTCTGGATGACGGAAGAACTTTTTTGGCGTAATCAGTTATCTTCATTTAATGAACAAATTAACTTATTAAAACAACCATCATTAAATTTATTATATGAGTATTAATATATAAATTGGAGTCTAGGGAATATGAAAAAATTTTTATTTGCGCTTATTGGTGGCATAGTAGCATTTAATGTTTCAGCAGCAGATTTTAAGGATGGTGTTCAATATGAAACTCTTAATAATCAGGCTTCAGCCGAACCTCGAGTAACAGAATTTTTCTCATTTTATTGTCCTGCATGTAGACAATTTGATCAGGTCTTTCATATTTCAGAAAAAATCGAAAATATCGTACCAAAAGAAGGGACATACCAAAAATATCATGTAAGCTTTATGGGGGGAGAGACGGGCACCATGCTAACCAAAGCCTGGGGTATCGCGATTACACTAAAAATTGAAGACAAAATTAAGCCGTTAATGTTTGACGCGGTTCAGGAAAAACATAGTATTAATAGCTTAAATGATATTCGTGATGTATTTATTAAAGCTGGTGTGAATGAAAAAGAATTTGATTCCTTATGGAATAGCTTCATTATTGATTCTTTATTTGTTAAACAGCAAAAAGCAGCTGAGGCGTTTAATATTCGGGGTATTCCGGCAATTTATGTTAATAACAAATACCATGTAGTTAATCAAAAAATTGCTACTCCAGATGAGTTTATCAGTGTTGTTGATTTTTTATTAAGAAATAAATCATAAAGATATATAAAAAATACTGGTTTTACCGGTGTTCTTTTATATTAATAGTTGCCTATATTACATGATGTTTTTGCTAGAGTAATAAAATATAGGCTCTATTTCGTTGCTTTTATTTTCGATTTGTGTAGGACATAATAGATAATCGACAAATACATTGGGTGTCATTACTAGCTCAGATTTCAATAGCCCTGAAGTAATAATTTTATTACATAATGCAACCACCGTAGTTGCAGCTGAGGCCATGAGAGGATTTAAATTTCTTGCTTCAGGTTTATAGGATAAATTACCTGTACTGTCAGCAATATCGGCTTGGATAATTGCCAAATCTGCGTGTAATGGTAATTCAACGATATAGGTAATATTATTCATATTAACTCTTTTTTTATGGTTTTCAATAAAACTACCTATACCTGTTGTTGTCAGAAAGCCACCAAATCCATTTGCACCACAATGAATTCGTTCTGATAACGTTGATTGTGGAACAAGTTCGATATCAATTTCCCCTGATTGCATATAATTATAAATCATAGGATTGGAACTTAACTGAGATATAATTATTTTGCTAACTTGCTTATTATTAATCAAAGCACTAATGCCATGATTATTTAAACCCACATCATTACCAATCATGGTTAAATTCTTTACGCCTGATAGATAGATTTGGTCTATCAGTATTTGTGGTGTACCTATACCATGTAAACCGCCAAACATGATACTCATATCATTTTTTAATAAAGCACGAAACTCTGTTAAGCTAATTTTTTTCCTATCCATAGAATGAATCCTGATAATTATTTATTTTATAGAAACAAAGATTATTACTATATTAATTTAATATTATTAAAAAAAATCATATATAGTTAAATTAAATTATTGTAATAAGAGTTAGTCGATTTATTAAATTAAAAAATTATTAAGCATTCATAACAAGTGTAATATTATTTTATCATAAAATTTTTAATTAAAATAATCTTATTTAAAATTAATTTTTATTTAAGTTAATTAATTTATTTATTTTTTCTATTAACATAATAAATTAAATTGATTATTTACACATGTAACTATTAATAATTAAAAATATTACTTATTAATATTTTTAAATTTTCGCACTATTACGGTAATTATATTATGATTATATTTTAAATTTTATTTTATATGTGATATTTTATTTTATTAAATAATTTTTTAAAGTGTATTATTTATTTTATTAATTATATTTAAATAATGAAATATAATTTCATACTTTACTTATTTTAATCTGTTAAATTTAGATTAATGGTAATAATGTAAATAAACCACTATGATAATTATTCAACGGTAACTGATTTTGCTAGATTCCGGGGTTGATCAACATCTGTACCTTTAATTAATGCCACATAATAAGATAATAACTGTAAAGGAATAGTATAAAAAATTGGCGAAGTAAGCGTTTCAATATAAGGAAGATGAATTATTTTCATTGAATCACTATTAATAAACTCATTATTTTTATCTGTAAAAATATATAATAATCCACCACGAGCTCGAATTTCTTCAATATTCGATTTTAGTTTCTCGATTAATTTATTATTAGGTGCTATAACAATTACTGGCATATTGCTATCAATGAGAGCTATTGGACCATGTTTTAATTCACCGGCAGCATAAGCCTCTGCATGAATATAAGATATTTCTTTAAGTTTTAAAGCGCCTTCCATTGCGATAGGATAATGACTACCTCGACCAAGAAAAAGCGCATGATTTTTTTCAGAAAACTCTTTAGCTAAATTTTCAATTACGTTACCAAATGATAATAGATGTTCTATACGGTTTGGTAATTTTTGCAAAGCCTGTACAATTTCATACTCAATCGAGACAGGTCTATTATTTAATTGGCTAAATTTTGCCACAAGCAAAAGTAATACGGTTAATTGTGTTGTAAAAGCCTTGGTTGATGCTACGCCAATCTCAACACCCGCTTTAGTTATAATCGATAAATCAGACTCTCTAATAAGTGAAGAACTTGAAACATTACATATAGCTAATGATCCTAGATAACCTATATTTTTAGATATGCGTAATGCGGCCAAGGTGTCAGCAGTTTCACCTGATTGAGATAAACTAATAAAAAGGCTATTCTTACGTACAACAGGTTTGCGATAACGAAACTCAGAAGCAATTTCAACATCACAAGATAAACCTATTAATGACTCAAACCAATAACGAGAAACCAAACCTGCATTATAGCTTGTTCCACAAGCAACAATTTGAATATGCTCAACGCGCTTTAATAATTGTTCGGCTTCATGTCCTAATTCAGATAATTCGACATGTTCATGTTTAATACGTTTTTCTAAAGTATTTTTTATAGCAGTAGGTTGTTGGTAAATTTCTTTTTGCATGTAGTGGCGATACTCTCCTTTATCACCTGCATCATAATGTAGTGTTGTTTCTATTGTATTCCGAATAACAGGGATGCCTTGTTTATTGAATATAGTTACTTTCCGACTGCTAATTTCTGCAATATCACCCTCTTCAAGATAGATAAATCGATGCGTTACCGGTAACAATGCTAATGGATCAGATGCAATAAAGTTTTCACCAATACCTAGTCCAATAACTAATGGACTACCTGAACGTACAGCTACTATGATATCTGGCTGGCGACGATCTATAATCACCGTACCGTAGGTGCCCTGTAATAACGTGAGCACTTTTATAACGGCTTTCACTAATGTCGTACTTTGCTGGCACTTATCATGAACCATATGTGCAATCACTTCACTATCTGTTTCTGATGTAAAATGATAATTTTTAGCAATTAATTGCTGGCGTAGTGATTCGGCATTTTCTATTATTCCATTATGGGCAATTGCTATATAGTTAGATAAATGAGGATGAGCATTATATTCTGTTGGCTCGCCATGTGTTGCCCAACGCGTATGTGCAATCCCTATTATCCCATGTAAAGATTTACATTCAGTTGCACTACTTAATTCGTACACTTTTCCTACTCGACGGATCCGTTGAAATTCACCTTTATCGTCGATAATAGTTAATCCTGCTGAATCATATCCACGGTATTCTAATCGACGTAATCCTTCTATTAAAATTTCAGTTATATCTCGTTGCGCAACTGCACCAATAATTCCACACATGGTCGATTTACCTTTATCAAATGATTTTGCTTTAATAAAGAACTATCGTGATCATGTTTTAGCTAAGATTGCTTATTTAACTAATAGTGGTATTAAATCACGATAGTTTCTTTATCTATTTTTTCTTTATAGGACGTTGCCAATGGTCAATATGCCTTTGTTTTACTCGACTAATAACTAATTGATCATTAGCTATATTATTAGTGACTGTTGTGCCTGCGCCTATAGTAGCATTTTTTCCTACTTTTACAGGGGCAATCAATTGAGTATCTGATCCAACGAAAACATCATCCCCAATAATGGTTTTATGTTTATTTACACCATCATAATTACAAGTAATCGTACCTGCGCCAATATTTACATTAGAACCAATTTCCGCATCACCTAAATAAGATAAGTGTCCAGCTTTTGTATTTTTACCCAAATGACTATTTTTTATTTCTACAAAATTACCTACATGGACGCGTTCATTAAGAATAGAACCTGGACGAAGTCGAGCAAATGGCCCCACAGTGCAGCCAGCACGCAAATGGCTATTTTCGATAATAGTATAAGGACTAATAATGCAGTTATCCTCAATTGTACAATTTTTTAATATCGATCCCGCTGCAATATAAACGTTATTGCCTATTGTCACATGACCTTCAACAATTACATTGGTATCAATAATAACATCTCGGCCATATTCTAATGTACCTCGCAAATCAAATCGGGTGGGATCTAATAACATTACACCGGCAAGTAATAATTGTTCTGCCTGTGTTTTTTGATAAATTCTTTCTAAATTAGCTAGTTGTAAACGATTATTAACACCTTCAACTTCATTGTCATTTTGAGGGTGTACAGCGACAATTTCTCTACCAGACTGGTGTGCTATAGCAATAATATCAGTTAGATAATACTCATTCTGTTTATTATTGTTATTTAATTGTTTTAACCAACATTTTAAATCGTGACCATTAGCTACGAGTATGCCAGTATTTATTTCTGTTATTTTTTGTTGTTCTTCATTGGCATCTTTTTGCTCAATGATTCCAATAATCTGCCCTTGTTGGCGAAGGATACGACCATAACCGGTTGGATCATCTTTTATAACCGTCAGTAGCGCAATACCTTCTGTAGGTTTTGCGGCAATGAGTCGTTGTAAAGTTTCAGTGGTTATTAAGGGTACATCGCCATAAAGCACTAAAATATCCTCATCATTAGCAAAAAACGAGGCAGCTTGTTGTAGTGCATGACCTGTACCCAATTGTTCGGCTTGCAACACCCAGTTTATAGGTTGATCGCCTAATATTGTTTTTACTTGTTCAGCACCATGGCCATAAACTAAATGTGTTTGTTTCGTCCCTAGTGCTATAGCGGCATCAATAACATGTTGAACCATCGGCTTACCCGCTAGATGATGCAGGACTTTGGGTAAATCTGAATACATCCTGGTACCTTTTCCTGCGGCAAGGATCACTACACTAAATTGATTGATTGACATAAAAAAACCTATTGCGACTAATTAGAAATAAACAATTATAACGTTTACTGTGCATAAATAACGCATTTATTGGATAATTCCAAAAAATAGCGACTTACTCACCTTATTGTATTAATTGAATAATCTTTACGACTATCCATCATTAAGAAAAATAATAAGCTCATTTTCAAACATGACCAAAAAAGTGACACAACAATATTATCGCTTTCTAGTAGACCTGTTTAAGTAACAAATTTCTACTTATTTTTTTCTCAAATTAGAAAATAGTAAATGATAAATATGTACTTAGAAATTAGATACTATGGTGAAAATGTTATTTTTTAATACAGTAACTGTCATTTTTGTGATTTAATTCAGTAATTATTTTATTTATTAATAGGTTAACTTATGAAAAAGTAATAATAAATAGTATTTTTATTTCATAAACAATTCGTTTTATGATATGAATTATTATCAATGTTAAATAATACAATGCCATTAGTGATAATATAAATAATGCGAAAATGCCAAACTATAGTAATAAAATTAACTCTAGCAGTTAGATATTAATAATAGTTATTTCTAAATGTGTTATAAAAAAGGTTATGTTTTATTTATAGGCAATTACCACTTTAAAATCGCTATATCCTACTACTAATAATAATGTAACTAATTAAAAAATAAGTATGTTATAAATATTTATATTAGTTTTTTATTTTAGAGTAAAATGGTTACTGTAATATTAATCAATAAAAAGAGATGATTTATGGATAAGCTAAATAAAATAGCAGGCCTGGCTGTAATACTTACCTCTTCATTATTTTCAATAAGTAGTTATGCTACATGGCAAAAAGATAAAACTTATAATATTACTATTTTACATACTAATGACCATCATGGCCGTTTTTGGCATAATACTGAAGGTGAATATGGATTAGCCGCACAAAAAACATTAGTTGATCAAATTCGTAAAGAAGTAAATGAAAAAGGTGGGAGTCTATTATTACTTTCTGGTGGTGATATTAATACTGGTGTCCCTGAATCAGATATGCTAAATGCCGAGCCAGATTTTATAGGAATGAGCAAAATTGGCTATGATGCAATGGCCTTAGGCAATCATGAATTTGATAATCCATTAAGTGTATTGCGTCAACAGCAACAATGGGCTAATTTCCCTTTATTATCTGCAAATTTATACGAAAAGAAAACAAACAAACGCGTTTTTGATCCTTATGCCCTCTTTGATAAACAAGGTCTTAAGATTGCCGTTATTGGTTTAACCACAGAAGATACCATGATCATATCTAATCCTAAAAATTTTGAAGGGTTAGAATTTAGAGATCCAAAAATAGAAGCCCAAAAAGTGATTAATGAGTTAAAGAAAACAGAAAAACCAGATATTATTATCGCTGCAACGCATATGGGCCATTATGATAATGGGCAACATGGCTCCAATGCACCAGGTGATGTTGAACTGGCTCGTTTTATTCAGCGAGGTGATTTAGATATGATTGTTGGTGGTCACTCGCAAAATCCTGTCTGTATGGAAAGCATTAATCAGAGTCAAAAAAATTACATACCGGGTACACCTTGTATACCCGATCAACAAAATGGTACCTGGATTGTGCAAGCTCACGAATGGGGAAAATATGTTGGTCGCGCGGATTTTACGTTTCGTAATGGTCTTTTTACACTCATTAACTATCAATTAATTCCTGTTAATCTAAAAAAAGCTGAAAAAGATGCTAATGGAAAAACATCCTATAGTAACTACACATCAGAAATAGTTCGTGATAGTGAGATGGTTGCTCTATTAACCCCATACCAGAAAAAAGGGGAAGAAAAATTAAATATTGTTATAGGTCATAGCCAGATAGATTTAGAAGGTGAACGCGACAAAGTGCGTTACGAACAAACCAATTTAGGTCAACTTGTTGTTAGAGCTGCAATGGATCGCACTGATGCTGATTTTGGTGTAATTGGTGGAGGAGGTATTCGTGCTTCTTTAAAAGCAGGCGATTTGACTTATCGTGATATTTTAACTGTTCAACCTTTTGGTAATCTTATTGGTTATGCGGAAATGAAAGGACAAGCATTAATTAATTATATTACCGCCGTTGCAAATCGAAAAGTAGGATCAGGGGGATATCCTCAATGGGCAAATATAACATTTACTCATCATCAAGATGGATCGGTAACGGATATTATGATTGGTGGTAAACCTTTAGATATAAATAAACAATATAGATTTAGCCTCCCTGATTATCATGCTGATGGAGGCGATGGCTATCCCATACTGAAGCATTACATTAATACTGGTTTTGTTGATGCAGAAGTATTAAAGGGTTATATCGAAAAAAACTCACCTATTACTGCTGATTTTCTGAAATAAAATTTACTTATTCGTTTTAACTTTTTTGCCGGGATCATTCCCGGCTATTATATACTGATATAGTAAGTTAAAGACAGTTATACTCCCTAGGAAAAATGAATTTATTCACTCTATAGGGGAAAGCAAAATTCTATTTTATACAAAATTTAATAATTTCTGATCTTATTTAGTGTATAAATAATGGCAATACTATCGATTGACACATTATTAATAAATTAATTGTATATTTTGTTGTGAAAAGAATTTTATAAATTTATCCGAAGGTGCTTTATTTGTAATGACTTTATGCAATTTTGTTAATTCACCAAATTTTGCTGGACGTATCTTATTAAACTTAGTGTCGTCAATAATAAGTATATTTTGTTGAGATGAATCAATAAGTTGATTTTTGATAGGAACTTCTTCTAGGTTAAAACATGTTATACCATGAGTGAGTGTAATACCCGCAGCTGAAATAAATGATTTATCAGGGCAAAAATTATTAAGCATATTTGGTTGGTTTAACGGAATAAACATCGCATTATTTTTTTTAAACTCCCCACCACAAAGGATTACACGGCATTGACGTTTATCCTGTAATGCTAAAAAGGTATTCAGCGAATAACATATTCCAGTAAAGATAAGATCGTCCGGTATTGCTTCAATAATATAAGGCGATGTTGTTCCGCAATCAAAGAAAACCATATCATGAGCATTGATCATTGCTGCCGCTAATTGGCCAATATAACGTTTTTCTGAAATGTTACGGGCTTTTTGTTCGGCTACAAAATAGCGACTTATTGGATTAATTTGTGGATCAATAACAATATAGCCACCAAGTAACACGACTGAGGCGGGCTCACTAAGATCTCGTCGAATCGTCATTTCAGATACATCAAGCAAATGAGCCGCTTCTTTTAAATGTAAACGATTAGCTTTTTTTACATATTGAAATAATTTCTTGACGCGAACATCACGTTGTGTTTCTGCCACTATAACGTTCTCTCTAATTAATAATGATTATATGAAAAAATATATATGGTTATGACTAATCACAACCTAAATAATCCTTATTTTTTTACAGTTAAACTTACCGTTAACTACTCTTATATGCTCGATAGTAATTAGTTTTAATTATTATCGAGCAGTAAATTAATAGTAATTAATAGCCATTACTCGTCGTTTTCGTCCCTGATACAATCGAAACACCTGAGCTAGTACCAATCCTAGTTGCGCCTGCATCAATCATTACTTTTGCCGTTGCTTGATCTCTCACACCACCAGATGCTTTAACACCCATATTAGGGCCGACGGTTTCTCGCATTAAACTAACCGCTTCGACAGTTGCACCACCAGTACTGAAACCTGTAGAGGTTTTAACAAAAGCAACATTAATTTCACGGCACATCTGACAGACTTGAATAATTTCGTCTTCTGTTAATAGGCATGTTTCTAAAATAACTTTGAGGGGAACGGTACCACAAGCATGATAGACCGCTGCAATATCTTGTTTAACTGCGTCAGTTTTTTTGCTTTTTAACCAGCCTACATTTATTACCATATCAATTTCTTGTGCACCAGCATCAATAGCTGCTTTTGCTTCGAAAACTTTGCTTGATGTCAGTCCAGCACCTAATGGAAATCCGATAACAGAACATACCTTGACATTTGAACCTTTTAATTTTTCGGTAACCAAGGGAACATAACCTGAATTAACACATACTGCATAAAAATTATTATCACGTGCTTCCTGACAAATTTTAATAATTTGATCTTCTGTAGCGTTCATGCTTAATAGTGTATGATCAATATAGTGTGCAAAATCAATTGATTTAGATGTCATTAACAAGCTCCTTGATTGTTAGCTAGGTGATATAATGATAATAAATAATGTAAATGTTATTATTTTCACATGGTAACATTCCTTTATTTCAAAGGAAATAAGGATTTTTTAATTTTATTATTGAGTATTTTGTCACAGAAAAAACAGAAGTAACTTGTTAATGTTACACTGGTAACATTAAGTGTGGTAAATTCTGTATTAACTGTATAACTGTCTGTATTTCCTGTAATATTTGCTGGAATAAGCTCGCCTGATGTGGAGAATAACATGAATTATATTATAAGCGTTGTCAGCCTGATTGTACTTTGGGCATTGGCATGGCTAGTGAGTAACAATCGTAAGGCTATTCGTTATAAGCCTATTTTCGTTATGATTGTTATGCAAATTGCTTTAGCAGCGCTTTTATTAAAAACGAGTTTTGGTAATCATATTATAAAAGCATTTGCTGATGGTTTTGCTAAATTACTTGGTTATGGTAAAGAAGGTATCTTTTTTGTATTTGGTGAATTGACTAAAGTTCATATTCCAGGATCAGGAATGCCATTCTTTTTTGATGTATTGATGCCTATTGTATTTATTTCAGCATTAATTGGTGTTTTACAGCATTGGCATATTTTAGGATTTATCATTAAGTATGTTGGTATTGGCTTAAGCAAAATTAATGGTATGGGTAAATTAGAATCCTATAACGCAGTCGCATCCGCGATACTTGGGCAATCAGAAGTGTTCATTTCTGTAAAAAAACAACTTGGTCAATTACCTGAACACCGCTTATATACCTTGTGTACATCAGCTATGTCAACCGTCTCAATGTCTATTGTCGGTGCATATATGACCATGCTGGATCCTCGTTATGTTGTAACAGCACTTGTTTTAAATATGTTTGGCGGTTTTATCATCGCGTCAATTATTAATCCTTATCAAGTAAGTGAAGAAGATGATATTTTGGTTGTGCAGCAAGATGAAAAGCAAAGCTTTTTTGAAATGCTAGGTGAATATATCCTGGATGGCTTTAAAGTGGCTGTTATTGTAGCAGCAATGTTGATAGGTTTTATCGCATTAATAAAAATGGCAGATGCTGCTTTTTTATCTCTGTTTTCTATTTCTTTCCAAAATGCATTGGGATACTTATTTTCTCCTTTAGCTTTTTTATCTGGTGTACCGTGGAATGAAGCTATTCAGGCGGGAGGTATTATGGCGACAAAGATTGTCAGTAATGAATTTGTTGCTATGTTAAGTTTATCCAGTGGCGATTATGCTTTTTCCGCCAGAACAACCGCGATCGTATCTGTATTTTTAGTTTCTTTTGCTAATTTTTCCTCTATAGGCATTATTTCTGGTGCGATTAAGGCCTTAGATAGTCATCAAGGAAATGTTGCTGCTCGTTTTGGTTTAAAATTATTGTATGGCGCATCTCTGGTCAGCTTTCTTAATGCGACATTAATTAGTTTATTAGTTTAACTGGATTTACTCGTGCTGTAGCAGCTTATTCTTCAGTAAGTCATTTTTATATGATGTGGTAAAAGCTACATAAATGAATAAAGAATTTTATAGTATTTATGCCATTTACGATAAAATATTTACGTCTGCTGCTTCAGCGATAATTACAATAAGTTTAGCCTATTATAGCTAGCCTAAATAGGCTTTTATAAGAATTACTGATCATAATAATCAAGATGGAACGCATATGAGTATCTTGATATAAGGACGTGAATCGACGCGTAAATAGATTACTAATAATATTATTATTGAGCAGAAACCATTATTTACTATTGCTCATTATCGTACGCAGGAGTAATAACTAGATGAAGTTATAATAAAGTTTAGTGGTTTCATATTATGTTGACTAAATTAGTTATAATATTGTTGCGTTAACATCTTGTGGTGTAAAGATAAAAGGTTGGCTTATTTATTTAATGCTATTGCTGGATAACTTAATAAAAGTAAATCGCTATTATTATTAATTAGAAAATGCTTATGATGAATTTATATTTATAACATTGATATAACTATCTCTGCCATAAGGTTATAAAGATTTTATTTACATATAGCTTATTTGATTTTTTATAAAAATAGCTTAGCAATAAGATAATCTAAATAACATCATAAAATGATGATAAAAATAATTAATAAATTACAGCTATCGTTAGTGTAATAAAAACGACACTATTATAGCTATTCCATATTCGGATAGGTTATTAGTAATAATTCATATTATTAGAAGGAGTAATTAACAATTTATTTTCTTCCCTATATATGCCATAGGTAATAAATAATGATTAATTGATATAGTTGATTATTAACATGTTATTTAAAAAAATTGTTCTGATAATCAGATTATGGAGAGATGAAGTGTATAAATATTATGCAAAAATGACATTATTAGCTACTATGGTAGCGACATCGGTTAATGCAGCTGTTGTTGATTTTAGAGTTATTGAAACCACTGATTTGCATGGTAACATGATGGATTATGATTATTATCAGGATAAAGGAACCGATCAATTTGGCTTAACGCGAACAGCTAATCTTATTCATCAAGCTCGTCAACAAGTTTTAAATAGCGTATTAGTGGATAATGGAGATATTATTCAAGGAAGCCCCATGGCTGACTATATGGCGTCCAAAGGTATTAAAAAAGGTGAAATCCATTCAGTCTATAAGGCACTTAATTCACTTAAGTATGATGTAGGTAATCTTGGTAATCATGAATTTAATTATGGACTAGATTATTTAAAATTATCAATTGCAGGAGCATCATTTCCTTATATTAATGCAAATGTTTTTGATGCCAAAACAGGACAACCTTACTTTCGTCAATATATCATTCTTGACAAAAAGGTAACGGATCGTGATGGTAAAGAACAAGTACTGAAAATTGGTTATATTGGTTTTGTTCCACCACAAATTACTCAATGGGATAAAGCAAATCTTAAGGGAAAAGTTATCACTAAAGATATTACCGAGATAGCTAAACAATTAGTGCCTCAAATGCGTAAAGAAGGTGCTGATATTGTAATAGCTATTCCCCATTCAGGTGTATCCGCGGATCCTTATAAAGCCATGGCAGAAAATTCAGTATACTATTTAAGTGAAGTTAAAGGTATTGATGCTATTATGTTTGGCCACTCTCATGGTGTATTCCCAAGTAAAGACTTTGCTTCACTTCCCAATACAAGTATTGAACACGGAACGATCAATGGTGTACCTGCAGTGATGCCTGGTCAATGGGGAAGCCATGTAGGGATAGTTGATTTAGTTTTAAATGATGATACTGGTAAATGGGTGGTTACTTCGGGCAAAGCAGAAGCTAGACCTATCTATGATAAAAAAAATAAGAAAGCCGTTGTTAATACTGATCAAGATTTAGTTGCTATTTTAGCAGAGGATCATGAGCATACGCGCCAATTTGTTAGTAAACCAACAGGTAAAACATCTGTTGATATCAACAGTTTCCTTTCAATGGTACAAGATGATATCTCATTACAACTTATCAATGATGCTC
This sequence comes from uncultured Enterobacterales bacterium, assembly GCA_945288535.1. Classification (GTDB taxonomy): domain Bacteria; phylum Pseudomonadota; class Gammaproteobacteria; order Enterobacterales; family CALYQQ01; genus CALYQQ01. The sequence goes on along the minus strand of CALYQQ010000004.1, from coordinate 82,171 downwards.
AAAGGAATTATACCAAAAAATATATTCAAGGTGATCCTGATTTAGCCGATCTTCCTATCCTTTCAGCAGTTGCCCCCTTTAAAGCTGGTGGACGTAAGAATGATCCAGAAGCTTATGTTGACGTAAAAAAAGGTGATTTAACGTTCCGTAATATATCGGATATCTATTATTATCCAAACACATTAGTTGTTCTAAAAGTGACGGGAGAAGAAGTTAAAGAATGGCTTGAATGTGGTGCAGGTGTTTTTAATCAAATTGATACTCATTCAACTAAGCCACAAGCATTAATTAATTGGGATACTTATCGTCCTTACTATTTTGACGTTATTGATGGTATTAATTATCAAATCGATATTACTAAACCTGCGCGCTATAATATTGATTGTAAACTAGTTAATCCAAATTCACATCGTATTGTTAATCTTACATGGCAAGGTAAAACAATAGATCCTAAACAAACTTTCCTTATTGCAGCCAATAATTACCGCGCTTATGGTGGTAAATATGCTGGTACTGGAGAAGAACATGTTGCATTTGCTTCACCTGATGAGGTAAGAGTGGTATTAGCTAATTATATTATTGAACAGACGCGTAAACACGGCCATATTAACCCAAAAGTTGATAATAACTGGCGTTTCACACCAATAAAAGCAGATAAACCATTAGATATTCGGGTGGAAACTTCGCCAAGCGAAACGGCGAAACTTTATATTCAAAAACATGCTCAATACCCTATGACATATATTGGCAATGATGAATTAGGATTTGCTATTTACAAAATTGATTTAACAAAATAAGCCTAGGTATAAGGTTGTTTGATTAACCGTCAATTGTGGTAACTAATTAAGCAACCGACCATTAATATTTGTTCAAGTAATTTATTAAAAGTATTAACAGAATTTATTATAAAACAATAATAATTATCATCATACTTAATGGGTATGCATATTTCTAAGGACTGACATTGCAAGCAAGGTTTAGTTAGAACTGACTAGAATTAGTTAGATCTAACAATATAGAGCAATGAGTAATGTTAAATAATCCAATGAAAGAAGATCGATTATGGCTACTATGTTTAAAAGAATTCATTTAATTGTTATTGATTCTGTGGGTATTGGTGCTGCACCTGATGCTGAAAAATTTGGTGATATAAATGTAGATACCTTGGGTAATATCGCTAAAATTTGTCATGGGTTAACTGTTCCTAATATGGCCAGTCTTGGATTAGGAAATATTCGCCCATTAGAAGGCGTCGAACCAGCAAAATCAGTTAAAGGCTATTATGGAAGAATGCAGGAAATTTCCGTAGGAAAAGATACCATGACGGGGCATTGGGAAATGATGGGATTATATATTGATAAACCATTTAAAGTCTTCCCCCATGGTTTTCCTGATGATCTTATTCATAAAATTGAATCTTTTTCTGGGCGTAAAGTTATTGGTAATAAGCCTGCCAGTGGAACAGAAATTATTGAAGAATTGGGTGAGGAACAGTTGGCTACAGGTGCCCTTATCGTATATACCTCCGCTGATTCCGTTTTACAAATCGCTGCAAATGAGTCGGTTATTCCATTAGATGAGTTATACAGGATTTGTCAATATTGTCGTGATATTACTCGTAATGAACCTTATATGTTGGGCCGTATTATTGCTCGACCGTTTATAGGTAATAGCAAAGCCACATTTAAACGCACATCTAACCGTCATGATTATGCTTTAAAACCATTTGGTACAACAGTCATGAATAATTTAAAAGACAATGGGTTTGATTGTATAGCCTTAGGTAAAATTGCGGATATTTTTGATGGGGAAGGTGTCACACGATCTATTAAAACAGTCAGCAATATGGATGGTATGGATAAATTTATTCAACTGCTTGATGATCCTTTTAATGGATTAAGTTTCCTAAATTTAGTTGATTTTGACGCATTATATGGGCATCGCCGTGATCCACAAGGTTATAAACAAGCATTAGAAGCATTTGATGCTAGATTACCTGAGGTTTTTGAAAAATTAACTCAAGATGATTTATTTATTATTACTGCTGATCATGGTAACGATCCAACTGCACCAGGTTCAGACCATACTAGAGAATTGGTACCATTATTAGTGTATAGCAAGCAATTTGTACAAGGGCAAGATTTAGGTATTTTATCGAGTTTTGCCGATTTAGGTGCGACAATTGCCGAAAACTTTAATGTAACAATGCCAAACTTTGGTAAGAGTTTTCTTAATCGCATTAAATAATACAGTATAGTATTTAAATGTGCGCGTTATTGCATAATTGGAATTAAAAAAATATAGGTAACTAAAAATGAGAATGGTCGATATTATTGCCAAAAAACGAGATGGCAAGGAACTGACAACTGAAGAAATTAATTTTTTTATTGATGGATATACCAATGGATCAATTCCAGATTATCAAGTCAGTGCGTTGACCATGGCCATTTATTTTCAAGACATGAACGATCGTGAACGCGCTGATCTAACGATGGCAATGGTGAATTCTGGTGAAACTATTGATTTATCAGCTATAGAAGGCATTAAAGTAGATAAACATTCTACTGGAGGGGTTGGTGATACAACAACGCTCGTTCTTGCCTCTTTAGTCGCTGCGTTAGATATTCCTGTGGCAAAAATGTCAGGTAGAGGATTAGGACATACTGGTGGCACAATAGATAAATTGGAAGCAATAGATGGTTTTAATGTTGAACTGACAAAAGAACAATTTGTCGATTTGGTCAATCGTGATAAGGTTGCGGTTGTCGGTCAGTCAGGAAACTTGACACCAGCTGATAAGAAATTATATGCGTTGCGTGATGTAACCGGATCCGTAAATTCTATCTCACTAATTGCTAGCTCAATTATGAGTAAAAAAATTGCAGCGGGCGCTGATGCCATAGTACTTGATGTTAAAACAGGTGCTGGTGCTTTTATGAAAACGGATGAAGATGCTATTGAATTAGCTAAAGCAATGGTACGAATTGGTAATAATGTCGGTCGTAAGACAATGGCTGTTATTTCTGATATGTCACAACCATTAGGCAAGGCAATTGGAAATGCATTAGAAGTACAAGAGGCTATTGATGCATTACGAGGTGAAGGTCCTGAAGATTTACACGAACTTGTTATGGTATTAGCAAGCCAAATGGTTGTTCTTGCAGGCAAGGCAGAAACACTGGAGCAGGCTCGTTCTATGTTAGAAGAAGTTCTTGCAAATGGTAAAGCATTAGATAAATTTAGACAATTTCTAAAAAATCAAGGTGGTGATGATAGCATCATTGATCATCCAGAAAAATTACCTCAAGCGAAATTTAAGATTGAAGTACCAGCAAAAACATCTGGGGTTGTTGCGAATATCGTCGCTGATGAAATAGGTATTGCTGCGATGATGTTAGGCGCTGGACGTGCGACTAAAGAAGATACCATAGATCAAGCTGTAGGATTAATGTTGCATAAAAAAGTAGGAGATAAAGTCACCAAAGGTGAATCGTTAATCACTATTTATTCTAATAGAGAAGATGTGAGTAATATTATGCAAAAAATATATGATAATATTACTATTGCTGATCATGGACAAGCACCAAAATTGATCCATACGGTTATTACAGGTTAATTTTTATAACCTAAAACGGTGATATCATATCGTTGATATCACCAGTATTTATCTCTTAAGGAAAAATCATGACTGATCTTGAGCTAATTGAACTTGCCAAAAAAGCAAGTCACTTCGCTTATATACCCTATTCGAAATTTCCTGTCGGTGCAGTACTGGTTACCGATAACGATGAAATTATTTTAGGTTGTAATGTTGAAAATGCCTCTTATGGATTAGCAAATTGTGCTGAAAGAACGGCTATTTTTAAGGCTATTTCGGAAGGTAAACGGAATTTTAAAAAGCTAGTCGTTATTGGTGACACCGAAGGTCCTATTTCACCTTGTGGTGCTTGCCGCCAGGTAATTAGTGAATTCTGCCATGGTGATATGCCAGTAATTATGGCTAATATGAACGGTGCTATTAAAGAAACTACTGTTCGGGAACTATTGCCTTGGGCATTTACACCAATGGATTTAGAAAAATAAGCTGTTTCGAACCGGATAATTAATTATCCGGTATTTATTAAATGGTTTTACTTGATTGTAGCTATCGAGTAAACATAGTTTACGGCTAATTGATTATACTTTTATTTGTTATAGCCTTCTAATTTTATTAGATAGTCTATAAGAGCCTAGAGAATCGATAGTCATAAATTAAATCTTCTATTTTTATTCATTTATTTAGTATTAATAAAATAGCGCTTATATGAAGCAAATACTGCTACTATACATAAAATGCTATGTATCTTTTGTTGTTTTTAGTTATATAGCATGATGTAAAGTAATTTAGATATACTTTTAATGTAGTTACTTTTAAAGTAAGCGTAATTTTAGTTGTAAATAGTAGATTATAGTTGTGTCTATAGATAATACCTTTTTATTCTGTAATGTATGTATTATTTTTACAATAATGCATTCCAATATTATTTCTCTTCTTAATTCGTTACTAAATTTTATATCTATATTTGACATCATTTATCAATAAAGTTATACCCTATAAACTAGGTTATTATGCATATATGCAAGTTAATCCATTATATTTTTACTCTTATTATAAGTATTTTTCATAGTTGATAACACAATATTTAATTATGAGGTTGGCATGTCGTTCATATTCATAGTTTCATTTAAAAGATTTTTTGCTGCCATTTACTATTATTTGTGCCTTTTATTTAAACAGATAAAAGAAGATAAATTGACAATTTTAGCAAGTTATCTTGCATATGTTTCTTTGTTATCATTAGTACCACTGATCACCGTTATTTTTTCGTTATTTGCAGCTTTTCCAATGTTTACAGATATTAGCCTTCAGTTAAAGTCCTTTATTTTTTCAAATTTTGTGCCTGCTGTTGGTGATACTATTCAAAATTATTTAGAACAATTTGTGGCTAACTCAAGTCGAATGACAGCTGTAGGGATTTGTGGATTAATTGTGACATCATTATTGCTAATTTCAGCGATTGATAATGTTTTAAATATAATTTGGCGAGCTAATAATAAAAGGCCAATGATGTATTCATTTGCAATTTATTGGATGGTACTTACATTGGGGCCATTACTTGCAGGTGCCAGCATCACGATTAGTACTATTCTATTATCACAACATTGGTTGAGTTCAATGGGATTTTCTCTTATGTTTGATCATATATTTCGTTTATTTCCTTTGATACTGTCATTTATTACTTTTTGGTTAGTTTTCTGTTTGGTTCCTCATTTACGTGTTCCCGTTCGTGATGCTGCTATAGGTGCATTAACTGCAGCTTTATTGTTTGAATTAGGCAAAAAACTCTTTGGTTTATATATTACTATGTTTCCTTCCTATCAGCTTATTTATGGTGTATTAGCTGTTATCCCTATTTTATTTGTATGGATTTATATGAGCTGGTGTATAGTTTTATTTGGCGCGGAAGTAACGGTTAGTTTAAGTAATTATCGTCTATCTCGTAAAACATTGAATAAAAAACTACCGTAATCAGATAATGTATAAAATACAATTAAAAGGTAATAAGTTAAAATTATGATCGCATTAATTCAACGTGTTTTGAAGGCTAGTGTAACCGTTAATCAAACTATTATTGGCCAAATTAATCAAGGACTGTTGGTTTTTTTAGCAGTAGAAAAAGATGATGACAAACAAAAAGTTGAACATCTTTGTCGTCGTATATTGAATTACCGCGTTTTTAGTGATGTTAATGGTAAAATGAATCTGAACGTACGACAAATCCAGGGTAGTTTATTACTAGTCTCCCAATTCACATTAGCAGCTGATACAACAAAAGGCTTGAGGCCTAGTTTTTCTAATGGTGCTTCACCAGAAAGAGCGTTAGAACTTTATAAAAATGCAATTGCTTATTTTCGACAGCAAGATATTCATGTAGAAAGTGGACAATTTGCTGCTGATATGCAAGTGAGTTTAGTTAATGATGGTCCAGTAACCTTCTTATTAAAAAATTAATATTTCTTCAGGCGTTAGTTGTATTAGCTGTGCTATAGAAAAATCACTGAAATGATGATAGTATTTATCATTTATAAAAATAATACTTATTTATTTAGTTGAATAACTTAGTTATATTTTTTATACATTATTGTATTATTAATTATTATATCACTACTCTGATTAGATAATCATGTATTATATTATTTAATACATTTAACTTTATATAGTTATTGTAAATATATGGAATAAGATATGGGAAGTGAATCTTATATTTTTTTAGGATGTTTATTTTTTATTTTTTTGTTAGTACCATTTATCATACCACTTAATAAATGGTTTATTATGTTCAGCTTTATATTTCATATCATTTCAATTATTGTTATGTTCAGGTTAGTTATGCTTGCAACATTTAATCAATTTACCTATACGACGATGCTTGCCATAATCACCTTTATGACTTGTATTTTTCCTTTTTCACTTTCTCTTCTTAGTCGTTTTTCTTATACCTACTATCAAAAGAAAATAAACAAACGTTCCGCCTCACCTGATAACATTATTATTATTGTTTCATCATTTTTAGCAGTGTTTTCTTTTTGTTGCGGCTTTATATTAACGTCCTTTTTATTTAAATAACATGAAGCTCATTCATTGCCATCATTTAATTAATACTATATTAATAATAAAAGTAATTTATTATTAAAGTTATTTTTGTTTAAATAACTTATTATTATTTAGTATATAAATATTATCTTTTATATAAGCTATTTTATTTAGTTGTTATGTTAATTTTTATTTAAATTAAACATACATAACATTTATTTGTTAAAAAGTAACTAACTATCTTTTATAATTCCTTATTCTTATTAAGAATTTTTATATAATGAGGTAGTTGTGAAAGTGGTTGATAAGGTAAATTAATCTCAAAGTTTAATGTTGTATCTTTTTCACTTTCATTTTGCGATAACCATCCCCATGATACAAGTGTATTTGCAGTAATCTGTTGGCCGTGCATATCGATATAAAATAATGAAGGTGTTGCTTGCTTAATGATTAAACGGCCTTCAAGTAATCCTTCTTTGGTCAATGCGGTTATATCGTCAATAATAATTTCATCATTGTTCGCCTGTAATGAAAGTTGAGGATAAAATAAATCAATTTTATTAAAGGTTGCATTATCAGCACTAAGCTGTAGCTTACCTTGCCATATTCCCGCTTTATGTTGCTTGATTAATGTTAAATCTTGACCTTCTATAGCTAACATAGTTAATTGGCTAGGAAATGAAGAAGTAGTATCAATAATAATTGATTTATTAAGTTTTAAATGGGCTATTTTTAATGTATCAAGCCAATCAGGTAATGGTGTTTGCAAAAAGGTGTGATAAGTAACAGGCATAATATATTCGATACCATTAATAGCAAGCTCATCAAAATTGAATTCTCGCTCATTTGGTAACCAAAATCCTTCCGCACGAACAATACCTTTATCCCAACGACCACTTAGATGTTTTATTTGTATTTGCTGATCTGTTAATGCTAATTTAGTAATTACTTCGTTAAAATTAAGATCATGCCATTTAAATTGTAATGCATTCAATGTTATCCAGCCGTCGTTTAAATCACCGATATCTGGTTGTAAATGAAGGTTATCGACAGTAAAGTCCATATCATTGACGGACCAGTTTTTACCTTCAAACGTTATAGCTGTGGCTGTCGCTTGTTTAATATAGATTCTTGGCCAATTTTTGATTGCTTTGTAAAGATCTTCTAGAGATTGATTAAACTGCCATCCCATATTATTTAAAAGTAACTGGTTAATTATCCAATCACCCTTTTTTGTTCGTTCAAAATTACCGCTCACTTGCCCGTGAGCCAGTGTTGCTCCGATATTTGTAATTGCTAATTTTCCCTGTATGCTTTTACCTTCAACCAAGATATTTTCAGCGTCAATCCCGTCAATTGTTATATGACTAGCACTAAGATTAAACGCTTGATCATACTGGAATAATGATTGCCCCATTTTCAAGGGATAAACCCCGGCATTGATATTTTTTCCCTGAATAAAATGCTGGTGTTCTCGTACTAAAAGCGTCATATTTTTTAAAACTAATTGGTCAATAATAAAAGTACTATTATTTTTTTTATTACTATCCCATTGTAGAGAACCTTCTTGTAAAACAATACGTTTAATATGACAAGAGGCTAGTTTAGTATAATCAAAAGTGATATTAACTACCGGTGCGGTAAGGATTACATGTTCATCATTATCAATATAGTTAACTTGATTTAGCTGTAATGTTAATGGATCAGCAAAGGAGTATTTAATATGACCAACATTCAATGTGAATGCATATTTTTTACTCAACCAATGACTTATTATCAATGAGGCTGGTGTTGTTTGTACAAACAAATAACTTATTATCACTAAAGATAAAGAGACTGTAAGTAATGTGAGTAATAATCGCTTAGCTAAAATTAGCATTTACCAGATCCATTATTTATATTACGGAAATATCAGACGTATACTGTAATAGGGATACATTACTTGTTTAAGATAATATTTCATATAAACAAAATTTTATCCAAACAATCAGTATATTTTTATGTATTTTTTAATGAGTTATCTTCTCTTTCTCTTATTTTCTTTTATCGTTTTTAGATGTTGTACTGTATTTGTTCGAATAGCATTATTAACAAAAATAACAAAAATTGAAAGAAGGATAAAGAAAATATAGCTAGGCATTAATATAACGCACTTTGGCAGGTAACCAGCGATTGATTAGTGCCTGAGCTAGATCTGGATAATTTTTTTGTATATAACGAGCGTTATGTTGTACTGTTGGAATTAGGTATTGATCACGTATGAGATCTGCTACTTTAAATTCAGTGATTCCTGTTTGGCGAGTACCTAATACTTCACCTGGACCGCGGATCTCGAGATCACGTTGAGCGATAACAAAACCATCATGATTATCACGCAAAACTTGTAGCCTTAATTGAGCAGTTTTACTTAAAGGTGTTTTATAAAGTAAAACACAATGCGATGCAATGGTACCACGACCAACTCGTCCCCGTAGCTGATGCAATTGAGCCAAACCCAATCGTTCAGGGTTTTCAATAATCATTAAGCTAGCATTAGGAACATCCACCCCGACTTCAATAACCGTCGTTGCTACTAATAACTGTAATTCACCTTGTTTAAAAGCTTGCATCACCGCTTGTTTTTCTGAAGGTTTCATTTTTCCATGTACCAGACCAATACGCAATTGTGGTAAAGCAGCTTTTAAATCTTGGCAAGTAGCTTCTGCTGCTTGAGCTTCAAATATTTCTGATTCTTCTATCAATGTACAAACCCAATAAGCCTGACGATTTTCATATAAACATGCATATTGTACTCGACGAACGATTTCATCACGGCGCGAGTCTGCAATCGCAACTGTTGTCACGGCTGTTCTGCCAGGCGGTAATTCATCAATGATCGATGTATCCAAATCAGCATAAGCCGTCATTGCTAAGGTTCGAGGTATTGGTGTCGCAGTCATAATTAACTGATGGGGATAATTATCGTGTTTTTGTCCTTTTTCCCATAATGCTAAACGTTGATGAACGCCAAATCGATGTTGTTCATCAATGATGATAAGTGCTAAATCATGAAATAGAACTTTTTCTTGAAATATAGCATGTGTACCAATGATCATAGCTATTTTGCCATTGGCAATAGCATCCATTTGCATTTGTCTTATTTTTCCTTTTTGTTTACCAACTAACCAGCCAACTTGGATACCTAATGGTACTAACCATTGTTTAAAATTATTTGCATGTTGTTCTGCTAATAATTCTGTTGGTGCCATTAACGCAACTTGTTTGCCATTACCAATTGCGATTAATGCTGTCAACACGGCAACTAAAGTCTTCCCAGAACCTACGTCACCTTGAACAAGGCGCATCATGGGAATTGATTGATTCATATCCTTTTCAATTTCATTAACTACTCGTATTTGTGCCTGAGTAGGCGTAAAAGGTAAATTATTTAGCAGGGTTTGTCTTAATTGTTGATTCGTTGCTAATGCTACTGCACGATGGGTCCGTGCCAAAGTACGGACAGCCAATAAACTAAGATTATGAGCTAACAATTCTTCCATAATCAATCTACGTTGTGCTGGGTGTTTACCTTGTATTAATTCAGTTAATCGAGTATCCGTAGGAGGTCGGTGTAAGATATGCAATGCCTCTGGCAAGCTTAAGTATTCCTGGCTTATTTCAAACGGTAATAATTCAGGAATAACACAGCGGTCCAATAAATCTAATGCTTGTTCAGTTATCTTTCTCAATAATGTTTGGCTTAAACCTTCTGTCGTTGGATATATAGGTGTCAAAGCATGATCAAATGTTATCGCTGTTTCATTGGATAGAATACGGTATTCTGGGTGCATAATTTCAACACTTTGTTTACCACGTTTTACTTCGCCATAAGCTTTTAGCCATTTTCCCGGTAATAGGTTGTTGTTCATTGCTTTTGTAAAGTTAAAAAAGCGTAAATTCAATGTACCGGTACCATCGCTTATCTGGCAAACCATCATCTTACGGCGGCCAAAAACAATATCACAGCGTAAAATTTTACCTTTTATTGTTGCATGCATTGTAGGACTAAGTTCTGCAATGGAATAAATATGTGTTCTATCCTCGTAACGTAGTGGAAGATGAAAGAGTAAATCCTGAACAGTTATTAATCCAATACGCTTTAGTTTTTCAGTTAGGCTGCTACCAATACCTGATAATGCATTAAGTGGTATCTTATCCAATACTAGCCCTTTCACTGAATTTACTCCAAATGTGACTTAGAGGAACACTTACCGGCTTGCATAGCTGACCACCATTGCTGATCAGCAATAATTTGCCCTTGTTGATCGATATAGGGGCGCGGTAAACGTTTTTGACGAGCAACACGGGCTAAGACAGGATAGCCACCTTCAAATAATAAACGTTGCTGTTCAGCTTCATCTAACCGACTTTGTTGGATAGTATATTGGCCTGCTAATTGGCGTTGCCGTTGGGCTTCATATAAAATAAGCGCGGATGCTACGGAGACATTGAGCGATTGCACCATACCAAGCATTGGAATGACAATTTCTTGATCAGCTAATGCTAAAGCATCCTTTGTGATGCCGTATTTTTCTTGGCCAAGTAATATGCATGTTGGTTTCGTATAATCTATTTCTCTAAAATCTATTGCACTTGGTGAGAGGTGAGTTGCTAACACTTGCATCTTTTGTTGTTTAACATGTTGGATAGCTTCTGTAATCGTGTTATGCGATTTTACATTAACCCAGCTGTTACTTCCTGCCGCTGCTGCTGCTTTTACGTGGATTTTTTCTCCTGGCCAAACTGTATGAACTTGATGTATTCCAACTGCATCGGCCGTACGGATGATCGCAGATATATTATGAGATTTATTCACTTGCTCCATGCAAACCGTAAGATCAGGTTGGCGCATTGCTAACATTTGGCAGATACGTTGGTAACGTTCAGGTGTCATATAGGTTAATTTTTATTACGAGTTACATTGATTATATCTGGCATTATACGTATTTTGTGCATAACACTAGCAAGATGTTCGGTATTTTTTACGGTAACTAATATGGTTACATTATATAACGTACCATCTTTTTCTTCAGTGTTTAATCCCTGAATATTTGCTTGGGCAAGATTAATTTGAGCCGTAAGGTTAGCTAACGTTCCCTGATGATTAAGCATTTCAACTTTTATTTCAGCAACAAAATCTTGTTCAATATTTTTTTCCCATTCAACTGAGATAAACCTCTCATTATCTTTTTGAGAATTAGTAATATTTCTACATGATTCATGATGAATTACGAGTCCTTTGCCAGGGCTATGATGTGCAATAATAGGATCATCTGGAATTGGATGACAACATTTTGCTAAGGTCAGCATAACACCATCCGTACCACGAATAGCTAGCTTTTTATTGCCTTCCAACATATTTTTGTCCATACCTTCGATCAGATATTTTGCAACCATAATACTCATGGCATTACCTAATCCAATTTCAGCTAATAAGTCGTCAAGATTGTTAAGCTTAGCGCGCTCAAGTAAACTCTGTAGATTTTCAGATGGGATATTATTAATTGAGTATTCTGCACCTAATGCATGATTAAGTAAACGACGCCCCAAATTAATAGAATCATCTCGACGTAAACTTTTCAAGACTTGTCGAATTTTTGCTCTTGCTTTTGAACTAACAACAAAATTTAACCACGCAGCATTTGGTCTGGCACCTGGCGCAGTAATAATTTCCACTGTTTGTCCGTTATTTAGTGCTTGCGATAAGGGAAAAGGTTGATGATCGACCCTAGCACCGACACAAGCATTGCCGATGTCCGTATGAACGGCATAAGCAAAATCAACGGAGGTAGCACCAGCAGGCAATTCTACGATACGGCCTTTGGGTGTAAATACGTAAATTTCGTCTGGAAAAAGATCACTTTTTACACTTTCAATGAATTCAAAAGAATTGCCAGCACTTTGTTGTAATTCTAATAAGCTTTGCATCCATCGCTGCGCTCTGACTTGTGCTGTCGTTATTTCACCTTGTTCTTTATAAGCCCAGTGAGCAACAACACCCATTTCGGCCATTTGATCCATATCATCAGTACGAATTTGAATTTCAACAGGAATACCATGAGGGCCGATTAATGAAGTATGTAAAGATTGATAACCGTTGGCTTTTGGGATGGCAATATAATCTTTCATTCGACCTGGGCGTGGTTTATATAAGCCATGCATATAGCCAAGAACGCGATAGCAGGTATCAATATCCTTTACAATAACACGAAAAGCATAAATATCCATGATAGAATGAAAACGTAGTTCCTTATTCTTCATTTTTTGATAAATAGAATAAAGATGTTTTTCTCTACCGCTTACTAGGCAAGAAATAGAGGCTTCTTTTAAGCGGCCTTCAATTTCAGTAGTAATACGTTGAATAATTTCTTTACGATTACCTCGTGCAGCTTTCACTACTTTCCCTAATACCTGATAACGATTAGGGTAAAGTGCTTCAAAACCAAGATTTTCCAGTTCGGTTTTTATGTGATTAATGCCTAGGCGGTATGCGAGAGGGCTGAATATTTCAAGCGTTTCTTTGGCGATACGACGTCGTTTTTCTGGTCGTAATGCGCCTAGTGTTCGCATATTATGCGTGCGATCAGCAAGTTTGATTAAGATCACTCGAATATCTTGAACCATAGCCATAATCATTTTACGAAAATTTTCAGCTTGAGCTTCCTTTTTATCACGAAATTTAATTTTATCGAGTTTTGATACCCCTTCGACTAATCCAGCTACCGTTTCACCAAATTGTTTAGCAATATCTTGATAAGTTACGTTCGTATCCTCTATAACATCATGTAAAATCGCTGCAGCGAGAGTTTCATGATCTAAATGCATATCAGCAAGAATAGACGCAACTGCAATTGGATGTGTTATATAAGGTTCACCACTTGAGCGTTTTTGCCCTTGATGTGCTTTATTAGCAACAATATAAGCCTGCTTAAGGATATTAATTTTATCCTCAGGTAAATATTGTATTTGCTTATATAGACTTTCGAACAAGTGCAAGATAATTACTTAACCTAGATTGTTATTACACAATGATTATTGTTTATAGCCACAACAGCTAATGATTAAAATCGTCCATCTACAATTGCTGCAACAGCTTGGATTTCTGCAGCCTCTTGTTCTTTTTGATCTTGTCTATCATGAGAATCAAGAATTGCTGCATTAATAAGTCCATCCTCTATTTCACGTAGAGCAATAACAGTATCTTTGTCATTTTCTGTTGGAACTAATGGATCTTTACCACCTGTTTGAATCTGACGAGCGCGGCGAGCGGCGATAAGAACTAAATCAAAGCGATTACCAATTTTTTCAACTGCATCTTGTACGGTTACACGTGCCATATATAAAGTAACTCCAAAATAGAATGTTAGCCAAATATCATACTGAATTTGTCATGAATCTGCCAATAGTTTACTTAATAGCATTTCATGTCGTTGATATTGACGATTAGTTTGCAAACGCTCTGAGCGTAAAATAGCCCTAAGATCAGAGAGAGCTGTTTCAAAGTCATCATTAATAATGATGTAATCATATTCATTATAATGAGTAATTTCACTTACTGCTTTTTGCATACGCTGGCGAATTACATCTTCGCTATCTTGCCCACGGCCAATTAAACGACGTTCAAGTTCATCTTTGGACGGTGGCAATATAAAAATACTTCGTGCATACGGACAACGCATACGAACTTGCTGAGCACCTTGCCAATCTATATCAAGAAAAACATCAATGCCTTTATTTAACATGGTTTCTATAGCAGCTAATGACGTGCCATAAAAATTACCAAATACTTCAGCATGCTCAAGAAACGCATTTTTTTCTATCAATAATTTAAATTCATCGACAGAAATAAAATAATAATGTTCACCATCGACTTCTCCAGGGCGCATAGGCCGGGTTGTATGAGAAATAGATACGCGTGAATCATACGTGGGTTGTGTTTTAAGCAACGCTTGTATTAAACTTGATTTTCCTGCCCCGCTGGGTGCCGAAATAATATATAAAGTGCCTTGAATCATTGTTTGTAGAAAATTAACTTGTTAGAAATTACCATCAAATCTATCAATGGGTAATATAGTATACACAGCTTCTCTCCTAGAAAAAAAGCCGTTTTTACATTAGTTTTGTGATATGTATCGTTCTGTTTTTCTCACATTTACCATGAAATGATTAATAAAGATAACATAATATAGTGTTTTTACTTTATGTAACTCATTTGACACTTATCTTAGCAGATCTATTTTATTAAGTCGAAATAAGCTCATGACGGGATTAAAGAAGAGTGATGCCACATGGCATTTATCCTGTTTAGTTTACCTTATTATTTAGAATAAAGTTAATAAAATTCAGGTGTTATTTCTAGTGTTGGCCGATTAAAAAAGTGATCTATTAAATCTATTTTTATTATCTAAAAGTTAGTCATAATGCTATTAATATTAAAAGAAAGCATTGTTTAGTAACCACTTAATATTCTAAATTAAGTATTGATGTAATTATTTTATATATAAAATATAATAAATTTTATTTTTTTATATATAAAATAACACCAAATAATTTTTGATGAATGATAAATTTTATTTATCATAGTAAAGAGCGTATTACATCTTTTTCACGTATATTTTGAAAATAGATATAGTTATTGATTCTATGTGGTTTTATAAATAAATTATAAAATAGAGAATAATATCTTTATTTATTTAAAATAAAGTAAAATATCTATGTTAGATGTAAGATTTTAGATAATAATTATAAAATTAATAGAGCAAAAAATAAACACAATATTATTAAATAATTAAATTTAATAATCTATTTTTTAGCTTATTTTAATTTAAGTCGGTAAAAATAATAATTACCAAGATTATTGACTAATAGTCTATTTTAACACAACATTCATAATGTATATATTATTTATATATCTTAAAATCTATACATTATAGATAACTATGTTATTTAGCCGATTTAAATATAATGATTAATTACCTGTGCTTAATATCCTTTTTCTTTTTTCTAATAAACTTAATAAGTTAGGGAATTGTCAAATAAGAAACTAAATACACATATGATTATGTTAAGCACTAATCATATAAGGGGTTAAAGTTGAACACAATATTACCAAGTCTGAAAAATAAATTGTCCTATATTCAACAATTTATTGCATCTCCACGAACAGTAGGATCAATAATGCCGTCTTCTCCTTGGTTATGTAACACTATGTTAAAACAAGTGGAGTGGAATAACGCTTATTATTTGGCAGAGTTAGGTGCCGCTGAAGGCGTTCTTACAAAACGTATTTTGAAGCATATGCAACCGGAAGCACAATTGCAAGTTTATGAGATAGAATCTAGGTTCGTTCATCAGCTAAATATGATCAAGGATGCGCGATTACATGTAAGACATTGTTCGGCTGAATTACTTGATCATGACTATGACATAATATTTTGTTGTTTACCTTTATTATCAATGCCAAGACGCATCAGTATAAGAATATTACAACAAGCGCAAAAGAAACTTAAAGAACGTAATGGTATACTCGTTCTATTTCAGTATACAAGCCTATCTGAAAAACTATTATCTCGTTATTTTTTTTGGAAAAAGAAGTTTGTGATCAGGAATGTTCCCCCAGCACAGGTTTATGTATGCCATCCTCGATAAGAAGCGTAATAAACATGTTATAACATGATTTTTATTGGTTAATTCTTAATTATTTCATTTTATTTTTAAAAAAGGCCAGATCTAATCTGACCTCTGTTTCTGTAATAACAAATAAATGCTGCATACGGCAGTATAGTTTTTTTTAACCCGTCATGGTGACAAATTCTTCAGCTGCCGTTGGATGTATTGCAACCGTATTGTCAAAGTCTTTTTTAGTTGCCCCCATTTTTATTGCCACAGCAAAACCTTGTAGAATTTCGTCCATACCATAACCGATACCATGTAAACCAATAATACGGTCATTATCGCCATAACAAACTAATTTCATTTTACAAGGTTGTCGATGGTGTGTTACTGCTGTATACATTGATGTAAATGTACTGGTATATATTTTGATTTTATCATCACCATACTTTTCTTTTGCCTGTTGTTCAGTTAAGCCTATTGTACCTATTGGTGGATGAGAAAATACGACAGTGGGGACATTGCTGTAATCTAAATGCTCATTAGGCTTATTGTTGAATAAGCGCTCAGATAAACGACGGCCAGCGGCGACAGCAACCGGAGTAAGTTCAATTGCACCAGTAATAATATCCCCTACTGCATAAATATTCGCGACATTAGTATTTTGGAATTTATCAACAATAATACGACCGTGTTCATTTACCTTAACACCTGCAGCAGATAAATTGATATTATCTATTGCTGGTTGACGACCTATTGCCCAAATAAGAGTATCAACAGTATATTGTTTACCATTTTCCAGATGTAATGTCAGGCTACTATCTTCATTTTTAATGACAGCTTTTGGTATGGCATATGTGTGCAGCTCAAGGCCTGATGAGTGCATGGTTTCAACTAATGTATCAACAAGTATTGGGTCAAAATTGCGTAATGGTGCATGTTGTCGAACAAAGAGATGAACTTGGCTTCCTAATCCGCGTAATACGCCTGCTAACTCAACTGCAATATAACCAGCACCAACAATAGCAATACGTTTAGGTAAGGTATTTAATGCAAAAAAATCGTCAGAATTAATGCCATATTCTGCGCCTGGGATGTTAGGACGAATAGGACGACCACCAGTTGCAATTAAAATATGATCAGCGGTGATCTTTTCGCCATTGACATCTACTGTATTGGTATCAATAAATTTGGCAAAGCCATGAATAAGCTCAACATTATTATTATTAAAAATACGTTGATAAGATTGATGGATACGATCAATATAAGCATTTCGGCTTGCAATAAGTTGCTGCCAATTAAAATTATTCAATGTAACATTGAAACCATAGTCAGTACTATATAGATGAATTGCTTCGGCTATCTGTGATGCATACCACATGATTTTTTTGGGTACACAGCCGACATTTACACAGGTTCCACCTAAATGTTTTGCTTCTATAATGGCGCATTTTTTACCATATTTAGCTGCCCGATTTATTGAAGCAATACCACCGCTTCCACCACCAATAGCTAAATAATCATAATGTCTAGTCATTTGGAAATATCCTATTGAAGAATAAGCAAAATAAAAAATTTAATAATGATTCTAATACGCGATTAATTTAAATAATAACAAAACTGTCTTGACTAGCACCTATTATTTAAATAGGTATTAGATATGTATCAATAATTAATTTGCTATTATTAGACCCATTACTTGTCATAGGGCAACTTAGACACATAAAGATTAAAACTAGCGTAAAACATTTCTTTGCTCATCATAATCTAATAGAAAGCTAAAAAAGTTACTTGTTTGTATAAATAATACGTTAGTTCTTTATTTTTCAAAAAATAAACTTAACTTGCATTTAAAGGTTGTAGCATATCATACGTGGATCTTGTCATTTTATTTACTTCTAATCAACATCATTAAATGTGTCAACATATCTATAATTCAAAAGATATCGTTACAACTTATTGTTAACGATCGAGAAAACTACATTATAGTTAGAATAAGCAGAATAAAAAGCGTAATTATTCAGTTTTTACGCTATTAGATTTTTTATCTACTACAGCGGGGTAGTGATTAAGAAAATCATGATAATGCTTAATTTCTACTACAACATCTTCATAAGAAAATGGTTGTTAAAGGTAGTTATGCAGCCGGTCATACAAGGTTTGTACGACATAATAAAAATAATCTACCAGTTGTTCTACCCTTTACTCCGGCAGGCAGCCGGAGTTATTTTAGTATATCTTTTTGATTTTATTAGTTAAATAAGTTAGCTATATAATTATGTATTTTATACATGAATTAGTTATAACTTTTTTATCTCATTAAACAAATTTTATCTAAATGCTTTTTTTCTATTGTAGGTTGACCTCATTTCGTGGGAAGCATAGCATAGAGATCATTGTTCATATAATATTCATTTCATTACTGGCGTTCAGAAACAAGATTATTTTTATTTATCTCAACTAGTTATTAAGAACAATACTAATTGAGACAATATCTAGGATGGGGTCATAGCAATGATGACAACCAGTTCAGTAAAAACAGCGCTTCTAACATCGATACCATATGATACATGCTGGCAAGCGAAATTATTTCTGCACTTTGCGATGCGTCATAATAAAACAGTTTTGACAGATCGATATCAATATGGCCCCTTGACGGTCCAGCGTCCTTTTTATCCAGAAGGTGATTGTTGTCATATTTATCTATTACATCCACCAGGGGGAATAGTAGGTGGAGATAATATTCAGATAAAACTCAATTTAGCAAAAAAAAGTCATGTATTGGTTACTATGCCGGGAGCCACAAAGTTTTATAAAACTGCCGGTGATTGGGCTAGACTACACCATGAATTGACGCTTGATTCAGACACTATACTAGAATGGTTACCCCCGGATAATATTATTTTTAATGCCGCTAGAGCTTATCTTTGTGGTCATTATCGGTT
Organism: uncultured Enterobacterales bacterium; assembly: GCA_945288535.1. Taxonomy (GTDB): domain Bacteria; phylum Pseudomonadota; class Gammaproteobacteria; order Enterobacterales; family CALYQQ01; genus CALYQQ01. The sequence continues at coordinate 62,941 of CALYQQ010000004.1, read as the reverse complement.
AGCTAAACGCGCGAAATTATTTGGCTGGGAATCATTGCAACTAGGACGCGACCTAGCCAACGCACCTTTCATACAAGGCGAGCTTGATAATCAACTGAATATTCAGATTTCACAGCATGAAGGATTGTATGAAAGATTAAGATTATCAGGTGGTCAACAAACGTTATTAAACCATTTTACTATTAGTGCAACGTGTTTTGCTTATCCTGCTACAATTGACATGTTGATAGTCGTACGACAAGTACTGATTGATTTCCCTTCACCGGGTGGTGCAACGTTATTAGATGGCATGTTAGTTATACGTTTGCTAAGTTCTGATAATCAACAAGTTCAATCTATGTTATATCTGATTTGGTCAGTTCTTCGACCTCTATGGATAGGTATAGCTCCTTGCCCGCCCAGAATTTGGCAAACTTAAAAGGTGGATGGTTATGGAATTAACGCCGCGAGAGAAAGATAAACTTCTTATTTTTATAGCAGCATTATTAGCTGAACGTCGTTTAGCAAAAGGTATGAAATTGAATTATCCAGAATCGATAGCATTAATCAGTGCTGCTATTCTTGAAGGTGCGAGAGAAGGTCGAACTGTTAGTGACCTTATGAATTTTGGAAGAAAAATACTCACAAGACAAGACGTAATGCCAGGTATAGCGGAAATGATCACAGATATTCAAGTTGAAGCTACGTTTCCGGACGGGACTAAATTAGTCACGATCCATCATCCTATTATTTAGGAGCAAAATATGATCCCTGGAGAAATTAAAGTAGCTAATGGTGAAATTGAATTAAATTATGGGCGAGCTACGACAAAAATGACTGTAATCAATCGAGGTGATAGGCCTATTCAGGTTGGTTCCCACTACCATTTTTATGAAACCAACAATGCACTTTATTTTAACCGACAACAAGCCTTAGGTTATCGATTAGATATTCCTGCAGGAACGGCTATTCGCTTTGAACCTGGCCAACGCCGTACTGTTATGCTTGTATCTTATAGTGGTCTGTGTCGGATCTATGGTTTTCATGGCAAAGTAATGGGACTTCTTTCTCGCTGAACTAAAACGTGTTTTCTTTACAGGTAGCATAGGCCACAGTATAGGGATATTTCCATGAGAAAAATTTCAAGACAAGCGTATGCAGAGATGTTCGGTCCAACAACAGGTGATCGTCTTCGTTTAGCAGATACCGCATTATGGATTGAGGTTGAACGTGATTTAACATGCTATGGGGAAGAAGTAAAATTTGGTGGAGGCAAAGTTATTCGTGATGGTATGGGGCAAAGCCAGTTAAGTGATGCTAAAGTTGCAGATTTAGTCATTTCTAATGTTTTAATTATTGATCATTGGGGGATCATTAAAGCGGATATTTCAGTAAAGCATGGGCGAATTAGTGGTATTGGTAAAGCGGGAAATCCGGATATTCAACCAAATGTGACACTACCAATTGGTCCAGCGACAGAAGTTGTTTCAGCCGAAGGGTTAATTATTACTGCCGGCGGTATTGATAGTCACGTTCATCTTATTTCTCCTCAACAGGCGGAAGAGGCATTAACATCAGGAGTGACTACCTTTATTGGCGGTGGAACAGGTCCAACTACAGGGACAAATGCGACTACATGTACACCCGGGTGTTGGTATTTAGCGAGAATGTTTCAAGCAACAGAACAACTACCAATAAATATTGGTTTATTAGGTAAAGGTAATGCTAGTTTACCTGAACCTTTAATCGAACAAGTTGAGGCGGGTGCAATGGGGTTAAAGCTTCATGAAGATTGGGGATCAACACCCGCTGCTATTAATAATTGTTTGACTGTGGCTGATCGCTTAGATGTACAAGTTGCACTGCATTCAGATACGCTAAATGAATCTGGTTTCGTTGAAGATACCTTAGCAGCAATAGATAATCGGGTTATACATACCTATCATACGGAAGGTGCGGGTGGTGGGCATGCCCCTGATATTATTCGTCTTGCTGGATTTAATCATATCTTACCTTCATCAACCAATCCAACCCGACCTTATACTCTAAATACGATTGATGAACATCTCGATATGTTAATGGTTTGCCACCATCTTGATCCAAGTATACCCGAAGATCTAGCTTTCGCTGAATCACGTATTCGACGCGAAACCATTGCTGCTGAAGATATTTTGCATGATTTAGGTGCCTTTTCCATGTTATCTTCTGATTCTCAAGCTATGGGGCGAGTTGGGGAAGTCATACTTCGGACATGGCAAACTGCACATAAAATGAAAGTTCAACGTGGATCACTTAGCGGTGATAGTGAATATTGTGATAATAATCGTGTTAAACGCTATATAGCTAAATATACAATTAATCCGGCCATTACACATGGGATCGCTCACGAAGTTGGTTCAATTGAAGTTGGTAAACTTGCAGATTTAATTCTTTGGCATCCGGCCTTTTTTGGTGTTAAACCAAGTTTAGTTATTAAAGGTGGTATGATTGCATTTGCTGCAATGGGTGATATTAATGGATCAATTCCAACGCCACAGCCAGTACATTACCGCCCCATGTTTGGGACTTTAGGGCGAGCTTGTCAAGCAACACGCATGACATTTTTATCTTCAATCGCTTTTCATAACCAGCTTGCAGATCAACTAGAGCTTACGAGCTTGATTGGTGAAGTCAAGCATTGTCGCGATATTAATAAACAGGCTATGGTTCATAATAATTGGCAACCAATTATCGAAGTTGATGCACAAACCTATCAAGTTAGAGCGGATGGAATGTTGTTAACATGCGAACCCGCAACAGAACTTCCTATGGCTCAGCGTTATTTTCTTTTTTAATTTACGTTTTCTTTTTAATGCTGCATGGTGATTTTACAGAAAAATTAAGCATGGACAATTAATATGATTATTTTATTAACTCAGTATCAACCAAACGTTACCAACGTAACAAGTAGTGCTATGCTAGATTATGACACAAGATGTAAAAGTCGTACCAGAATTAGATTAGATAATGGTAATGAAGTTGGCATAATGTTACCTAGAGGAACGATATTATGTGATGGCGATATTATTAGCGATAATTCTGGTAGAGTTGCTGTTCGTATTAAAGCAAAACCTGAAAAAGTTTCAACAGTTATTCATCAAAATATTTTACTCCTGTGTCGGGCTTGTTACCACCTAGGTAATCGACATGTTGCTTTGCAAATTAACCAGAACTTTTTGCGTTATCAATCTGATCATGTTCTAGATGACATGCTTAGCAACATGGGATTAACAGTTAACGTTGAATATGCACCTTTTCAACCTGAAAATGGTGCTTATTACGGTAATCATCATCATTGATTCAATTACTTTAATTAAGCTCATGTTATCATTATTACGATTATTACAGCTGGCAAGCGCAAATTTACCTATTGGTGGTTATACCTATTCCCAAGGTCTTGAATGGGCGGTTGATATTGGCTGGGTAACAAATGCTGCGAAGGCTCAAAAATGGATTCAGATGCAAATGGAAACGCATTTGACTTATTCTGATGTTCCATTATTAGCGCGATTTTATTATTGTTGTCAACAAGGCAATTTAGAACGAATTAATTATTGGCATAACTTTTTATTAAGTACTAGGGAAACAACCGAGTTGCGCAATGAAGAAAAACAACGAGGTACAGCCTTAATACAAGTATTAAAAACACTTTGTAGCAATTTAGATAATCAATGGGCAAATGTGATAAGTCATAATTCATTAGCAGGTTGGGCATGGGCCGGCATTCACTGGAAAATACCTTTGACGCTATTACAACATGGTTGGTTATTTAATTGGCTAGAAAATAGTGTAGTAACAGCAATGAAATTAGTGCCATTGGGCCAACAGAGTGGACAATCACTTATTTTTCAGTTAGCAAATAATATTCCTTATCTAATTAAGCAGGCTAATCAATTAAGTGATGAACAACTTGGTGGCAGTTTTCCTTTATTAGCCATTGCAAGCTCTTGCCATGAAACACAGTATAGTCGCTTATTCCGTTCATAAAACTAAACAAGTATAAGATGTTATTAGCATCATGTTTATTGTGTGAATAGCAAATTAATTTAGGAATTCTAACTATGTCTTTACTAAGTTATCCATTACGTATTGGTGTTGGTGGACCTGTTGGATCCGGTAAAACGGCATTACTTGATAGGCTGTGTAAAAAGTTACGTGACATTTATCAGTTAGCTATAGTAACTAATGATATTTATACCAAAGAAGATCAGCGTATTTTAATTGAATCGGGTGCTTTACCAGCTGAACGTATTATAGGTGTTGAAACTGGTGGATGCCCACATACAGCAATACGTGAGGATGCTTCAATGAATTTAGCGGCAGTAAATGAATTGACTCAACGGTTTAGTTTTTTAGATATCATATTTATTGAAAGTGGTGGTGATAACTTGAGTGCTACGTTTAGCCCTGAGTTAGCTGATTTAACTATTTATGTAATTGATGTCGCTGGCGGAGAAAAAATACCTCGTAAAGGTGGGCCTAGTATAACACGTTCTGATTTTTTGATTATTAATAAGATTGACTTAGCCCCCTTGGTTGGCGCATCTTTAGGTGTTATGCAACGTGATACAGTACGGATGCGACAAAAAAAACCTTGGGCATTTACTAATCTTAAGAGTGGTGAAGGGATTGATGCTGTTGTCACGTTTATTCAAACAAATGGAATGCTGATAAAGTAATATTTTTGCTATTGGCTTATTACTATCGTATATGAAAATGAAAACGAAAATCAGTAAAAAGAATGATAACTTTTTGATGTATAACTGCCATTTCCTTTTTTTAACCCTATTAAATTAAAGTTGGCAGTTATACATATTGAATTATAATTTCTTCCAGCGTTTTAAAGTTGGAAATTGCATATGCATCTGTTTTACCGCATCATCCTGATTTTTAAAGCCATAAATTTTCCAATATTTAGCGCAAAGGTTAATCATTTGCAACATATTCATATAAGAAGTGAATTGCCCCACTTGATAACAATTAGCGCAATATTCCTGACTTAATCTTCCATCAATTTCTTGACCAAAATCTGTATTTTCTTGCATTGGCATCCCACAACTTTGGCACATAAATGATTTCATAATGTCCCCCCTCAGAGTTAAGGTGTACAATAATCAGTAAATAATGCTTAATACTTAGACTATATAATAATAGTGCAAAAAATGCTTGGCCATGCCAATTTTATTTCGGCGAGATCACTATTTTTTGTTAACTTTATGTGTGTTTTGTCTCAATTTGCAGGTTATTTTTAATAAAATATTATTATCTAAATAAAGGTTGATAATTATATATAGCAAGTGAACTTAATGTGTCTGAATATCGGTTTATGAAAGAAGACAAGGATCATTTAGTGATATCTTCTTAATAATTTTATCTTTTCGCAATAATAGTGTAACAATCGCGGTTAATTACGTTAAAAACATCAAAAAACATACTAAAACAACATAATTATCTATTAAGTGTAGATAATTTGATTTATCTCCTATAAATAAACTTTCTTTTTTACTTTATCTTGATCAATTTATCATCTTACATGATACTTCACCTGTTTTTTTTATTAATAATGGCAACGTGTTAGGTGAGGAAGCCTTTTCCTCGTTTTATTTAATGACATTTAAATTGCAGGAAGACAAAATTATGCAGTTAATTATGGGTTTATGTGGAATGGTGTCATTAATCGTGATTGCTATTCTTTTTTCTTCTAATCGTCGAGCGATTAACCTGCGTACTGTTGGACTGGCTTTTTTACTTCAGTTAGTAATTGGTGCTTTTGTTCTTTATATTCCAGTAGGTCAATCTATACTAGGCAGTATATCGGCAGGTGTGGCTAAAGTTATTAATTACTGTGATAGTGGTATTATGTTTTTGTTTGGTGGTTTAGCGACTGACAAAATTATGCAAGAAGTTTTCGGTCGCAGTAGTTTTATATTTGCCATTCGAGTTCTACCATTAATAGTCTTTTTTTCCTCCTTAATTGCTGTTCTTTATTACCTGGGGATTATGCAGTGGGTAATTCGCTTACTTGGCGGTGGGTTACAAAAGCTGCTTAAAACATCAAAGTCAGAATCTATGGCGGCAACGGCAAATATTTTTGTAGGTTTAACAGAAGCACCTTTGGTTGTTCGGCCATACATTGCAGGAATGACCAAATCCGAACTTTTTGCAGTGATGACGTGTGGGGCTGCCTCTATAGCTGGATCGGTCATGGCTGGCTATGCTGCGTTAGGCGTACCTTTGCAATATTTAATCGCTGCGTCATTTATGGCGGCACCGGGGGGATTACTTTTTGCTAAATTATTAGTACCTGAAACTGAAAAATTTAATGATAATATTGACATTAATAATGATGATGATAAACCAGCTAATGTAATTGATGCTGCCGCAAATGGTGCTAGTTCAGGTGTTCAGCTTGCTATTAACGTAGGCGGTATGTTACTTGCCTTTATCTCATTAATTGCATTACTTAATGGTATGTTAAGTGGTATTGGTAGTTGGTTTAATTATCCACAACTATCAATGGAATTAATTCTTAGTTGGATTTTTGCGCCAGTTGCTTTTCTGATTGGTGTCCCTTGGCAAGATGCTCATGTAGCAGGATCCTTAATTGGCCAAAAGCTTGTTGTAAATGAGTTTGTTGCTTATATGGACTTTAGTCAATATTTGAATAATGAGCTTGTTAAAGAAAAGGGATTACAGGTTATTAGTGAGCATACAAAAGTTATTATTTCATTTGCATTATGTGGCTTCGCTAATTTAGGGTCAGTTGCCATTTTGCTCGGTGGGCTTGGTGGTATGGCACCAAATCGTCGTCATGATATTGCTAAATTAGGGTTAAAAGCCATATTAGCCGGTACGTTGTCTAATTTGATGAGTGCATCGATTGCTGGTTTTTTTGTAACTTTATCGGCACTTTAGCTATTAGATTAACTAATGATATTAAATAAAGCTTATCATCACATCAAAAATACACATATTTCGTATATAAAAATGATATGTTTTTTATCTATCTTGTATGGCAGGGAAATATAATAATAAACTAAATGAGGTTGTTTATAATGGAAAAGAAGTAAAACAACCTCATTGTTGTTTTGAGTAAATGCAGTATAACAACAAAAAGTTAATATTGACATACGAATAAAGTTAAGCTATTAAATCTAATATATTTTTTATAACATTAGTTAAATTATGTACTATCGCCACAAAGTATAGTAAAGTCGCCGCTTATTTTTAAATTATCGGAGAAGTTTTATGCACTCTATTCCTTCCTGCCCAATTTGTGCGTCAGAAAATACTTACCCTGATGGCACAATGTTTGTTTGTCCTGATTGTGCTCATGAATGGCAGCCTGGTGAAGAAAGTCAACAGCAGCAAGACAATACGCGTGTGGTAAAAGATAGTAATGGTAATATATTAGCTGATGGCGATTCCATTATTCTTATTAAAGATCTTAAGTTAAAAGGTTCATCATCAGTTTTAAAGCAAGGATCAAAAGCAAAAAATATTCGTTTAGTTGATGGTGATCATGAAATAGATTGCAAAATTGACAACGTAAAAATTATGCTAAAAGCTTGTTTTGTTAAAAAAGCGTGATGCAGAATAAATCGATTTAACGATTAGTTATTATCTTTGCTTATTTTATTAAATTTTTGCTATGAATAGGTATGTCATAGCAAATAATACTTTTGTAATTCAATACAATAGTATTATGTTTAGGGAATGTTATATACTAAATTACTTTTTTACTAGAAGGTATTTAGCATATAATAACTGTACTACGATTTCTCTGTTATTATGTGGGGAAGTGTGTAGTTTAATTAGCTATAAAGCTACTCATTTCACTGGGGCGTTTATTTTTTATAAGGGATTCATCATGTACGATATTATACTTGCTCTGGTTGTTGGCTTAATTACGGGCTTGATCTTCAGTTTTTTCAAATTACCCATTCCTGCACCGAATGTTTTACCCGGTGTTATTGGTATTTTTGGTGTTTACCTAGGAAACCAGGCCTATATTTGGATATCACAATTACTTAGTAGATAATTGGCTATATGAGATAACTTTATGGCAAATTTTTTACCTAAAGCTATTATCCATAATCCTATTAGCTTATGTTTGATTTCGTGCATAATACTAAAAGTGCAGGCATATTCTCACATAAAATTACTGTGTGAATTTATTAATAACATTAATAAATTTGATCTTCTTCATAGTAAATCTTTTTATAACACATCTAATTTTTTCTTATCTATTAAAAATTATGATATCAGTTCACTATTCATGATCTTGCTTAGTGATGATACGCTTATCAAAAAGACATTCTTGATAAGAAGAATTCAACTAGGTTTTTTCTATAGTGTGATAACGATTTTTACTTCTTCTATTTATATTACTGAAACGATGGGTAATATGCGGTATGTTAGGCTATTATGCGTTATGGATATCAAAACAAAGCGTAATAAGTAAAAATGAACTTTAGATATGGCCGTTTTACATCATTATTATATTTATTATTTAGGTAAATTTTTGTCAGAGAATATTTATAGAATAGAATATAGCGATAAACGATTTTAATTATTGCTAATAAGAGTTTTATCAAAAAAGTTAATAATGTTTTTTTGAATACTGATTTATTGCAGAGCAAAATTAAAAAGATTGCCTTATGGAAGTAAATCGTACTCGCTAAATTATATTCGCCTAGCATTATGTCATGGCGATAAAGTAATGTGCTTGATGTTCACCAAGTTAAAGATTGATGAAGAATAGCAGCAATTTCTATTATTAATAATAACGATTTTGCTTATGCTCTCTATTATACGCTGACAGCTGACTCGTTTCAGTTGTCAGCGGTATAATATACTTTAATTTAGTGATGCCAGACAAGATCTGTATAATATACGTCTTATGCTATGAGATTTTATCTAATCAGCATAATGTAATATTATTTTACCTAGTAATACGTTTACTATTATTGATAGATCAGCAGATCAACGACTAACTAATCGGTAACATAATTATTTTATTGGTCAAAGATTAGTAGCCATTAAACAGGTTATAACACCTGCGTTATAAAAAAAGTAATCGAACGATAACAGAGTCTGAGCAGGCTATTAAATCAGTAAAATATTTATTGAGTTACATTATAAATTTGGAAGTAACATATTGCTTATAAGCAATAAGGAAAGTTGTATGAAACGTGTTTTTATAATGGTATTAGATTCTTTTGGTATTGGCGCGACAGCTGACGCAGCAAAATTTGGTGATGTTGGTGCAAATACTTTAGGCCACATTGCGCAAGTATGTGCAGCAGGAGAAGCTAATCATGGCCGACAAGGCCCGTTAACATTACCTAATTTAAGTCGATTAGGTTTAGGTAAAGCAGCTGAAGCTGCGAGTGGTCTATTTCCTATCGGGCTAGATAGTCAAGCTGATATTGTGGGAGCCTATGGTTATGCTGAAGAATTATCTTCAGGTAAAGATACTCCATCGGGACATTGGGAAATTGCAGGTGTTCCTGTGCTATTTGACTGGGGTTATTTTACACAGCATGAGCAAAGCTTTCCTGAAAAATTATTAAAACGTCTCGTTGAACGTGCGCAATTACCTGGTTATCTTGGTGATTGCCATGCTTCCGGCACAGAAATATTAGACAGATTAGGTGAAGAACATATGGGATCAGGAAAACCGATTTTTTATACATCGGCTGATTCAGTTTTTCAGATTGCTTGTCATGAAGAAACATTTGGCCTAGAGCGTTTGTATGAATTATGTAAAATTGCACGTGAAGAATTGACGCTTGGCAATTATAACATAGGTCGTGTTATTGCTCGTCCATTTACAGGTGATAAACCTGGTAATTTCAAACGCACAGGGAATCGTCATGATTATGCAGTAGAACCACCTGCACCAACTGTACTAAAAAAATTAATTGATGAAAAACAAGGTCATGTTGTTTCTATCGGAAAAATTGCAGATATTTATGCCGATGTTGGTATTAGCAAGAAAGTCAAAGCGACTGGAATAGATGCTCTGTTTGATGCATCACTACAAGAAATGCGTATAGCAGGTGATAATACCATCGTATTTACCAATTTCGTTGATTTTGACTCATCTTATGGACATCGTCGGGATGTTGCAGGTTATGCCGCCGCACTTGAATTATTTGATCGTCGTTTACCTGAAATGTTATCACTTGTAAAAGATGACGATATTTTAATTTTGACAGCAGACCATGGCTGCGATCCGACTTGGCCCGGCACGGATCATACGCGTGAACATATTCCAGTTTTAATTTATGGCCCGAAAGTTAAGCCAGGTTCGCTTGGTTTACGTCATAGTTTTTCTGATATTGGCCAGACAATAGCTAATTATTTTTCATTAAGCCCAATGGAATATGGTAACGCCTTATTTTAACGTATGAAATGGTAAACCGAATACACTATTTTCTGTTATTTATTTTCTTCATTTTTACTTATAAGGAGTAATACATGGCTACACCACATATAAATGCTGAACCAGGAGATTTTGCTGATACAGTAATTATGCCAGGTGATCCACTTCGGGCTAAGCATATTGCAGAAACTTTATTAGATGATGCAAAATTAGTAACTACTGTACGAAATATGCTCGGTTATACTGGAACCTATAAAGGGCGCCGTATTTCTGTTATGGGACATGGTATGGGGATCCCATCTTGTTCAATTTATGCAAAAGAATTAATAACAGAATATGGTGTAAAAACACTTATTCGAGTTGGATCTTGTGGCGCTATTAGTCATGAAATTAAAGTTCGTGATATTGTAATTGGCATGGGTGCATCAACAGACTCAAAAGTTAATCGATTACGTTTCAAAGATAATGATTTTGCCGCTATTGCTGATTTTGATCTATTAAGAAATGCTGTCACAGCAGCTGAAGCTGCTAACGTGAATGTCAGAGTCGGTAATATCTTTTCAGCTGACCTATTCTATACACCCGATCCAGACATGTTTGATGTTATGGAAAAATATAATATTCTTGGTGTAGAAATGGAAGCTGCAGGCCTTTATGGTGTAGCGGCTGAATACGGTGCGAAAGCTTTATGTATTTGTACTGTATCGGATCATATCCGTACACACGAAGCCTTACCAGCTGAACTACGTCAAACAACATTCAATCAAATGATTGAGATTGCTCTTGAGTCAGTCCTCTTAGGCGATAAGTAATCATTTATCATCGCGTCACCATAGCTATTATTTTTTATGGTGACGTTAATATTTCAACTCAATGATCTGTTATCTCAATTAATTCGTACGTGTTGTTATAAGGGATCGGTTAAATTAAGCTCTTTTAGTTTGCGTGTTAATGTATTGCGTCCCCAACCAAGTAATTTAGCAGCCTGTTGTTTATGTCCTTTTGTATAACGTAGTGTGATCATTAATAAAGTTCGTTCCAGTTCATATTGTGCCTCTGCTAATAAATCTTGTTTGCCTGCAAGTAATGCTTGCTCAGCCCATTGAGATAACAAGGCTTGCCATTCTTGATCACCTTTTTCTGTTTGATAGTTAACTTGTTTTGATGACATTTCAAATAATTCAACAGGTAAATCTTGTTCAAGGACTTCCTGACTCGTCGCCATCACAGTTAACCACCGACAGGTGTTTTCTAATTGACGGACATTTCCTGGCCATGCTAAACGACATAAAGCCGTTTCAGCTTTTTTATGTAAAATTTTAGGTTCAACACCCAAATCATGCGCTGCGGTTTTTAAAAAATGGCGAGCAAGTTGCGGAATATCTTCACGGCGTTCACGCAAAGGAGGTAACTGAATACGAATAACATTAAGTCGATGAAATAAGTCATCGCGAAATTTGCCTTCATATACAAGTTGTTCTAAATTTTGATGCGTTGCTGCAATAATTCGTACATCTACTTTAACTGGCGCATAACCACCAACGCGATAAAATTGCCCATCAGCTAAAACTCTTAACAGGCGTGTCTGTACGTCTAAAGGCATATCACCAATTTCATCAAGAAACAGGGCTCCGCCATTGGCTTGTTCAAATCTGCCATGACGTATTTGATTTGCACCTGTAAAAGCCCCTTTTTCATGGCCGAATAATTCTGACTCAATAAGATCTTTAGGAATGGCTGCCATATTTAAGGCAATAAAGGGAGCCTTTGCTCGTGGGCTATGGCGATGTAAAGCGTGAGCAACTAACTCCTTACCCGTTCCTGATTCACCATTAATTAAAACACTAATTGATGATCGGGATAATCGACCTATAATGCGGAATACATCCTGCATCGCAGGTGCTTCACCTATAATATCAGCTGTAACCTCATTCTTTATTTTCCTTTGAACTGGGTGGTGTTGTTCTCGTGAATGTTGAATGGCTCGCTCAACTAATAGTATGGCTTCATCAATATCAAAGGGTTTTGGTAAGTAATCAAAAGCACCTTGTTGATAAGCACTAACTGCAGCATCAAGATCGGAGTGTGCTGTCATGATGATGATGGGTAATTCAGATACCTGTTGTTTAATTTGTTGTAATAAATTAAGTCCATCTATGCCAGGCATTCGAATATCAGATAATATGACATCAGGATGTTCATGTTGTAATGCCACGAGCACCTCTTCACCTGAAGCAAAACTCCTATAAGCTTGATTCGTATTGCTTAATGCTCGTTCTAATACCCAACGAATTGAACTGTCATCATCAACAATCCATACACAACCTTTTTGCATAATAAACCTCACTGGCGAATAGGTAAGTAAATAGAAAACTCAGTATGACCAGGCCAACTGTTAAATTCTATTTTTCCCGCATGTTGGTCGATAAGACTCCGAGCAATAGATAATCCTAATCCTGATCCTCCTTGTCGGCCACTTACCATTGGATAAAATAAGGTATCTTGCAAATGAGGGGGGACACCACAACCATTATCCTCAATATCTATACGTGCTACTAAACGAAAACACTTACCTTGTAGGGGTTCATGAAAGGCGCTTCGCGTACGTAAAATAATAGTATCACCTCTTTCACCTAGTGCTTGCAATGCGTTCCGACCAATATTCAGAAGTACTTGTTCGATTTGTTCCGGGTCATGAGTAAATTCTGGTAAACTAGGATCGTAATCACGTAGAATAGATACATGCTCTGCTTTTTCTAATGATAAGAGTTGGTATACTCTCTCCAATGTTTGATGAATCGATTGTTGAATTTGTTGACCTGGATGTTGTGGTCCTAATAATCGATCCACAAGATTACGTAGTCTATCCGCCTGTTCAATAATAACCTTAGTAAATTCATTTAATTCTGGTGAAGGGAGTGCCTTAGCAAGTAACTGTGCAGCACCACGTAGACCGCCTAATGGATTTTTAATTTCGTGAGCTAAACTCCGAATAAGATCACGTGCAGCAATTTGTTGTGCGTGATGGAATTGCTCATGACTTAAACGTCGTTGATTATTAAGGGGAGAAAATTCAAGCAGAATAAATTCATCACCTAGAGGTTGTGCTGTTAATGTCATAATTTGCGGCTGTGAATCAATGATCATCATGACTTCATTGTCAGTAAAGCCTTGATTCGATTCAATGCTATTTCTCATCAGCTTCATATTGAGCGAAGTATAATTCATCACATCATATAACATAGCACCTGTTAATTTGCGGGCACTAAGATGAAAAAGTTGTTGAGCCGCTATATTCGTATAATGAATAATTAACTGACGGTCTAATAGCAAAATACTTGTAATTTGTGCATCCAGGATTTGCCCAGCATCAGGTAATCTTTCGATAGCCATCTACAAACTCCTTGCTTTAATCCATCTGATTAAAAATAGCCGTGTGCAACTTACTCTTATATAAGTTATACGTTTTCTAGTTTAAAAAACCCATCGCAAGATGGGTTTTTTTATTGCTTATTTTATGATGTAATTAACAACTATAATACATGTCGAATTCAACTGGATGAGGTGTCATTCTCAGACGATCAACTTCTTCTGATTTTAGTGCTAAGTAAGCATCAATTGTCTCATTGGTAAAGACATTTCCACGTATCAAGAATTCCCGATCGCTATTTAAGGCTTGTAATGCTTCTTCTAATGAACCAGCGACTGTTGGAATTTGTTTAGATTCCTCAGAAGGTAGATCATATAAGTTTTTATCCATCGCATCGCCAGGATGTAGTTTATTAATAATACCATCAAGCCCTGCCATTAATTGTGCAGCAAACGCCAAGTAAGGATTAGCACATGGATCAGGAAAACGTACTTCGATACGACGTGCTTTTGGGCTAGGCACAATAGGAATACGAATAGAAGCAGAACGATTACGAGCAGAGTATGCTAACATAACAGGTGCTTCGTAACCCGGTACCAGACGTTTATAAGAATTAGTAGTTGGATTGGTAAAGGCATTGATTGCTTTGGCATGTTTAATAATACCCGCAATATAATGTAATGCTAATTCAGATAATCCTGCATATTTATCACCAGAGAACAGATTAACACCATCTTTTAACAGTGATTGATGGCAGTGCATACCAGAACCATTATCACCAAACATCGGTTTAGGCATAAATGTCGCTGTTTTATCAAATAAATGTGCGACATTATGTACAACATATTTATATATTTGTACTTCATCTGCTTTAGTGGTTAACGTATTAAATTTAGTTGCAATTTCATTTTGTCCTGCCGTTGCAACTTCATGGTGATGCGCTTCAATAATCAGTCCCATTTGTGACATAATGGTACACATTGCTGATCGAATATCTTGTGATGAATCAACTGGAGGAACAGGAAAATAGCCTCCTTTAATACCTGGACGATGACCTTTATTTCCACCTTCGTATTGTTTCCCAGTATTCCAAGCGGCTTCTATATCATCAATGTGGACAAAAGAGCCTGACATGTTCGCGCCAAAACGAATATCATCGAACAAGAAAAATTCAGGTTCAGGTCCAAACAAAACAGTATCAGCAATCCCTGTAGCACGTAAGTATTCTTCTGCACGTTTTGCAATAGAACGAGGATCTCGTTCATACCCCTGTAATGTTGCTGGCTCAAGAACATCACAGCGCAAGATAAGGGTTGATTCTTCATAGAAAGGATCAATCACTGCACTTTTAGGATCTGGCATTAACACCATGTCAGATTCGTTAATTCCTTTCCAGCCATTAATTGAAGAGCCATCGAACATTTTGCCATCTTCAAAAAAGTCGGTATCAATTTGATTTACCGGAATTGTAATGTGATGTTCTTTACCTTTTGTATCAGTAAAGCGCAGATCAACATATTTCACGTCGTTATCAGACAGCATAGACAAAACGTTTTCAACGCTCATAGTATTCTCCAGAAGATCGTATCCATTAAATGATGATAGCTTTATTAGCCGCTTTACATTAATTTAATGCGATAATCGTGCCAAGTTTTAACATTAATAAAAAAGAAGAAAGATAAAAAATAGCCTTATACAGAACAAGCGTAACATATCATCACCTTATGCAATTTATAAACATTTGATGCTACTTCATTGACGCTCAAGATGATATGTCATTAACAAGAATAACTATTTTGTCAGGTTATCACGACTAGCTCTATAATAAGTAAAGAAAATTCACTCTTTTTATTTATAAGATAATCAAAATTAATATTGGTTCGCACTATTATAGTGCGCTTAACAGATGAAAGCATTATTATGGTGCGATTTATCTCTATGTTAGTTATGTAAAAGCGATGATTAGAGAGAACAAATTATAATTGTTTTGGCTGATTGATTGTTCTTGTTTAGTCCTGAGCATAATCCGTGTACAATAGTTCGTTATTTTTTAGCCCGAGACAACAGTTGTGATAGAAAACTTACGTAATATAGCTATTATTGCCCACGTAGACCATGGTAAAACTACGTTGGTAGATAAACTTCTACAGCAATCCGGTACTTTAGGTGATCGCAATGATGCGAACGAGCGAGTAATGGATTCTAATGATCTTGAAAAAGAAAGAGGGATTACCATCTTGGCCAAAAATACGGCAATAGATTGGAATCAATATCGCATTAATATCGTAGACACACCAGGCCACGCCGATTTTGGTGGTGAAGTGGAACGCGTTATGTCGATGGTCGATTCTGTGTTATTGCTGGTTGATGCAATGGATGGTCCTATGCCACAAACGCGATTTGTTACTCAAAAAGCGTTTGCACATGGATTAAAACCTATTGTCGTTATCAATAAAATTGATAGACCGGGTGCCCGTCCAGATTGGGTTGTCGACCAAGTATTCGATTTATTCGTAAATTTGGGCGCGACCGATGAACAACTTGATTTTCCTATTATTTATGCTTCAGCTCTGAATGGTGTTGCTGGCGATGATTACAATAATATGGCAAGTGATATGACGCCATTATTTGAAGCAATCGTTAAATATGTTCAGTCACCTGATGTTGACCGTAATGGCCCACTGCAAATGCAAATTTCTCAGCTGGATTATAATAGTTATATTGGTGTTATCGGTATAGGTAGAATAAAACGTGGTGTCATAAAACCGAATCAACAAGTGACTATTATTGATAGTGAAGGCAAACGCCGTAACGGTAAAGTCGGTCAAGTTCTTGGCCATTTAGGTTTGCAACGTTATGAAGCCACTCAAGCAGAAGCGGGTGATATTATTGCAGTAACTGGTTTAGGTGAACTGAATATTTCAGATACTTTATGTGATGTAAGCACGCCAGAAGCACTCCCTGCACTTTCTGTTGATGAGCCGACTGTCAGTATGTTCTTCTGTGTAAACACGTCGCCGTTCTGTGGTAAAGAAGGCAAATTTGTTACGTCGCGTCAGATTTTAGAACGCTTACGTAAAGAACTTGTCCATAATGTCGCTTTACGTGTTGAAGAGACAGAAGATCCTGATGCTTTCCGTGTATCTGGTCGTGGTGAATTGCATTTATCTGTATTAATTGAAAATATGCGTCGTGAAGGCTATGAATTGGCTGTTTCTCGTCCAAAAGTTATTTTCCGTGATATTGATGGCCGCAAACAAGAGCCTTTTGAACAGGTTACATTAGATATTGAAGAACAGCATCAAGGTTCAGTCATGGAAGCCTTGGGGCAGCGTAAAGGTGAAATTCGTGACATGATCCCTGATGGCAAAGGACGCGTTCGTCTTGATTATGTTATCCCAAGCCGCGGTCTTATTGGTTTTCGTACTGAATTTATGACAATGACGTCAGGTACAGGATTACTTTATTCAACGTTTAGCCATTATGACGATATTAAGCCCGGAGATATTGGTCAACGTATTAACGGCGTTATGATTTCAAATGGTACCGGTAAAGCATTATCTTACGCTCTTTATAATTTACAAGATCGTGGCCGATTATTTATTGGGCATGGTGTTGAAGTTTATGAAGGACAAATTATTGGTATTCATAGTCGTTCTAACGACTTAACTGTCAATTGCCGTGAAGGTAAAAAACTGACTAATATGCGAGCTTCTGGGACAGATGAAGCAACAACATTATCACCACCAATCAAGATGACATTAGAACAAGCACTTGAATTTATCGATGATGATGAATTAGTTGAAGTAACGCCATTGTCGGTCAGATTACGTAAGCGTTTCTTAACCGAAAACGACCGTAAACGTGCTTTCCGCAGCGGTGCTAAATAAAATTTAGTGATTTTATCATAAATAAAGGCGTATCATTATGATACGCCTTATTTCATTCAATAGAATACGCGTTATGGATGAAGCGATGTTCCATTCGCATAAACTTTGCTGTTAGCCAACGATTATCTGCAGACCAGACGTTAACGTAGTTGTATTGTGGCACAACTTTAGTTGTAAATGGCATAATAAATTGATCTTTTGTATGCGCTGATGAAGCAAATGTTACATTCATTGCGTTACTGAGGGTAAACCCACCTATAGTAAGAAATAAATTTCTGGCAAAGGTGCGACGAGTTATGGGCATACATACTGGGATGTGCGTTAATTTATCCATTAGAAAAGTCCTCCTTTACTAAATATTTTAATTGTTACTATAACATAACGTGTTAAATGGTATGCATGCAACTGCATGTAAGCTGATTTAACAAGCAATCTTATGAGTTATTTGAAATGAATTAGCGCATTAAGCATATTATAACGATGTATTTATAAAAATTAACTAATGAATTTGTGACAAGTAGGCTACAATAAATCCGCAACTATATGAATTATCAAAATAAAAATAGCTGCGAAAAATAAGGCTTATCAAACGTAGCTAATGTTACCACTCATTATAGTTATATAGATATCGTCAAAGTTAATAATGGTCTTTTATTATTCACATATAAATTTAGTTTATCTGCATAATTAAGACCTCCTATAACAATAATAGGAGGACGTTAATTTATGAGAATAGACACGATGATTATAAATAGAGTTTTGATAGATATTTTGCTACGGCATGCTCGGCATTTGTACCAATTATTTCTAGATCAGAGAGCGTTTCCTTTAAACGTGGATCAGCATTTGCCATAATACAACCTTTTCCGACCATGGATAGCATTTCTACGTCATTCATGCCATCACCGAAGGCGATACAATCCTGTAATGATTTACCCATAAGTTTTGCGACTTTTTCTAAGGCTGCACCTTTAGAAACCCCTCCTTTCATGATTTCAAGGCAATTTATTGTCGAAAAACTAACGTTAAGACGGTTTCCCCAGCGTGTTTTTATTGTTTCTTCGAGTTCACAAAGTACGTCAGATTTATCACAAATATAAAAGATTTTACATACGTTCTCAGTAGAAAGGGTTTTACCATCAAATCGACGATAATTAAAAGCAGAATCTTTAAAAAAGCTAATGACATCATCTTGGCTTTCACGGTTGATCAACCAACCATCATCTTTATAAACATGCGTTTCAATAAGTGGGTGATTTTCGACCAGAGTAAATAAATCACGTGCAATATCATCAGGAATATTAGCATGATAAATTAATTTATTTTGCTCATTATGGATCCTTGCGCCATTTGATGTGATCATATAGGCTTCAATACCTAAATTATCGCGGATATGTGTAACATCAATATGATGACGCCCTGTTGAAAAAACGAAATGTATCCCTTTTGCCACCAATGCTTTTAGTATTTCTTTAGTATAAGGTGATAAAACATGTTCAGGGGATAGCAGTGTACCATCCAAATCAGATGCAACAATATGATACATAATCTTTTATTTACTCCTAAATACATTATATAAATGAGTTGGTTAACTCATGATAATGAGCGAAAATATTAGTACTGCATGTAATGTTTGAGGCCGCATTTCATCTTTTTCAAAAAAATATTATGTTAGGCTTAGTTAAAAAGGATTAAACCATCGCTATAGCAAAGCCCTAATAGTCATAACGTGTTAATATTATTAGCTTTGCTTATTATCATTGTTGATGAAATACGATTATTTCTCGATTATTAACTACTTTTTTTACCAGCTTGTAATCATAGGGGGCAGACCAACCAGTTGGCTAATTATTGAGCTGCTTGACAGATTGTTAATGCCTCATATAGCCAATACCTACTAGTGCCGATAAGTTTTTACTATTGATAGTGTTCAAAAATATGTCGCGTTTGTTGATAACGGACTTTACTATATGTCAAAAGATTAAAAATAAAAGGTAATGGTTTTTTCAAATAAGCGACATAAGTTTTGCGCTATCATATATTTTTTTTAGCCTGCTTGAACAGTATTTCATAAACCTTATTGATATTGGTAATGTTATATTTGCTCTAGACAAACTCAATGCTATCGTATCAGCATTAGGTTGCCACAATTAAAATAGGAACTAATTTCGCCGTCCATTGATTGCGCTGCGCGAGAATAAAGCATTGTTTATACTCAGCGAGGTTTATCCTATTTTGCCAAACTGACAGTAGATCAGCAATGTAATCGGAAAAATGTACAACATAAGCGCATTGATTGTCATTGTGTATTCATTATGAAAGTCCTTATCCCCGTTGAACATGTGTAATTACATATAATCCTTGTTGAATAAATCAAAAATGACGTGATATATAAGGTAAAATTTATTAAAAAACATTAATAAGTATAATAACTTTGTCATGATAAGTATTTTTTAAAGTCAACACCTCATAACATTATGATTATTTTTATTGAGAAGCGTTCATTTCTGATATTGTTGCCAAAAAGCTTCTAGCGCACAATGAATAAACGTTTAATAACCGTTTTTACACTGTAAACGCATTTTTTTACTTTCGGAAGTCGTTATTATTGATTCAAACATTTGTTAATAACTACATTATATTAGTTTTACTCTATGGTAGTTTCATCTACCCAGTTTATTATTTTGTCATGTATTTCTAATAGGCCATTAATGTTATTAATGGATAAAACGTATATTTTCTTACTCTTCGGTAATAATGATAAAACCTATTTATAATCGTAATACCGTTCTAAATTGATCAAAAATTAAATAGACATGATTTTATAAAGTGTGAATATAAGAAAACTAAAAAATAAAGCTTTTGTGCAAATAACAAACAATTATAAGACTACATATTAATTATCAAATAAATATCAAATTATTTTATTTGCATCATTAGCAACATTTTGTAAGGCTGTATGATACAAGATTTGTTTAATTAAATAATATTGAGATCGTTACATCTTAATCATTGCGTTAAATTTCATTGTAGGTAGATTAGCTCCTGAAAGGATAACAGTATATGAAAAATATAGGTTTTATCGGCTGGCGTGGTATGGTGGGTTCTGTTCTTATGCAGAGAATGGTTGAAGAACGAGATTTTGATACTATTAATCCAGTATTTTTTACAACCTCACAGATTGGTCAAGCTGCACCTAACTTTACTGGTAGAAAGGGTATTCTACAAGACGCTTATGATCTGGAAGCATTACGGGCATTAGACGTTATTGTGACATGCCAGGGAGGAGACTACACCAACGAAATGTATAGCAAATTACGATTGAGTGGTTGGCAAGGCTATTGGATTGACGCTGCATCGACATTACGTATGAAAGATGATGCAATTATTGTGCTCGACCCAATAAATATCGATGTCATTAAACAAGGCCTGGATAAGGGTATTAAAACCTTTGTTGGTGGTAATTGTACTGTAAGCTTAATGCTAATGTCATTAGGGGGATTATTTGCCAATAATTTAGTTGAATGGGTATCTGTCGCTACCTATCAAGCTGCCTCGGGAGGTGGTGCGCGCCATATGCGCGAGCTGTTAATACAAATGGGATTATTACATGCTAATGTTGCACAAGAATTGCAAAATCCAGCCTCAGCAATTCTTGATATTGAGCGTAAAGTTACAGCATTGACGCGTAGTGGTACGTTACCGGTCGAAAATTTTGCAGTTCCATTGGCTGGTGGTTTAATCCCTTGGATTGATAAAGCTCTTGATAATGGCCAAACACGTGAAGAATGGAAAGGTCAGGCAGAAACAAATAAAATTTTAGCGACACGCCAGATAATACCTATTGACGGTTTATGTGTCCGTATTGGTGCACTACGCTGTCATAGCCAAGCATTCACTATTAAAATGAAAAAAGATGTTCCGTTAAATGATATTGAACATCTATTAGCAGAAAATAACCAATGGGTCAAGGTTGTTCCGAATGATCGAGACATTACAATTCGAGAACTTACACCAGCCGCCGTAACGGGAACCCTCAAAACGCCAGTTGGACGTTTACGAAAACTTAATATGGGTCCTGAATATGTATCGGCGTTTACTGTGGGTGATCAACTCTTGTGGGGAGCAGCGGAACCATTACGACGTGTATTACGGATCCTACAATAACAAATTAATACTTATACTTTATCCCCCCGCTGATAAGGCGGGGCCATCTACTTAATTTTTAGGTTTTAATCAAACAAATAGTTTTGTTGTAATGTTAATCTACGTTGTGCAGTTAAACCATATTCTTGTTCTAACCAATTATCTATTGTCTGATAGCGTTGCTTAATTTCGTTTATTGCAATATCAAGAAACTCTTGGCGGGCCGAAAGTATATATTGCACGGTAGCTATTGATTGTGAATCAAGTTTAGTCGATAAGTAACCGACAACCTTTTGTTGGAAAGGAGCAAGTGTAACTTCAGTTAACAGATAATCTTGCATAACTGTTTCGTAACTTGCGCCAAGTGCAAATAAAACCAAGGCTACACCTATACCCGTTCTATCTTTTCCTATTGCACAATGTTGTACAATACTAATAGGTACTGGCTCTTGTAACAGTGAGATCAATAAACGATAGGCTTGATTATTAAAAGGAAGTTGACGATAAATTTCGCGCATATAGCCGACATGATCAAATTGTCTTACCAGCTCATTAGTAATTTTTGATAAATCAGGGCTAACGGTTTCAATTGGATTCGCTGGAATATGATGGTATTGCGCACCTTTCCAGAGAACATTGGGCTTTTCAATTATTTCTTTTTGATCGCGGTAATCAATAATATGTGTAATGCCTTTTTCTGATAAATATTGGCAATCATTTTGAGTTAATTCATTAAGAGCGCCAGAACGATATAGTAAGCCAGATTTAATTTTGCGTCCATCTGCTGCTGGATAGCCGGCTAAATCTCTAAAATTAATTCCACGTTCAAGAGGTACAATATTGGATGATAATGTTATTTCCATTCGTTATTTCCTTTTATTTAATAATCATAGTTACCATATCAAATTCGAATTATTTATAACTAATAAAATTATTATTTTTTTATTTAATTAGCAACATTATTATATTGTTATTTGATATATTAAAAAGAAAATAAAGAAAAAAATATTATATTTTTATAAATATTAATAAAATTACAGATAAAAATATGCAATGCAAGATTTATTTGATTGATATATTAGCATCATAATAACTATTATTTATAGCAAGAAATTATAATAGGATAATTAATATTATTCTCTACTAAGTAAATAAAGAGAATTAATATTCTATTGGTCATCATGCTATAACTTAATAATAAATATATTAATTGTTTATTTATAAAGATATTTTTTCTATTGAGTATATTATTATTTGGAAAGTAGCTAAGTATAGTTTATCGATAGGATCATCTGAAAATCATATTCTTTATTTTTATAGCAGTGTAGTCGCATAAATAAAAATTGATCATCAAGCTAACTAAATAGAAAACCGGTAGAAAATACTACTACCGGTTTTATTATTAAGATTTATTAAAAGTTAGTTCATCGTGAAGTTTTTTTTCATCTAATTGTCCTGTCCATTTTGCAATAACAATAGTTGCAACACCATTACCAATTAAATTGGTTAGTGCGCGCGCTTCAGACATGAAACGATCTATACCAAAAATAATTGCTAGACCAGCAACAGGTATTGTTCCAACAGTTGAGAGGGTCCCGGCAAGAATAATAAATCCACTACCAGTTACACCCGCAGCCCCTTTTGATGAAATAATTAAAATAATCAATAAAAAGATTTGATCAGGTAATGTTAATGGGATATTCATTGCTTGCGCAAGAAATATCGCGGCCATCGTCAGATAAATTGCTGTGCCATCCAAATTAAATGAATAGCCTGTTGGTATTACTAAACCTACTACGGATTTATTACATCCAGCACGTTCCATTTTAGCCAGCATGCGAGGTAATACGGCTTCTGACGATGACGTTCCCAAAACAATAAGTAACTCGTCTTTGATATAACGGATAAATTTGAAAATATTAAAGCCAAAACCCATTGCAACAGAGCCCAACACGATAATAACAAACAGAATACACGTGATATAAAAACAAACAATCAGTTTTGCTAATGGGATCAGTGATGCAACCCCATGTTCACCAATGGTATAAGCCATAGCACCAAAGGCACCCAGTGGCGCAACTTTCATAATCATATTAATAATAGTGAAAATCACATTAGAAATACTCTGGATAAATGCAAAGACAGGTTGGCCTTTTTCTCCAATGCGATGTAAAGAAAATCCAAATAATAAGGCAAAAAACAACACTTGGAGTATTTTACCACTAGTAAAAGCACCAACAGCTGTATCTGGAATAATATCCATTAAGAATTCTGTCAAGCCATGATGTTTGCCTTTATCAATATATTGATTTATTTGGGCAACTTTTTCTGCTGAAAAAGAGTTAGGATCAATATTCATACCGGTGCCAGGTGTAAGAATATTTACTACAATTAGACCGACAATGAGAGCTAGTACCGTGAATATTTGAAAATAAACAATGGCAATTCCTCCTGTTTTTCCAACAGATTTCATACTTTCCATACCGGCAATACCAGTTACGATTGTACAAAATATAATAGGAGCAATAATCATTTTGATTAATTTAATGAAGCCATCACCAAAAGGCTTCATTGCTATACCAACGTCTGGATAAAAGTGTCCAAGAAATATACCAATAGTAATTGCTATTAGTACTTGAACATACAGTATCTTGAATATGGAGAGCTTCATACAAATCCTCTTTGTAATTGTGAGAGGTAACATTTTAATTAATCTTTATTTTTAACATCTGTGTAACGTTAGATGACTTGAATATGTTAAATGTCAATTTCTTATATATCATATAGATAGTATCTTTTTTTAACTAAAGATGAAAAATAAATGTTAATTTAACTGTTATATTATACTGATTTTTGCGATTAATCTTCAATTTCTACTTATTCAAGATCACAAAATAAAGAAAATAGCTATTTAATTAAATTGATTTTTTTAAATACTTATATTTTTAACAGGAAATAATATATTATAAAATTAATAAAATCAGATAATTCTATACAATTAACAAAAATATAGTATTTTAAAAATTGACTATTTATTTTTTCTATCTTCATGTAATATCAAAAAAAATATAACAAATACATTTAAATTATAAGGAAAATCTAAATAAGTTATTATAAGCCTTATTTAATGATTAATTAACACTTAATAAGAAGAAAATACGACGTAAATGTTTAAAAAGAGTTAATGAATAAGATAGGTTTTCACTTGAATGCTAAAGTGAAAACCGATTAAGCGTAGCGATAGGCAATTATTTAATTAAAATAAATTTAGCTACAAATAATAATGAAACTACAATAACACAGCTATTTAATTCACGAAAACGACCTGTACCAAGTTTCATAACGCAATAAGTAATAAAGCCTAAAGCAATACCATTAGTAATTGAGAAACTAAATGGCATCATAATAGCTGTAATAAAGGCTGGGGTTGCTTCAGTAAGATCCTGCCAATTTATCTGACGTAAACTCGATACCATTAATATAGCGACATAAATAAGTGCCCCCGCGACAGCATAACTTGGGATCATTTTAGCTAAAGGTGATAAACAGCTAACCGCTAGAAACAGTAATCCGGTAATAACTGCCGTTAATCCAGTTTTTCCACCGACAGAAACACCAGATGAACTTTCTATATAAGCTGTTACGGATGATGTACCCAATAGTGCACCTACGGAAGAACTAACACTATCTACCAACATCGCTTTATTCATATTGGCGAAACGACCCTTCTCATCTACAAGTCCGGCTTTATTTGTTACAGCAATAAGTGTACCTGATGAATCAAATAAATTGACTAACATAAAAGAAAAAATTAGCCCAATAAATCCAATATCTAAGGCACCCATAATGTCAACATGCCCAACAATTGAACGAATATCAGAAGGTAGTGAAAAAAGACCATTGTAATGAGCATTACCAGTAAGCAAGCTAAGTAATGTTGTCGTTAAAATTGAAATTAAAATGGCGGCATGAATATTACGTGATGCCAAAATAACAATAATAAAAAAACCGAGGATACTAATTAGTACAGGTTGAGATGTGAGATTACCTAACGTTACTAACGTATTAGGATCAGTAACAATAATTTTACTATTTTGTAGCCCCATCATCCCAATAAATAAGCCTATCCCACTGACAATACCTATTCGTAGTGAGGATGGAATATTTGCTATCATCCAATGGCGAACACGAAACAATGTTAGTAATAATAATCCAATAGCCCCCCAAAATACGATTCCCATTCCAATTTGCCAGGTAATTGGCATAGCACTTTTTTGGCTGCTAATCACAATAGCGACAAAGAATGCATTAAGTCCCATGGCGGGTGCTAGTGCTACAGGAAGATTGGCTATACATCCCATTAAAATACTGCTGAATGCAGTTATTAAGCAGGTAGTAGTAAATACTGCTTGTGTATCCATACCACTATGACTTAATAGACCAGGGTTAACAAATACAATATAAACCATTGTCAGAAAAGTGGTAAATCCAGCGATAATTTCTGTTTTAATCGTGGTTTGATATTGTTTTAATCGGAAGTATCGTTCCAAATAAGTTGAGGTAATTGTGTGTGTTTTTACTGTACTGTTCATAGCAATAACCTAAATAAGCTAGACAAGGATGAAGCAAAATCATTAATTAATGAGATAATCATAGAAAAGTGCGTAATAATCGATACAATCTGATAACCGTTATCAAATTACGGTGAAGATCGGAATTCCATATCAGATACAATAAGTTATATTTTTTAACGGAAAGGAGGTAACGATAAGACATGTTAAACTGTTATTTACACGATAAGAATAGCATTGTTTATTAAGTATTAATTTATCATAAAGTCAATATTAATCCCATAGCTTTATACTGAAGAACTAAAATAATAACAGCTATCACACTATACAAACAATTTGCACTTTGTGCATATTTGCAAATTAATCAATATTAATCGTCTATTATGATGACACCGATGACTATCTATTTCAACCATCAGATAAAACACATTCCATGTGCTACATCAATGCAAATGCAATAAACAAACATGCATCATATTTTTAAAGAATTGTTGCGATTGGTTTGAGGAAGCCAAAATTTATTAGCTAAATGGATAAAAATATTTAATATTGAACACAATATGTAATAAATTAAGCCAATAAACAAAAACAGTTCAACAGAATAAATACCATAATTATTACCATTGAGCTGCGTAGCTAAATAGGTAAACTCAGGTACGTTGACAATATAAGCGAGTGAACTATCTTTAATTAATGCAACCCACTGATTAACAAATGAAGGCAACATCATACGTAGTGCTTGAGGTGCAATAATTAATCGCATTACTTGCCAATGACTAAGTCCAAGTGATAGACCGGCTTGCCATTGATTTTGGCTAATAGCAATAATTCCTGCATACATAGCATAAGCAATATAGGCCGCATAGATTAATGATAAAGCACTTATTAATGTCGAAACTGCGGGTACATCAATGCCAAACACTAAAGGCATAAGAAAAAAACTCCAGAATATCAACATGATAACTGGAATCGCTCGGAGAAAGCATATTGGTATTAATAATAACCAGCGTATCGAGCTATGTACTATTGCTAACAGAATACCAAGTAAAATACCAAGAAAAGTCGCAATTATACTGGAAATAATACTAATACATAAGGTTAATGCCAAGCCACCTAAGATGCCAGTAGGCCAGCTACCAAATAGTAAATAATAAATATTGTCTGTAATTATTGAAAAATTCATCTGCTTACTCTGATTTGGCGATGAAACTTAATACAAGAACCAATGATTTCAATGAAAATAATGGCAAAAATATAGAATAAAGTAGCAATAGCAAATGCTTGAAATGTACGTAATGTTTCTGTTTCAATTTGACGAGACATATAAGAAAGTTCAGCAACCCCAATTGCCATGGCAAGGGAAGAACTTTTAATAATATTCATATATTGTCCTAACACGGGTGGAAATGCGAGGCGTAATGCTTGCGGTAAGATAATAAAACGCATTGTTTGCCAGCGAGTTAGGCCAAGAGCATAAGCGGCATTTTTCTGGCCGAAAGTAATACCACGAATACCTGCTCGAAGCTCTTCTGCAATAAATGCTGAAAAATAAAAAGTTAATCCAACAAATGCCGTAACCGATTCAAAAGAAGGCTGATGAAACATTATACCAAACAGCATCGTGCTGTGTTGTTTATTTAACCAATCCATTAATGTTTCAGGTAATAATTGACTGACCGCAAAATACCAGAAAAAAAGTTGGACAAGTAAAGGCGTATTTCGTAATAGGCTACTCATCATTTTTAGTGGGTAGCGGATTAAGCAAATGACATCGTCATCTACTAATGTGGTTAGGCAGATACCAAGCAGAGTTGATGCAATAATTGTAGCAAATGATAATTGTAATGTTACAAAAAAACCTTGGTAAAGCCAATGCAGATATTTGGGTTCAAGGAGCAACGTTGATAGTAAAGACGCATTCAACATAACATAACTCTGCTTATATTGTTAAGTTAAAAGGTGCCATTTATGGCGTGATCCGTTTCATCATATTGATGAATATTGCATAATAAAAAAGACGCTGCATCATTACTGATTAAGTTGTTTTAGTGTTTTTTGTTGACCAAAAGTAAAGTCACCCCTAGGAATTGCTGAAGTCGTAGTCGGACCAAACCAGCGATTATAAATTTGTATGGCTTCTCCGCTTTTTTCCAAGGCTAATAATGCATCATTAACGGCGTTTACTAATCTTGTTTCACCTTTACGAACACCAACACCTTGATACTCTTGCGTTAAGCTAAATGGTGAAATCTCATAATTAGCCCGAATTTTTTTCGGTAAACTGGCTAATAAACCTACTAATTTAGCGTCATCTTGGGTTATCGCTTGCACACTGCCATTTCTTAATGCCGTAAAAGCAACTGGTGTATCATCGTAAGAGATAACTTTTGTATTAGGATATTTTTCTCGCAAGGTAATTTCTTGTACTGTTCCTTTATCTGCTCCAATACGTAAAGTAGCTATATCATCAGGATGCTTTAAAACTCCTTTCTTAGCAATAAATTTTTGGCCACTAGCAAAGTAAGGTAAACTGAAATCCACTGCTTTCGCTCTTTGTTCTGTAATGGTAAAGTTAGCCGCAATAAGATCGACTTTCTTCGACACTAATAGCGGAATACGATTAGCTGGATTAGTTGCAACTAAATTAACATTAACATCTAATGCTTTAGCAATAGCATTTGCTATATCAATATCATAACCAACAAGTTGTTTACTTTTGCCGTCAAAAAAACCAAAGGGCGGATTAGCATCAAATACAGCAATTTTTATTAAACCTACTTTTTTTATATCGTCAAGCTGATCAGCCTGCGCAGCAGGTATTATCATATTGATTAAGGTAAATAAAGAGGCAAGTAATACCGACTTCTTTATAATGGTTTTCATAACAGTATGCTCCGCATAGTCCTTTTTATATAGTGCCCTTTACGTTAGCAAGCCTACACCGAGTTAATAAATAATAAAAAATAATATTTATATTCTTTTTTCGAATATAATATAGCATATTTTTTACTATAATTAAGGCCATTTATATTTATTAATAAAAATAAATAACAGTATTCTCGTAAGTGAGAGACTCATTAATGCATAAACCTATATTGACGCATGATTGGTAACGTAAATCATGTCTACTTAATAAGTATTTTTATTCTAAATGATGATTAGGTGCCATATCAAATGGACAGAATGTTATTTTTATAAATTTTCTTTTAAAAATGACTTGTTACCTATTTTCTTTTATAGATAAATTTCAATAAAGCTTTATTTTAATTTTATACCATTACTCATCTTTACAAATAGATAGAGTGGAATAAATAAGCATTATTTAGTTTGAAATGGAGTATGTATTCGCTACTTCGATAGTAGATACGCATTAAAGGACAATTAAATGAAAAAAATACTATTACTCATGGTATTACTTATTATTCCATTACAAAATTATGCAATTGCTCAAGCAAAACTAACCACCCGCAGTGTTGATATTATTTCCACTGATGGCTTGCAATTTAAGGATATGAATAATGATGGCGTATTAAATCCTTATGAGGATTGGCGTCTGCCTGCTGAACAACGAGCAGCTGATCTGCTTAGTCGTATGTCATTATATGAAAAAGCTGGAATCATGATGCATGCTTTCGCGCCTACAGTAACTGATCATTATAGTGCTGGGCAACGTTATGATTTGTCCACAATTAGAAAAATGATTATGGAAAATAGAATAACTAGCTTTATTGGTTTGCTTGATGGTAAGCCAGCAACTATAGCGGAACAAAATAATAAGCTGCAAGAAATGGCTGAAATGACTCGATTAGCCATACCATTGACGATCAGTATTCATCCTTTATCTACTGGCTATCATATTGATAACAACGCCTTTTCTCATTCTTTATTTTCGACATGGCCGAGTGAATTAGGGATAGCTGCGATTAATGATGAAGTATTTACACAGCATTATGCAGATATTCTTCGTCAAGAATATCGGGCGATGGGAATTACGCAAATTTTTTCACCCATGGCTAATATTGCTTCTGAACCACGTTGGTCGAGAGCAAGTGAAACATTTGGTGAAGATCTCCCACGTGTTAAACGCATGGTAAAAGCATATATTACAGGTATGCAATACGGCGATAAGGGCTTAAATAACAAAAGTGTTAGTACAATAGTAAAACATTGGGTTGGTTATGGTGCAGCAGATTTAGGTTTTGATGGACACCATGTCTATGGAAAATATTCATTAATACGGAGTGATACCGCTTTACAGATACATATCAGTCCATTTGAAAGCGCATTTGCTGCAAATGTAGCCAGTGTTATGCCAGCAAACGCTATAATTAAAGACCTCCATCATTTAGATAAAAAAATCGAAAGCGTAGGTGCTGGATTTAATTATTATTTGTTGCAGGAATTGTTAAGAGATAAATATCAATTTAACGGTGTAATTATTAGTGATTGGATGATTATTGACGATTGCTATGGTTTCTGTCTTACAGGCTATCCCGCAGACCAGTTACCCCAATTAGGTGGTGCTCCATGGGGAGTTGAACATCTTAGTCGTCTTGACCGAATTGTAAAGGCAGTAAAAGCAGGTGTAGATCAATTTAGTGGTGTTGCCGAATCGTCCTTATTAGTTCAGGCAGTTCAGCAAGGTTTATTACCGGTATCACGTCTCGATGAGTCCGTAATGCGTATTTTGCAGCAAAAATTTGCCTTAGGCCAATTTGAAAATTCTTTTGTCGATTCCCAACAAGCCGATCAAATTATTGGGCGCAAAAAATCAAAAATGGAATCGAAAAAAGCACAACGTAATGCATTAGTTTTATTAAAAAAAGAAGCAGGAATATTACCTTTAAAGCGTAAAAAAAAGGTCTATTTATATGGTATAGCGCCTACTGTTGCTAAAAAAGTAGGATTAAACGTTGTTAACGATGTAAATCTTGCTGATATCGCTATTATGCGAATTAATTCGCCTTATGAAGCATTACATAAAAATTTCTTTTTTGGTGCGCGATATCATGAAGGCTCATTGGCCTTTCAGGAAAGAAACCCAGATCTGAATGTATTCTATACAATTCCTATAGAGATCCCCGTCATTATTTCGATACATTTACAAAGAGCGGCTATTTTAACGCCTTTTATTGAAGAAAGTTCAATATTATTGGTGGACTTTGGTATAAATGATGAGGTTTTACTAGATGCATTAATGGATAATCTGCCATTTCGGGCAACATTACCTATTGAATTACCCTCAACTATGGATGCAGTATTTAAACAACGCGCTGATTTACCTCATGATAGTGAAAATCCCTTATTTCCTATAGGATTTGGTTTACATTAAATAAAGATATTTATTAAAAATAATAGTATTTTTTTAAAAATTAACTTAAACCCATATTAATAATCAGGTTAAAAACTTTTAAATAATTTATCAAAAATCAACGTGATAACAAATACACATAAAACAAACAACAAAAAATTTGCAAATGATAATGATAATAATTATTATTAATAAACTTTCACTAATACGGGATACCCTTGTATCGTGAAAGTAATGACATTGCTCACATTGCTTCCAGTGTTTACTTGCCAGTCACTCAGGTGTGCTGGCATTTTTTTGATTTAACTTCTTACATTCCGTGTTTTGTATTGCCAATAAAGATAGCATAAACTTTGCTGTTATTATTCTTTGCAAAATCTATAGCATTATTTTATATAAGCAGCATTTAGTTATTTGCTAGGCTAAATTAGCCATAATTGTGGAGATAACCATTATTAACTAGTTTAACTAACAATAGTGGTGTGTTGTAATAAGTTAACTGTAATTGAAAGGTTGAAAGGTGAGTTTGACATTAACCATTAATGAAATAATGGCATCCATTAATGACTTTATTCGTGTATATCAATATTTGACTGCACCTATTTGTTTTTTTCTTGCGTTTGCTGAATCATTAGCATTTTTATCACTTTTGGTGCCTGCTACGGTTCTCTTATTAGGTATTGGTGTTGTAATAGGTGAAATGCATATTTCTTTTATACCGATATGGGTAGCAGCATCACTTGGTGCTTTTTTGGGCGACTGGGTATCCTATTTTGTTGGTTATTATTTTAAAGATCGTATTGTCCATATTTGGCCTATTAATAAAGATCCCGACTTACTAAAGCAAGGTCATCTATTTTTTGATAAATGGGGTATGCCAGGTGTATTTATTTCACGTTTTTTTGGGCCGTTAAGAGCTATTGTTCCTTTAGTTTCAGGCATTTGTTCTATGTCATTTCTACGTTTTCAGCTAATTAATTTAGCCTCTGCTATTTTATGGGCTTTTCTTATGTTAATGCCTGGTGCAGTTGGCTTACAATGGCTCATTCATTAATCATTTATTTTGATAAAAAAATACCGATAGGTCATCGGTATTTTTTTATGTAATTAAGCAGGTATTGTAGTAGGTATCATTATTTCTGTAGAAATAATTACAATGACTAACCCAACTAAAACAGGAACGGAAGTCCTTTTTATAAGTTCAAAAGGGGATACTTTTGCTATTCCTGCCACGGCAACTACTACACCAGAAACAGGTGATAACGTTCTTCCAAGATTAGATGCCTGTAACATAGGTACAGTGAGATAAGCTGGGTTAATGGACATTTGCTGTGATAATTTAGGAATTAATTCTACAAAGGCATAGAAAGGCGCATTTCCTGATCCGGTTGTGAATGCGACTAACATAGTAATAGCAACTAAGATAAGCATCATAACAAAACCGCCGGAGCCTAATGATTGTGCCAATGCAATTAAATTGTCGATAAAACCTATTTTACTTAAACCGTCAGCAAAAAGACCGGCGGCAACTAGTAACATAACAACAGACGTAAAGGCTTCTGCCATACTTTTGTAGACGACATCAATTCCATTAAATACAACTTTAACGTCTCTTGTTCGAATAAACTCGATAATGCCTGTCAATACGATACAGATAATCAGGATAGTAACAATATGTAATTTTGGTGCTAAATTTCCTTCAAAAACTAATACGCCAATAATCGGGATAAACGGTAAAATTGCATAAAATGAAGGCGCGGTCGTAGTAATTTCAGATGCGCGCAATTTTTCATTTTTGCATGTTTTTTTACTATCTAAATAGCGCTGCCAGAAAAAATGCGCGATCGCCATGCCTATAATCGCCATAATAGAAATAGGCAATGTTGTTTTAAATGCGAAATCAATAAGTTCCATTTTAGCAACACCAGCTGCCAGAACGACATCCCCTGAGGTTGGCGCTAAAATAATAGCTGCAGGTGAAGCACATATAGCTGCTGCCGCACCTCGGCTAATGCCAATATTAACCATCACTGGGAATAACGTCGCCATGAGTAAAACGCCAAGTCCAGTTGCTGAGGACACAGCTAATGACATTAAACATGAAACAAAATAAGCAGCAATCATTAATAAATAAGGCGAGTTTATGTATTTTAATGGTTTTGATGCCAGTTTAACGACGACATCATTTGCGCCAATATGCGTCATATAAGCAGCAAACCCACAAATAACCATAATCATCATGCCTAAATCGCCGCCTTGGCGCATTAATAGCAATTTTATTGATTCAAAAATATCGGTAATATTATTGCCTGTCGAACTTGCTTCAGGTAAAACAGGATGACCTAATAGTGCACTGATTATTAGAAGTAATAGGCCACTGACCATTAGTATGCCCGTTGCTGAATAACCTTTAATTATATATCGTCCAGCACCAGCGGCGACTAACAGACCGATTAAAAGTTCTAACATGCCTCCCCCATTTGTCTATCTAAATAATTATTAAAAACGGCTATGATAATAAGTTATCATGATATTTTCTACTGCAAAATAGCATGATATTGAGTCAATAGTTAATAAATTGTTATAAAAATAACACGATTATTTTGAAAAATGGAATTTGATTAATAGCTGCATGAGTAGTCAATACCTGGTTAAATGGAAGGTAAACGACTATGATGATACCAATCGCCATATATGACAAAATCAGCAGGATATAGCCAATAAATGTGTTTTTATACCTTACTTACACCTAACGTTTTTTATCTATACCAGGACAGGAGATAGCAACTATGACACTGGTTGGGCTAAATTATTTACTCGTTGTAATCTCACTCATAATGGGATTATTTCTTGGTGGATTAGTAATGGTCTTACGTCAACAAAAGCAATTAAATTATTACGAAAGTAAACATCGACTTGATATCCAAAGAATACAACAATACCAACAACAACTAACTGAATTGGAAGCAGAAATAAAAGGAAACAATGCCAAATTTATGATTTGTCAGCAGCAATTAAATGAGCAAAGTATAAAATTGGCGACGATTACAGAAAATGCCCAACAACAAATGATTGCACGTAACGAATGGCGTGAGGAGTGTGAAAAACTCAATCAAGAACTTCGTATTATGCGAGAAATAAATAGTGCTCAAGAAGCAGAATTACGCGAAGTGACCACCCGTTTAGAGGAAAGTCATCTTGCCCATGATGAAAAGCAACGTCAGTTAATAAATAGTGAGCAACGCTTACAAATCCAGTTTGAAAATTTAGCTAATAAAATTTTTGAACAGGCGAGTCGTAAAGTCGATGAGCAAAACCAGCAAAGCCTAAATAATCTATTGATACCTTTACGTGAACAACTTGATGTTTTCCGCCGTCAAGTTCAAGATAGTTTTAGTCAAGACATGCGTGAACGGCATACGTTAACCCATGAAATTCGACAATTGCAACAGCTCAATGCACAAATGGCACAAGAGGCAATTAATTTGACGAATGCCTTAAAAGGAAATAACAAAACGCAAGGAAATTGGGGTGAAGTTGTTTTAAGTCGAGTATTCGAACTATCTGGTTTGCGTCAAAATTATGAATATCATGTACAAATAAATTTAAAAAGTGAGAAAGGGGCGCGTCAGCAACCGGATGCAATAGTTCATTTACCTCAAGGTAAAGATATTATTGTTGATGCCAAAATGTCTTTAGTTGCTTATGAGCGTTTTTTTAATTGCTCTGACGAGACTGTGCGTCAACAAGCATTGGGAGAACATATTGCATCGATTCGGCAACATATTCGTCAATTAGGTGCGAAAGATTATCAAACTTTACCCGGTATCAGAACACTCGATTATATCCTGATGTTTATTCCTATAGAACCGGCGTTTTTATTAGCAATCGAGCATGAGCCTGAGCTTATAAATGAAGCACTTGGTTATAATATTATGTTAGTTAGCCCTACTACATTACTTGTAGCTTTAAGGACAATTAATAATTTATGGCGCTATGAGCATCAAAGCCAAAACGCAAAACAAATTGCTGATCGGGCCGCTCGTCTCTATGATAAAGTACGGTTATTTGTCGATGATATGACCATGTTAGGTCAAAGTTTAGATAAGGCATCAAATTACTTTCACTATGCCATGAATAAGCTAGCTCAGGGGCGGGGAAACTTACTTACTCAGGTTGAACATTTTCGCCAATTAGGTGTCGACGTAAAGCGTCCTATTAATCAAGATATAGTAAAATTAACAACTGATTTGACAGATAAATCAAATAACATAACACTATCAGAAGAGGATAAAATGCCTAAACATGAGAAAATCCACACGTAAATAGGATGATTTATAAGGCAACTAAATAAAAAATAGAATCGCAAGCAAATTTATGGTGTTATTTGCGGCGATTATTTTTATGCAAGCAAAAGTTAATTAAACAGGTTTTCTATGACGGACAAAGCAGACAAAACAACACACTTTGGTTATCAAGTTGTGAAAAGTGATGAAAAAGAGAAGCTGGTTGCTGATGTCTTTCATTCTGTTGCAACAAAGTACGATATAATGAACGACTTTATATCATTTGGTATTCATCGTTTATGGAAGCGGTTTACAATTGATTGTAGCCATGTTCAACTCGGACAACGTGTTCTCGATCTAGCTGGAGGAACGGGTGATCTTACGGCCAAATTTTCTGAAATGGTCGGAAAATCCGGTGAAGTAGTGTTAGCGGATATTAATGAGTCTATGCTTAAAGTTGGACGCGCCAAATTGCAAAATAAAAACATTACAACCAATGTACATTATGTACAGGCAAATGCAGAGTTTCTCCCTTTTCCTGATAATTATTTTGATTGTATCACTATCGCATTTGGTTTACGGAATGTAACCAAAAAGAAACAGGCATTACGTTCTATGTTGCGGGTTTTACGGCCAGGAGGAAGGCTACTTATTTTGGAATTTTCTAAACCTATTAATCCATTATTAAGTAAATTGTACGATATTTATTCATTCCATTTTTTACCAAAAATAGGTAAATTAATTGTTAAAGACGCAGATAGTTATCAATATCTGGCCGAGTCTATTCGTATGCATCCTGATCAAATGAAATTAAAGGAAACAATGGAAAATATTGGCTTTGATGATGTGAGTTATTACAATTTGACGGGTGGCATTGTTGCATTACATCGTGGGTATAAAAATTAAGTGCGCTATTGCTAAAAGATCATTATGAATAATTAGTTATTTCCTAATAATACATTAGCTAACATTTGAAAGTCATTGAATATAAGGTTTATTAAGCCACGACTATCATCATTTGTTCTGTTATCCAGAGCTTTTAGTATGCTTTTTATCTGATATAAAGCATTATAATTATCTTTATTTTAACCTTGTTTAAATACGTTATCTGTAATTAATTAGGTAAATGAACTTTTACAACTTATTGTTATTAATATAACTATGACTGAAGGTGTTTAGCGGCTAAAATGTGAATTAAAAGAGCTGGAGCCGAAATGATAAGATTATCTGAGTTGACGCGCTTTTATCGTATCCTGCGTGTATTTTTATCTTATGGATTAGATGAAATCATCCCCGATATTCGTCTAGCCAAACCGTTACGAGCTAGTTTCCGGATGTTATTTTGGATCCGTAATCGGCATAAAGATAAAAGTTTAGGTGAGCGGTTACGCCTTTTTTTACAAGAACTTGGTCCAGTGTGGATAAAACTTGGTCAAATGTTGTCAACGCGACGTGATTTGTTATCTAAGGATATTGTTGATCAACTCGCAATATTACAAGATCAAGTAAAACCCTTTGACGGTAAAAAAGCACGTCAGTTAATTGAAAAAGCATTAGGTGGACCATTAGAAACATGGTTTGCTAATTTTGATGAAATTGCTTTAGCATCTGCCTCTATTGCACAAGTACATACCGCTATTTTAAAAGAAAATAATAAAGAAGTCGTATTAAAAGTTATTCGACCTGATCTTCAGCCTATAATCGAAGCCGATATTCGTTTGATGTACCGATTCGCTAGTTTTTTACTGATTATTTCACCTAAAATTAAGCGATTGCGACCACATGAAGTTGTTCATGAATATGAAAAAACTTTATTAAAGGAATTGGATTTATTATCAGAAGCAGCAAATACAATACAATTACGGCGTAATTTTGAAAATAGCGATATGCTATATATTCCAGAAATATATAGTGATTATTGTAGGCAAAATGTCATGGTATCTGAACGTATTTATGGGATACCTATTTCCGATATCCGAACGTTGCGAGCTCGAGGCGTAAATTTACAATTATTAGCGGAACGTGGTCTACAAGTCTTTTTTACACAAGTTTTTCGTGATAGTTTTTTCCATGCAGATATGCATCCCGGTAATATTTTTGTTAGCTATAAAAATCCACGTCAGCCACAGTATATTGCGATTGATTGTGGTATTGTTGGTACATTAAACCGTGAAGATAAACATTATCTTGCTGAGAACTTTTTAGCCTTTTTTAATCGGGATTATCGTAGAGTAGCTGAATTACACGTTGATTCAGGTTGGGTTAAAGGTGATGTTGATATGGATGCATTCGAAGCAGCTATTCGCCGTGTTTGTGAGCCCATGTTTAACAAACCGTTGGCACAAATTTCGTATGGTAATGTCTTGGTTAACTTATTCAGTACAGCTAGACAATTTAGTATAGAAGTTCAGCCTCAGCTGGTGTTACTTGAAAAAACACTGATTTATATTGAAGGGTTAGGACGACAACTTTATCCACAACTTAATTTATGGAAAACAGCTAAACCTTTTCTAGAAAAATGGATGTTAGAGCAAGTAGGCGCGAAGGCGATGCTCAAAAAAGTAAGGGAAAAAGCACCACACTGGATGGATACATTACCTGAATTACCCGATATGATTTATAACAGTTTATTACAACAATCCAATTTACAGAAAAGCATTAACTTATTAAACACATCATTACAACAGCAACGTAAACAGCAAAGCCAGGTTTTATATTTGTTAGGTATTGGTGGTGTCATGCTATTAATAGCTACATTGCTTTATATTAATCATATAAAGCTATGGCCATGGATTATTGGTGGTAGTGGTTTAGTTGTTTGGTGTATTAGCTGGAAAAAAGTAATATAACAGTATGAAAAACAATGATAAGGGGGTATCATTGTTCTTCATGAATTTGGATTATCCAGACGGTATAACGAGGTAATATAAATAATGACTATTAGCATCTGGAAACTATTAATTGTAGTTTTAATAATTACATTATTATTCGGTACAAAAAAATTACGTACCTTGGGATCAGATCTGGGAGAGGCGATCAAAGGCTTTAAAAAAGCGATGAGTGATGATGTACCATCAAGCCATCAACATGCTGATGCTGACTTTGAAACAAAAGCCATTACAGAGAAATCAGCTAATACGCAACAATCGATTCCGCCAGAACAAAAAAACAATCAAAAAAAAGAACAGGAATAAATTGTGTTTGAAATTGGTTTTAGCGAACTGGTATTAGTCATGATTGTTGGCTTGATCGTGTTAGGTCCGGAACGTTTGCCAGTTGCGGTAAAAACGGTTGCCGGTTGGATAAGAGCAATACGATCATTGGCATTAACAGTTCAAAATGAACTTACTCAGGAGCTCAAATTGCAAGAGCTTCAAGAAAGCTTAAAGAAAGTGGAGCAAAATGTAAATTTGCAAACACTTTCACCTGAG
The DNA here is from genome assembly GCA_945288535.1 of uncultured Enterobacterales bacterium. Taxonomy (GTDB): domain Bacteria; phylum Pseudomonadota; class Gammaproteobacteria; order Enterobacterales; family CALYQQ01; genus CALYQQ01. Next base: position 23,528 of record CALYQQ010000004.1, on the reverse strand, counting down.
CTGAAAACGTCGATGGAAGAACTACGTTCGGCGACTGAAGCAATGACGCGTTCATACCAAGAGGCACTATCTTCTTCATCTAATGATGGTAAAACGGATGCGACAATGACAATGATAGAGAAGATAGACGATAAATCAATAAAAAATATTGATCACAATGTTCAGGTTGAGCAGCATCCTCAACAGGATGAGAGAGAGCTAGTAACTCCAGTGAGCGACAATCAAACAACGCATTCTAACGTAGAAACGCATATAATTTCTACTAAATCTAACGTGGATCGTTAATATTATGGATGTTCAAGATACTCAACCACTTATTTCTCACTTGATTGAATTGCGAACCCGAATTTTACGTTGTTTGATATGTGTTTTGGTTGTCTTTTTGGCATTAGCCTATTTCTCTAATAATATTTATGAGTTCATTTCTGCCCCCTTGATTAAACGTATGCCAACAGGGGCGAATATGATTTCAACAAATCTAACAGCGACTTTTTTAGCCCCTTTAAAACTAACCTTTATTGTTTCAGTCTTTATTTCTGCGCCTTATATTCTTTATCAAATATGGTCATTTATTGCACCCGCACTCTATCGCCATGAAAGGCGGTTAGTGGTACCATTACTCTTATCTAGTAGCTTGTTGTTTTATTTGGGAATGATTTTTGCGTATTTTGTCGTTTTCCCTTTGGCATTTAGCTTTTTTATTAAGACAGCACCTGTTGGCGTCGTTATGTCGACAGATATTAACAGTTATCTTAGTTTCGTTATGGCATTATTTATTGCATTCGGTGCATCCTTTGAAGTGCCAGTCGCTATTGTATTGTTATGCTGGAGTGGAGTAACAACACCTGAAGATCTTAGACAGAAGCGGCCGTATATGATTGTCGCCGCATTTGTTATTGGCATGTTATTAACACCACCAGATGTTTTATCTCAAACGTTACTGGCCATTCCCATTTGTATTTTATATGAAATAGGGGTGATATTTGCGCGTTTCTATACAAAAGAAGCAACAAAGCATCCTATAAAGAAAGATATATGTGATGAAAATTAATTATATACATTAATTAATTTTTCATAAAAAGTAATTCATAGCCTGCTATAGGCATATAGCCTATTATCAGACGTTTATCCAGACCATAATTTTATAAATTAAGTAGATAGGCTATAATTCCATGTTTGATATAGGTGTTAATTTAACAAGTTCGCAATTTGCGCGAGATCGTGCTCAAGTTATCGAAAGATCTAAAAAAGCGGGCATTAATGGTATGTTGATCACCGGTACCAACTTATGCTCTAGCCAGCAAGCGCAACAACTTGCTAATGATTATTCAAATTACTGTTGGTCGACCGCTGGAGTTCACCCTCATGATGCCTGTCATTGGTCAAAAGAAATTGAGCAACATATTCGTCATTTAATTAATTTACCTCAGGTAGTTGCTATCGGAGAATGTGGATTAGATTTTAATCGAAATTTTTCTACACCCGAGCAGCAAGAAAAAGCATTTACGGCCCAGCTAATGCTGGCTGCTGAATTCAAGATGCCATTATTTCTTCATTGTCGAGATGCATACCCAAAATTTATTAAATTACTAGCACCCTGGTTATCTGATATTCCTGCGGCTGTTGTACACTGTTTTACGGGTAATCAAGCTGAACTTGAGCATTATTTATCCCTTGATTTATTTATAGGTATCACAGGATGGATATGCGATGAGCGTCGTGGTGTTGAATTGCGTCGCCTTGTATCCCTTATTCCCGACGATAAATTACTACTCGAAACAGACGCGCCTTATTTACTACCACGTGATTTACCGATAAAACCTATATCGCGTCGCAATGAACCTTGTTATTTACCCCATATCGTCGAGCATGTTGCTATGCTACGTAACATTGATGTGAAATATTGTGCTCAAATTACACAAGCTAATGCATATCGTTTGTTTAAGTTAGCTTAATCAGGATCAATCATTATGACTCATATTATAGCTGGTAATTTTCCCCAACGTCGCATGCGTCGTTTACGTTGCAGTGATTTTAGTCGTCGATTAGTTGCTGAACATCAACTAACGGTGAATGATTTAATTTACCCGGTTTTTATCATGGAAGGTAAAAACAAAACACAAGATATTACATCAATGCCAGGTGTTAAACGAATGACTATTGATGTTTTATTAAAAGAAGCGGAAATAGTGGCAAAACTTGGCATTCCTGTTTTATCTTTATTCCCCGCAATTGATCCGCATTTGAAATCATTACATGCGGAAGAAGCTTATAATACTCAAGGATTGGTACAACGTGCTGTTCGAGCACTGAAAAATGCTGTACCTGAATTAGGTATTTTAACAGATGTCGCATTAGATCCTTATACTCGTCATGGCCAAGATGGTATTATCGATAGTGATGGCTATGTTATTAATGATATTACTAAAGATATATTAGTTCGCCAGGCGTTATCTCATGCTGAAGCAGGTGCAGATATCATTGCCCCAAGTGATATGATGGATGGCCGAATTTTGGCAATTCGTAATATGCTTGAATCACAAGGTAATGTTAATTGCCAAATTATGGCGTATTCCGCAAAATACGCTTCTTGTTATTATGGCCCTTTCCGTGAAGCTGTCGGTTCAGCAACACATTTGCAAGGAGGTAATAAAAAAAATTATCAAATGGATCCCGCCAATAGTAATGAAGCATTACATGAGGTTGCGCTTGATATTCAAGAGGGTGCGGATATGGTTATGGTTAAACCGGGTATGCCTTATCTTGATGTACTAAGAAGAGTAAAAGAGACTTTTGCTGTACCAACATTTGCCTATCAAGTCTCGGGTGAATACGCGATGCATATGGCTGCCATTCAACAAGGATGGTTAGCAGAAAAACCGGCTATTATGGAATCATTACTTTGTTTTAAACGAGCAGGTGCTGATGGTGTGTTGACCTATTTTGCTAAACAAGTCGCTCAATGGTTAGCTCAAGGCCGAATAGTGTAGTTTGGACAGGAACTAAGCTGGTCATATTATAAGGTTATTATGTGAGCTTAATCTTCTCAAATTGACTATTTTCGATACAATAACGGACCGGTTTATTTATTAAATCTAATAGCAAAATTGAACGTTTTTCGTCATTAGGTTCAGCATAAATCGCATTAAGACCAGAAAATATGCCTTCAGTGATCCGTACTTTGTCGCCTCGTTTAGGAAGTAAGTGATCGATAGTATGTGGCATCGATTGATTCATAAGCGTATAAATCAATGTTAACGGCACTTTAGCAGGATAAATGCCAAAGTGAATAAAATGACTAACGCCACGAGTAGCACTAATTGTGGTTGTATGAATGTTTTCTGGGTCGAATTTAATAAACAGGTAACTAGGGAAAAGGGGACTTTGAGAAAGAATGCGTTTGCCACGTGAATACTTTTCAATAGTATGAAGTGGACAAAAACAGATAACCTGTTGTTGTTCTAAATGACGCTTGGCTCGATTTAATTGACCCCGTTTACAATAAATAAGATACCAATCTTCCATGTTGTCTCAAATCCATTCATTTTTTATGAAAATAAAATTTCATCAAATAAACTTATTTCATTATCATATCACTATTTTAGTTATTTGTATTATACAAACGCCTTATGTAGTTGTGATTTAGCAGTATTTTTACTTTGATTATAAATAAATTCTTATCTTAATATTAATAAAATGTCATCATTTAAACGATTCATGGTGATAATAACTTATTCTTGAATTATCAATATGTGATTAACATTCTGTTATTAACTAAATAAATCAGATCATACGCAAATTATGAACGCTAGGTAATTATATTCTACATAGCGATTTAAAAGATTTTAGACTACTTATTACTGAAGAATTATTAAGCAATTAAAGTAGAAAAGTCATTAGCATAAAAAAATAAAGACAATTGATTATTGAAAAAATAGATACTTATTGCTGGCTATTTTAAGTTAATCTGACTTTAAATAAGTTTATTTAAATATCGCTCGCATTTTATCAAACCGTCATGTTATTAACGACAATAATTGCAACAATCATTAAAAAAGACTTGGTAAGAATATCAATATATGTCAATTTTCTCTTGTATTATTTGAATGCTTCATTTTTATATAAAAGTAACTACATATTAACCAAATGTTCTAATTTACTACTTGCTGATGTTAAATAATAATAAATAGCGTGTTCATTAACATTTTCTTCGAACTAGTGTTTTTGATCGTCAGAAACGATACTAAAAATATCTATCAACTTATCTTCTTACTTTTAGGACAATTTGTGCTAATTTTATTGTTTTCGTAATGTAATAATAGCAACAGTTACTCTTTTATCAGAATGACTACTGGGTGATGATGATAGCCTCATAAAAAATAAAATAAGGCAATTATTCCTGATAACTTTATATCTATCATAAGAGTAATGACGTCAAACATTACTATTTTATTGATGATTTTAGGGGAAAACTTTACTGATAATACCCTGATTAGTAAGCTAGAATGAAAATATTTTCTCTATTAAGAATAATATTTATTATTGCTATGATAATACTATTGATTACTTAATTTATGAAATGGGTTTTCAACGTAAACTTACTGTAATTAATTTTGTTTCAAATGTGAGCATTATTTCTAATTTGTGAGAGTAATTACCTTACCTATTTCTTTTATGTATTATTAGATAACAGCTCTAATCATATAGGTTTTATAATTTTCAAAAAGAGTATGCAAGAGATATAAAGAGGGCCATGATGGCGGTATCTTATTTTTTCACCAGGATCTATAGATAGAATGGGTTATTCTATATGATAAGAATTTAGTGTGAGAGGATAGAATAATATTATTTTAGATAATGGCAATCAGTACGAATGGCTGCTAAAAATACAAGTTTAATAGAAAATATACTGAGTAATTATCTTGATGTGTATTATCTATTGTAGGTTTAGGTTAAAAACAACTTGAGATGCAACAATCTTTTCGCCAGATAAAAAGGCATTTGATTAAAAGCATCTCACTATAATAACGATATATATTCACAATAAAATTAATACAATCTGAGAAGCAAAGAGTATTCTTAGCAACCAATTATTTAATTGAGAAACGCTGTTTCTGACATTGACGATCTGACAGAGGGATGGCATGACAACATTAAGCTGTAAAGTTACTTTAGTTGAATCAATAACTGATACCGTTTATCGAGTAAAATTAGATACTGAAAATGGAGCCTTCTCATTTAAGGCTGGGCAATATTTAACCGTAGTGATGGGAGAACGTGATAAGCGACCTTTTTCTATTGCATCTACACCAAGTGAAACTAATTTTCTTGAATTACATATCGGCGCATCAGAAGTAAATCGTTATGCGATGGCGGTAATGGATAAAATTCTTAAAGAAAATAAAATTACGATTGAATTACCTTTTGGTGATGCCTGGTTACGAGAAGACAGTAATGGTCCATTATTATTGATAGCGGGTGGTACAGGTTATTCTTATGTACGTTCTATTATGTTAACTTCATTAGAAAAATATCCACAACGTAAAATTACGTTATGCTGGGGAGGGCGGGAACAAAAGCACTTATATGATCTGGAACTATTGCAAGAGTTAAGTTTAACTTATCCACAATTGACTATACTTCCTGTTGTTGAGCATCCTGATGAAAATTGGTATGGATATAGTGGTACAGTATTGAGTGTTATTATGCAACAAATGAGCTCGCTGGCAGAATATGATATTTATATTGCAGGACCATTTGAAATGGCTAGGATCGCTCGAGAACGTTTTTGTTCTGAACGCAATGCACAAAAAGATCGCATATTCAGTGATGCTTTTTCATTTATTTAACTAATTTTGTTGTTTAATTAGCTATCTAGTCTGATATTTGTAACTATTAGACTAGATAGTGAATATCTAGTGATAATATTGATATATAAACAATAAATATGTTACTAATTAACTAGTTGATATAGAGTAATTAAAATTTTATTTTATGTAACCCACACTCTCTTCCTTGGGGGCCTTTTGTTGGATCGGTATAATCCATTTCATTAGGGAGATTATGATGGTGAAGATACTTAGTCATATCCGACTCACTCCAGTTTAGAATTGGTGCTATTTTAAGCAGTCCATTTCCGGCATCAATTACATGGTCTAATGTCTCACGCAATAGTGATTGTTCTTTACGCAATGCGGTAAACCATACTTTCGGTTTTAACTCAGCCAATGCCCGATTAAATGGTTCAATTTTTAATAGATGTGTGAATTCATGGTGTTCAGGCGTATCAAGTTCAGGTATACCACTATAACGTACGTTTAAATAAGCGGCTGTTCTTTGAGGGGAATAAATATGAACATTAAGTTTTAGTTTTTGTATCAAGGTATTAGCAAAACGGTAGGTCGCATTTGTCGCATAACCATTATCGACCCAGATAACATCTATGTCAGGCTTAATTTGGGTTACCATATGCAATAAAACGGCTTCGTATGGTCCAAAGTGACTGCTAATAATACTTTTTCCCTGACTAAGGCCCCATTGAATGATGTCTTGTGGTGATTTATGCTGCAGCTGATGATTTATTTCGATAAGATCAATCATAATAATTCCTTAATTATTCAATCCACTTATACAGTTCAGCAACCACTTCTGGGCGACTAAATGTAGAAGGTAACGCTTCTTTAGCTTTTAAACGTCGACGAACCTCTGTTCCTGAGATAAGTTGATGATATTGTTTGTCATGAGGACATGTTTTTGCAGATGCCATTGAATGGCATTTTTCGCAATAGAATGTCCAATCAATTTTTATCGGTCGGATATCAAGATCACCTGGTGCTAACATATCAAAAATAGCTTGGGCGGCAAATGGCGAATAAAAGTCACCGACACCAGCATGATCACGTCCTACAATCAAATGTGTACAACCATAATTTTGTCGAAACAAGGCATGAAGTAGAGCTTCTTTAGGACCAGCATAGCGCATATCCAATGGATAGCCTGAATGAACAACTGTATTCGCAACAAAATAGTGTTCAATTAAAGTATTGATTGCCTTTAAACGTATATCAGCAGGTAGATCACCAGGTTTGAGATGGCCAAATAATGAGTGAATTAATACGCCATCAAATAATTCAAGAACAGTTTTTACTAAATACTCATGTGAACGATGCATAGGATTACGTGTTTGAAATGCAGCTATTTTTTTCCAGCCTCGCAAGGAAAATAAATCACGACATTCTTTAGGGGTTAGTGCGTATTGACCAAAATGCGCTTTAAATCCCCCGTCATCTAATACATCGACCTGACCACCTAAATTCACATCAAATTGTGCCATTAATCCCGCAACACCAGGGTGAGTAAGATCATCTGTACCATACACACATATAGCTTCCAATAATTTATCTGGCTGATAAATACTGTTAATATGAAGTATTGCTACCGTTTTTCCCTTTGGATTAATTAGGGCTACATCATCACCCGTATGAAGTGTCTTTGCTATAGTATTTGATACAGAAACAGTAATCGGAATTGGCCAAAAAACGCCATTCGTTAATCGCATATTTTGGCATACATTTAACCAATCCTGATAAGTCATAAATCCATATAAAGGGGTAAAACCACCAAGACCAAGCATAATCAAATCGCCATTTTCTCGACTCGTTAGTGTGATCTTGGGTAACTTTTCTGCATATTGCCGATATTCTGTCAATTTATCTGCGTTAATCATGAGTGGGCGTAATTGATCACTGGCATGAGGACGGATGAGTGTCATAAGATTCCCTTTAATCCTTTCGATCGTTCTTCTGATTCTAGGTTAAATTATCAACATCTCAACAACTGTTTCGCAATATAAAATTACTATTAGTAATAAACAAACAGATTTATAGCTATTACCTTTTTATTATTAATACGCTTAAGACTCATCGAAAATAGCGTTAAGCAGTATTAAAATACTTTTAATGGAGTTTTAGTTATAAGCTATAAAATATTAATATTTCAGTGACGTTATTCCATTTGCTCTAATATTAAATAGGATAATGAATTTTACTGACAGGAGCTTATGTATGAGCACTGTAGCAATAAGGAAAAAAGGATTCGTTGTACCTTTATTATTATTGTTGTTTGCTATAAACGGGCAAGCTATTGATTTACTTAATGTTTCTTATGATCCGACTCGGGAATTTTATCACGCATATAATACCGCCTTTATTGCACATTGGAAGGCAACAACCGGCGAAACACTAAGGATTAAAAACTCCCATGGTGGCTCCGGGAAGCAAGCGCGTTCTGTGATCGATGGTTTACGAGCTGATGTTGTTACGTTGGCCCTTGCTAGCGATATTGATGCAATTAATTTACATAAACCCTTAATCGATACCAATTGGGCTTCTCGTTTACCTTATAATAGTGCCCCATATACCTCAACTATTGTTTTTCTTGTAAGAAAAGGCAATCCAAAGCAAATCAAAAATTGGGATGACTTGATTAAAGAAGGTATCGAAGTTATTACACCAAACCCTAAGACATCGGGAGGTGCTCGTTGGAATTTTTTAGCAGCTTGGGGATTTGCTCGTATTCAATATGGCAGTGATGAAAAGGCTTACCACTTCGTTAAACAACTTTACCGTCATACACCAATACTTGATGCTGGGGCGAGAGGAGCGACAATCACTTTTATACAACGACAGCTTGGTGATGTTCTTATTACATGGGAAAATGAAGCTTATTTAGCTTTAAATGAGCCTGGTGGTGATAATGTTGAAATTATTGTACCAAAGATATCTATTCTTGCGGAACCCCCTGTAGCTGTAGTGGACAGTGTCGTTGATAAAAAAGGAACACGTAAACAAGCAGAAGCTTATTTGAGCTATTTATACAGTGAAGAGGGGCAAAGAATTGCCGCTAAATATTATTTTAGACCTCGAGATAAAAAACTACTTGATGAACTGAGCAGTCAATTTCCTTCTTTAACTTTATTTACTGTCGATGATATGTTTTCAGGCTGGCAAAAAGTACAGCAACTTTATTTTGCCGATGGTGCTATATATGACACTATTATGCTTGAGATAAATAAATGATAACGTCATCTTTTTGTTTTTTTATTTATAGATAGTTATATCAGCAAAAAGAGTAAAAAGGTTTTTACAAGATAAAAACAAGTTATCTTCGAGGTTAAAACATGCTTATAACTCGACACATTTCACCGGTACTTCCAGGATTTAATTTAACGTTAGGCTATACACTTAGTTATTTAACATTGATTATTTTAATTCCATTAGCGGGATTAGTTGTATTTACTTTTCAACTAAGTATTGAACAAATATGGCAAATTATTAGTAATCGCCAAGTCATTTTCGCATTACGTTTATCGTTTATAACAGCATTTATGAGTGCACTCATAAATAGTATTTTAGGTTTATTACTCGCATGGTGTTTGGTTCGTTATAATTTTATCGGTAAAAAAATCATTGATACTATGATTGATATCCCTTTTGCTTTGCCTACTGCAATAGCAGGCATAACATTAACTGAGATATATGCTAAAAATGGGATCATCGGTCAATTCTTTGCCCCAATAAAACTCGCTTATACACCAATAGGCATTATACTTGCTCTCATATTTGTTACCTTACCGTTTGTTGTTAGAACATTACAACCGATATTAGAAGATTTGCCAAATGAAATTGAAGAGGCAGCAATTAGCCTAGGTGCTTCGTCCTGGCAAACATTTCGGTTTATCCTATTTCCGGCTATTTTCCCCGCTTGGCTTACAGGAACTTCGTTAGCATTTGCTCGAGGATTAGGAGAGTATGGTTCTGTTATTTTTATTGCAGGTAATATTCCTATGAAAACAGAAATATTACCTTTGTTGATTGTTGGTAAATTAGATCTTTATGATTATCAAGGTGCCGCATGTATAGGACTATTAATGCTAATTATGGCTTTCATACTATTTTTGTTAATCAATACATTACAGAATCTTTTTCATATAAGCAGTAATGGCATATCAGGAGTTAAACATGGGTAATATAATAATATTACATCAACGCGATATGTTTTCGTTAGTACGTCGTTATTTATTAATAACGCTAACGTGGTTAGTTTTTTTTTTAGTTCTTCTTTTACCTCTTATTACTGTTATATGGCAAGGATTAGCTAATGATTTTCACTTTTTTTGGTCAACGATTAGCGAGCCTGATGCCATTGCAGCATTAAAACTGAGTTTGTTAGCTACCAGTATTGCGGTACCGTTAAATTTGATCTTTGGTGTTGCATCGGCATGGCTAGTTACTAAATTCGAATTTAAAGGAAAAAGTGTATTGCTTGCACTGATTGATTTACCTTTTTCCATTTCTCCCGTTGTTATTGGATTAACCTACGTCTTGTTATTTGGTGCGCAAAGTTTATTTTTCCCCTACCTTGATGCGTGGGATATTCAAATTATTTATGCTATTCCTGGCGTAATTTTGGCAACAATTTTTGTTTCAGTTCCTTTTATCGCGCGGGAACTTATCCCATTAATGCAAGTACAAGGTCATTTGGAAGAAGAAGCTGCTAAAGCACTTGGCGCCAATGGTTGGCAACTTTTTTTTTATATCACGTTACCAAATATTAAATGGGGATTACTTTATGGCGTAGTATTGTGCTCTGCCAGATCATTAGGTGAATTTGGTGCTGTATCTGTTGTCTCAGGTCATATTCGAGGTGAAACAAATACATTGCCATTGCATATCGAACTTCTTTATAACGAATATAATATTATTGCTGCATTCAGTGTTTCTATCTTATTACTCATGATGGCAGTTGTTATTTTGATCCTTCGCCATTGGAGTGAATATAAAATGCAACATGATAAACCGCTAAGGTTGGAGCCTACCCATGAGTATAGCACTAAATAATATTAATAAATATTTTGGCAACTTCCATGTACTTAAAAATATTAATTTAAAAGTCGAAAATAATGAACTCGTGGCACTTTTAGGTCCTTCTGGGTGTGGTAAAACATCATTATTACGTGTGATTGCTGGGCTAGAAATGGTAGATAAAGGCGAGATTTTTTTTGGTCAACATGAGGTAACATCTGTCCCTATTGCGAAACGCAAAGTCGGTTTCATGTACCAACAGTATGCATTATTTCGGCATATGACCGTTTTTGATAATATTGCATTTGGTTTACATATTCAACCACGTGCAATACGAAAAAGTCGACAACAAATTAAAGAGAAAGTGCAACAATTACTTAGTTTGATTCAGCTTGAATGGTTAGCAATGGCATATCCTGAACAGTTATCCGGGGGACAAAAACAACGTGTAGCATTAGCCAGGTGTTTGGCCATTGACCCAGCAATACTATTACTTGATGAACCTTTTGGTGCCTTAGATGCTCAAGTAAGAAAAACATTACGTCGCTGGTTACGTGATTTACATCAAACAATTCATTTAACATCTATTTTTGTGACTCATGATCAGGATGAAGCTTTAGATGTTGCAGATCGTATTGTGGTAATGAATCAAGGAAAAATTGAACAAATTGGTACGCCTGTACAAGTATATCAGCAGCCAAAAACGCCTTTTGTCACTCAGTTTTTGGGGGATGTTAATATCGTTCATGGTATTATTGAGAATGGTAAATTAAGGATAAATAACTTTTGGCAAATAATATCGCCAGAGGATAACCTACCAGATCAAGATGTAATGGTTTATATTCGACCACATGAAATAAATATAAGCAAATCATACACTGATAATACTATTATTGGCACTATTCACTATTTACATAGTTCTGGTCCAGTCTATTATTTAGATGTGTTTATTTCTGATGATGATCCAATAATAGAAGTAATGCTGATTCAGCAGCAAGCATTAAAATATCAATTCGCTATTGGTGATACTGTTTATTTAAAACCTGAATCAGTACATATTTTTATGCAAGAGCAACTTATTGAATTTATGATTTAATTCGTTATCACTGTATAACAACTTCGTCTCTTCTATTCATTTTATTGATCATAATGGACAATATAATTACGTCATGTCTTAAGATAATAAAAAAGATAACCCATACTGGGTTATCTTAATTACAAATGACAAACTAATTAATTAGTGTGTAGGCACTGCTTTTTTTTCTATAGATTTAGCCGTTATTTTCTCTTTTGTGTGATGTGATTTATTTATTGCTGTTGCTTTTTTTGCCGATGCAACCGTTTTTGTTTCAGCGTGTTTTTTTACTGTAGATGTAAGTTCAGCAGATGGAACCATCGTTTGAGTTGCAGCAGAATAGGCTTCCTTTGTCGTTGACGGTGTTGCTTGAGTATTTACGTGAGGTATTGCTGGTAATGATGATTGCAGAAATCTTACTGCTATATCAGGAAAATCACTAAACACGCCATCCGCATCTGCTTGATTATAGATAATATCAAGCAATTCATCCATATTGTTAACATAATCGGGTAGCAAATCAGCGCGTATGGTATAAGGATGCACTTGTAAACCATTGGCGTGTGCGTCTTTAACCATGGAGGTAAGTTTTATATTACCTTTCGTGCTATTTTCTTGAATAAGCATTGGGTATTGGGGACCAATGCCGTTTGCATATTTGGCAATTTCTGACATAGCACCAGACTCAAACATCCAATCATAACTATAATTAACAAGCTTACCTTTATCATCTTTAACAAATGTTTCTTGCCAATCAGTTTTTGCAATAAGCTGAATTAATTTTAAATTCATATTCATTTTTGGCATGAGTTCGTTACGGATACGTTTTAATTCATTTGGATCGAAGCATTGCAAATAAACCATATCATTAGAAGTATTGTAGCCATATTTTTTTAGAGTGGATAAAACAAGTCGGGAAATATCTTTCCCTTCATTACGATGAAACCACGGCGCTTTTATTTCTGGATAAAGACCGACGCGTTTCCCAGTTGAATGGTTTAATCCTTGGATAAATTCAATTTCTTCGGCAAAAGTATGGATACGAAAATGAGACTTAAAGATAGGGAAACGTCCAGCAAATTTTTGTACTCGTTTTCCATTTTCAACTTGAAATTCTTCTGTAAAACGCAAAGAACGAATTTCATCAAGAGTGAAATCAATTGCATAGAAACGACCATCTTGACGAGCGCGCTCGGGAAAACGATCGGCAACGTCAGTAACACGATCTAGATAATGATCATGTAATATGATTAATTTGTCATCTTTGGTCATCACCAAATCTTGTTCAAGGTAATCAACTCCTTGAGCATAAGCCATTGCTTTTGCAGGTAAGGTATGTTCTGGTAAATAACCACTGGCTCCTCGATGGGCAATCACTATTTTTTTTGCGGGACTGGTGTTTTTGGGGGCCACTGTACCCATATTTGCATTAGCATTAAATGATACAGTCAATGTGACACTCAACATTAATGCGAGTAAGCTGTGTTGCATTATTATAATCTCCCTATGTTTTAAGTTATAGCCAGTTTTTTATACTAAAATTCATTTGAAGGTTAATTAATTAAGTCATAATAGCTGTTTATAATGGTATTTAGTTTTTGAGCATAATATAAGTGATATTAGTAATATTATCTTGCAATTTTATAATTCTATAATTTCGATATTACATACATATAACAATAATAAAATTATTTTAGTCAATAAAAATTAATAAATTATTAATAAAAAAATTTATTAATAGATATGGGAAATTTATTAAATAACGTAAGATAAAATAAGATAAATATAAATAAGAATTATAGGAAAAGCATTTTACTTTTCCTATATGAATATAATTTATTATAAATTATGTGCGGTATGATTAGATTTTACTTTACCTTCTAATAACATTGTTAATATCAACATAATAATTGCAATAAAACAACCGCTAATCATGAGGATAAATCCACCATCCCAACCAAAATAATCTACGGTATAACCGACAATTGCATTGGCTGAAACCGTACCGATAAGATAACCAAATAATCCCGTAAAGCCTGCTGCAGTTCCAGCTGCTTTCTTAGGTGCTAATTCTAACGCATGTAGACCAATTAACATCACAGGGCCATAAATTAAAAAACCTATAGAAATCATGCAAATAGTGTCAATGAGTGGATTACCCGCAGGGTTTAACCAATAAACAATCGTTGCTAGCGTAACTAATGACATAAAGAATACACCGGTCGCTCCACGGTTGCCTTTGAATACTTTGTCTGACATCCATCCACATAATAAGGTGCCGGGTATCCCTGCATATTCATAAAGAAAATAGGCGAGGGATGACTTATCAAACGAAAAATGTTTTACTTCATTAAGGTAACTCGGTGACCAGTCTAGAATACCATAGCGTAATAAATAGACAAAGACATTGGCAATAGCAATACACCATAATAATTTATTTGGAAAAACGTACTGCATTAGAATTTCTTTGGTTGTTAGCTCCTTTTCAGAATCATCGTTGTAATCATCAGGATAATCATTTTTATATTCTTCAACAGGAGGAAGCCCACATGATTGGGGGGTATCACGCATTAAGATAAAGGTAATAATAGCAACGATAATAGCGGCAAATGCTGGCATATAAAAAGCTGAATGCCAATCAGAAAATAACATCATCCCTAGCGCAAAAAGTAAAGGGGGTAAACCACCACCAACATTATGAGCACAATTCCATACTGAAACTACACTACCACGTTCTTTTTTAGACCACCAATGAACCATTGTTTTGCCACAGGCGGGCCAACCCATACCTTGAAACCAACCACAAATAAATAATAAGCAAAACATAACGGGAATACTGGAAGTTGCCCAGGGAACAAATCCCATAATTAACATGATAATACTTGATAAAACAAGGCCTGCCGTTACGAAAACACGTGGGTTGGAGCGATCAGAAACAGTCCCCATAAAAAATTTAGATAGGCCATAAGCAATAGCGACTGCAGAAAGTGCTGTACCGAGCTCACCTTTACTAAAACCAGCCGCTTCTAAACTGGGCATTGCAAGTGCGAAATTTTTTCTGACAAAATAGTAAGCTGCGTAGCCGATAAAAATTCCTATAAATATTTGTCGCCGTAATTGTCGATATAATGGATCTATTTTATCTTTTTCAACTCTAGGTTTATGTGGCGATGGTTTAAATATGGCAAGCATAAAAATATTCTCCTAATTATTTTATTTAGATTAACTTACCACGCGAAATATTTCTAATACCATAGAATACATAGCATATATTATTTTTAGTAAGTTAATTATTCCTAAAAAAACACTCATTATAATAATTTTGCATAATTATGCTTACTTTTACTTTTATTTCGTGATGAGAGTCATAAAGATACTATTTTGTCTTATTCCTAATTTATACCTAATAATGATAGTTATTTTGTTCCTTTTACGTAATAATTGTCATTATTGTGTTTCTTATCAAACATTTTATGTTTGAAATCGCGTATTATTAGAAACTATAAAAAAGTATAATAGGATAACGGTTATGGCTAAAAATGAGTCATACAACGAAACTGATGTTATTGTTATTGGTGGTGGCGCCACTGGAGCAGGTGTCGTCAGAGATTGTGCAAAACGCGGTTTTCGCTGTATTTTATTAGAGCGTTATGATATTGCGACAGGTGCTACTGGACGTAATCATGGTTTATTACATAGTGGCGCACGTTATGCGGTTACCGATCCCGAATCAGCTAAAGAATGTATTGAAGAAAATAAAATTTTAAAAAGGATCGCAAGACATTGCATAGAAGAAACTAATGGCTTATTTATTACTCTACCGGAGGATGACCTTAATTTTCAAACATCGTTTATTTCTGCCTGCCAAACTGCGGGTATTGATGCTTTTGCAATTGAACCAGAACAAGCTATCCGAAGAGAACCTTCGGTCAACCCAACACTGATTGGTGCGGTCCAGGTGCCTGATGGTACAGTGGACCCATTTCGTTTAACATTAGCAAACGTTTTAGATGCCCAACAACATGGTGCCAAAATATTCACTTATCACGAAGTCATTGGCCTTATCCGTAATAATAATACAGTTACTGGGGTTAAAGTCTATGATCACAAACAGCATCGAACCTATGATATTTATGCTTCGATTGTTGTTAATGCAGGTGGTATTTGGGGACAAAAGATTGTTGAGTATGCTGATTTACGCGTTAAAATGTTTCCCGCAAAAGGTGCATTATTAATTCTTGGACATCGTATTAATAAAATGGTTATTAATCGTTGTCGTAAACCTGCAGATGCGGATATATTGGTACCCGGAGATACGATTTCTCTTATAGGTACAACCTCTACACGTATCGATTATCATGAAATCGATAATATGAAAGTAACAGCGGAAGAAGTTGATATTTTAATTCGCGAAGGCGAAAAACTAGCACCGCAGCTTATTAATACCCGGATGTTACGTGCTTATGCTGGCGTTAGACCCCTTGTCGCTACTGATGATGATCCCTCAGGACGTAACGTTAGTCGTGGTATTGTTTTACTCGATCATGCTCAACGAGACGGCTTAAATGGGTTTATCACCATTACTGGTGGTAAATTAATGACGTATCGCCTAATGGCTGAATGGACAACTGATCTGATAAGTAAAAAATTATCCAATACAACGCCTTGTACAACCGCTGTAGAGCCGCTACCTGGCTCACATCATACTTCCGCAGAAACAATAAAAAAAGTGATGTCATTACCAGCTACGATTCGGGGTTCTGCTGTTTATCGACATGGTGACCTAGCGGTGAAATTAGCCAATGATAAGCGATTAAGTACCAGTCTGGTATGTGAGTGCGAAGCCGTTACTGTGGGTGAAGTACGTTATGCTATTGAATCATTAAATGTAAAAAATTTAATTGATTTGCGACGTAGAACCCGGGTTGGTATGGGACCTTGCCAAGGTGAACTCTGTGCATGTCGAGCGGCTGGATTATTAGAGCGTTATAAAGTATCCACACCATCGACATCATGTACGCAATTATACCATTTTTTAAATGAGCGCTGGAAAGGAATAAAACCTGTGGTTTGGGGCGATGCTATGCGTGAAAGTGAATTTACAAGTTGGGTTTATCAAGAAGTTTGTGGATTAGAAATAGCACCAAACCAAGAGGTAGAAGATGCAATTTGATACATTAATTATCGGTGGTGGTTTAGCTGGGTTAAGTTGTGGTATTTATTTAGCAGAACAAGGCCAACGTTGTTCAATTGTTAGTGCGGGGCAAAGTGCATTACATTTCTCATCAGGTTCATTTAATTTGCTTAATGCTCTACCGGATGGCACGCCTGTTAATCAACCAATAGAAG
The DNA here is from genome assembly GCA_945288535.1 of uncultured Enterobacterales bacterium. Taxonomy (GTDB): domain Bacteria; phylum Pseudomonadota; class Gammaproteobacteria; order Enterobacterales; family CALYQQ01; genus CALYQQ01. The sequence goes on along the minus strand of CALYQQ010000004.1, from coordinate 6,242 downwards.
CATTCGATATTTTAAAATTACAGGCCCCCCAGCATCCTTATAGCAAACTAGGAAAAGAACAATTTATAAAGTTATCTCGTCGAGCTGAGCAGTTACTAGCAAAATGCAGTATCAATGTTAAAGGAAATAGTCAACAAAATCATTTACGCTTAACCTCATTAGGTAAGGTAAGTCCAGCATGGTTAACCTGTGAAGAAATGGCGATATTTTCAAGTAAAACGGGTTTACCTTGGCATCGTATTGCGATAGTAAGCTTTGACGGATTTATGGATTTTCAGCCTGAATTAGTTGCAGAAGCATTAAAACATTATAATGTTGACGCTAGTATTTTTTGGTTAAATTTACCTTGTCTTGAGCATCTTCGTCATAATGCGAGTGAATTTCGTTCAGTTAATATTGCTCAATTACTTAATCAACCTGATCATTTTTCTCGTCTGAACATTGAGTTATCTCAAATTATACAACATGTTGATGCTATTATTATGCCCGCATGTGTCGGTCTTAATAATGCAAAACAGCACAATCAATTTAAAATGCATTTTGATAAACCAGTCATGATGGTGCCAACATTACCACCATCGTTAGCTGGGCGCCATATTTACCAACAGCTTTATCATCAATTTTTATCTTATGGTGGTTCGTTTATGGAAGGTGACTCTGTATTAGATGCTGTGATTGAAAATAATAGTGTAAAAGAAGTTTATACTCGCAATCATGGTAATATCCCGTTAAGTGCTAAAAATATTGTACTTGCAAGTGGTAGCTTTTTTAATAAAGGATTGGTCGCTGAATACGGGCGGATTTATGAGCCTATTTTTGGTTTAGATGTGTCTTATGATAAAAATAAAGCAAACTGGACAGAGGAGAATTTTTTCCAGCCTCAACCTTATATGCAGTTTGGAGTTAAAACTGATACCCAGCTTCGCGGTATACTGAATAATCAGGTGATAACAAATCTCTATGTTGGAGGATCTGTATTAGGTGGTTTTGATCCCTTAAAACAAGGCTGTGGAGCAGGTGTTTCGTTGCTTACCGCATTACATATAGCAGAGCAAATTGCGACAAAGCAAGGAGATATCAATGAACCAGTTTCATGATACAAGCTTTGAAAATTGTACAAAATGTACAGTGTGTACGACATATTGTCCAGTCGCAAAAGTGAACGTAAATTACCCCGGTCCAAAACAAGCGGGTCCTGATGGAGAGCGTTTAAGAATAAAAGATGGGGCACTATATGATGATGCGCTAAAATATTGCACTAACTGTAAACGATGTGAAATTGCATGTCCATCAGATGTGAAAATTGGCGATATTATTCAACGCGCTAAGGATAAATATAATACAAAATCACCGGGCATTAGAGAGGCATTACTAAGTCATACGGATTTTATGGGGTCTTTATCGACGCCTTTTGCTCCTTTAGTTAACTCTGCCATACGTCTGAAGCCAGTAAAAAGTGTGCTGGATAAAGTATTAAAAATAGATCATCGCCGTCAATTTCCAAAATATGCCTTTGGTACGTTCCGTCAATGGTATCGAAAGCATGCCGGTGATCAAGCGAAATTTAATGAACACGTTGCCTTATTTCATGGCTGTTATGTTAATTATAATAATCCAGATCTTGGCAAAGATGTTATTCGTATATTTAATCATTTAGGTATAGGGGTTCACTTATTAGAAAAGGAACGCTGTTGTGGTGTACCATTAATTGCTAATGGATTCTTTAAACAAGCAAAAAAACATGCACAACATAATACAGCGTCAATTACGCAGGCAGTTATTGAAAAAAAAATGACTGTTATTGGTACCTCATCAACATGTACGTTTACTTTACGGGATGAATATCCGCATATTCTTGGCATTGATAATCAGCAGGTCAAAGATCATATTGAATTAGCTACACGCTATTTGTATAGACTCTTTAACAAAGGTTACCAACTTAAATTGAAAGAATTACCCCTAAGAGTTGCTTATCATACCCCTTGCCATATGGAAAAAATGGGTTGGGCATCTTATACCTTGTCATTATTGCGGCGCATACCTGGCCTAGAAGTAATTGTTCTTGATTCACAATGTTGCGGTATCGCTGGGACATATGGGTTTAAGAAAGAAAATTATCAGACATCACAAGATATAGGTGCACCACTTTTTAGCCAAATTGAATCACTTGGTATCGATAGCGTTGTCAGTGATTGTGAAACGTGTAAATTCCAGATCGAAATGTCAACAAGCAAGCGTTGTGATCATCCATTAACTTTAGTAGCTAAAGCATTAGCTGAATAATTACATTGGATAGAGGTAATTATTTATAACATTTAATGTGGGTATGACTTATTGCCTCAAATGGAGATATCGTATCATATTATTAATATATTACACATGAATTAGAATCAAATGCCTATCGTCAAGGTGTATAATGTGTAGCTAATATTCGCTATTATCATCCTTTTAGTATTAGCACTATTATACTTTAGATAGGGTTACACGATAAATCGTGTAACCCTATCTTATTTTTAAGCCAGTTGCTTCATTGGGGTTAGCGAACTTTGTGTGATACGTTTCATAATCATGGATAATATCACACCATAAGTAGGCAGGAAAAATAGTATACAGATAGTAAGTTTTGTTAAATAATCCACCCAAGCAATAGATAACCAATGTTCGGACATAAACGCATCATTACTACGGTAAAAGGCAATAGAGAAGAATGATAAAGTATCAGACATATTCCCAAAAATCATAGATGCAGCAGGTGCAATCCACCATGTCTTTAATTGTCTTAATCGATTAAAGACCTGAATATCAAGTAATTGACCTAATAAGTAAGCACCAAAACTAGCAAGCGCAATTCTAGCTACTGAAATGTTAAATGAGGATAGTGCTTGCCATCCTTGCCACTGCGCATCAAAAAATAGCGTAGATAATGCATAAGAAATCAGTAATGCGGGCATCATGACAAGCAAAATAATCCGACGAGCTAAAGGCGCACCAAAAATCCTGACCGTTAAGTCTGTAGCTAAAAAGATAAATGGAAAGGTAAAGGCTCCCCATGTCGTTGATACATTAAATACAGTAATAGGGAACTGCACCAAATAATTGCTGCTTGTAATAACCAAGACATGAAATAATGACAGCCAAATCAACGAATTCAAACGATGTTGATGAGTAATTGAATACATAAATAATAACCTTTTTATTCAGTTGGGGTAAGGGAACCCAATTAAAAACAATTTATTTAATTTTGAGGTGGCGATGATACACGCTTAGATTTACATTGCAATAGTCTATTTTTTTGCTTAGCAAATATTAATGCGTTAACTAAAAAATTCATGAAGTTATCATAATTAATAATAAAGAATTAACGACTAATCTACTTGAAGGATGTAATGAACCATAATAAAGTATTTAACTTATCTTATAGACCAATATTTTCATGTCGAAAAAGTGTCGTATGAGTAATAAAAATATATAGTTTGATTAAATAATTGGAACAAAAAATGGCTACTGAACCAGAAATTACTGATATTACCCTTGATACCAAAGGCCTACGCTGTCCAGAGCCTATCATGATGATAAGAAAAATGATTCGTCAGATGCAATCAGGTCAAACTTTATTAGTGATAGCCGACGATCCTGCAACAGTCAGAGATATTCCTGGTTTTTGTTTACATATGGATCATGAATTACTTTCTTTCCAGACAGAGATTATACCTTATTACTATATTATCCGTAAAGGTAACTAGCCTACAGGCTTTATTATTGCTTATAGACTAGTTTTATTTTCACTCTGCCATTTTTTTTGCCAAGCAAGCAGCTCAAATACACCAAATAAAAATAGTCGTAATTGCGCTACTTTACTCAATTGTCCTTGCTCATTGGCCAAAGTGAGTTTAAACATAAATAGCTTAAGTATATGCATGATTATCATGAAGGCAAAAGCTGCATTTAATATGTAATTAACTGGTTTTACAAGAGGGATAATGAAATTGTAAATCAGTACAGTCCAAATTAATAACATTAACAAACGGCCAATATTAATTAACATAAGAAGTTTCCATTTCAATATTTTTAAAGGTATGTCGACTCTATTCAATATGGCGATGATAAAGACGATAAATAACTTGTCCGGCTTGTTTTTCTCGGTAGAGTTGCCAGTAAGTCGGCACAACTAACGGCTTATGCTCATTTTCACATTCAACATATATCCATGCATTGTCGGCTAACCAATGATTATTTTCTAATGATAACATTACTTGTTCCACTAATCCTTTTCTAAAAGGTGGATCAATAAAAACAATATCGAATGGTTCACCGGATTGGTCTAGCCAGTGTAAAGCATCAGTTTGTACCACAGTGGCTTTTTCGCTATTTAAGCGTTGCAAATTTTGTTTTAATTGTGCAGCAATCAAATGGTGTTTTTCTAGCATTACAGCTTTAGCCGCATAACGAGATAATGCTTCTAGTGTTAGGGCTCCACTACCAGCAAAGCAGTCGAGGCAATGGCTATCAACAATATAAGGGGCTAACCAATTAAAGAGTGTTTCCCGTACCCGATCAGTTGTTGGACGCAAACCTATACTATCTGGTACAGGTAATTTTCTTCCACGCCACTGACCTCCAATAATTCGGATTTGCCCTGTTATCGCTAATTTCGCTCTTTTACTCATTTTTTGTCCATTTTACTTTGTGGTATTAGCGCAACAAATAGATACTCTATTATAAAAGCTAAATAGGCTATGAAAAATAATCTTTGGTAATATTGTCGTTAGTTATAAGTTAAATATACCAGAATGCTTTGTTTTTTTAAATTTATTCAGTGTATTATGAATCATTATTTATACTTTATATGGCTATTAAATAATCCTTTGGTCGTAATACTAACCTACAGATCATTTGCCTATCAAGGTGTTATGGTTAATTATTATACAAATCATAATGTTATCTTCTTTTTATCACAAAATAACAAGTAAGTCGTAATATAAAGACTAATATATTATCGGTTGTAGTTTTGACGTAGTAGTCTATTTTATAAAATATCAATATGTTGGTAATAGCACTAAAGCACTATTATGATATGTAGCCGCTTACTATTTTCGTATAAAAATGGTTATGTAACTATTGATTCATTGATAACATGTTGTATTTATTAAATAACACCCAGTTTAACGCATGATGCAACGTTATATTATTTTCTTGGATTATATACTTATCTATTTCATTACACCTAGATGAATAATGCATATAATTTAATCATTATGTGTCATAACATTATTATTAGAATAAAGTGTTTTTAGTTCGGTCAAAGTAATTATTCGTTATTTAAAAAGTAAATTGGGTTCGATTAAGTTATAGATAAATTATCTGCTCTAAAAATTTATTAATCGATATAGATTATGCACATAATTAATAGGCATTTTCTATAATAATTAATATATTTTTGTAATGTATAAATTTTATCATATTCAATTGCTAACGTCTGAGCAGGTATATGTTATGATAGGCATAATATATTTACCCCTTTACCCGCTTACAGGTAACCATCTTAATGGATAATTTTATAGCAAATTATTCATTATTCTGAGGGCATCTGATCAAATGATTGCTGTCAGGAAATTCTGGTGATAAGAAGTAGCGTTGGTAAATAATTAATATAATAGAGGATGTTTTCTCAAGATGGCAAAAGATAAAAAACAAGGTTTTTTCTCCTGGCTTAGATTTGGTAAAAATGCTAAAGATGAGCCAGAATTGGACACTGAAGCTATTTCTGATGAGATGGCATCATTACAGCAAGAGGATCGCCATACGCATGTCGAATTAATGACGGTTGAGACTTCTACCTCAGTTAGTGAACAGAAAACAAATAAAAATGATAATGCTATTACGTTAGAACACAGTAATACGACAAATAAAGAAAATAGCAAAGTTGATAGTGCATTACTTGTTGATCACATAACGAGTAAACAAGATAACCATACTACGTTAGAACGCAGTGATACGACAAATAAAGAAAATAGCAAAGTTGATAGCGCATTATCGGTTAATCGCATAACGAGTGAACAAGATAACCATACCACGTTAGAACACAGTGATGCGACAAATAAAGAAAATAGCAAAGTTGATAGTGCATTACTTGTTGATCACATAACGAGTAAACAAGATAACCATACTACGTTAGAACGCAGTGATACGACAAATAAAGAAAATAGCAAAGTTGATAGCGCATTATCGGTTAATCGCATAAC